>NZ_JBSHAF010000006.1:0-76978 GCF_053611365.1 Streptomyces sp. NPDC054813 | reverse complement strand
CTAGTCCGGCCCCGCGATGCGGGGGGGGCCATATTCTGTGCCCCCCACCCCCCCTTTGGGGTGCGGTGGGGGTGACCGTGGCCCTGGGGGCTGCCCCCCCCAGACCCCCGTATCGGGGTGGCGAGAGTCGTTGTGCCGGTTCCGGTGGGTGGGGCTGGTCGCGCCCACGCGGCGGAGCCGCATATCGAATACAGCCCGCGCCCCTCGCGGAGCCCCCCTGCGTCCACCCGGCGGGGGCCCTGTGCCTCCATCCGGCGGGGCGCTGTGCGTCCACCCGGCGGCGGCCCTGTGCGTCCACCCTGGCGGGCGCCGTGCGCAAGAGGGGATGTGTCACAGCGGCGCCCGGTTTCGCGCCCGGCTCCGGGAACCTATCGTCGGCCCTATGTTCGCCGTCTACGCCGCCCGAATCGACCGCGACCAGCCGCTCTCCGGACTCGAGTTGGGGGACCGTCCCGCCCCCGAGGCCCGTCCCGGCTGGAGCACCGTCGATGTCCGGGCCGCCTCCCTCAACCACCACGACCTCTGGTCCCTGCGCGGCGTCGGCCTCCCGGAGGACCGGCTGCCGATGATCCTCGGCTGTGACGCCGCCGGAGTCGACGCGGACGGCAACGAGGTCGTCCTGCACTCCGTGATCGGGCAGAGCGGCCACGGGGTCGGGCCGAACGAACCCCGGTCCATCCTCACCGAGCGCTACCAGGGCACCTTCGCCGAGCAGGTCGCCGTACCCACCTGGAACATCCTGCCCAAGCCCAAGGAGCTGTCCTTCGCGGAGGCCGCCTGTCTGCCCACCGCCTGGCTGACGGCGTACCGGATGCTGTTCACCAACGCGGGCGTCCGTCCGGGTGACTCGGTCCTCGTGCAGGGTGCGGGCGGCGGGGTCGCCACCGCCGCCATCGTGCTCGGCAAGGCCGCGGGGCTGCGGGTCTTCGCCACCAGCCGGGACGAGGCGAAGCGCAAGCGGGCCCTGGAACTGGGTGCCGTCGAGGCGGTGGAACCGGGGGCCCGGCTGCCGCAGCGGGTGGACGCCGTGATCGAGACCGTCGGCGCCGCCACCTGGTCCCACTCGGTGAAGTCGCTGCGCCCCGGCGGCACGATCGTCATCTCCGGCGCCACCAGCGGCGACCGGCCCTCGCACGCCGAGCTGACCCGGATCTTCTTCCTCGAACTGAAGGTCGTGGGCTCGACCATGGGGACCAAGGACGAGCTGGAGGACCTGCTCGCCTTCTGCGCCGCCACCGGAGTACGCCCCGTCATCGACGAACTCCTGCCGCTCGACCGCGCCCGCGAGGGCTTCCAGCGGCTGGAGTCCGGCGACCAGTTCGGGAAGATCGTCCTGACCAACTCGTGACCGACTCCTGAGTGGCGGGAGAGTGGCCAGGTCGTGCGCGAGGGCGAGGGGAAGCGGGCGCCGTGTACGGGCGGCCCGCTTCCCCTCGCCCGTTCCTCAGGACTTCGGGCCGCGCAGCAACGCTCCGATGCGGGCCGCCGCCGTCGACAGGTGGCGACGGGTGTCGGCGAGCTGCTCCGCGGTGACTCCGTGGTCGCGGGCCGCGTCCCGGATGTCGTCGCGGAAGCGGTCCAGGAGCCGGTCGAGGTCGCGGGCCGGATCTCCGGTGCCGGTCTCGTCGCCGTGCGCCCACTCGGGGACGTACTGCGCCGGGAAGTCCTCCGGGGTCTCCGAATACTCCGGTGTCCGGGGCTGGGCCGGCGTCGGCTTGCGGAGGTCCGGGCCCGATCCGGGCTGCGCCTCGGTACGGCCGCCGAAGCCGAAGTCCTTGCCGAACTCCCGCCCGAAATCCTTGCCGTAGTCCTTGCCGAACTCCCCGAACTCCTTGGCGAGTTCGGTCAGGCCCTCGCGGACCCCGGTCGGCCAGTCGCCACGCGCGAAGTGGTCCTGGACGTGCTCCTGCACCCGGTGGGCGATGCGCTGCATCTCCTCCTGGGCCTGGGCGCGGGCCCGGGCCTGGGCCTCCTGGGCCTGCCGACGGGCCCGCTGGGCCTCGTCACGGGCCCGGCGGCTCTCGTCCTTGGCTCGGCGGGCCTGCTCCTTCCACTCCTGCTTGGCACGCCGCATCTCCTCCTTGGCGGCCCGCCAGGACTCCTTGTCACCGAGGTCGCCGAACTCCCCGGTCCCGGCCCCCGTCCCGCTGCCGCGCCGGGCCTCCGAGGCGGCCGCCCGCACCTCGCGGCGCAGATCGCCGGCCGCGCCACGGACGTCGGCCCTTATCTCGGCGGCCAGTTCGGCCACCGACTCCCGGATCTCCAGCTCCAGGTCGGCCAACTCGCCGCCGCGGTCCGCCAGTTCGGCGCGACCGGCGTCGGTGATGGCGTAGACCTTGCGGCCGCCCTCGGTGGTGTGCGTGACCAGGCCCTCGGCCTCCAGCTTGGCGAGGCGGGGGTAGACGGTGCCCGCCGACGGGGCGTACAGGCCCTGGAAGCGTTCTTCGAGCAGCCGGATCACTTCGTAGCCGTGGCGCGGGGCCTCGTCCAGCAGCTTGAGCAGGTAGAGGCGGAGACGGCCGTGGGCGAAGACGGGAGGCATCTCAAAGCACCTTCTTGTCGGTCGTACCGTCGGCCGGGGCTGCGGACCCGGTCTCGGACCCGGCGGGTGCGGAGGGGGCGGACGGTCCTGTCGGCCCTACGGGTCCTGTCGGCCCTACGGGTTCCCTTGGTCCGGACGGGCCGGGTGTCGGGCCGGACTCCCAGGCCGTCTTCTCGTCGTCGTCCTCCCTGGGCGGGCGGCGCAGCAGGGCGATGGAACCGGAGACCGTGGTGGCGCGGAGCTTGCCGGTGCCCGCGCCGAGGCGGCCGGTGATCTTGTGGGCGCCCCACTGGCCGTGCACCCGCAGTCCGTCGAAGGCGTTGGAGATCGTGCCGCTGGCGGTGTTGGCCTCGACCTCGGCGTCGGCCGGATGCGGCAGCCGGATGGCGATCTCGCCGGAGACGCTGGTCAGCCGGACGTCCGTCGGACCGTCCGGGTCCAGGTCGATGATCATGGAGCCGCTGACCGAGTCGGCGCGCACGGCGGAGCCCGAGCCCTCGACGACGGTCAGGTCGCCGGAGACGGAGTTGAACCGCAGGTCACCGGTGACGGCCTGGGCCTCCAGGTTCCCGGAGACGGTGTCCGCGCGGACCTCGCCGGCGAGGCCGACCAGGGTCGTGTCACCGGTGACGCCCTTGACCACCGCCGTGCCGCTGATCCCGGAGACGACCGCGGCGGCGCCGACCACGCCCACCTCCACGCGGGTGTCCGCCGGGACGGCGAGCGAGACGACCGCACTGCGCCGCCAGCCCTTGCGGTCGAGCCACTTGAGGAAGCCCTTCCAGGGCAGGTCCTCGTAGGCCACGGTGAGGGTGCCGCCCCGGTGCGTGACGATCAGGGGCGGGCCCTCGATCTCGGAGACTTCCAGTCGGGCGGAACCCTCGTCCGTGCCCACGACGTTGACTGTTCCGTTGACGATGCGCACGTGCAGATCGCTCACGGGGGTGTCGAAGGTGAGCTTCCTGGGCTCAGCGACGGACCACTCGGACATGGTGCGGACCTCCCTCGGCCGGGCATGACGGCTGAATACGGACGCGCATGCCGGCTCGCGCCATATCGCGTCTTCCGTAAACACGATATATCGTGGCTGTCGGAAGTCAAGGCGCTCGTTGGAGTGACCGGTTGGGCTCCGTATTGACCCCTCTAGGGGTTCGGATAGTCGTATATCGGGCGGTAAGTGGATTAATTGCCTACCGTGTGTCCATGTCGACGGATGAATCCAGGGACATCTCCCGGCCTCCGGGGTCCGGCACACGTACGCCGCCGGGCGCGGACGGCCTGCCGAGAGCCCATCGGGTGGCCCTGGCCGAGATGGCGGTGGGGCTGCCGACCGTGGCGTGGGGGATGCGCCGGCGCAGTGTGGTGTGGGCCGCGGTGGGGGCGGTGCTGATGGTGCACGGGGCGATGGAGCTGTCGTACGAGACGGTGTTTCCGCGGGACTGACCGACGGCCGGCAAAGGGCCCAGGGCCACACCCCCGCTACCGGCCGGTGGGGGCCGGGCTCGGTTCCCGCGCCCCCGGCGGGCCGCTTCGCAGGGGCCGCCTACTCCTCGTCCTCGTCGTCCAGTCGCGCCAGCCACGTCGCCAGGCGCTCCACCGGGACCTCGAAGTCGGGGTTCAGGTCGACGAAGGTGCGGAGTTGTTCCGCGAGCCACTCGAAGGTGATCTCATCCTCGCCGCGCCGCTTCTCCAGTTCCTCGATGCCTCGGTCGGTGAAGTACATGGGTTGCTCTCCTGCTGCCTGCATGTGTGGGTGCCCGGTGGTGGGCGTGTACCAGCCTAGGCGGACGACAAAGGTGTGCCGCCGGTGATGGGTAGCGCTCGGCTCCGGGGGGAAGGACTCTTTCCCCGTGGATTGAGGCGGCGATGTCTTCCCGTGCGGGAAGGGCGGGAAACCACGAACGGTACGGCGTAGGGAGCACACGGGGCTCGGGGGAACGGGGGAGCGGAATGGAGCAGGACGCTACGCGGATAGCGCGGGTGCGGTTGCCGGACGGTACGCCGGTGTGGGCGCGGATCTCGGGCGCCGAGGAACTGGCCATGCCGTCGGGGGAGTTGTCGTACACGGACACCGGCTTCGCCGAGCGTGTGGAGGCGACGGTCGAGAGCCTGAACTCGCTGGTCGGCGGGGTCGCGCGGTCGCTCGCCGAGCCATTGCGGGCGGTGCGGCCCGACGAGGTGAGCGTCGAGTTCGGCATCGAGCTGACCGCGAAGGCCGGCAAGGTGGTCGGGCTGCTCGCCGACGGCGAGGCGAAGGCGGCCATCACGGTCACCCTGACCTGGCGCGGAGACGGCCCGCCCGATCCGGACGCCGGTCACGACGGCTCCCCGGCCGCTCGCGCGGGCGCATCCGGCGGCGCCCCGGTGCACGGGGGCGCCCAGGGAGCCGGGGCCGGGGGCGCGGAATGACGGACCGGCACGACGGGGGCGCATCCGGGGGCTGGGATCCGGCCCACCATGCGCTGCGTGAACTCGTGATGGCGGCCACCGTACGCATCCATCGCACAGGTGTCGGGTATGCCCCGGAGGAGTCCGGGGCGTTCCTCGGCAGTGGCTTCTTCATCGCACCGAACTGGGTGCTGACCTGCGCCCATGTGATCCACGGCGGGGAAGGGGGCGAGGTCACGGTGGTCTATCAGCCCGGTCCCTTCGACGAGCCCTGCGCGGTGCCAGGCAAGGTCGCCGCGACCCTCCCGGAGCACGTGGAGCGCCCCGTCCAGAGCGGCTGGCCCGCCCCGGACCTGGCGCTCGTCCGGTTGCGCGAGCCGGTGGACCACGACTGTGTCTACATCTCCGAACGGCCGATGCCGCACTACACCGAGGGCCGGGTGTTCTACGCCGGCTGGGCGCCCTTCCAGGGACAGCCGCAGCCGCACGACGGCTTCCTGACCGTGCACGGCACCATCGGCGGCTGGTCGACGGGCGCCCAGATGCGCCTCGGCGAGAACGACCTGCCGCTCGGTGTCTCCGGCGGGCCGGTGATCGACCCGGTGCGCGGCGAGGTCGTCGGCGTGCTCAAGTCACGCGCGGACCACGGATCGGGCGGCACCTCGATCGGGATCGAGCGGCTGCGCACCCTGCCGACGGCGCCGGGCGACCGGCGGCACGACCTGTACCGGCACGGGCTGCGTCACCACGACCCGTACCAGCACGACCTCTACCAGGCCGTCTGCCACGCCCACGACCGCTACCACCGCGACCGCCAGCAGCCCTCCGACGCCGGGCGCCCCACCTGGACCGACCTCCAGGCCGAACTCGGGGCCCGGCCGGCCCGCACCCTGAGCCCGGACGAGCGGGCGGAGCTGCTCGGCCGGCTCGCCGACCTGCCGCCGCCGGACAGTACCCGCGGCCTGCTCGACATCCTCCAGTCGCTGCCGAACTTCCGGCTGCCGACCCTGTCGCCCGCACCGCGCGGCTGGAGGGACGGCCTCGGCGCGCTGTACGAGAACGTGCGCAACGACGGCGCGCTCCGGCTCGTCGCCGAGTACGCGATGCGGGTCATGACCGCCGAGCGCCCGGTCACGCCCTTCGTGCTCGACGCCGAACAGGCCCTGTGGGAGTGGATCAAGCAGGCCGCGACCCGGCTGGACAGCGACTACCGCAGCGAGCTGGCCCGCAGGCGCGCCCAGCACCTCGGTGACCGGCTGCGGGAGCGGACCGGCCGCGACCGCGGTGAGCACCGGACCGGGGGTGCGGCGGGGGAGCAGGGCCGGGAGCATCCGCAGGGCACCGTGCGCGATCAGTCCGTCCTGCTCGAAGTGGAGCATCTGGCCTGGAACCGCGGCCACTGCGACTGGTCGGTCGCGGTGGTACGGGCCGACGGCGAGGCGACCCGTCTCGACGACGGGCAGGGCGCTCCGCTGGCCGACCTCGCCGCCGGGGTCGCCGAGCCACTGGCCGAGGCCTTCCGCCGCTGTGACGAGCCCGGCCGACCGGTCCCGCTGCACGCCGCCCTCCCGCATCTGCTGCTCGACCTCCCGGTGGACGAGTGGCGGCTGCGGCCCGGCGCCGACCCGTTGGGCGTCGAACGGCCGGTCGTGGTCCGCTGCAAGGACCGCGACCAGCTGCCGGGGGAGGAGGACGGCTGGTACGGCGGTGAACGCCCCGGTGACGGATTCCCGGGTGACGGATTCCCCGGCGACGACGAGGAGTCCGACCGCCGCGGCCGCTGGCACCGGGGGCACGACGGGCGCGAGCGGGCCGAGAACCGGGCCAGGGCCGAGATACTGGACTGCGACGACGCGGTGCGCCGGCCCGTGCCCGACGTGGCCGCGCTGCGTGGCCACGCGCCCGGGACCGTCCCGGTGCTGTGCCGGCAGGGCGACCGGCGCTACCCGGACGACGCCACCGCACTCGGCCGGATCGTCCGGGCGGGGTACGGGGTGGTGCTGTGGCGCCGCTGGAGCCGCCAGACCGACTCCGTGTGCGGTGAGTTCCACCGGGGCGCCAGGATGACCGTCTACGACGTGGACGGCGCCTGGGAGCTGCCCGAATCGGTGCACAGGCTGCGCAAACAGGTGCGCGAGGGGCTCACGGAGGCGTTCTGGGCCAAGGACATCGCTCTCCTGTACGACGACCCGCACCAACCCCTGCCCGGTACGGGCGACCTGCTCCAGGCACCGTGAACTCGCGCGCCCTGTGTGAGGCCCTTACGGGGTCTCCTGAAGGTCGATAACGTGAGGCACGTTCGATGGCTGCCGTGGGGACCGGACGGACGAGTGACGACGAGGACCGGACATGACCGAATCCAGTGAGTGGCTCATCTACCGAGGCGCCGGCGAGCCCCACGACGGCATGAACAGGCTGCCCCCGCCGCCCCCTTGGCGGGACTTCACCGGCCGGACCGCCGAGAGTGGCGCCGACGGCGGCGACGGCTCCCGGGACCGCAGGCTCGGCGCCAACCGGCATCTCGCCGAGCTGCACCGGCCCGGCGCCGAGGAGCTGGAGATGATCAACGCGGCGCTGTACCTGCGCCGCCCGCTCCTCGTCACCGGCAGCCCCGGCGCGGGCAAGAGCACCCTGGCGCACTCGGTGGCGTACGAGCTCGGTCTGGGCGACGTCCTGCGCTGGTCCATCGTCAGCCGCTCCGCGCTCCAGGACGGCCTCTACCACTACGACGCCATCGCCCGGCTCCAGGACGTGCAGATCGCCGCGCAGGGCGGGTACGGCGCGGCCGGCGGCACCCCTGGTGCGGTGGAGGCGATCGGCAGCTACATCCGGCTGGGACCGCTCGGCACGGCCCTGCTCCCCTCCGACACCCCGCGTGTGCTGCTGATCGACGAGCTGGACAAGAGCGACATCGACCTGCCCAACGATCTGCTGAACGTGCTGGAGGAAGGGGAGTTCGAGATCCCCGAGCTCCAGCGGATCGCCGACCGGCTGCCGGACGGCGAGGCCGAGGTGCTCACCGCCGACGGCACGAAGGTCCGGGTCCGGGACGGCCGGGTGCGCTGCCGGGCCTTCCCGTTCGTGGTGCTCACCAGCAACGGCGAGCGGGACTTCCCGGCCCCGCTGATGCGCCGCTGCATCCACCTCGAACTGGACCGCCCCGACCACAACCGCCTCGCCACCTTCGTCCGCGCCCACCTCGGCGACGAGGCGGCCCGCGCGGGCGACGACCTGATCAGCCGCTTCCTGGAACGCTCCCGCAGCGAACTCCTCGCCGCCGACCAGCTGCTGAACGCCATCTACCTCACCGACGCGGCCGCCCCGCCCAGCCGCGACCGGCTCGCCGACCTGCTCATCCAGCGGCTCGACCGCCCGAGGTGAGCCGCTGATGCCGGACGCAGCGCCCCGACACGGCCCCCTTCCACCCGACCCGGACCGGGCACCGGGTGAGCCCGGTCCGTTCCCCGGCGACCCGGCGGCGGACCCCTCCGGCGGGCCCGAGGCGGCCGCGACGGCCGACGGGGACCCCGGGCGGGGCGGCCCCGGCGCTGTCGGCGGCGGCCCCGAGCCGGGTGGCCACGCCGACGGCGATCCGATGGCCGAACTCGTCCGCAGGCTGCGTGAGGTCGGGCTCGACCCGGACACCGAGGGGCTGAGCGACGCCCTGTGGCTGGCCCGGTGGGCGCGGCCCGCCGTCGAGCCGGAGGAGGAGCAGGTGGCCCCCGGGCCCGGTGGCGGCCTGCCGAAGGGGACCGTCGTACCGCCGAAGGACCCGCAGGGCGACCCCTCGGCCACGAGGGGTGCGAGCCGGCCGCCGCGGCCGGCACCGGCCGCCTCGGAGGCCGGCGGAGCCGACCGCCGTGCCTCCCTGTACCCCGTGCCGCAGCAGCAGCACGGCGGCGGCCACAGCAGGCCGGCCGGCCGGATCGCCGGGCTGCCGGTCGGCGTACCCGCCGCCCCCGCGCTGCCCGCGCCACTCGAACTCCAGCGCGCTTTACGGCCGTTGCAGGCCTACCGCAGCGCCGCACCGCCCCTGCGCACCGAACTGGACGAGACCCGGACCGCCGAGTACAGCGCCCGCGCGGGCGGTCTGATCCTGCCCGTGTACCGCGCGGTCACCCGGGGCGACGCCCGGCTCCAACTGGTCCTGGAGGCCTCCCCGTCGATGCGGGTCTGGGACCGGATGTTCTCCGAACTGGTTCAGATCTTCGGCCAGTTGGGCGCCTTCCGGGACATCCAGATCAGTCATCTGCACACCGGCCCCGACGGCGAGCCGGCGGTCGGCCGCAGCGCGGACGTGCGCACGGCACCGCTGCACACCGCCGACCGCCTCAGCGACCCGACCGGGCGCCGGATCACCGTCCTGATCAGCGACTGCGCCGGACCGCTGTGGCACAGCGGTCGCGCCCACCGGCTGCTGCACCACCTCTCCCGGCAGGCCCCGGTCGCGGTGCTCCAGCCGCTGCCGCAGCGGATGTGGAGCCGCACCCGGCTGCCCGTCACCTACGGCGAGCTGAGCCGCGGCGAGACGCTGGGCGGCGCCACCGCGCTGCGCGTGCGCACCCCGGCCGGTATTCCGTCGGGCGGGCCACGGGGCGCCGTACCGGTGCCGGTGCTGCCGCCCGAGCCGGTGGCGCTGGGCGCGTGGGCGAGGCTGCTGTCCGGGGTCGGCGCCGGGCCGGTGGCGGGCGCGGTGGGCTGGGTGCGCGCGGACCAGCCGCCCGCGCCGGCCGGACGGGCCGGGCGCGTGCTGTCGCCGATCGAGCGGGTCAGCAGGTTCCAGTCCGTCGCCTCCCCGAGCGCCGGCCGGCTCGCCGTCTACCTGGCCGCCGCCCCGCTCTGCCTCCCGGTGATGCAACTGGTCCAGCGGACCATGCTGCCCGACTCCGGCCCCTCCGAACTCGCCGAGGTGCTGCTCGGCGGCCTGGTCACCCGGGCCCGCGAGGACCACGGCGCCGACGGTGTCCAGTGGTTCGAGATGGCACCCGAGGTCCAGGAGGCGCTGCTGTCCGCGCTCGGCCGCGACGAGGCCCTGCTCGTCCTCAAGCACTGCTCCGAGTACATCGAGCAGCGCTTCGGCAAGGGCGGCCCCAATTTCCCGGCCCTCGCCCTCGCCCAGCTCGGCGACGGCGGCTCCGGGCGGCCGTACACCCCGCCGGGCACCGGCTACCCGGCACGCAACGGCGACAACGGCGACGCGACCCTGGTCCCGCAGCCCTTCGCCGAGGTCGCCGCCCGCGTACTGGAGCGTTTCATGCCACTGCCCGAACAGTTCCGCCTCTACGGCGGCCGCGACACCGCCGTACGACCGGGCGAACACCGCACCCACCAGGCGGTCGACCGGGCCCGCGCCCTGCTCGCCCGGTTCGACGCCGAGGGCATGGTGCAGGACCTGATCGACGCCGTGCAGCTGCTGCGCGGAGCCACCGGGCACGAGCAGCCCGTAGGGGCGGACCCGGAGCTGTGGGCGGAGTACGCGCACTGCACCCTGCGCCTGTGGGAGGTGCAGGGCGGCGACGAGCTGCTGCGCGAGGCCGAGGAGGCGGCGGAGCGGGCCGTGGCCCACCCGCACGCCCGGCGCGAACGGGCCGTCCTGGCCCAGGTGTTGCGGGCCGCCGCCACCGACCGCAGGCGGCACGGCGACCGGACCGGCGCCCTCGACCTGCTGCGCCGCGCCGACCGGGAGTACGCGGTGGCCTGCGGCGCCCCCGACCTCGATCAGCGGGAGGCGCTGCGGCTGACGCTGGAGCGGGTCGGCGCGCTGGAGGCACAGTGGAGCCTCGGCGGCGACAGCGCGCTGCTGCAGAGCGCGGTCGGCATGCTGGAGGCGTTCGCCGACGCCTGGCCGGACCGCCGGCACCGGCCGCCCGAGCTGCCGCGCGCGCACGGCCGGATCCTGCTGCGCCTGTCGGACGCGACGACCGACCCCGAGCAGGCCCGCGGCTACGCGGAACAGGCGTCCCGGTCGCTGCGCGACGCCCTGGAGGCCGCCCCCGAGGCCCCGGACCGGGTCAGGGTACGGCTCGACCTGGTGGACGCCCTGTTGTACGCGGGCGCCCCCCTGGACGAGGCCCAGGACCTGGTCGACGAGGCACTGGCGGTCACCAGGAAGCGCGGCCAGCGGTCCGCCCTGCATCTGCGGGCCGGGCGCGTCCGGGTCGCCCGGTACGCGGAGACCGGTGAGCCGCGCGAACTCCAGGACGCGGCCGCCGCGTTCGCGAGCGCGGCGGCGGAGATGCCGCGGGACGACCCCGAGTACTCCCAGGTCCTCGCCGAGTGGGGCGAGGCGCTGCTGCGCCGGGCGGACTCGGAGCCCGGTGACCGTGCGTGGGCGCCGCTGTCGCAGGCGATCCGGGTGCTGCGGGACTGTCGCCGGGAGACGCCGGCCGGACACCGCGAGACCGGCTACCGGCTCCTCCTGCTCGGCCGGGCCCTGATCCTCCGCTATCGCCAGCGCGGCGACCGGGTGGACCTGCGGGAGGCGGAGTACCTCTTCGGGCTCGCGGCGGACGAGGCGGACGACGCGGGTGCCCCGATGCTGGCCGCCCGTTGCCGTCTTGAGCTGGGTCAGGCGCAGTACGAGGCCTACCACAGCCTGGGCCGTCCGACCCGGCTGGACGAGGCGATGGACGCGTTCCGACTCGCCGCCGGGTCCGCCCGGGAGGCGGAGGAGGAGGCCCGCACCGAACGCCGCCGTCAGGAAGCGGTGGTGCTGGGCGCGCAGGCGCACCACTGGCGGGGTATGTCCTACGAGGCGGCCGCACGCCCACGGGCCGCGCGCGAGGCCTACCGGGCCGCCCGCACGGAGTGGGCGCGGCTGCCGGAGGGCACGCTGGGTTCGGGAGAGCCGACGGCTCGGGACACCACCGAGCGGCTGGCTGAGCTGGAGTGACCGCGACACCGAGTCGCGACACCGACTGGAGAGGAACGGGGACATGAGCGGACGGGACGACGCGTCGCCGGCAACGGGTGGAACCCTGCCGGAGTTACTGGACCTAGATCTGGAGAAGCTGAGGACGATCCAACACCCGGTACTGCGCGAGGTGGTGGAAGAGCTGCGCGAACGGGCGGAACGGCCGAGCGAGATGCTCTGGGGATTCAACAGCGCGATGTGAACCGCACAGGACGCGCGCTGCGAGCCACATGACGCAGTAAAAGACGGTCGCGTTCTGTCAAATAGGGACAGGAAGAGGCTACTTCGATCGTTTCGGGTTTGCGTCCGGTCTCCGACCGGGAATGCGGCCTGATACGGGTGAAAGGTGTACGGCATGGGGGTGCTGGAGTGTCTGCGACCGGTCACCCCTTCCGCCAGTTCATCGTGAAGGTGCACGGCCGCTGCAACCTGGCCTGTACCTACTGCTACCTCTACGAGGGCCCGGACAGCACCTGGCGTACGCGCCCGGCCGCCGCTCCGCCGGCCGTCCTGGACCGCACCGCCGACCGGATCGCCGAGCACGCCCGCACCCACGGGCTGACCACCGTCTCCCTGGTCCTGCACGGCGGTGAGCCCTTGCTGGCGGGCCCCGACACCCTTGGCCGCCTCACCGACGCCGTACGCACGCGCGTGCCCGACGCCTGCACGGTCCAGCCCACTGTGCAGACCAACGCCACCCTCCTCACCGAGGAGCGCCTGACGGTCCTGGCCCGGCACGGCATCAGGGTCGGCATCAGCCTCGACGGCGGCCGCCCCGAGCACAACGCGCGTCGCGTCGACCACGCCGGCCGCCCGTCCTGGCCCGCCGCCGTACGCGGGGCGCGCCTGGTCGCCGACCGCTTCCCGGAGTCGTACGCGGGCATCCTGGCCGTCGTCGACCCCATGCTGGATCCGGTGGAGACCTACGAAAGCCTGCTCGAACTCCGCCCGCCCGCATTGGACTTGCTCCTCCCGCACGGCAACTGGTCCGCGCCGCCGCCACAGTGGGGCGACGCCCGCCACGGCGACTGGCTGTGCGCCGTCTTCGACCGCTGGTGGTCGGCCGGGCGGCGGGAGACCCGGGTGCGGCTCTTCGAGGAGTGTCTGGCGCTGCTGCTGGGCCTCCCGGCGGCGACCGAATCCCTTGGACTGTCACCGTTCGACGCGCTGGTGGTGGAGACGGACGGGACGATCGAGCAGGTCGACTCCCTGAAATCGGCGTACGAGGGCGCGGCGCGGACGGGACTGGACGTCTTCCGGCACACCTTCGACGAAGCGTTACGGCACCCGGGGGTCGCCGCGCGGCACGCGGGCGTGGCCGCCCTGGCCGACGAATGCCGGGCCTGCCCGCTGTTGGCGGTGTGCGGCGGTGGTCACTACGCCCACCGCTACCGGGCCGGGCACGGCTTCCGCAATCCCTCGGTGTACTGCGCCGACCTGAAGCGCTTCATCCGACATGTGGCCGGCCGGCTCGCCGTGGACGCGGCACCCGCCCTGACCGCTCACGAAGGGGGCACCCCGTGATATTTCCGGCGGTCCCGGAGGCGGCCCTGGCCGAACTCGGGCGCACGGAGGGCGGCGCCGACACGCTCGCCTTGCTGGGCCGGGACCAGGACACCCGGCGGCTGCTCCTGCTGCGCGCGGTGCTGGACGCGGTCCAGGCGGCGGAACCGGGGATCTGCCCGCCGGCGGCGAAGGCGCGGCTGCGGGAGGACTGGGCGCTGCTGACGGCGGCGGACCCGGCGGCCTCGCCCTCCCCGGCGCGGGAGCGACTGCGGTATCCGCTGACCGGCGCCTGGGCCCGCAGCTGCCTGACCGGCCTCGGCACGGGCGGCACGGGAGCCCACGCCCTGGACAGGCGTCGCGGACTCGCCCGTGACCTGGCCTACTTCAGCGCCCTGGCGGCCGTGGCCGCGGCCCGCGCAGGAATCCCGTTCACCATGGAGCTGACGGCCCGCGACGGCGTCCTGGTCCTTCCGTCGCTGGGCATGCTGAACACGGCCGAGGGCGGTGACGCGCGGGTTCGAGTGACCCACTCACGAGGCCGTATCACGCTTGATCAGGTGTCCGTGTATCTGGAGAACGGCACCGGCGCCTGGTCCGGTTCGCTCGCCTGGACCTCGGCGTACGCGCTGCCGGGCCTGGTGGCCGATGCCGAGCCCGTGCCCCTGGACGACCTCGACCCCTATCGGGTGCCGGGTCGTGCACCGGACCAGTTCGGGCTGAGCGGCCCGGTGGCTCCGGACGACCATGAACGCAAGCGGTGGCTCCAGAACTGGTCCGGCACCGCCGCAGTACTGCGCAGCGGCGGCGAGGGGCGGCTCACGGAGGTGCTGGCGCTGCTGCGGTGCCTCGTTCCGCTGGAGATGCCGCCGGCGGCGGGCGGCCGGGGCAGTTGCAGCGGAACCAGCCGGGAGGCGTTCGGGGCGTTGCTCAGCAGCGCTCCCGTGACCCCGGTCGCCTTCGCGGCGACCCTCGTCCATGAGCTCCAGCACGCCAAGCTGACGGCGCTGAGCGAGATGGTGGAACTGCACCGGGCGGGACCGGCGGCCCGGTACTTCGCGCCCTGGCGCCCGGACCCGAGGCCGTACGACGGACTCCTCCAGGGGACGTACTCCTACCTCGCCCTCGCGGACTTCTTCCAGCGCCGGGCGCTCACCGGGGACCCGGCGCGGAGCGAGGGCGCGTGGGCGTCCTTCGCGCGCTGTCACGCCCAGGTCGGGGCCGCCCTGCCGGCGTTGGCCGGCTCGCCGGACCTGACGGCGGTGGGGCGGCGCTTCGTCGACGAGATGACCGCCACTCACGAACGGCTCGCGGAGCGCCCCGCCCCCCGGGGCGACACGGCGCGTGCGCAGGCGTATGTCAAGGCCGCGCGGGTGCTCTGGACGCAGCGCCGACCTCGTGGTGAATCCCGGAAATGACGACTTCTCAGGCTCTCTTGCGCGAAGATCGACAGACCGAGGCGTTCGGTTGCGAAGTCGCCGGACTCCCCAGAGCCGCAACGAGGTTCTAGGCTTTTATGACTACGCGTGGAGGCTGTCGCATGTCTGAAACTCGTACGCCAGTCAGGTCGACCGACAGGGTGGCCGCGAGGCAGACCGTCACGATCAGCTTCGCCGGATTCAACCGGGCCTGGGCGATGTGGATCGGGGACAGGCTGGAGCGGCAAGGGGTCCGCGTCGCCTACATCCGCTGGGACTCCCCGGCGGAGGAGACCCTGGTGGACCTCCTGCGCGGTCTGGCACTCGCCGAGGGGCGGGTCCTCATCCTGGTGAGCGAGCGCTACTTCCAACTCGGTCCCCGGACCTTTGAGGAGTGGAACGCGGCGCTGCGCGAGGTCGTCGCGCCGGACCCCTCCAAGTTCGCCGCTGTCTCCGTCACCAACACCCAGGTGCCCGCGGCCGTCGCCGTGCTGGCCCCCGTCGACCTGACCAACATGGGCGCCGACGAGGCGGAGCGCCGCCTGCTGGACCGACTCGACGTGCCGGCCGTCCGTCCCCCGGTGGCGAACGGCCCCCGCGGCCCGCGCTTCCCCGCCGCCATGCCGGAGGTGTGGGGCGGGGTGCCGCGCCGCAACACCCGCTTCACCGGTCGCGAGCCGCTGCTGAACGACGCGTTCCACCTGCTCCAGAGCAGCGAACCCGGCGCCGGCGTGCTGACGCTGCACGGTATGTCCGGGGTGGGCAAGACCCAGCTCGCGGCTGAATACGTGTACCGGTTCGGGCCCGAGTACGACGTGGTGTGGTGGGTCAACGCCGAGAGCCGGGCCACCTACCGCCGCGTGCTGGCCGAACTCGCCCCGAAACTCGGTCTGTCGACGGGTGACGAATACGGCGAGCGGCTCCGCGCGGTCCGTGACTGCCTGCGCCGGGGCAACCCGTTCTCCCGCTGGCTGCTGATCCTTGACGGCGCCGACGAACCCGACCAGATCTGGGACATGGTCCCGACCGGCCCCGGGCACGTGCTCATCACCTCCCGGAACACCGAGTGGAGCGAGCACAACAGCAAGCTGCTCGAAGTACCCGTCTACGGCCGTGACGAGTCGGTCGCCTTCATCCGGCGCCGGGCGCCCCGGCTGACGGAGCCGGAGGCCGACGAACTCGCCGAGGCCCTGGAGGACCTGCCCCTGCTGCTCGATCAGACGGCCGGCTGGCTCAACGACTCCGACCTGTCCGTCGAGGACTACATCGCGCTGCTGGATGGCGGCGTCGACCAGGACGTCGTGAGGGTGTCAGCCGACTTCCCCGTGACCTTCCAGACCGCGTGGTCGATACTGCTGAACAAGCTGCGCGACACGGTCCCGGAGTCCGTCGACCTGCTCCGTCTGTGCACGTTCTTCGCACCGGGCTTCATCCCCGTGCGCATGCTGCGCGAGATGTCCCACGACGACCTGCCCGAACAGATCACCGGGCTGCTGGACAACCCGCTGCTGTGGAACAAGGCGATCAACCAGTTGCGGCAGTACTCCGTGGTCCGTCTGGAGTCCCACGAGGTGGGTGTGGACGAGGCCCTGTCTCCCGGTGCCGGTGAGTCCGTGTATCTCCACCGGATGGTCCACCAGGTCGTCGGCAAGGACATGCCGGAGCAGGACCGGCGGGAGTTCATCGACGTGGTGCGCCGGGCACTGGCCGAGGCCGACCCCGGCCGTCCGACCGACACCCGCAACTGGGAGGCGTACGCGGAACTCATTCCGCACCTGAAGTACGCCGACGTCCTCAACAGCACGGACCGCAAAGTACAGACCCTGGTCCTCAACTGCCTCCGTTACATGTACTTCGCGGGCGAGTACACCGCGGGCTGGAAACTCGCCCGGCGAGCCTTGGACACCTGGCGCGAACTGCTCGAGGACTCGCATCCCCGTATCTGGGACGTGACCTACCACTACGCCAACCTGTTGCGCGCGGCGGGACGGCTGGAAGAGACGGAGGCCATCGAACGGGCGGCGGCGAACCGGCTGCGCGAGGAGCGTGGCGAACGCGATCTCGACTATCTGCGCGTGCTCATGGGGCTGGCCGCCGACGTACGCGCTCTCGGCCGCTACGACGAGACCCTCGCGCTGGACGAACAGTTGTATCCCATGTACAGGGAACTCCTCGGCGAGCAGGACTCGCGCACGCTCAACGCGCTGAACAACTGGGGGTACACGCTGAGGCTGATGGGCCGGTACCAGCAGGCGCTGGACATCGCCCAGCGCACACTGGAGCAACGACGACTCGTACTGACGAACAGCCACCTCTGGACGCTCTTCGCCGAAGTGTCGTACTCGATCGGTCTCAGGCTGCTGGGCCGCTACGCGGAGGCGCAGTCCATCCAGGCCAAGAACGTACGCGAGTACCGGATCGTCGCGGGCGAGACCAACCAGGACACCCTGCGCGCCGAACACAACCTGGCGCTGTGCATGCTGCGGGGCGGAGATCGCGAGGCAGCCGGAACGCTGCTCACGAAAGTGCTGGAGGGCTTCGAACGCAAACTCGGCGACCGGGATCTACTGACCCTCTCCGCCGCCGTCAGCCACAGCTGCTTCAACCGTGAGCACGGTGATATCGACCTGGCCCGTGAGACCAGTGAGTCCATCCTGGCCCGGTACGGGAAACTGCTTCCGGAGGCACATCCGTTCAGCATCGGCGCCCGGGCCAACCACGCCATGATCCTGCGCAACGTCGGCGAGCGGGAGCACGCCCACGTGCTCATCGAGCAGGCGCTGGCCGAAATGACGGACGCCGTCGGCGAGAGCCACCCCTATACGCTCGGCTGCGCCATCAACGCCTCCGCGCTGCGCAACCTCGTCGGTGAGACGGAGTCCGCCGCGGAGCTGAGCAGGGTGACCATCGCCCGGGCCACCGAGACCCTGGGCCGTACCCACCCGCTCACCCTCTCCGCACGGGTCGCCTACGCGGCCGACCTGCGGGGGCTGCGTGCCCGTCAGCAGGCGGAGAAGACCGAGCAGGAGGCCCTGACCGACCTGGAGGCGACCCTGGGCAAGCAGCACGTCCACACCGTCTCGGCCCGCGCCCGCAACCGTCCCTACTGGGACTTCGAACCGCAGGCCAGCTGAGGCGGGAACGAACGCCGAAGGGCCCGGCCTCCGTGACGGGGGACCGGGCCCTTCGGCGTGCTGACCTTCAGGATCCGCAGGCTTACGCCTCGAACACCTCACGCACCAGCTGCTCCTGCTCCGCCTGGTGCCGCTTCGCGGAACCGACGGCCGGGGAGGAGCTGTGCGGGCGGGAGATGCGGCGCAGGCGTTCGCCGGCCGGGACGTCCGCGCCGACCGCCAGGTCCAGGTGGTCGATCAGGTTGAGGGCGATGAACGGCCAGGCACCCTGGTTCGCCGGCTCCTCCTGGGCCCACAGGTACTTCTCGGCGTTCGGGTACTTGTTGACCTCCGCCTGGAGCTCCGCACCCGGCAGCGGGTACAGGCGCTCGACACGGATGATCGCCGTGTCCGTGACACCGCGCTTCTGCCGCTCGGCCTCCAGGTCGTAGTAGACCTTGCCGGTGCAGAAGACGACCTTGCGGACCGCGTTCGCCTCGACCGAGGCGTCGCCGATGACCGGGCGGAACTGCCCGCTCGTGAACTCCTCCGCCTTCGAGGCCGCCGCCTTGAGGCGCAGCATCGACTTCGGGGTGAAGACGACCAGCGGCTTGTGGTGCGGGTTGTGCACCTGCCACCGCAGGAGGTGGAAGTAGTTCGACGGCAGGGTCGGCATCGCGACCGTCATGTTGTTCTGCGCGCACAGCTGGAGGTAGCGCTCGATACGGGCCGAGGAGTGGTCCGGGCCCTGGCCCTCGTAGCCGTGCGGGAGCAGCAGCGTGACGCCGGAGGTCTGGCCCCACTTCTGCTCGGCCGCCGAGATGTACTCGTCGATGACCGACTGGGCGCCGTTGGCGAAGTCGCCGAACTGGGCCTCCCACATCACCAGCGCGTCCGGACGGGTGAGCGAGTAGCCGTACTCGAAGCCCATCACCGCGTACTCGGAGAGCAGCGAGTTGTAGACGTTGTAGCGGGCCTGGTCCTCGGACAGGTACAGCAGCGGGGTGTAGTCGGCGCCGGTCTCGCGGTCGATCAGGACCGCGTGGCGCTGGCCGAAGGTGCCGCGCTGGGAGTCCTGGCCGGAGAGCCGGACCGGGGTGCCCTCCATCAGCAGCGAGCCGATGGCGAGGGTCTCGCCCATGCCCCAGTCGATCGTGCCGTCCTCGATCATCGCCGCCCGGCGCTGCAGCTGCGGCAGCAGACGCGGGTGGACGGTGAAGTAGTCCGGGATGTTGACCTGGGACTCGGCGATCCGCTTGAGGACCTCCGTGGAGATCGCCGTCGGGACGGCGATCGGGAAGCCGTCCTGCGGTGCCTGGGCGTCCGCGACGGCCGGCTGCGCGGTGGCCTCGCGGACCTCCGTGAAGACCTTCTCCAGCTGGCCCTGGTAGTCCTGCAGGGCCTGCTCGGCCTCTTCCAGGGTGATGTCGCCGCGACCGATCAGGGACTCGGTGTAGAGCTTGCGCACCGAGCGCTTCTTGTCGATCAGGTCGTACATCAGCGGCTGGGTGAAGGCCGGGTTGTCCGACTCGTTGTGACCGCGGCGGCGGTAGCAGATGAGGTCGATCACCACGTCCTTGTTGAACGCCTGACGGAACTCGAAGGCGAGGCGCGCGACGCGCACCACGGCCTCCGGGTCGTCGCCGTTCACGTGGAAGATCGGGGCCTCGATCATCCGGGCCACGTCCGTCGCGTACATGGAGGAGCGCGAGGACTCGGGGGCCGCGGTGAAGCCGACCTGGTTGTTGATGACGATGTGGACCGTGCCGCCGGTGCGGTAGCCGCGCAGCTGCGACATGTTCAGGGTCTCGGCCACCACGCCCTGGCCCGCGAAGGCCGCGTCGCCGTGGATCGCCACCGGCAGCACCGTGAAGTCCGTGCCGCCCTTGTTGATGACGTCCTGCTTGGCGCGGGCGATGCCCTCGATGATCGGGTCGACCGTCTCCAGGTGGGACGGGTTGGCGGCCAGCGAGACCTTGATCTGCTCGCCGTCCAGGCCGGTGAAGGTGCCGTTGGCGCCCAGGTGGTACTTCACGTCGCCGGAGCCGTGCATCGACTTCGGGTCGAGGTTGCCCTCGAACTCGCGGAAGATCTGCGCGTACGACTTGCCGACGATGTTGGCGAGCACGTTCAGCCGGCCGCGGTGGGCCATGCCGATGATGATCTCGTCCAGGCGGGACTCGGCGGCCGAGTCCAGCACCGCGTCGAGCAGCGGGATGACGGACTCGCCGCCCTCCAGGGAGAAGCGCTTCTGGCCGACGTACTTCGTCTGCAGGAAGGTCTCGAAGGCCTCCGCGGCGTTCAGGCGGCGCAGGATCCGCAGCTGCTCCTCGCGCTCCATCTTGGAGTGCGGGCGCTCCACGCGGTCCTGGATCCACTTGCGCTGCTTGGGGTCCTGGATGTGCATGAACTCGATGCCGGTGGTGCGGCAGTACGAGTCACGCAGCACGCCGAGGATGTCGCGCAGCTTCATCATCGACTTGCCGGCGAAGCCGCCGACGGCGAAGTCGCGCTCCAGGTCCCACAGGGTGAGGCCGTGCTCGACGATGTCCAGGTCGGGGTGCTTGCGCTGCTTGTACTCCAGCGGGTCGGTGTCGGCCATGACGTGGCCGCGGACCCGGTAGGAGTGGATCAGCTCGAAGACCCGGGCGGCCTTGGTGACGTCGTCGTCGTGCGAGGCGTCGATGTCCTTGAGCCAGCGGACCGGCTCGTAGGGGATGCGCAGCGCCTCGAAGATGTCGTCGTAGAAGCCGTTCTCGCCGAGGAGGTAGTTGGCGACGACGCGCAGGAACTCGCCGGAGGCGGCGCCCTGGATGACCCGGTGGTCGTAGGTCGACGTGAGCGTCATGACCTTCGAGATGCCGAGCTTGTTCAGGGTGTCCTGGGAGGTGCCCTGGAACTCCGCCGGGTAGTCCATGGAGCCGACGCCCATGATGACCGACTGGCCGGGCATCAGACGCGGTACCGAGTGGACCGTGCCGAGGCCGCCGGGGTTGGTCAGGGAGACCGTGACACCGGAGAAGTCGTCCATCGTCAGCTTGCCGTCGCGGGCGCGGCGGACGATGTCCTCGTAGGCCTGCCAGAACTCGAAGAAGTTCAGCGTCTCGGCCTTCTTGATGCCGGCCACGACGAGCTGGCGGTCGCCGTTGGGCTTCACCAGGTCGATGGCCAGGCCGAAGTTGACGTGCGCGGGCTTGACGAGGGTGGGCTTCCCGTCCTTCTCCGCGTAGTGCCAGTTCATCGACGGCATGGCCTTGATGGCCTGCACCATCGCGAAGCCGATCAAGTGCGTGAAGGAGATCTTCCCGCCCCGGGCGCGCTTCAGGTGGTTGTTGATGACGATCCGGTTGTCGAAGAGCAGCTTCACCGGGACCGCGCGGACCGAGGTGGCCGTCGGCAGCTCCAGCGAGGCGTTCATGTTCTTCGCGACGGCCGCGGCGGGACCACGCAGGGTGACCAGCTCGGGACCATCGGGCGCCCCGGCGGCGGGCGCTGCCTTCGCGGCGGCGTCCGGCTTCGCGGCGGCCGGGGCCGGAGCGGCGGCGGGCTTCGCGGGCGCCGGAGCGGGCGCTGCGGCCTGGGGAGCGGCCGGGGCGGCCGGGGCAGGCGCCACGGGCGCCTGAACGGCGGGCGCGGGCGTGGTGGGCGCCGGTGCGGCCGGGGCCGCGGCCTGCTGCGCCTGCGGTTGCGCGGGCGTCGTGGTGCCCGCGGCCCCCGCGGCCGCGGTACCTGCCGGAGCCGAGGCGGCGGGCGCTCCCGGCTTGTAGTCGGCGAAGAAGTCCCACCAGGCACGGTCTACCGAATTCGGGTCCTGGAGGTACTGCTGATAGATCTCGTCGACGAGCCACTCGTTCGGTCCGAACGCGGCTGCGGGATTCTTGCCCGCTTGGTCTGCGTCGGTCGAGATGCTCGAGTTACTGGGGGACTGTGGCGACACGGCGGCAACCGCCCTCTTCCGCTTCACAAGGTGATGGACAGCGGGAATTAAGGCTACGCCTCCAAGAGCGTGAAGGTCAGCTCGGGCCGGTTCATCGTCGTGTAAGTCACATCGGAAACCGTGTTTCGGGGCTTGAAATGGCGGGAAACAAGCGTAGTTCCGCTGTGCGAGGACTGAATCGGGCATGGCTCCGCCACGCCGGTGATCACCTCGCTCCAGGCCCCGCCGCGACGTGCGCGGAGGCCGCACCTGATCACACGTGTCCGGCTGCGCGGTCGTCCGCGGGACCACCGGTGGATCTTGAGGCTCCGGACCGAACTTTACGTCAACTTGGCACGGATCAAAGCCCCGGGAGGGTGACGATAATCCTGCAGCCCCGGTCGGATTCGGCCACGCCGATCCGGCCGCCGTGCAGATCAACCGCCCACCGGGCGATCGCCAGCCCCAGCCCCGTACCGCCGTCGCTGCCGGGCCCGTGCGGCCGTCGTACGGCTCCCCGGTTGAAGCGCTCGAAGACGCGGTGCCACTCCGAGCGCGGAATGCCGGGGCCCTCGTCGAGGACCTCCAGCTCCAGCGACTCCGGCTGCAGGCCGCGCCGGGCCTTCAGGGTCACCCGGCCGTGCGGCGGGCTGTGCTTGACCGCGTTGTCGATGAGGTTCGCCACCACCTGGTGGATGCGCTCCGGGTCGGCGTGCGCGGTCAGCTCCGGCGGGGAGACGTCCAGGTGCAGATGGACGTCCGTACGGGTGTGACTGCCGGAGTTCGAGGCCAGACCGCGCGCCCCGGCGACCATGTTGGCCTCCTTGAGCACGCCCGAGAGGTACGGCCACACCTCGAAGCGGCGCTGCCGCAGCGGTACGACGCCGTTGTCCAGGCGGGAGAGGTCCAGCAGGGTCTCCACCAGCCGTCCGAGGCGCTCGGTCTGCTTCAGGGCCGTGCGCATGGTCTCGGTGTCCGGCTCGGCGATCCCGTCGACGACGTTCTCCAGGACGGCCCGCAGGCCCGCGATGGGCGTGCGCAGCTCGTGCGAGACGTTCGCCACCAGTTCCTTGCGCTGGCGGTCCTGGGCCTCCAGCTCGTCGGCCATGACGTTGATCGTCTCGGCCAGGTCGCCCAGCTCGTCCCGGCGGTTCTCCCGCACCCGGCGTGTGTAGTCACCCTGCGAGATGGACCGGGCCACCGCGTTCATGTCGTCCAGCGGCGCGGTGAGCGAATGGGCCACGAACTGCGTTATCAGCAGTGTGGCGATCATCGAGAAGACCGTGATGAAGCGGAGCTCCGTCTTGGTGTGCACCGCGATCATCGACAGACCCGTGGTGATCAGGACCGAGACGACGACGAGCGCGCCGAGCTTGGTCTTGATCGAGAACGGGCGCACGGTGCCCCAGGGCTCGTCCCCGGGGCCTCTCGGTCCGGCCGGCCCGGCGGTCATGGCGTCGGTGTCTCCAGCGCGTAGCCCACACCGTGCACGGTGCGGATCCGCTCGGCGCCGATCTTCCGGCGCAGTGCCTTGATGTGGCTGTCGACCGTGCGGGTGCCGGAGGCGTCCGCCCAGTCCCACACCTCGGCGAGCAGCTGCTCACGGGAGAGCACCGCGCGCGGGGTGTTGGCCAGGCACACCAGCAGGTCGAACTCGGTCGGCGTGAGGTGTACGTCCTCGCTGCGCACCCGCACCCGGCGCTGCGCGTGGTCGATCTCCAGCTCGCCCAGGCGCAGGATGCCGGACCGGGGGGTGGAGGCCGCGACGGCCGCCCGCTCCACCCGGCGCAGCAGGACGTGCACCCGGGCCGCCAGCTCCCGCATGGAGAACGGCTTGGTCATGTAGTCGTCGGCGCCGACCCCGAGGCCGACCAGCATGTCGGTCTCGTCGTCGCGCGCGGTGAGCATCAGCACCGGCACCGGCCGCTGGGCCTGCACGCGACGGCAGACCTCCAGACCGTCGAAGCCGGGCAGCATGATGTCGAGGATCAGCAGGTCGGGCTGCCAGGCCTCGGCGGTGTCGACGGCCGCCGGCCCGTCGCCCGCGGTTTGCACGAGAAATCCCTCGGCGCGCAGGCGGGCCGCGATGGCGTCCACGATCGTGGGGTCGTCCTCGACGACCAGAACCCGGCGCTGGGCGCCCGGAGTAGCCGTCGCCGCGCTGTTGTGGGAGGTGTGTGTCTGCTCCATCGCCCGCCCCTGTGTGCTTTCCGGAACCAGTGGGGTGATCCCATGACTGCGATTGACGCTTGAATGATCCGCGTCAGGGATGCACATTACGGGGACAGGCGGCGCACTCGCTATCCAGGGCGGACGGCAAGGTGAACGACGTCCGGAACGCCCCGGGCAACCGGGATCTCTTCGGTACGCACCTGTTTGAACCCGGCATTCCACAAGGTTTCCTCGAATTCGGCAGAGGGCTGCGCGGACCACACGGCGAGTACCCCGCCCAGTCTCAACACCCTTGCGCAGCTTGCGAGTCCGGCCGGTGAGTAGAGGCCCTCGTTGTCCTCGTCGACGGTCCAGCCGGGCCCGTTGTCGATGTCCAGGCACAGCGCGTCGAATGTGTCGGAAGTCTCATTGACGTACGTGACGAGATCGTCTTCCACGATCACCGTGCGCGGATCGGCGAACGCGCCTGAGGACAGCGGCGACAGCGGGCCGTCCCGGTGCCAGTCCACGACCGCCGGCTCCCGCTCCACGACCGTGATCCGCCCCCAGCGGGGGTCCCGCGCGGCGTGCGCGAGCGAGAACCCGACGCCCAGCCCGCCGATCAGCACGGCCGGCTCCGCCCGTCCGTCCAGGGCATCCCGGGCGGCGTCCACGAGCAGCCGCTCCGAGCGGCCGTCGGAGGTGTCCATCAGGAAGCAGCCGTTGGCGATGATCTGCAGCAGCCCGCCGTGTCTGCGCAGGACCACCTCGCCGTACGGCCCCTCGCGCCGGTCCAGGACCACGGGAGGACCGTCGTCCACGGACGTCGTGCCCATGATGTTCGCCATGTCGGCCATCCTGCCCCAACAGGGCTTTGCGGCCACGCGAATTACGGGTGTCGGACGGTCCCCCGGGCGTCACTCGTTCGAGGGGCCGCCCGGCGCTTCGCGCCCGCGGGTGGCCGCAGGTGACTCATATGGTTCCTCCCGACCCCTCACGGTTCTTCAGAAAATCCTGTGAATCGCTCCCCGCGTGGCCTCGGTCATAGACAGCGACTCGTGGGACGACGAAGGCTGGTGAGGTGAAACGGAAGGAGCGCCTCACCGTGGAACGGACCGTTGGGGCCGCAACGACGCCCACGCCGGAGCTTGTTCCGGCGGCTTCGCCGGGGGCTCTGGCGGCGGGGCCGTTCCCCGCGGCGGAGGTGGCCGTCCTGCTGGACGGTGTGCCCCGCCAGCGCGGCTCGGGTGCGCTCCCCGCCCCGACGGCTCCCCGTCCCGCCCTCCGGGTGCGGCCCTGGCGTCTGCTCCCCACCCCCACCGGCGCCCCGGTCACCTTCACCTACGCGGCGGTCCTGGCCCTGACCTCGCTCTTTGCCGTCTGCGCCGGCCCCGGCCTGCTGCACGCCGTCTACCAGGACTCCAGTACCGACGTCGCCCACCTCCTGCGCACACCGGTCTTCGTCCTGCTGGCCAGTGCGCTGTGGGTCGCCGGCGGTCTCCTCTCCCCGTACGCCCTCGCCTTCGTGCTGGTCCTGACCGCGCTGGAGCGGCGGATAGGGGGCGCCCGGACGATCCTCGTCTTCCTGGCGGGCCATGTCCTGGCCACCCTCGCCACCGAGGTCCCGGTCGGCCTCGCGGTCCTGGTCGGGCACCTCCCCGACACCTCCCTGCACCGCCTCGACTACGGCATCAGCTTCGGCGTGGCCGCCAGCATCGGCGCCCTCTCCGGCCTGCTCGCCCCCTGGCTGCGCTGGCCCCTGCTCGCCCTGGTCGGCTACAGCCTCGTCACCGACCTCATCGCCTTCGAGGACCCGATGACCAACTGGGGCCATCTGATCTCACTGGGCATCGGGACCGCACTCTGGCCGGTGGTCCGGCGCTGGTACCGGGAACAGGTCCGGGCGGGCGCGAGCGGTACGACCACGACCGCTCCGTGACCCAGGGGCTCAGTCCCGGCGCGGCGCCGCGGGCCCCTTGGCCGACTCCGGGATTCCCGGAGCCGCTGCCCGCCGCCGTGTCGCACCGTGCAGGCGCTCGGGTCGTCGACCGCTGATTCGGCGGTCGGCGCAGGGGGCCGGGGTGCCGCTCGACGAGAAGTACCGGACGAGCCCGCTCCAGCGGCAGGCCGAGACCGCCGTCACCCGGCACGGCGGTGCGTCGGTGGCGATCGGACGGTGTGGGCCGGGGCACGGGATCCGGCGTCGGCCGGCTTCCGTGGGGACGGTGCGGCAGTACTCCGTGGACCGCGTCAGTGAGCCGGGGTCCAGACGTACGGGGTTGTCGTCGTCACCGCCCTGAAGCCCAGCCGCTTCAGGATCGGGGCGCTGTCGGCCGAGGCCTCCACGAGGAGGTAGGGCGCGTTCCGGGCGGCCGCCCGGGCCGCCCGCAGGGCCACCAGCGCGCGGTAGATGCCCTTGCCCCGCCACTCGGCGAGCGTGGAGCCGCCCAGCAGCATGGCGAAGTCCGTGCCGGGCCGGAAGGCCACCCAGGCCGCCGACACGACCTCCCCGGCCGCCTCGGCCACGTACACCTCGTTGTCGTCGGGTGCGACCGTGAGCCGGCCCCTCAGGTACCCGGCGATCCACGCCATGTCCTCGCCCCACACCGCCGTCTCCAGCGCGGCGATGCGGTCCAGGTCCGCGTCGGCGGTGACCCGGCGCAGGGCCACCTCCGGGGGAAGCACCGGGGACCGTACGGCCAGGTCCTCGACCAGGGCGATCACGACCGTCTCCCGCGGCTCGGGCACGAAGGCCGCCGCGCGCAGCCGGCCGGGGAGGTCCGCCGGGTCGTCGTGCCCGCGCGTCTTCCACTCCACCGCCTCGCCGCGCGCCGCGAAGAAGTCCCGCTGCCGGGCGATCAGCGCGTCCAGCTCGGGGCCGCGCACCCCGCCCCAGTCGCGCGGCCCGGTCACGAAGCCGCGGTGCTGGCCCACGACCCGGAGGGCGGGGCCGTCGTGCTCGTAGGTGATTCCGGGCGCGGGGACGGGCTGGACGGCGCGCATCTGGGCGTCGTAGGCGGCCAGCAGGGTCGCCGTGAGGTCGGTGTCGGTCACCGGCCGACCGTAGGGGGAATGCACCCGCGCCGGTCCACTGTTTTTCCTTCACAGGTGCCATACCGCCAGGTCACCACCCGATCGCTCAGAGCGAACGCAGCCCGGGGAACATTCCCAGGCTCATGTGCATTGAGTCGGCATAGCTCAAGTTCAATGCCGAAGGGGAGATCATGGCTTCGACGTCCGCATCACTCACCCTCCCTGTGCTGCCGCTCGACGGCGAGGTCGTGCTGCCCGGGATGGTGGTCCCGCTGGACCTCAAGGACCCCGATGTACGTGCCGCCGTGGAGGCCGCCCAGGCCGCCGCCCGTACCGAGCCCGGCAAGCCCAAGGTGCTGCTGGTGCCGCGTATCGACGGGACCTACCCGAGCACCGGCGTGCTCGGCACCGTGGAGCAGGTCGGCCGGCTGGCCGACGGTGACCCCGGCGCGCTGATCCGCGGCCGTTACCGTGTCCGCATCGGCGCCGGTACCACCGGCCCGGGTGCCGCCCTGTGGGTGGAGGGCACCCGTATCGAGGAGAACGTCCCGGAACCGGTGCCCGGTCATGTCACCGAACTGGTCAAGGAGTACAAGGCCCTCGCCACCGCCTGGCTGCGCAAGCGCGGCGCCTGGCAGGTCGTGGACCGGGTGCAGGCCATCGACGAGGTGTCCCAGCTCGCCGACAACTCCGGTTACTCGCCCTTCCTGACCGTCGAGCAGAAGGTCGAGCTCCTGGAGACCGTCGACCCGGTCGCCCGTCTCAAGCTCGCCACCCAGCAGCTCCGCGACCACCTCGCCGAGCAGGACGTCGCCGAGACGATCGCCAAGGACGTCCAGGAGGGCGTCGACAAGCAGCAGCGCGAGTTCCTGCTCCGCCGCCAGCTCGAAGCCGTCCGCAAGGAGCTGCGCGAGCTGAACGGCGACTCCGCGAAGGACGGCGAGGAGTCCGACGACTACCGCGCCCGCGTGGAGGCCGCCGACCTGCCGGAGAAGGTCCGCGAGGCCGCCCTCAAGGAGGTCGACAAGCTGGAGCGGTCCAGCGACCAGTCCCCCGAGGGCTCGTGGATCCGCACCTGGCTGGACACGGTGCTGGAACTGCCGTGGAACGAGCGCACCGAGGACGAGTACGACATCCAGGGCGCCAAGGCGGTCCTGGACGCCGAGCACGCCGGCCTGGAGGACGTGAAGGAGCGGATCACCGAGTACCTGGCGGTGCGCAAGCGCCGCAGCGACCGGGGGCTCGGGGTCATCGGCGGGCGCCGTGGCGGTGCCGTGCTGGCGCTGGTCGGTCCGCCCGGTGTCGGCAAGACCTCGCTCGGTGAGTCCGTGGCCCATGCCATGGGACGGAAGTTCGTCCGGGTCGCCCTCGGCGGCGTCCGGGACGAGGCCGAGATCCGTGGTCACCGGCGTACGTACGTCGGTGCGCTGCCCGGCCGGATCGTGCGCGCGATCAAGGAGGCCGGCTCGATGAACCCGGTCGTCCTGCTCGACGAGATCGACAAGGTGGGGTCCGACTTCCGGGGCGACCCGGCGGCCGCCCTGCTCGAGGTCCTCGACCCGGCGCAGAACCACACCTTCCGCGACCACTACCTGGAAGTCGAACTCGACCTGTCCGACGTCGTCTTCCTGGCCACCGCCAACGTCCTGGAGGCCATCCCGGAGGCCCTGCTCGACCGCATGGAGCTGGTCCGCCTGGACGGCTACACCGAGGACGAGAAGGTCGTCATCGCCCGTGACCACCTGCTCCCGCGCCAGCTGGAGCGGGCGGGCATCGACAAGGACGAGGTCGTCCTGGAGGAGAGCGCGCTGCGCAAGCTCGCCGGCGAGTACACCCGGGAGGCGGGCGTCCGCACCCTGGAGCGGTCGATCGCCCGGCTGCTGCGCAAGGTCGCGGCCCAGCACGAACTGGGGCAGCGGGAGCTGCCGTTCACGGTCAGGGACGAGGACCTGCGCGACCTGATCGGCCGGCCGCACCACGTGCCCGAGTCCGCCCAGGACCCGGCCGAGCGCCGTACCGCGGTCCCGGGTGTGGCGACCGGGCTCGCGGTCACCGGAGCGGGCGGCGACGTCCTCTTCGTGGAGGCGTCCCTGGCCGACCCGGAGACGGGCGCGGCGGGTCTGACCCTGACCGGTCAGCTGGGTGACGTGATGAAGGAGAGCGCGCAGATCGCCCTGTCCTTCCTCCGCTCGCACGGCGCCGAACTGGAACTCCCGGTCGGCGACCTGAAGGAGCGGGGCGTGCACATCCACTTCCCGGCGGGCGCGGTCCCGAAGGACGGCCCGAGCGCCGGCGTCACCATGACGACGGCCCTCGCGTCCCTCCTGTCCGGGCGGCTGGTCCGCACGGACGTGGCGATGACCGGTGAGGTCTCGCTGACCGGGCGGGTGCTGCCCATCGGTGGCGTGAAGCAGAAGCTGCTCGCCGCCCAGCGCGCCGGGGTGAGCACCGTCATCATCCCCAAGCGCAACGAGGCCGACCTGGACGACGTCCCGGCGGAGGTGCTGGACAAGCTCGACGTCCACGCCGTCACCGACGTCCGCCAGGTCCTGGAGCTGGCGCTCGCGCCCGCCACGAACGGCGCGACGCCGGAGGTTCCGGTAGCGGCGTGACGGACGCTGCCGGATGAAGAAGGCCCGGGTCCCCGCGAGGAGGCCCGGGCCTTCGCGCTGTGCGGTGTCAGCCGTTGGCGAGTGCGATCACCCGGTCAATGGCCCCGTTGAACTTGTCGTGGTCTCCGACGGTCGGACCGGACGACGTGTACTGCCACGCCGTGTAGTACGACCAGCCGGCCGGCAGCGTCCCCACGTCCGAGGCGTACCGGGCGACCCACAGCGGGTTGGCGGCGGCGAAGCCGCTGTAGTTGCCGGTGCAGTCGGTCCACCAGCTGGTCGCCGTGTAGATCACGGCGTCCCGGCCGGTGCGTGCCTTGTAGGTGGTGAGGAAGTCGGCGATCCAGCTGACCATCGCGCTCGCGGACTTGCCGTAGCACGCGGCGCCGTACGGGTTCCACTCGATGTCGAGAACGCCGGGGAGGGTCCGGCCGTCCTTGGACCAGCCGCCGCCGTGGTCGACGAAGTAGTTGGCCTGGGTGGCGCCGCTCGTGGTGTCCGGGGTCGCGAAGTGGTACGCGCCGCGGATCATGCCCACGTCGTAGGAGCCGTTGTACTGCTGGGTGAAGTAGGGGTTCGTGTAGTAGGTGCCTTCGGTCGCCTTGGTGTACGCCCATTTGACCCCGCTGCCCAGCAGGGTCGACCAGGCGACGTTGCCCTGGTAGCCGGCGACGTCGACGCCCTCGGTCTGGGTGGCGTCGCCGCTCTTGGGCGTACCGCTCTGGCCGTCGTGGGCCAGCACGCCCATGCCCATGTACGCCGAACCGCGGGCGGGGGCGCCCGTGTCGGCGTGGGCCGGGGTCAGGGAGACCGTCGCGAGCAGCAGCGCGAGCAGTCCGGTGAGGAGGGTGGGGGCGGGTCTGTGCACGGGCATGACGTGCCTCCGTGGGGTGAGGTGGGGTCCCAGATATGCCAGAGACGGTCGGCGCGAGAGGCGCGACACGACGCGGGGTCACACGGCGCGACGCGTACCGCTGGCGTGGGCATGCCATCGATTGCCTGGCAGAGACGCTACGCACGTAGAAGACGCCGGGGAAGGGGATCCGGGCGCTGCCGTTGGTCTACGCCTGCGGAATACTTGGCGAGCTGCGGCGATGACGGGGTTTGACGGAAACTTTCAGGACTGCGAAACCGATCAGGGGTGCTGACGTGCACGAGGACGAAAAGGGCGACGAACAGCCCGCCGCCACCGGGCTGACGCCCGGTGGTGCCGACCAGGAATTCCTCACCCTGGAACGCGAGTTGACGGTGCTGCTGCGGCGCGCCCGGGCCAGCCAGGGGGAGATGGCCCGCGAGGTCCACCCCGATCTGGAGTCCGCCGCCTACGGCCTGCTGGTCCGGCTCGACGAGTGCGGTGGGCAGCGCGCCACCGAACTGGCCGCCTACATCGGCGTCGGCAAGGCCACCATGTCCCGCCAGCTGCGGGCCCTGGAGGAGCTCGGGCTGATCGCCCGCGAGCCCGACCCGGCCGACGGACGGGCCTGGCTGGTCGCCCTCACCGACGAGGGCCGGCGCCGGGTCGGCACGGTCCGCGAGGCCCGCCGCGGCCGTTACGTCAGCCAGCTCGCCCACTGGCCGCGCCAGGAAGTCGCCGAACTGGCCCGACTGCTGCACCAGCTGAACGGCGTGATGGAGAAGTAGCCGCCGGGGGCTTCAGGGCGCACAGGGGGCTTCGGCGCGCCGGGGGCTTCAGAACTCGACGTACACCACCGTCGCGTCGTCGTGCGTCTTGCTCCGCCGCAGGAACGTCCGCCTCTCCCGGTCGGCCGCCTCCAGCTCCCGTACCCGGCCGACCAGCGCCCGCGCGCCCTCTTTGCGTACGACGTCGAAGAGGGCCGCCCAGTCGCCCTCGTGGAACTTCTCCGTCCAGCGGGTCACCCCGTCGGTGAGGGCGGCGAGCGCGCCGACCCGGTCCCGGGGCACGCTCCCGGCCACCGCGCGGGCCGCGACGGAGGGGTCGGCGGCGGCCGTGAAGAAGCCGCCCTCCTTGTTGCGGACCGTGGCGTCGGCGATCGCGTCCGAGGCCAGCGAGGAGCGGGGGACGCGGTCGAGCCGGTCGTCCAGGACCGGGGTGACCGCGCCGTCGGGGGAGCGCAGGAGCAGCGCGGAGTCGGACAGGACGAGGTACTCCAGGGTCTCCTCGGACCAGCGGGCCACGACGACCGTCGCCTGGGGCGTGCGCGGGTGAGAAAGGTCACAGGTGTCACCATGTGCGTCGGCTGTGCGCCGGATCGCCTGTTCGAGGATCTCCCGCAGCGTCAGATCTCGTGCCGAAACGGTCAGTTCGGTCAGCGCGCCGCCGAGCCGCGCGGTGAACCAGGGGACGGAATGCAGACACCCGGTTCCGTCCTCGGGTGGAGTGACCCCGTCCAGGACGATCACACAACCCCCCTGCCCCGAGGCGGGAAGCCCGACACCGGCGAAGTCCTCGTTGGGGCGGTCGGGGGCACCGGGTTCCGAAACGAGTTCAGTACGCATCCGGCCAGTCTGCACGACCCCTTCACGATCTTCGCCAAAGGCTGGCAACCGCCCGGGAATTCACGCGGTCTCGCAGGTCAGCCGCCTGCTTTGGGGTGGAATGGCGCACTCCGGGAAGGCGTGGTGGCGCATCCTGTCAAAGCCTGTCGTCCGCGTCCAACCGGCCCGCCGGAAAGGGGCTCCGCGCACTCCGCCGGAACTTGCCCGCCAACTCCCCTCCGATGTTCACTCCTTCGGGTGGCGGGTCAGGCGATGCGAGACCATCGCCCACCGGCGCTGGGAGGGTCGGGGACCTACATAACGGGTGCACGTACCGGGTACACGCACCACTTGGCACCGAAATGCCGGGGATTATGACGGGGTGCCACCCGGCTCCTTGGGTACACGAGTTCAGGAATGCGAGCACCGGTGCAGAAGACGCGGCCTCGGCGCACAGGCAAGAAGACGGCCTCCGAAACGGGGGCCGCCGCTCCCGTCGGCACCGGCCGCCGCAAGCATGTCCGCACGCGGCTGATCGTGGCCGTGGCGGTGGTCGCCGCGGCGATCGCGGGGGCCGGCGCGCCCGCCCTGCTGACCGCCTCCGGTCAGCTGAGCGACTCCCAGGACCTGGTGACCCTCGCCGGGCACACCCAGGACGCGCTGGCGCTGGCCAACTCGCTCGCCGACGAGCGCGACGAGGTCACCTCCTACGTCGCCGCGGGCCGCCCCAAGTCCAAGGCGCCCTCGCAGGACCGCGGCGCCCGGGTCGACCGCCAGGTCGAGGACCTGCGCGCGGCCACCGACATCCCGGGCTGGCTGCGCACCGACCTCGACGGCATCGCGGCCGTCCGCCGGTCAGCGCTCACCAGCCGGAGCACGGCCCTGCAGGCGCACGAGGCGTACTCCCGGACCATCACCGAACTCCACCGGCTCGCCGAGGAACTGGCCGAGCAGACGCCCCCGAGGGCCGGCTCCGGCGCCTACGCGCTGGCCGAGCTGGACTCCGCCGTCCAGCAGTCCGCGGCCGCCCGGGGTCTCCTCCTCGCCGCCCTGGACATCCCCAGCACCACCCGGACCACGATCGACCCGCTCACCGGTCTGCCCACCACGAGCACCACCACCTCCGACGCCGACCGCAAGCAGCGCGACGCGCTCACCGCCGCCGCCCAGCAGGCCAGGCTGCGCGCCGACGCGGCCCTCGCCGCATTCCGCGACACCGCGCCCGAGGCGGCGGTCGAGTCGTACGACTCCACGGTCACCGGCAACGACGTCAACGACGCCGACAAGTACCTGGCCACCCTCACCGACCAGCCGACCCTCTCCGACGACGACCTCGCCACCGGCACCAAGAAGCTGGACACGGCGCTGTCCGCCCGGGTCGACCTGATGCGGGGCGCCGAGTCCGCCCTCTACGACCACCGCACCAAGGACCTCGCCGGGCTCCGCGACGACGACGTCACCGCGCTGGAGATCCGGGTCGCGGTGCTGGGCGCCCTGATGCTGGTGGCGGTCGGCATCGCCACGGCCATGGCCCGCACCCTCACCCGCCCCCTCTCGGTGCTCCGCCGGGGCTCGGCGCGGCTGGCCGAGGCCGAGGACCCGCGCACCGCGGAACCGATCACGTTCACGGGCCGCGACGACGAGTTCGCCCAGGTCGTCCGCTCGGTCAATGCCCTGCACACACACGCCACCGAGCTGTACGACCGCATCGCCACCCTGGAGACCGACCGCAAGCACCTGGTCGGCCAGCGCCAGAAGATGGCCGACGCCCGCGAGGAACTGCGCGCCGAACTGGCCGACGCCGGCAATCAGCTGGAGCGGCTGCGCACCAGCATCGGCGGCACCTTCGTCAACCTCGCGCTGCGCACCCTCGGCCTCGTCGAGCGGCAGCTCGCCGTCATCGAGGGCCTGGAGGAGCGCGAGCAGGACCCGGACCGCCTGGCCACCCTCTTCAAGCTCGACCACTTCGCCACGGTCATGCGCCGGCACAGCGAGAACCTCCTGGTCCTCGCCGGTACCGAGCACGTCCAGCAGCACGCGGGCGCGATCCCGCTGGTGGACGTCGTCCGGGCGGCGGTCAGCGAGATCGAGCGCTACGAGCGGGTCCGTATCTCGGCCCTGCCCCCGCACGCACACGTGGCGGGCTTCGCCGCCGACGACCTCAGTCACCTGCTCGCCGAACTCATGGAGAACGCCACCTCGTTCTCGCCGCCCGATGTGCCGGTGGAGATCTCCGGCTGGCTGCTGGAGAGCGGCGAGGTCATGCTCTCCGTGCAGGACGAGGGCATCGGCATGACCGCCGACCGCATGGTCCGCCTCAACGGCCGCCTCGCCGACTTCGACCCCGAGGCGCCGTACGACCAGGAGGGCGAGGGCGGTCTCGGCCTCGGTCTGTACGTCGTGGCCCGCCTGGCCCACCGGCACGGCGTGCGGGTGCAGCTGCGCGAGCAGAAGCAGGGCGGGGTGGCGGCGGTCGTGGTCCTGCCCCGGGCCCTGCTGGCCGCGGCCCCCGCGACGGCGGTCCCCTCCGCCACCACGGCTGCCGGCGGCACCCACGGCTTCTCCCTCCCCGGCGCGGACGCGGAGGTCAACTCCAACGTCCTCTACGGCCGGTCGAAGTCCGGCGACCTCCTGGTCACGCTGGCGGAGCAGGCCGTACGGAGGGCCGACGAACAGCCCGCCCACGAACAGGCGGCCCCGCCGAGGGCGACGGCCCCCGAAGCGACGGCCCGCCCGAAGGCCCCGGCGGAGACCTTCGCCGAGACGACGATGGAACTCCTGCTCCCGGACCTGACGGACCCACCGACCGCGACACCCGGACAGCCGCCCCGAGCCACCACCGAGGAGCCGGCGTACCCCGCTGCTGCTGCCGAGCAGGCGTACCCCGCTGCCGGCACCGGAGAGCGGACGCACCCCGCCGACGCGGAGGGGCATACGCGGCCGCGGTCCGCAGGTGCCGACGGTGAGCGGGCCCCGCTGGGGCCACCCGCAGTCGACTACGAAAGCCGCACCGGCGGTGCCGGTGGGAACGACGGCTTCGGCGAAGCCCGCACGGGCGGTGCCGTCGGGGACGACCGCGTCGACGACGAGGACCCGGTCACCAGCAAGGGCCTCCCCAAGCGCACCCCCAAGATCACCGCCCAAGCCCCGGCCCCCCGCCAGCGCGGCACCGGCGTCGACGCCGACGCCCTGCGCCGCAGGCTCGGCGGCTTCCGCAGCGGCGCCGACGCCGGCCGCCGTGACGTCGCGGCGGAGATCGCCGAGCAGACCGGCCAGAACCAGGTGCCGAGCACCACATCAGCGGTACCCGGATCAGCCGCATCCGGTGAAGCCACGGGGGGCACAGTCGAGGAGGCAAGCAGTTGACCGCGCCCAGTACCTTCGGACTGAGCAGTGAGGCCCGTAACCTGCACTGGCTGCTGAGCAACCTCGTGGAGGAGGTGTCCGGCATCCAGTCGGTCGCCGTGGTCTCCTCGGACGGCCTGCTCCTGCTCTCCTCGGACCCAGGCCGCAACGAGGAGGCCCGGGAGGCCCGCACGGCCACCCGGGCCGGCCCGCGCGGCTCATCCGCCGACCTCGCCACCATCGTCTCCGGCATCGGCAGCCTGACCGTCGGCGCCGCCCGGCTGATGGACTTCGGCGGGGTCAAGCACACGATGGTCGCGATGGACGAGGGCAGCCTCTTCGTGATGTCGATCAGCGACGGCTCGCTGCTCGGCGTACACGGCTCCGCGGAGTGCGACATGAGTGTCGTGGCGTACCACATGGCGCTGTTCGTCGGCCGCGCCGGTCACGTCCTGAACCCCGAGCTCCGCAGTGAGCTGAGGAAATCCCTGGAGGCAGACGCGACGAGGAGCGGCCAGTGAGCAACGCGCCGAAGAACCGCAGCCAGAACCTCCCGGTGCGCGGCGGCGACCGCAAACCCGCCCGCGTCCGCCCCTACTCGCTCACCGGCGGCCGTACCCGCTTCGGTCACGTCCTGCTGGTGGAGACCTTCGTGGCCGCCCTTGAGGCCCCGGAGGAGCGCAAGGAACTGACGAATGGTTCCCTCAACACCCGGGTGATGCCGGAGATGCGGGCCATCGTCGAACTCTGCCGCCGCATGCGTACGGTGGCCGAGATCGCCGCGCTGCTGAAGATGCCGCTCGGTGTGGTCCGGGTCCTGCTCAGTGACCTCGCGGACCAGGGAAAGATCCGTGTGTACGGAACGGGGACCGGTCACGGCGTGGGCCGCCCGGACCGCGCTCTGCTGGAAAGGGTGCTGAGTGGACTACGCCGTCTCTGACGCCTCCGGCGTCGCCCCGCTCCTCGACGGGGAGGAGCAAGTGCGGTCCTGGCAGACGGACCGCGGCCGGGCCCCCATCGCCACGAAGATAGTCGTGGCGGGCGGTTTCGGTGTCGGCAAGACCACGCTGGTCACCGCCGTCTCGGAGATCACGCCTCTGCAGACCGAGGCGCTGATGACCGAGGCGAGCGAGGAGACCGACGACCTCACCGCCACGCCCGGCAAGCTCACCACCACCGTGGCCATGGACTTCGGCCGCATCACCCTCGACGACGACCTGGTGCTCTATCTGTTCGGCACGCCGGGCCAGCAGCGGTTCTGGTTCATGTGGGACGACCTGGTGCGGGGCGCGATCGGGGCCGTCGTGCTCGCGGACACCCGGCGCCTGAAGGACTGCTTCCCGGCGCTGGACTACTTCGAGAGCTGCGGGCTGCCGTACATCGTCGCGGTCAACCACTTCGACGGCAGCGAGCGCTTCGAACCCGAGGACGTGCGGGAGGCATTGACGATCCCGCCGCGCATACCTGTAATGATCATGGACGCCCGCCGTCGTGTCCCGGTGATCGAGACGCTGTTGTCCCTGGTCGCCCACGCGCTGGACGAAACCCCCGAGTAGCTCTCGAGTACCCCCGAGTAGCCCTCGAGTACCCCCGAGTAGATCTTCGTTAGGAGCCACCACCCGCATGCGGAAGATACTCGTCGTGGGGGCCGGCCAGTCCGGTCTCCAGCTCGCCCTCGGCCTCCAGTCGCACGGCTACGAGGTCACCCTGATGTCGAACCGGACCGCGGACGAGATCCGCTCCGGCCGGGTCATGTCGACGCAGTGCATGTTCCACACGGCACTGCAGCACGAGCGCGATCTCCAGCTGAACTTCTGGGAGTCCCAGGCCCCGAAGATCGAAGGACTCGGCGTCTCGGTCGCCGCCCCCGGCTCCTGGGGCGAGGGCCCCGCGGCCCGCGCGATCGACTGGGTGGGCAGGCTCGACGGGTACGCGCAGTCGGTCGACCAGCGGGTGAAGATGGCCGGCTGGATGGAGACCTTCGCGCAGCGCGGTGGCCAGCTGGTCATCCACGGCGCGGCGGTCGGCGACCTCGACTACTTCGCCCGCGCCTACGACCTGGTGCTGGTCTCGGCGGGCAAGGGCGAGCTGGTCCAGATGTTCGGCCGGGACGCGGAGCGGTCCCCCTACACCGAGCCGCAGCGTGCCCTCGCCGTCGCCTACGTCCACGGCCTCGGCCCCCGCCCCGAGCACCCGGACTTCTACGCGGTCCGCTGCAACCTGGTCCCCGGCGTCGGCGAACTCTTCGTCATGCCGACCCTGACCACTTCGGGACCGGCCGACATCCTCTTCTGGGAGGGCATACCCGGCGGCCCGCTGGACGTCTTCAACGGCGTCAAGGACCCGGCGGAGCACCTCTCCCTGACCCTGGAACTCATGGAGCGGTACACGCCCTGGGAGTACGCGCGGGCCACCAAGGTCGAACTGACCGACGCGGGCGGCACACTGGCCGGCCGCTACGCACCCACCGTCCGCAACCCCATCGGCCGCCTCCCCGGCGGCGGCCTGGTCCTGGGCGTCGCGGACGTCGTCGTCGCCAACGACCCGATCACCGGGCAGGGCTCCAACTCGGCCGCCAAGTGCGCCGCCGCCTATCTCGCCTCGATCCTGGAACACGGCGAGAAGGAGTTCGACGAGACCTGGATGCTGCAGACCTTCGACCGCTACTGGGACACCGCCCAGCACGTCACCAAGTGGACGAACGCGATGCTCGCCCCGCCGCCGGAGCACGTCCTCAACCTGATCGGCGCGGCCGGCCAGCTCCAGCCGGCCGCCGACCGCTTCGCCAACGCCTTCAACGACCCCTCGGACTTCGAGAACTTCTTCTACGAGCCCGAGAAGACGGAGGCCTACCTGGCCTCGGTGGCCGGCGCCGCCTGATCCGGCCGGTTTCCGGCCGCGGGTGCGTGGTGGCTGGTCGCGCAGTTCCCCGCGCCCCTTAGGTAGGTGCACTGGTCCCACCTGAAGGGGCGCGAGGCTGTATTCGACATCCGGCTCTGCCGCGTGGGCGCGACCGGCCATGACGGCGCCGCACCCGATCGGCGGCCCGTCGCGGCGCGGCGGCCCGTCGCGGCACGGCGGCCCGTCGCGGCACGACGCCCATCGCGGCGCCCCCGGCGGAGCGCATACGCTGCACCCATGACCCCGCAGGCCGCCACCCCCGCCTACCGCAGGCTGTCCGTCGAGGAGCGGCGCAGCCAGCTCCTCGAAGCGGCCCTCTCCCTCTTCGCGCACCGCGTCCCCGAGGACGTCTCCCTCGATGACGTGGCGGAGGCGGCCGGGGTCTCCCGCCCCCTGGTGTACCGGTACTTCCCGGGCGGCAAGCAGCAGCTCTACGAGGCCGCCCTCAGGTCGGCCGCCGAGGAGCTGGAGCACTGCTTCGACGAACCCCGCGAGGGCCCCCTGCTGCCCCGCCTCTCCCGTGCCCTCGACCGCTATCTCGCCTTCGTCGACCAGCACGATGCCGGCTTCAGCGCCCTGCTCCAGGGCGGCAGCGTGGTCGAGACCTCACGGACGACGGCGACCGTGGACGGCGTACGACGGGCCGCCGCGCGGCACATTCTCAGCCACCTCGACATCGCCGACCCCGGGCCCCGGCTGCGGATGACCGTCCGCATGTGGATCACCGCCGTCGAGGCGGCTTCCCTCATCTGGCTCGACGAGGACAAACAGCCGCCCGTCGAGGAGCTGCGGGACTGGCTGGTGGACCAGTTCGTCGCCGTACTGAGCGTCACCGCGCGCCGCGACCCGCAGACGGCCGCCCTCGTCGACGCCCTCGCGGCGGATGGCTGAAACTGGTGCCGTGAAGAGTCAGGACACTCCCTTCGAGGGCGGCCCCATGGACGGGCGCGTGCTCCCGGTGCTGCTCGGTATGACCGGCCACCCCCCGAAGACGTACCGCATCCCGGTCCCGGACCCGGCCGGCGGCCCGCCCACCGTCCTGGTCTACCGGCGCGTCCCCCGCGGACAGAGCAAGCGCCTGGGCCTGACCCAGGGCTGGAAGTACGAGTACGACCCCACGGGCAAGGGCGGCGGCGGAGGTCCGAAGTGGCCGTGGTCGAAGCCGGATCCGGTCCCGGACCAGGCCCCCGCACCGGACACCACGTCGCTCCGCAAGCCGGATGACACGGACGGGTGAAAGGGCTGGGCCGATAAGCCCACAATCGTTGCGCGGATCAAACCTGCATGTCTGATTATCACGATGCGGAACGGAGAGGCCGTCCCGCATCGGAGGTGATGACGTGTCAGGAAGGTTCCTGCGCCTGGCCTGTACGGCCGCGGTGGCGGCCCAGGCCGTCCTCGCGCCCGTGCCCGCGGTCGCCGCGCCCCCCGCGCCCGGCCCCGAGCGGCCGGTGGCCGAGCTGCTGACCGACCTTCAGCAGCGGTATCGGCAGGCGGAACAGGCCACCGAGACCTACAACGCGACCGAGGAACGGCTCGAGCGGCAGCGCGCCGAGGTGGACCGGCTGGACGGCGAGCTGGCCAGGTCCCGGCTCTCCCTGCACTCCAGCAGGGCCGAGGCGGGCCGGCTGGCCCGGCAGCAGTACCAGAGCGTCACCGGGATCTCCCCGTACGTGCGGCTGCTCCTGGCCCGTGACCCGCAGCACGCGCTCGACGAGGGCCATGTCATCGGGCAGTTGGCGCGCGAGCGGGCCGAGACGGTGGGACGTCTCGCGGACGACGAGAAGCGGCAGACCGATCTGGCCCGCAAGGCCCGCAAGGCGCTGGACACCCGACTCGCCCTCGCCGACAGCCAGAAGAAGCTGCGCGACGAGGTCCAGGGCCGGCTGTCCGAGGTGGAGCGCGTGCTGGCCTCCCTCACCCCCGCCCAGCTGACCGCCCTGGCCGACCTGGAGCGGACCAGCACGGCCGACGCGCAGCGCGCACTCACCACGTCCGGTGCCCTCAGCGCCACCACACCGCCCCCGTCCCAGGAGGGCGACCGCGCGGTGCGCTACGCGGTACGGCAACTGGGGAAGCCGTACCAGTGGGGCGCGCAGGGCCCGACGTCGTACGACTGCTCGGGTCTGACCTCGCAGGCCTGGGGTCACGCCGGCACCCCCATCCCCCGCACCAGCCAGCAGCAGTGGGCCGACCTGCCCCATGTCCCGCTGAACCAGCTGCGCCCGGGTGACCTGGTCGTCTACTTCCCCGAGGCCACTCACGTGGCCCTCTACCTGGGCGACGGCAAGGTGGTCCAGGCACCCCGCCCCGGTGCGAAGATCAAGGTCTCCCCGATCGCGGCCAACCCCATCCTGGGCGCGGTACGCCCGGACCCGAGATCCCGGCCCCTGGGCCGCTACACACCCCCGACGATCCCGAAGACGGCGACAGAGGGCCCGGACGAGAGCTTCGGCACGCCACAACCGACGGCTCCTACTCCTACCTGAGAACGCGCGGGGGGCTCAGGCCAGCAGCCCCGAGCTCTTCCACAGCCGCCGCCCGGCGCCTCGGAGAACACCGATGTCGTCCAGGAAGTCCGTCAGTTTCTTCGCGCCGTTCTGCATGACCTCCCGCCGGTGGCCGCTCGCCCGTACCTGGGCCACCGCCTCCCGCCGGTCCAGGCCCACGTTCGTGTAGACCTCGGGGTTGACGAAGGCCACCGAGAACACCCGTGCGAACTCGCCGGAGGTGACCCGGGTGAACTCCTGGGACCAGCGAGGTGCCGTCATCATCTGGCGGCGCAGCTCCTCGCGGGCGTACCGGACGTGCCGGGCCTCCTCGACCACGTGGATGCGCGTGACCCCACGGACCAGTGTCTGCACCCGCTCGTCGGGGAACGTCAGCCGCTGCATCCAGTCCAGGACCTCCTCGCCGAGCAGCGTGGCCGTGAAGGAACCGGGCGTGGTCGAGATCGTCTTGAACAGGCGGCCCAGGTTGAGGTGGGCCCGGCTCACCGGGTACCAGGGCGCGTCACCGCGGGCTATCAGGCGGGCGAACATCTTCGAGTGCCGGCACTCGTCCTCGATCTCGGTCAGCGCGTAGCGCACATGCGCACTCGTCGCCGCCTTGTCGTAGATGTGCCGCACCAGCAGCTGCATCAGGATCAGCTCGAACCAGATGCCGAGCGAGGCGAGGGCCGCGGCCTCGTGCTGGGAGAGCAGGATCCGCTGTTCCTCGGACATCCGCTTCCACATCGGGGTGCCGTAGAGCGACACCAGCTCCGGCGGCCAGAACCACTTGCCGTCCTCGAAGGGCGCGTCCCAGTCCAGCTCCTTGTCCGGGTCGAAGGAGTGCTTCGCGGAGGAGACGAGCAGCCGTTCGGCCACCTGCTCGCGGTCCTTGAGCAGGCCGAGCGCGTCGCGCAGTCCGTCGACCGCGTCCGCTTCCGTCAGGGTCGTCATGGCTCCCTCACCTCGTTACCCGGGGGTATGTTGCCGTCGGATCTTATGAGACCGCTTGTCAGCAAGACGGTCAATCCCCCGCGCGCGACTTGTTGACTCCGCGTCTACCCCGACCCCGTCCAGCCGGCCCGGTTCGGCCGGCCCAGTTCAGTCGGTCCCGTCCACCCGCCCCCGGTTCAGAGCCCCAGCACCGCCCGCATCACCGCCCTGGCGATCGGCGCCGCGTCCCCGCCCCCGCTGATGTCGCCCCGGTGGGCCGCCGCGTCCTCCACCACCACGGCCACCGCGACCTTCGGCTCCAGGTCGTTGTCCGCCTGCGCCCAGGACACGAACCAGGCGTACGGCACGCCGGAGTTGCCGATGCCGTGCTGCGCGGTGCCGGTCTTGCCGCCGACCGTGGCGCCGCGGATCGCGGCGTTGGAGCCGGTGCCCTCCTGGACCACGTCCGTCATCAGCTCCTTCATCAGGACGGCCGTGGAGGGGCTCATCACCTGCCGGACCGGCCCGGCGCCGCCCGTGCCGACCGTCTCGCCGGTCCGCCGCACGGTCCGCTCCACCAGATACGGCGGCCGGGCCATCCCGCCGTTGGCCACCGCCGCCGCGACCATCGCCATCTGCAGCGGGGTGGCGCGGGTGTTGTACTGCCCGATCGACGACAGTGCCAGCTGCGCCTTGTCCACGCTCGTGTCGAAGGTGCTCGGCACGGCGGAGAAGGGGATGCGCAGGTGTCTGTCGTTGAAGCCGAACGCCTGGGCCGTCGCCGTCATGTTCGCGACCCCCACGTCCACGCCCAGCTTGGCGAAGACCGTGTTGCAGGACCACTCGAAGGCGGCCCGCAGCGAGGCGTTCGCGCAGCCGTCCCCCTCGTTGGTCAGCCGGGTCGTGGTGCCCGGCAGCCGGAAGGGGTCGGGGGAGTCGGTCGGCGCGTCCAGGTCGGTGACCACGCCCGCGTCAAGGGCGGCGGCCGCCGTCACGACCTTGAAGGTCGACCCCGGCGGATACGTCTGCCGTACCGCGCGGTTGAGCATCGGCTTCTCCGGGTCGCCGTTGAGACGGGCCCAGGCCGAGGACACCGGTTCGCCGTTGCCGGACAGCTCGGAGGGGTCGTACGACGGGGTGGAGACCAGGGCGAGGATCCGGCCGGTCGACGGCTCGATCGCAGCCACCGCGCCCTTGCGGGTGCCCAGTCCCCGGAAGGCGGCCTCCTGGGCGTACCGGTCCAGGGTGGTGACGACGTTCCCGCCCGGGTTCTGCGACCGGCTGGTGTCGTTCCACAGCGGGAACGGCGTCAGCATCGGGTCGGTGCCGGAGAGCAGCGCGTCCTCGGCGTGCTCCAGGAACGTGGTGCCGTACAGCTGGGAGGCGAAGCCGGTGACCGGGGCGTACAACGGGCCCTGCGGGTACGTGCGTTCGTAGCGGAGCTGCTCCCTGCTGTCCCGGGAGCCGGTGACCGGCTCGCCGCCGACCAGGATGTCGCCGCGCGGCAGGCCGTAACGGGCGATGCTGGCGCGGCGGTTGGCGGGGTTGTCGTCGTAGGCATGGGCCCGGACCACCTGGACGCGGGCCGCGTTGACGAGCAGGGCGAAGAGCAGCAGGGCGCAGAAGGCGCGGGCCCGTCGGATGTACCGGGCCAGGCCGGCGCCCTGGCGGTCGTGGCGGCTCATGGGGCCACCTGTCCGTCGTAGTGGCGGCGGGCCGAGTCGCTCACCCGGATCAGCAGGGCCACGATCGCCCAGTTGGTGACCACCGAGGAGCCGCCCTGGGCGAGGAACGGCATCGCCATGCCGGTCAGCGGGATCAGCCCGGTCACCCCGCCCGCGATGACGAACACCTGGAGCGCGACGATCGAGGCCAGCCCGACCGCGAGCAGCCGGCCGAAGGGCTCGCGCAGGGCGAGGCCGGCCCGGTAGCCGCGCTCGACGAGCAGGCCGTAGAGGATGAAGATCGCGGACAGTCCGGTCAGGCCGAGCTCCTCGCCCGCGGTGGCCAGGATGAAGTCCGACTTGGTGGCGAAGCCGATCAGGATCGAGTGGCCCAGGCCGAGTCCGGTGCCGAGGACCCCGCCGGCGGCGAACGCGAAGAGGGACTGGGCGAGTTGGTTCGGTCCCTGCCCGGCGTCGATCGAGGCGAAGGGGTCCAGCCAGTCCTCGATCCGGCCGTGGACATGCGGTTCCAGATGGCCGACGGCGACCGCGCCGAGCACCGCGAGCAGCAGGCCCACGGCGATCCAGCCGGTGCGCCCGGTGGCGACGTAGAGCATGACGACGAAGAGGCCGAAGAAGAGCAGCGACGTGCCCAGGTCGCGTTCGAGGATCAGGACTCCGACGCTCACCAGCCAGATGGTGACGATCGGCCCGAGCACCCGCCCGGTCGGGAACTGCATGAACCACAGCCGGCGGCCGGCGTAGGCGAGGGCGTTGCGGTTGGCGGCCAGGTACGCGGCGAAGAACACCGCGAGCAGCACCTTCGCGAACTCGCTGGGCTGGATGGAGAATCCGGCGATCCGGATCCAGATCCGGGCGCCGTTGACGGCCGGGAAGAAGATCGGGAGCAGCAGCAGGACGAGCGCGGCGGCGACACAGACGTAGGAGTAGCGCTGTAGGAGACGGTGGTCGCGCAGCATCAGCACGACCATGATGAACAGGCCGACGCCCAGGGTGGACCAGACGAGTTGGGCGGGGGCCGCCCGGTCGCCGGGGGTCTGCAGGTCCAGCCGGTAGATCAGGACCAGGCCGAGTCCGTTGAGGAGCACGCCGATCGGCAGCGGCAGCGGGTCGGCGTACGGCGCGCGGAAGCGTACGGCGAGATGGGCGACGAGCGCGAGGACGCCGAGGCCGGCGCCGTAACCGGCGGCACCGGGCGGGACGGTGCCGGTCCGGGCCAGGCCGACCGCGCAGTAGCCGTACACGGAGAGCAGGACGGCCAGCACGATCAGGGCGAGTTCGATGCCACGGCGCCGGGGGAGACGTTCGGGGGCGGCCGGGGCCGCGGACGCCGTGAGGGTGGTTCCGGCCTTGGTCATGTCCGGAACTTACCCACATAGTCCTAGTTGCGTGCTTTGTTGGCTTGCGCCAGCGTGGCGTGAGGCCCGGGGTCGCTTTGGGTGGGCCCCGCCGCGCCCCTGAGGCAGGTGTACTGGTCCCACCTGAAGGGGCGCGGGGAACTGCGCGACAAGCCACGACGCACCCGCAGTTGCGATCGCACCCTCGCCACCCCTAAGGGAGCGTCAGAACCGCCACGGCCCCGCCATCGATCGCGTTCCCGAACGACAGCCGCGCGCCCAGCACCTCCGCCTGCCCCGCCGCGATCGTCAGCCCCAGCCCGTGCCCCTTGGTCCCGCCCTCCGTCCGGAACCGCTGGGGCCCGTGGGCCACCAAGTACTCGGGAAACCCGTCCCCGTGATCCCGGACGGTGACCTCCTTGCCCTCCACCGTCAGCACCACCGGCGCCCGTCCGTGGCGGTGCGCGTTGGCGACCAGGTTCCCCAGCACCCGTTCCAGCCGCCGCCGGTCCGTCTCCACCCACACGTCCCGTACGACCTTCACCTCGGTCTCCGTCCCGGACGCCCGCACCACCCGCTCGGCCAGTGCGCCCAGCGCCTCCGCGTCGGTCTCGAGCCGCTCCCGGCCGGTGTCCAGGCGGGAGATCTCCAGCAGGTCCTCGGTGAGCGTGCGCAGCGCGGCGACCCGGTCCTGCACCAGTTCCGTCGGCCGTCCCGGAGGCAGCAGTTCCGCTGCCGCGTGCAGCCCGGTCAGCGGCGTCCGCAGCTCATGCGCCACGTCGGCGGTGAACCGCTGCTCGCTCAGCAGCTTGCTCTGCAGCGACGCGGCCATGCGGTCCAGCGCCGCGGCGACCGCGGCCACCTCGTCCTGCGGCCGGGTCGGATCCTTCGTCCGGGGGTCGTGCACCCGCGCGTCCAGGTCCCCGGCGCTGATCCGCCGGGCCACCTGCGCGGTGCCGTGCAGCCGCCGGGTCACCCGGGTCACCGCGAACGCGCCGACCAGCAGCGTCGCCCCGATGGCGAGGGCCGACGACCAGAGGATGGAGCGGTCGAGGCCGGCGATCGTACGGGCCTGCTGGGAGTAGTCGACGGCCACCGCGAGCGCCCGGCCGTGGTCGGCAGGCCCCGCCGCCCACATCGTGGGGCGACCGTCCGCCCTGGAGACCATCGTGCCGCGCTCCCCGGCCGCCGCCAGCACCCGCAGCCGCGGCGGCAGCCCCGCCGGATCGATCGCGGAGCCCGGCAGCAGCGCGTCGCCCGCCTCGTACGCGGTCGTCGCGTCCGCCAGCCGGGACAGTGCCTGGTCCCGGGCCTGTGCGACGGTCTGGTCGGTGACCGACACATGCACGAGCACGCCGAGCAGCGCGGCCAGCGCACAGCACATCACCGTGATGAACGCTGCCGACTTCGCCGCGAGCGTCCCGGCCCAGCGGGGAAGCCTCATCGCGCACTCGCAGAGGAGGAGGCCGAAACCGGGGGAGCGGCGGAGGCCGAAGCCGGGGGAGCGGTGGGGGCGGAGGGCGCCGGCGTGCGGCTGTGCCGAGCCTTGCCGGTACGCAGGAACTCGTCCCGGGAGAACACCATCGCCTTCTGTTCCGGGTCCCACGCCCAGGTCGTCCGGTACTCGTACCCGGTGATCCCGGCCGGCGACCGCACGATGACCGCCCGCCCGGCCAGCTCGACCCCGATGATCGCGTCGTCGTCCTCCAGGACCTGCACCAGCCGGTGGTTCTCGACGGTGTACACGCGCAGCGCGGTCTGGTTGGTCGGATACAGCCGGAAGCCGAGCGTCAGCTCGTCCCGCCCGTCCCCGGTCAGATCCCGGTAGTACGGCTTGAGCAGCGGACACCGCGCACCGCCGCCCCCGGCCGCGCACTCCTTCATCCGGTTCGTGGTCTCGTGGTACGCGCCCTTGGACCCGTAGTCCGCCGAGTCCGAGGCGATCTCCGCCCGTACGACGGCCACCGGATCGACCCTGCGGAGGTCGTCGCCGGGGACCGTGACGCCCTTGACGGTCTGCGCGCTGCCCTCGTCGTACGGCCAGGCCGGGCTGGACGCCGGCCGCAGGTCGGGCCAGAGCTTCACGGGGCTGACCGCGGTCGGGGTGGCTCCGGCCTCCTGGAGCCCGCCGGAGTCGCCACAGCCGGCCACCGCCGTCGCCAGCAGGGCGACGGCGGTGGCGGCGAGGGCGGTACGGAGGGGACGACGGGTCGGCACGCTGCTCCTGGGCGGTTCGGGGAGGTGTGGGTCTCGGGGCCCCGTACACCTTATTCGCAGATTTGTAGGGAAGTCCTTTTTGTGCCCGGGGGTGGCCGGTGCAGGGGGGAGAGCACGGGAGAGGCTACTCGGCGAGTTCCTCGAGCAGCCGGGCGGTGGTCAGACCGGCCCGCAGATAGGCGACGAACAGCTCGTTGTGCAGCGCCCAGGGCGAGCGCCGGGCCCGCACCAGCCGTATCGCCTCCTCGGCCGTACCCCCTCGGTGCACCAGCGCCTGGGCGACCACCAGCCCCGACCGGTTGTACCCGCTGTAGCAGCGCACCAGCACCGACCGCCCGGCGTCCAGGGCCTCACTGGCCGCACGGGCGAGCCGGATCACCCCCGCCAGCTGGGTACCGTCCAGTGGTCCGTCGGGAATCGGCCACACCTGATGCTCGACCCCGGTGTCCGGGCCGTGCCCGGGCAGCCGCAGCAGACTCTGCACCAGATCGAACTCGTCCCGTACGACAACGGACTCCAGCTGCCCCGCACGCCCCCGGAACTCGTGGCCGCCCATCCACAGCCCGGGCAGCACCTCGCTCCACGGGCTGTCCGGAGCCGGAACGTCGTACTGCTCTCCACGGATCCGCACCGGCGCCTCCCCGCTGCGCGCGCCAACCCCTGTCCGTCCAACCCTGTCCGTCAACCCCTGTCAAAGGTAGCGGGGTTCTTGCCCGCGGAGCACCCCGCCTGTTCCCATGGTCGAGGGGTGATGTCGCAATGAGCGGACTGCGCGTCGTGCCGACCTGGCGCCACGGCCAGGAACGGCTGTACGTCTGCCTCACGGACGGACGGAACATCGCCTGGTACGACCGTGAGGCGGGCCGGGTCAATCTCCTCAGCGAGGAACGCCGGGACGACGTGCTCGAAACCCTGCGGCCGTTCCTGACCGGTTCGGTCACGGTCGGCCCGCCACCGGTACCCACGCCCGCCGAACTCGCCCGGCTGACCCTGCACCCCGACGACGACCTCGCGCCCAACCGCCCCGGCGAGGCGCTGCTGATCGCTCTCGACCGGGACCCCGGTCCGGCCCACCGCCTGCGCCCCGACCCGCGCCGCCGCGCCCTGACCGCCGAGCAGACCGTCGGCGACGCCCTGGACCGGCTGGACGGCGCGGGCTGGCACGCCCTGCACTCCGTCCCGCTGCCCGGCGGCGACCGCCTCCACCATCTGGTGATCGGGCCCGGCGGCCTCTTCTGCGTGCACGCGCTCTATGCCCGCAAGCAGAAGGTCCTGGTCGCCGACCCGATGGTCTCCCTGGGCCGCCGCGAGTCCCGGCCGCTGCTGCGCCGCCTGCGCGCGGACGCCGACCGGGCCTCCTACGCCCTGACGGCCGAGGTGCACCCGGTCCTGGCGCTGACCGACCCGGCGGACGTCACGCTGACGGCCCCGCCCCGTGAGGTGCGCGTCCTCCGCGACCGGGAGCTGGAGGGCCTGTCCCGCCTGGGCGGAGTCCTCAAGCCGGCGGACGTCGAGGCACTGCACGCGATGGCGCGGGACCGCAACACGTGGGGAAGGGTCTGACCGCTCGGCCCCCCGCCCCCGGCCCCCGGTCCCCGCACGGCAGCGGCGCCGCGTCGGCCCCCGGTCCCGCTCACGGCAGCGTCGCCGCCCGCTCCGGTTCCAGCAGCGGCGCCAGCAGGTCCCCGTACTCCTGGACCCGCCCCGCGACATCCCCGGCCCGGAACTCCAGCTCCTCCGCCCGCCGGCACTCGGTGATCTCCTCCCAGGTCACCGGTGCGGACACCATCGGCTCCCGCCGCGCCCGCGCCGTGTACGGGGTCGCCGTGGTCTTCCGCCCCGCGTTCTGACTCCAGTCCACGAACACCTTCCCCGGCCGCAGACTCCGCGTCATCCGGTGTACCACCAGCCGCGGCATCGCCCGCTCCGCCGCCACGGCCAGCCCCTTCGCGTACTCGCTCACCCGCTCGCTGGACGCCCCCCGCACCCCCGCCAGCAGATGCAGCCCCTTCGACCCGGCCGTCTTGGCGTACGCCTCGATCCCGTCCGCGGCCAGCCGCTCCCGCAGCCACAGCGCGACCTCGCAGCACTCCACCACCGTCGCCGGAGCCCCGGGGTCCAGGTCGAAGACGATCCGGTCGGCCTCCTCCGGCGTCCGCACCAGCCACTGGTGCGTATGGAACTCGGTGACCAGGTTCGCCGCCCACATCAGGCTCGCCAGGTCCTGCACCAGCACCATCCGGGCCAAGCCCTCCGACCGGCGCACCTCGGCGGTGGTGACCCACTCGGGCGTACCCGGCGGCACGTTCTTGGTGAAGAACACCTGGCCGTCCGGCCCGTCCGGATAGCGCAGGAAGGACACCGGCCGGTCGCGCAGATGCGGCAGCAGGACCTCGGCGGTCGTCGCGTAGTAGTGCAGCAGCTCGCCCTTGGTGAACCCGGTCGCGGGATACAGCACCTTCTCCAGATTGCTGAGCGCGACCTTCCGTCCGTCCACCTCTGTGATCGGCGTCATACGATGACAATCTCATACAAAATTCTCATGCAGGCGATGGATGTCCGGACGGAAGGAAGCCCCAGGTGCGATCCATATGGAACGGCGCGATCTCCTTCGGGCTCGTCAGCATCCCGATCAAGCTGGTGAACGCCACGGAGAGCCACTCGATCTCCTTCCGTCAGGTCCACACCGAGGACAACGGCCGGATCCGCTACCGCAAGTTCTGCGAGCTGGAGGACCGCGAGGTCACCCAGTCGGAGATCGGCAAGGGGTACGAGGACGCCGACGGCTCGATCATCCCGATCACCGACGACGACCTGTCCCACCTGCCCATCCCCACCGCCCGCACCATCGAGATCGTGGCCTTCGTCCCGGCCGACCGGATCGACCCGCTCCAGATGGACGCGGCGTACTACCTGGCGGCGAGCGGCGCCCCGGCGGCGAAGCCGTACACCCTCCTGCGTGAGGCCCTGAAACGCAGCCACAAGGTGGCCATCGCGAAATACGCGCTGCGCGGCCGGGAACGCCTCGGCATGCTCCGCGTGGTCGGCGACGCCATCGCCATGCACGGTCTGCTCTGGCCGGACGAGGTCCGCGCCCCGGAGGGCGTCGCCCCCGACGTCGACGTCAGCGTCCGCGACAAGGAACTCGACCTCGCCGACGCCCTGATGGACACCCTCGGCGAGGTCGACCTGGAGGATCTGCACGACGAGTACCGGACGGCCCTGGAGGAGGTCATCGCCGCGAAGGCGGCCGGCGAGGCCCCACCGGAGACCCCCGAACCGGCCAAGGGCGGCAAGGTCCTGGACCTGATGGCGGCCCTGGAGAAGAGCGTCCGCGCGGCGAAGGAGTCGAGGGGCGAGGAGGCGCGGGGTGAGGAGGCGGAGGTCACGCCGATGCCGAGCAAGAGGCCGAGGGCGGCGGCGAAGAAGACGGCGGCGAAGAAGCCGACGGCCGCGAAGACGTCGGCCCGGAAGACGGCGGCCGAGAAGTCGACGGCGAAGAAGACGACGGCGAAGAAGACGACGGCGAAGAAGTCGGCGGCCGAGAAGTCGACGGCCAAGAAGACGGTCTCACCGCGCAAGCGCTCCGCGTGAAACCACCCCCGTCAGATGTCGCGGCGCCGCGTCGGACGCGCGCCTCGGCTTCTCTGGCGACCCGTCACCGCGCGCTTCTCCGACGCCGCCCCGACCCCGTCGCGCACCGCGCCCAAGAGTCGCCGAGTCAGGCCATGCCCGTTATCAACGAGCGAAATAATGCATATTTCAACATATTGGTGGATGTGCTGAGGTAATGGCGCAATGCTGGGTGAAGGGGAGAGTCCGCCACGCAGCGGGCAAACCGGCTCGTTCCCACCTGTGAAGGCATCGTCATGCGTGCTCTGCATCTCCACCCCTTCGGTAGAACTCATGTCCTGTCACTGACCCAGGCACGCGCCCCCGCGGGCCCCGTCGCGGAGGTCCGCAGGCCCGCCGATCCGGCCAGGGTCGCCTCGGGCCCGCCGGGCGGGACGCCCGCCGCCGGCGCGGGTCCCCGGCTGACCGCCGGTGAGTGCGGGCTGCTGCTGATCAGGCTGACCTTCGGACTGCTGATGGCCGGCCACGGTGCGCAGAAGCTGTTCGGCATCTTCGGGGGGCCGGGCCTGGCGGCCACCGGCAGAGGCTTCGACGCCCTCGGTTACCACCCGGGCAAGGTGTTCGCCGTGATCGGAGGTCTCTCCGAACTCGCCGGGGGTCTCGGTCTGGCTGTCGGACTGTTCACTCCGCTGGCGGCCGCCGCCATCATCGGCGTGATGATCAACGCCATGGCGACCGTGAGCGGTGCCCACGGCCTGTGGAGCCAGAACGGCGGAGTCGAGTACAGCGTCTCCATCTGCATCGTCGCCCTCGCCCTCGCCGCCATCGGCCCGGGTCGGCTGTCCGTCGACCGGTTCTTCCCCTGGCGCTCGGGCGGCTGGGCCGCTGCCGCCGTCGCGCTCGGTCTGGGCGGCATCGGTGCCGCGATCGCACTGAGCATCTGAACGCCGGGACGATGCTCAGCACGCATGTCCCCGACCTGGCCGCCCTGGAACTGCTGCTCGGTGTAGCCCGGGAAGGCAGCCTGAACAGCGTCGCCCGCAAGGCCGGGGTGAGTCAGCAGGCCGTATCGGCGCGGATCCGTGCGATGGAGGCACAGACCGGGGTCACCCTCGTGCACCGGACTCCACGCGGGTCCAGTCTGACCGTCGAAGGCGTCATGATCGCGGAGTGGGCCGCCCGGCTGCTGGACGTCGCGGCCGAAATGGACGCCGGGATCACGGCACTGCGGGCCGGCCAGCGGGCCCGGCTCCGGGTCAGCGCCAGCTCGACCATCTCCGAGATGCTCCTGCCCGGCTGGCTGGCGTCCTTCCGCGCGGAGACCCCGCAGGGCAGGCACGCCCCGGAGATCTTCCTGACCTACGCCAACACCGCCATGGTCGTCACCCATGTCACCGAGGGCATCGCCGACATCGGCTTCACCGAGGGCCCGCACGAGCCCGCCGGGCTGCACGGCAGGGCCGTCGGCCACGACCGGCTCACGGTTGTCGTCGCTCCAGGTCACCCTTGGGCAGGCCCTCGGCCCGTCAGCGCCGCCGAGCTGGCCGGCACCCCGCTGGTGAGCCGGGAGAGCGGCTCCGGTACCCGGGACACCTTCGCCGCCGCGCTGAGCGCCGTACTCGGCCCCGGTGCCCCGCAGGCCCCCGCGGCACTGTCGCTGTCCACCACCGCGGCGATCCGCTCGGCCGCGCTGGCCGGTGCCGCACCCGCGGTCATCAGCGAACTCGCCGTCGCCGACGACCTGGCCAGCGGCCGGCTCGTCGCGGTACAGACACCGGAACTCGACCTGCGCCGAACCCTGCGCGCCGTCTGGGACGGCGCCGCCACCCCACCCAGCGGCGCGGCCCGCGACCTGATCGCCCACATCCTGACCCGCCAGAACCAGGAGCGTCACAGCGGCCGAACCCACTGACGGGTCGACGGCGAGTCGCAGCGCGGTGCCGGTGAGGCCGGTAGGGCCGTCATGGCCGCCATGCGTGGTGGCCGCGCGCAGTCGGCGTGGACGACGGGGTGCGTGGTCGACGGGGCCTGTGGACGACGGGCGTGTGGATGGCGGACGTACGTGGGCGACCCCGCCGATCGCGTTCGTGGGCACGGGGCGGATGGGCGGCCCGATGGCCGCCAACCTGGCCCGCGCCGGTTTCGACGTACGGGTGTGGAACCGGACCGCCGACCGCGCCGCACTCCTCACCGGCGTGGGCACCGTCGTGGCGCCCAGCCCGGCGGCGGCCGTCCGGGGCGCGGGGATCCTCGTCACCATGCTGGCCGACGGTCCCGCCACCGAACAGGCGACCACCGGGCCCGACGGATTCCTGGCCGATGCACCCGGGCTGGTCTGGGTGCAGATGGCGACCGTCGGAGCCGACTGGACGGCCCGGCTCGACCGCACCGCCACCCGCCACGGGGTGACGTTCGTGGACGCCCCGGTCTCCGGTAGCGAGGGCCCGGCCCGGGCCGGGCAGCTCATCGTCCTGGCCAGTGGCCCGGACCGGATGCGGAAGGTCCTCGCCCCGGTGTTCGGCGCGCTCGGCAGGGCCGCCGTCTGGCTGGGCCCGGCCGGCGCCGGCACCAGCGCCAAGCTGGTGCTCAACAACTGGCTCGTCGACCTCGCCGAGACCACCGCGGAGTCTCTCTCCTTCGCCCGCCGGCTCGGTCTGGACCCGACTGCGATCGTGGACCTGCTGCAGTCGACGCCGCTCGGGTCGCCGTACGCCATGCAGAAGGCCACCACCATGCTGACCGGTGACTTCACCCCCGCGTTCGCGCTCAAGCATGCGCTCAAGGACGCCGAGCTGGCGGTGCAGGCCGCGCAGGCCAGCGGTACCGAACTCGCGCTCACCCAGGCGCTGCTGCCCCGCTGGCGGGCCGCCGCGGCAAGGCACGCCGACGACGATCTGGCCGCGGTGTACACCGCCGCCTGACCAGCCCTGCACCAGCCCTGCGCGGTCCCTGAGCAAGGGCCGCGCTGGGACCCACAAGAGAGGACCCCGGTGATGACCGCAGCAGCTGGGCCGGCCACCCGAAGTGGCCCGGAGAACGGCCTGACACGGACTCCCGGGGACCCGGGCCCGACGGCAGGCACGCCGGCCCCCACCCCTGCCTCCGGGCACCAACGGCTGGGACTCGCGCTGATCCTCGTCGCGTCCTTCATGGTGGTGCTCGACTTCAGCATCGTGAACGTCGCGCTGTCGTCCATCCAGCACGAGCTCGGCATCTCGGCCACCTCCGTGCAGTGGGTGGTCACGGCCTACGCGATCACCTTCGGCGGGCTGCTGATCCTCGGCGGCCGCGCCGGGGATCTCTACGGGCGGCGGCGCCTGTTCATGGCCGGGATCGGCGTCTTCACCGCCGCGTCGCTGTCCGGCGGGCTCGCGCACGATCCGCTGCTCCTGATCGTGTCCCGCACGGTGCAGGGCTGTGGCGCCGCGATGGTCGCGCCCGCCGCGCTCTCTCTGATCACCACGGGCTTCCCCGAAGGCCCCCGGCGCACCCGCGCGTTGGGCCTCTACGGGGCGACGGCGTCGGTCGGCTTCGTCGCCGGACAGGTGCTCGGCGGTGTCCTGGTGGAGTTCTTCAGCTGGCGCTCGGTCTTCCTGGTGAACGTTCCGGTGGGGCTGGCCGCCCTGCTGCTGGCCCCCCGTCTCCTGCACGAGTCGAGGCTGCGCCGGGCCGGGCGGCACCTGGACACCGTCGGCGCGACGCTCATCACAGGAGCCGTCGCCGCGCTGGTCTTCGCGGTCTCCCAGGCCGGGATCACCGGCGTGGGATCCGCCGGCGTGCTGGTTCCGCTCGGGCTGTCGGCCCTGGCGACCGTGGCGTTCTTCGCCGTCGAGCAACGGCATGCCGATCCGCTCGTGCGGCTCGCGCTGCTGCGCACCCGGGGGCTGCGCAGTGCCGGCACCCTGATGATGCTGCTCGGCCTGTGGAACGGCGGGGAGATGCTGGTGCTCTCCGTGTACCTCCAGGAAGTCCTGCACATGTCCCCGCTGGTGGCCGGCCTGGTGGTCGCCCCGCAGGGCATCGTCGGCCTGGCGACCGGGTTGCTGGGCGCCCGGCTGGCGCGACGTGTAGGGATCCAGCGTGTCCTGGTGCTGACCGCCCTGGCCGCCACCGCCGGCTTCCTGATCCTGGCTCAGCTCCCGATGGGCGGCGGCTACCGTGCGCCGCTCGCGGCAGTGGTCCTGGTCGGGTTCGGTACCGCCGGTACGGCGTTCGGAAGCATGGTGACCGCCAGCACCGGCGTAGCCGATCGCGACCAGGGTCTGGTGGGCGGCGTGGTCAACATGAGCCGCCAGCTGGGCGCCGCGCTGGGAGCGGCGCTGCTTCCCGCCATCGCCGACGCGGTGGACCGAACGGGCCACAGCAGCATGGCGGTCGGCGACCGCGCCGCGATGCTCGCCCGAGCGGCGGCGGCCGGCCTCGCCACACTGGTGGCCCTTCGGAATCGGCAGAAGACCCCCCACACCCCGTCCACCTCCAAGGCCCCGAACCCGGCCTGACGGACAGTCCCCTCTCCAGGCACCCATGGGACCACTTCGCGGTCCGGGCGGGGCGAGATCTCCGACGAGCTTCCTCTCCGCTGATAGCCCCTTCCTTCCAGCACAGGTCAGCGGCCTGCCCGGTGGAAATGGCCGTCGGCTCGCGGGTGGAAGGTAGTGGACCGGTCGGCTAGCTTCGGTGGTGTGGCGCGGATGGGCGGCTGCTTCTGGTTCCGGTTCCTCACGGAGGTGCCGCGGGAGTGCCTCCAGCCAGGGAGTCCTGCGGTCCGGGTGGGGCTGTCACGCCCACGCAGCTGTATCCCTCCGGCCGTCCTCGCCGGTGGAGCCATGTTCTCTTCAAACACGGAGTACAGCGATGAACGACAACAGTCGTCAGGACGGCATCCACCCCTTCCCGGCCGGTATGCGGTCGCGTCAGATCGAAACCAACGGCGCCGAGATCCACGTACGCGTCGGCGGGCATGGTCCCGCGGTCGTCATGCTGCACGGCTTCGGCACAACGGGCGACATGTGGGGTCACCTGGCGAACGCACTCATCGAGGACCACACGGTCATCGCGCCCGACCTGCGCGGGCTGGGCCTCTCGTCGAAGCCTGACGGCGGCTACGACAAGAAGAACCAGGCGGCGGACGTGTGGGGCGTCCTGGACGCCCTGGGTGTGCGTACGGTCGAACTGGTGACGCACGACATCGGCATCATGGTCGGCTTCGCGGTTGCCGCCACCCACCCCGAGCGCGTGAGCCGATGGGTGGCGATCGATGCGCCGCTGCCCGGCATCGGACCCTGGGACCAGATCACACGGGATCCGGCCATGTGGCACTTCGGCTTCGGTGGTCACGACATGGAGCGCCTGGTCGCCGGCCGCGAGCGCATCTACCTCGACCGCTTCTGGAACGAGCTTTCCGTGGTCCCGAAGCGGTTCGACGAAGCGAAGCGCCAGCATTATGCGGCGCTCTACGCGCAACCCGGCGCAATGCGGGCGAGCTTTGCCCAGTTCCTGGCTTTCGCCCAGGACGCGGCCGACAACAGGGCGTTCCTGGCGCAGGGCAAGCTGCGGATGCCGGTCCTGGCCTTCGGTGGCGAAGCCACCTTCGGCCCTGGGATCGGCGAGGTGCTGCGGTGTGTCGCCGACAACGTCGAAGATGCGGTCATCCCCGATTGCGGGCACTGGATCACGGAAGAGCAGCCGCAGGCGACGACAGACCTGGTCGTCGACTTCCTGGGCCGGGCGCGTTGAAGGGCAGTCCCTGTCTCCGGCGCACCCTGACGGAGTGACTGAGACAGGGACTGTTCGGCCGAACTGTTCGGTCCCGGACCTCATGTCCGGGGCCGATTGCGTGGGCGGACGGGGATGTCATCTCCCGAACATCCCGCCTGGACCCGGTCACGGGCTCCCGATGCGCAGGTACACCGTCACCCTGCGACCGCGGACCTGCTCGTCCGCCACCGGCGTGAAGTACCTCTTCAGCACTGAGATCTTCGTCTGGTCCCGCTGCGCCGACACCGGCGTCGCGACCTCCGCCTCGTCCGTCACCAGCAGGATCCGTCGCTGGGCCAGCATCACGGTCCGGATCCGGGCCGGGCCGGCCTCCACGCCCTTCAGCGTCCCGGACCTCTCCGGACTCTCGGTCAGGGCTATGTCCCGCAGACCGGTGAAGGCGCGAGGGGAGACCAGCTTGGTGTCGCGTCGCGCCGCCGGTACGAAGAGCACCGCGTCTCCGGGCTTCTTGAGTCGCTGTACGTCCGTCGCCACGGCGAAGACGTCGTCCACCCGGCTGGCCGGGGAGCGCTTGGCCAGTGACTGAGGGAGCAGCGCCGCCGTCGCCACGGCGATCACCACGGGGAGGATCCATGGCGATGCCTTCGGGAAGCGCGGCGTGGCCGCCCGTACCGCCGTGCCCAGCGCTGCCCCGATCAGCAGCGCCAGACCCAGCTGGCTGAACAGGACGTACCGGTCCAGGAACAGCGGCTGGACCAGGGAGAGGCCGATCAGGATGAGTTGCGGCACCGCAAGCAGCGGCAGCCCCACGGCTGCCGACGACAGCCGGCCCGCCTGCGGCCGGTCCAGCAGTGCGCCGAGGCCACCGATCGCCAGGAGGACCGCCGGGCCGATCATCATGTGCCAGGTCAGCGGCGGTATCCAGGAAACCTGTTCGGACTGGCTCCGGGTGAAGAGGATCAGGGGCAGCACGCCCGCCACGGCCGCCGCCGAGGCCGCCGTCCATCGGGTCCACACCTCGCGCCGGGCCCATGTCCAGATCAGGGTCGCCGCGTGCGCGGGCAGAATCATCAGCGCCAGCCAGTTCAGCAATCCGCACAGCAGGACGGCGCCGGCGTAGGCCGCCCACTGCGCTGTTCTGCCATGGCCCTCGAGCACGGTCACCAGCAGCAGTGTCGAGATCGCGGCTCCGGCCGTGACCAGTGCGTACGGGCGCCCCTCCTGGAGATAGAACTGCACTGCCGGAAGCAGGCCGAGTGACAGCCCCGCCCCCAGGCCCGCACAGGTCCCGGCCAGTCGCCGGCCGATGACGGTCACGCAGGCCGCGGCCACCGCCATGGCGAGCACGGAGGGCAGCCGCAGCGTCGTGGTGCCGGGCCCGAAGCATTCGAAGAGTCCGTGCATCAGCAGGTAGTAGAGCCCGTGTACGGCGTCGACCTGCCCCAGCATGTGCCAGATCTCGGGGGTGGGCCGCTCGGCCACCTGCCAGGTCGCCGCCTCGTCCCGCCACAGGCTGTGCTGCCGGGACAGTCCCCACACACCCAGGGCCAGGGTCCACAGCAGGGGAATCAGCCAGACGGGCAGGGATCGGCGGCCGGCGGTCAGGTGGGGAGTCATGAAGGTGGTCGGGCCCTCGGTAGCGGTGCGAACTGAAGTCAGCGGTTCGTCGACATGACTGAGGACCCGCCGGACCGGCTGTCCGTTCGCGCGGGAGCACCCCGAGAAAAGCGCGCATTCCAGACTGGCCGGCAAGGCAGGGGACATTGTCTGCGCCTCCCCGTAACCCGACGACAGTACATGTACATGAAAAAGACCGCCACGTCCCGGAGGTCATGGCTGAAAACTATCCCCTGAATTTGGCGATAATTAGTGCAACGCGGAAACGGTATTTTCCGTCTACTCGCGCGTTTCATGCCTCTCCCCGGCACGCGCGTCGTCCGGGTGAGTTGGCCAGAAATCGCGCACCCCGCCTGATGCATGCCACTGCTGATTTACCACTGTGATCTGGGTTACTCGAATATTCGGTTGCTCGCGGTCATATTTTTCGTTCAAGATCTGTCCCTGTTCCGACCAAAACAGGATGACGAGGAGTCAGTCTTGAGCATGCGCAACGGGGTAAAGGCTGCGCTGGCGGCCACTGCCATCATCATGGCCGCGGCCACGCCGGCCTTGGCCACCACTGTCGATGTGGGCGGTGGCACGTGGAGCTACGACCATGGCGCCAACACGGCGTGGTCGAACTACAAGCACCCGAACAACCAGCACGCGTCTTCGGTGAAGACGGGCGGCACGGTATTCGGCAGCGGCTGCACCGCGAAGGGGAAGTGGTCCCTCGCCTCGGCGGGGCTGAACGGCTCGGTGTCGTACTACTACAACCCGAACTGCTGAGCCTCCCGGTCGAAACTCGACGAGTCTAGGCAGCCACGAGTGGCGCCGCTCTCGGTTGCCTGACTGAGCTCTGTTGGCTGTGGAGGCGAGCATTCCTCGCCTCCACAGCCTTTCTGCTCGGACCTTGAATTCCCGGACGGGTGCTCCCGAGCGCCCTCGACCTAGGTATCCCATGCTGCATCGAGGTATACGATTCGTCCACGCCGCCGTCCTGGCCTTCTCCGCAGTCCTGGCCTTTCTGTTCCTGCGCGGCCTGGACGAGAGCGGGGTCCTGGGAAACTCGGCCCTGGTCGACGTGGCGGATTCGGACAATTCTGTCAGCGGTGCTCAAGTCGTCCGGGAAATCAAGTCTTTCTCGGCCGAGCACGAAGTCGGGGTGGCCCGCGAGGTGGCCGATCTGAAGAACCCGGACGGGATTCGGCATCTTTACCTGGCCCCGGGCGGCCCCCATTCCGTGACTGCGGACTGGTTGGACAAGGGCTATCCGGCGTTCAGCAGGAACTACGAGACGCGCGTGCATCCGATCTCCGAGATCGGACAACAGGACCCTCGCGGTTCCTACTACGTGTTCGGATCAGCCGCGGCCGCCGATGCCTTGAAAACGAAGCTCGACGACCTCGGCATGACCGTAGCCGTCACCCACCCCTTGTCGTACACCGAACTGGTCGACCGATACTCGGACGATCCCCTGTACTGGGCCTTCTGCGTGGTCGCCCTCGCGGCGCTGACGATGACCGGCGCGAGCGTGCTGCTCAACGCGAAGTCGTACGGAGTCCTGCGGATGCAGGGCATGTCCTTCGCCGGCATCCTTCTTCGCGAGCTACGGCAGTTGGCGGTGTTCTGGCTGATCGCGGTCGCCACCGTGACGGTCGCGGCGCTCGCCTTCCTCGGCTTCTACAACGGCCTCGCCTGGCTGGGGCTGTTCGCTTCGCTGGCCGCGGGCATCGCCGCCCTGCTCGTCTCCCTGGCGCTGGCCACTCACGCGGGCGCGCTGGCTCTGACCTACAAGGTCGACGTACTGCACGCCCTCAAGGGCGAACTGCCTTCACGGGCGGCGTCCGTCAGCGTCTACCTCGTACGCATCCCCGCGCTGCTGCTCGCTCTTGGTATCGCCACGAACGTCACGCTCGCGAGCCGGGACGTACTGACCCGCCAGGAGAACCGGGACATCTACGGCACCGTGGGTGATGCGGTCTCGATCCGCCTCAACGGCGCCTTCGCCATGCACATGGACCAACTGAACGACCATGTCGGTCCGTGGCTGCGCCAGGCCGACAAGCGGGGTGAGGTCATTGTCGCCGGGCGCAGGGACCTCCAGGTCTCCGCGCCGGACGCGCGGCTGCCGGCCGGAGAGATTCTCATCGTCAACGACACATATCTCGGCAAGCAGCCGGTTTTCGACCCGGCGGGACAGCGTTACATGTCTGAGGCCCGGAGTGACAAGGCGCCCGACTCCCGCTCGGTACGGGTCATCATTCCCGATTCCCTCTCCTCGCACACGGCGACGATCGCCAAGGCGGCCTCCGAGATCATCGATCCGGATCTCAGTAGGCACATCCCGATGGAAACACTCAGCAGTAGAAACGGACAGCGCCTCTTCGGCTACAGCACCGGCACGTACGTCTATAATTCCGCGCACAGTGCGGACGAGGACAGGTCCCTGGTGCGCGACCCGATCATTGTCGCCGTCCCCAATGGTTCACATTTCCTCACGGATGACGCCTATACCTCGTTCGCCACTCAGGCGGGAGTGGTCTTCCCCGACCCTGCTGACGTGCTGAACGCCATCGAGGCGAAGAAAGTCCAGAACTACGTGAACTCGGTGAGCCCGGTCGGGCAGAAAACCGCTCTGGACCTACGGAGTTCGGTCACCAAGCTCCGGCTTCAAATATTCGACCTCGTTGTTGCCGTGATAGTGCTCCTCATCGCCGGGGTCGGTGTCTGTCTCATCTACTCGCGAAAGAACGCACAGAGCATATTCGTACGACACATCGGCGGCTGGAGATATGTCGCCAACCACCGCTTCGTGCTCGCCGTGGAGGTGGCTATCGCGCTTGTCTTCGCGACGCGGGTCCCCTTCCAGGCCTGGCAGCAGAACCAGGAACTGGAGAGGTTTGCCGCGGCCGGTGCGCCTGCCCCCTTCGAGCCGATTCACATCGGCGCACTGGATCTCACCGTCATCACCGGTCTTGTTGTTTTCGAATTGGGAGCCGTGCTGCTCGCTCTCGCGTTCTTCCATCGCCGCATCGTGAAGGAAGGGGCGACGGAGTCGTGAGCCCCGCCCGTGCGGAAAACCCTCCACTCAGCCGGAGTATGTTGTGATCGAAATCGAGAATCTTTCGAAGGTCTTCGGCGCCCGGACTTTGTGGCGCGATGTCAACCTCACGGTCAATCGTGGTGAGATGCTTGCCCTTGTAGGTCCGAGTGGATCGGGTAAGTCGACCCTCCTGAACTGTCTCGGGCTGCTCGACAGGCCGAGTACCGGGACGATCCGGCACGAGGGGAAGGACATCACCCGATTCGGCCGAAGTGATGTCCGTCGGTTCCGCCGTGACACCCTCGGCTATCTGTTTCAGCACTATGCGCTGATCGAGAACGCGACGGTCGTCGAGAACCTGGAAGTGGTGGCCAAGCCACGGCGGTTGGCTCAGAGCGAGGGCAAGGGTACGGGTACGGGTAAGAGCAAGAACAAGGGCAGTACCGCTGTCGCTGAAGCCCTTGACCGTGTCGGTCTGGCGGGGCGGGAGAAGGAGAAGATCTACCACCTCAGTGGTGGCGAACAGCAGCGCGTGGCTCTGGCCCGTCTCATGGTCCAGCGGCCGGCCCTCGTGCTCGCGGACGAGCCGACGGGTGCACTCGACGAAGACAACAGCACGGTCGTCATCGACATCCTTCGTGAGATGAGCGAGGCCGGATGCGCCGTGGTCATCGCCACCCACGATGCCGGTGTCCGTGGTCGTTGCGACGCCGTATTCGCTGTGCACGAGTCCTCCCTCGTCCGTTCCCCGGCAGCGGCCGGTGCGATCGGGTGACTGGGCCGAACAGGGCGCCTCTCAGGGGGAAGAAACCCCGGTTCAGCGGCTTACCGCATGGTGCCTCCGGCAGGACTCGAACCTGCGACACCGGCTTTGGGAGCCCGATCAGCGGAGCGCGCCTCGGGGAAGCGGCCCTTCACCAGGGGACGGGCAGGTCTCTCGCACCGCTCGTGCATGAATCTGTGAGCTGCGGGCGCCTGGCAGCAGTGGAACGGTCTGATGTCCGCCGGCGTCGTCCCTCTCCGGGGCACGATGGCCGTGTCCGGGAGAGGGGAGACCGGATGCGTACGGGCGGCTTCGCCAAGTGGACAAGACGGTTCGAGGACGAGCGGGAGCGCAGCCGCGCCCTGGGCGACCCGGACTGGAGGCATGGCGCGACGCTGCATCCGGCGGTGTGGGCCAGCACCCTGCGGTTCGTGGCCGATGTCATGGCCTCGTCCCACGCGGTGGTCTCCGCAGTGCTGGTGCCCCGCCCGGATGCATGGACGAACGCGGGCTGACGACAGACAGCCGTTCATCGTCCTGGAGAGGCGGCCTGTGTTCCGCCGCTGTTTTCCGTTCGGTGGGTCATGAGGGGAGCGAACTCTTTGCCGCCCGTCACCGCGGGTCGACACCCCATATCTTGATGGGCTCGTACGTTCCGTCGTGGAAGTCGAAGACGGCCACTTCGGTGTCGGACATGTGGCGGAAGTGGCCCCCGTAGCCGGGCTGCGCGATGTGTGGGGCCAGCAGGTCCAACAGGCCCCGGAGGTAATGCATGGAGTCGTCGATCCAGCCGTTGCGTGCGAAAAGTTCCCATTCGTACCGCTCCCCGGATTCCGTGAACTCCTGCACCTCGCGACGCAGGGACACGACGTCTCCACCGGGCACCCGGCGGTTGGCGTGGTCATCGGGGACGAGTAGGGGGTACAGGTATCCGTCCTGGTCGTCGAGACCTTCGGGGAACTCGGTGTCCATGCCCAAGTGCCACCGCAGGGCGGCCATGACCCGTTCGGGGGTGTCGTCGCGCAAGTAGCAGGAAAAGACGACCTCGTAGCGCTCACTCATGGACGGCATTGTGCACGGCAGGACTGACACCGCTTGCGTCCAGCGATGCCGTCGCACGAACAACTAGACCCCGCGCTCCGTGAGTGCCCTGACGCTGTCAGCGCTTGAAGGATTCCTTGGTCCTCTCTTTCGCACCCCGCATCCTGCCCCGCGCTTCCAGGGCGGCACCCTTTGCTGCGAGGCCTTCCTTGTGCACCGCGTGGGCCGCCTTTCGCACGGTCTTTCCGACAACCTGTTCGGCCTTTGCCTTGGTTTTCTCTCCGACACTCATCTCGGTACCTCCGCGCTCACTGACCGAGTGCCCTTGAGGCAGGGGTACAACCTTCAGCAGGCGATGTGCCATGCGCCCGCGTCCTACGGAGCGACCGCTTTGTCCCGAAGCGACTTGGGCGGCCTGCCGGCCAAGGGTTGGTGTGCTTTTCGGAAACCGACTGCCCTCGGCTGCCCCGTCAACCGTGACCCTGCTCGATGTCCAGATGGATCGGACCCCGAAGAACGGCACTGGGCCGGTACGGCGGCGGGTCGGCGACCAGCCTGGGTCGGTCGAGGCGGCGTACCAGCTCGGTCAGCGCGATCTGGGTTTCCCGCCGGGCCAGCGGGCCGCCGAAACACAGGTGGATGCCGCTGCCGAACCCCAGGTGCTGGTTGTCACGCCGATCCGGGTCGAAGCGGTCCGGATCGTGGAAGCGCTTCGGATCGCGGCTGCCCGAGGCCAGCATGAGCATGATCTGCGAGCCCTGGGGGATGACGGTGTCGGCGACCGTGATGTCGCTGTACGCCACCCGCCAGGGAATGATCTGCACGGGGGGCTCGTAGCGCAGTAGTTCCTCGACCAGCGGCACGACGAGGTCCGGTTCGTCGCGCAGTCGCTGCAGCACCTGCGGATGGCGCAGCAGCGTCAGCATGCCGTTGGTGATGAGGTTGACGAGGGTCTCATGGCCGGCGACGAGGAGCAGTTTGGCGGTGGCGACGATCTCCTCGTCGGCCATCCGACCGTCGGGCCCGTCGTCGTTGGCCAGCCGTGAGAGCAAGCCGTCTCCCGTCCGGCCGTGGCGCTGTTCCACCAGCTCGCCGAGGCACTGCCGCAAGTCATTGCGGGCCTGTACGCCCTTGTCCAGTTTCTCCTTCGGGTCGGTCTCGGGGTCGTAGTCGACCGAGTTCATGATGTCGTTCACCCAGAGGTGGAACCTCGGCTCGTCCTCGCGCGGCACGCCGAGCAAGTGACAGGTCACGGTCACGGGGAACGGGAAGGCGAAATCGTCGACGACGTCGATCCGCTCCTTGCCCGCCAAATCGTCGATCAGGCTGCCGACGGTGGCGGTCAGGAAGCCTTCGAGGCCAGTCACCAGCCCAGGGGTGTGCGGGGGGCCGAAGCCACGCATCGCCATACGCCGCAGGCGATCGTGCTCGGGCGAGTCCATGTGGATGAACGACGACGGGGCCCCGCCCTCGACCGAGGGCATCGGACACGACAGATTGCGCACGTCGGAACTCAGATGCGGGTCATTCAGTATGTCCGTGATCTCGCGATGGGCGCTGACGACGTAGCTGCCGTCCTCCTGCCGGGCCACCGGCGTCCTGCGCAACTCGGCATACAGCGGGTAGGGGTCGGCCCGGGCGGAGTAGTCGAAGATCCGTTGTAGCGTGCCGGGCGTCCCGGTCGTGGTCGTCCGGCCTTCTTGCTGCCGATGCCGGCGCACGGCCGTGACACGGTGCTCACCCGGGTCATGGCCTGTGACGACCACCGTGGCGCCCTGCGTGAGCAGGGCGGGGCCGGGGAAGTCGACGGGCACCGGTTTCATGTCGGCCGGCTGGTCCGGCGTGGGGCAGGGGGGCGGGAAAGGTGCGGCCGTCTCGATCAACCGCCGGTAGTGTCCCAGCGACTTGCCGTTGTTGAAGCTCACGGCAGCCGTGACGCGGCCCCGATAGCCATATGCGGTGACGAAACGGTGGTCGTCCAGCGATCCCTGGGTGACGACCACCTCGTCGGCGAAGGTCGGCACGCCGACGGACTTGATGTTGACGCCGAACTGGATCGACCAGAACAGCGGGACGGACAGGTGGGGCCGGCGGTCCGCCGGGGCGCTGACCATGTTGTGGGCCGCGACCTCGGCCTGCTCCACGGCGTTGGCCCAGTGCTCCAGTGCGATGAGCCGGTGGTCGTAGACGGGGTTCGGGCAACGTGCCACGTCTCCCGCGGCGAAGACGTCGTCGGTGACGCGTCCACTGATGTCGAGGGCGCGGCAACCCGTGTCACAGGTGATTCCCCACACGCCCGCCGCCAGTCCCGACTCCCGCAGCCACTCGGTGTTGCGGATGCTCCCGAGCGCCACCACCGCCACATCGGCGTCGACCGTACTGCCGTCGTCGAAGTGAGCACGGCGAAACCGTCCCTGCGCGTCGCCCTCCAGCCGGGCGACCTTGACACCGCACCGCAGGTCGACACCATGAGCGCGCTGCATGCCGGCCGCGACCTCGCCGATCATGGCGCCGAGAGCCCCGACCAGCGGGGCCGGAGCGAGTTCGGCGACGGTCACCGGGATGTCCCGCTCGCGGCAGACGGAGGCGATCTCGGAGCCGGTGAATCCCGCACCGATGACCAGCACCCGGGAGGGCCCGGCGGCGAGGGCCCGCTGCAGGCTCTCGGCGTGCTCGCGCGTACGTACCACGAACACTCCGTCCAGGGCCGCCTCGGACTCGACGAACCAGGGCCGGGCCCGTACCCCGGTGGAGATCAGCACCCGGTCGAAGGGAACCTCGCGTCCGTCGGCGAGACGCACCTGGTTCGTCGCGAGGTCCAGCCCGCTGGCGGGCACGCCCAGCAGCCACTCCGCGTCGATGCCACGACGGCGGGGCAAAGTGGTGCCCCCGGCCGGCACCCACCCGGTCAGTACTTGCTTGGACAGGGGCGGCCGGTCGTAGGGCTCGCCCAACTCGTCACCGATCATGGTCAACGATCCGGTGAAACCCTCGTCTCGCAGAGCCTCCGCGGCCCGCAGCCCGGCCAGCGATGCCCCGACGACCACGATGCGGCCGTCGCGCTTGAACGCACGCAGGTTGTCGGCACCGGTCATGACGGCGACGTCTCCGCCGGTGCGTGCCGCGCATCCAGCCGGTCGACCAGGATCGCCTGGACCGGACAGGCCGCCGCGGCGCGTAGCACCTGGTCGCGCCGGGCGTCGTCGGGGTTCGGGTCGTACATGAGCGCTTCCTCACCGTGCATCCGGAACGCCTCCGGAGCCAGGAACGCGCACTGCGCATACCCCTCACAACGGGAAAGATCAACGACAACTTTCACCCCGACCTCCACAGGGAGTGGGAGCTGCAGACCCTCAAGCCGGCGCCACCCCGGTGCACAACGAGGGAGGATCCGGCCGCTGCCCCCCTGCGCAGTGCGAGGGGGTGCACCGTGCTCGTCGGGTCTTCATGGAAAGAACTGATCATCGCGGCCAAGGCGATCGGCGCCGGACGGGGGACGTATCCCTGGTTGCGGCTGCATTTTGGTGACGTGAGAGGCGCTCTTCTGGATTGCCGTTTCGACGGAAACCGTGTGGCAAGGTGCGCCGAAATACCGTCAGAGAATCAGCGTAGACAACGGCACCGATACCAGGCGAGTCCAGTGTTGATCGATCAGATGGCCGCAGGCCGGAGAGCCGGCCCTGCACTTCTTCGGCCGCCGGGGCACTCGCCGAGGATCAGCAGAGATCAAGCGCCGGCCAGGGCGGATGCCGACAGAAGAAGGCGGGAGTCGGTCTCGCCCCGGTGTGCCTCTCGGCCTCGCCCGCACAGCAGCGTGATCAAATAAGGCATGGCATCGTCCTGGACTGGTGATCGGGTCCGCCTACGCGCTGTCGAGCCCGACGACTGGACGGCGTTCATGCGCTTCGCCGACGATGACGGGCGGCGAGGGAGCCGGCTGGATCTGCCGCGGTCCGCCGAGAGCTACCGTGCCTGGGCGAAGGAGCAAGCCGTTGCCGAGTGCGATGACGACCGCTTCCGGTTGGCGGTCGAAGCGACGGCCACGGGAGAGCTGGTCGGCACAGTCGGCTCGCATCGCACCGGCCCTCGTTCAGGCTGGTTCGAGTGTGATATCACCATCGGCGCTGACCACCGGCGCAGGGGCTACGCGGCAGAAGCCCTTGTGCTGCTGCTGCGCTTCATGTTCGCCGAGCGGCGCTATCACAAATGCCTGGCAGCGATCTTCGCCCACAACGAGGCATCGCTGACACTTTTCCGTCGGCTCGGCTTCACCGAGGAGGGGCGCTTGCGGAAACACGTCTTCTTCGCCGGCCGGCACCACGACCTCGTCATGATGGGCATGCTCGCCGACGAGTTCGACCAGCGACACACGCTGAGCCAACCATGAGCTGGTCATCCAGGCGTGTGCGGAACGGCACTCGAACCTTGTCGACGTTCGCTGTTCGCTGGTGCAGGCGGCCTGCCACCGAAAGCAGGACTGCCCTCAGCCGCGCGAGGTGGCGCGCAGACGCAAGCCGACAGTTGCGAGACCTTCGAGGGTGGTGACCTGGTAGCTGGGTTCCGGTCCGGGCGGCTCGCTCAAGTGGTGGCAGCGGGCGGTCTGCGCAGTCAGGAGCGTCAGCATCGCCATGGCCAGAGCGGCTCCCTCGCAGCCGTGCGGCCCGGTACCGAAAGAGAGGAAGACCCCGGGTTTCGCCGGCGAACCCGAATCATCGAGCCAGCGCTCGGGCTGGAACCGGTCCGGCTCGGAGAATTCCCGTGCGTCGCGGTGGGCGGTGTAAGGGCAGACGAGAACGGTGGACCCGGCGTCGATGGTGTAGTCGGCGAGCTGAGTCTGACGCGGCGCGCGCCGGGTCAGTAGCCAGCTCGGGGGGTACAGCCGGAGCACCTCACTGACCAGTGCCTGGGTGTATTGCAGGCTGCCGAGGTGGGTGCTGGTCGTCGCGGCCGGGTCCGCGGGCAGCGAGGCGGCTTCGGCCGCGACGCGGTCCGCTGCCTGGGGGTGCCGGGCCAGGTGGAGCAGGATCCATCCGGCTGCCCGGGTAGGGGTCTCGAAGGTGGCGACGGTGATTCCGGGGAGGGTGTCGAGGATGGCCTCTTCCGGCACCGGGCCGTAGTGGGGGGAGGGCCGGAGCATCTGTCCCAGCATGTCGTCACCGAGCCGGCCCGATGAACGACGCCGGCGGACGATGGGCCGCAGAGCGTCGGTGAAGGCGACTTGCTGCCGTGTGCGGAACCGCCGTGCCGGTGTGGGGATCCAGCGCGGCCATACCCAACGCGAGGGGCGTACGAGCACCTCCCGGGCCAGGAAGAGCTGTGCGGCATAGGGCAGCAAGGTGGGAGCGTCTTCGGAGAAGAGGTAGCTCACGCCGATCTCTGCCAGGGTGTGCCGGACCGGGGGCAGGATCTCGACGTCCTGGCCCGTGGGCCACTGGTCGGCAAATAGAGCGGTCCGGGGCGCGATCTCACCGATCCGGGCTGCAACCGCCTGCGCACGTAGCCCGCGCATGCGGGCGGCGTGAGCGTGCGCACGCTCCTCGGGCGTCGGTGCTCCGCTCGACCGCTTCAACGGCGGGAAGAGAGGCGAGGGCGCCTTGGGGAAGTCCTGCGCGCGGCGCAGGACTGCTTCACACGGTCCGGCCGCGGTGGCTACGTAGACACCCGGCTCCAGCTGCCAGACGTCCCCACACTCTTCAGCGCCACGCCGCGCCAATGCCAGCCGGTCGCGGCTCCAGGCCGCGAAGCTGCCTTCGGGCAACCGCGGCGGCTCATTCCTTCGGCCCATGAAATCGTCCCTGGCTCTCGTACTGTCCAGGCCGATGTCGTCGGCAGAGTGGCGGGGAACTGGCGGGCTCCCGGGGGCGCCCGCCAGCAGTGCGGTCAGTCCTAGTCGTCGCCGGCGTACGCATCCCATTCGGAGGACCCGTACGCACCGTAGTGGCGGGTGAAGGACAGCTTGCCGAGCAGTTTGGCGATCATGACGCACTCCTCTCGCCTGTCTTCAGCACCAAAGGCCACATATCACATATTGCCACACAAGGCATATCTGCGATATGGCGCATATTCCGGTCATCGGTCGCGTGCGGTCACTACTGATCACCGCATTCGCGAACCGCGGTGGCGCCGCCGCGGAGGGCAGCAAGCGCGGAGGGCAGCAAGGGCGGCCGCGGACAGGTCGTCGTTGTCGCCGGCCGGCAGCTGCATACCGGCTGTGGGGCTGTCGGCCCCCGCGGAAAGGCCCGTCACCCATCGATGACGTGAGAGCGCGGGCCCGCCGCACCTGCCCTCCGCCCCGGCGGAGGGCATGCGCCAAGCCGCCGACCGGGATGCTCCGCAGGCCCGTTGCTCCGTCCCTCGACACGCCGAATTGATGGGGCGGTCCGCCGCCGTCCCCCGGACGCGCGGTGGCCGACGACCCCGTCTGCCCGCGGCGTAACTGTGCCATGGCACAAGAGCGACAGGTGCGACCCCTTGAACGGCGGTGGGGGAGGCCCGAGGATCCAGTGATCTTTCGCTCTTCGCCGCGTCTCAGGAGTCTTCCTTGCCCAAGGTTCCCATCCCCCGGCCCGGGCCGATCGCCCTCGCCGTGGCGGCCGCGCTAACACTCGGCGTCGTACCGGCGACTGCCGCTGTGTCCGCATACTCCGCCGGTGAGGTGTCGCACAACGACGCCGGACACCAAACCCCCGGCGATGCCGGCACGCACACCGTCACCCTGATCACGGGTGACAAGGTCACCATCGGGACCGCCGCCGACGGCACCGTCGTGCGCTCCTTCCAGGCCGCGAGCGGAGCCACCACCGGCTTCCACCGCGCTGTCGTGGACGGCGCCACCTATGTCTACCCCGACGCCGCCCTGCCGTACGTGAGCGCCGGCAAACTCGACAAGCAGCTCTTCAACGTGACGCGGCTGATCACCGAGGGCTACGACGACGCGCACAGCTCCCGGCTGCCGCTGATCGTGCGCTACACCGCAGCCGCCGCCAAGGCCCGCACCCGGACGAAGATGGCCGGCTCTACCGACGTCCGCCGCCTGGACAGCATCCAGGGCGCGGCCCTCGCGCAGAACCACAGGCAGGCACCGGAGTTCTGGTCCTCGCTCACCGGGGGTTCCGGCGCGGCGGCCCGGTCCGCGAAGCCGTCCTTCGCGGGCGGCGTCGCCAACGTGTGGCTCGACGGCAAGGTGAAGGCCGACCTGGCCGACTCCACCGCCCAGATCGGCGCGCAGAAGGTATGGGCGGAGGGCAACACCGGCCAGGGCGTGAAGGTCGCGATGCTCGACACCGGCGCGGACACCGAACACCCGGACCTGGTCGGGCAGGTGTCCGACAGCGCCAGCTTCGTCCCCGGCGAGGACGACATAGCCGACTACAACGGCCACGGCACGCACGTCGCCTCGACCATCGTCGGCACGGGCAGTGCCTCCGACGGCAAGGAGCGAGGTGTCGCCTCCGGCGCCCGGCTGGCCGTCGGCAAGGTGCTCAACTCCGAGGGCAGCGGCCAGGAATCCTGGATCATCGCGGGCATGGAGTGGGCCGCCCGCGACCAGAAGGCCAGGATCATCAGCATGAGCCTGGGCGGCGGCGGTGACAAGACCGACCCGATGAGCCAGGCCGTCGACGAACTCAGCCACGACACGGGCGCGTTGTTCGTGATCGCGGCGGGCAACGGCGGCCCGCACTCCATCAGCAGCCCCGGTGCCGCAGACTCCGCGCTGACCGTCGGCGCCGTCGACGCCACCGACACGCTCGCCGACTTCTCCAGCCAGGGCCCGCGTGACGGCGACGGCGGGCTGAAGCCGGAGATCACCGCGCCCGGCGTCGACATCGTCGCGGCGCGCTCGCACTACAAGCGCGGCTCCGGCTACTACACCACGATGAGCGGCACGTCGATGGCGACGCCGCACGTCGCCGGTGCCGCCGCGCTCCTCGCCTCCGAGCACCCCGACTGGACGGGCACCCAGCTCAAGGAGGCGCTGGTCAGCAGCGCCAAGGCAACCCCGGCGTACACCCCGTACCAGGCGGGCGCCGGCCGGCTCGACGCGCTCGCGGCCGTGCACACCACGGTCTTCGCCACCACGACCGCCTACTCCGGCTTCCACACGTGGCCCCCGAAGCCCGGGGAGACCGACGTCCAGACAGTGACGTACACCGACGTCGGCGACGCCCCGGTCAGCCTCGACCTGGCGGTCAACGGCACCGTCCCGGCCGGGTTGTTCAGCCTCTCCGAGGACCATGTCACCGTGCCCGCGCACGGCACCGCCACGGTCACGCTGACCGCGGCTCTGGACAAGCTGGCGGGCGACCAGTCGGTCAGCGCCGTGATCACCGGTACGGACGGCGCCGGGACGGTTCGCGCCCGGACCCTGATCGGCGCGGCCCGAGAGGGCCAGCGGCAGAATCTGACCGTCGTCGCGAAGGACCGTGCGGGCAAGCCGCTGGCGGGCCGGGTCGTCCTCAGCGCCGAGCACCTCTTCACGGTGATGGACCTCGACGCGTCCGGCACCGGCACCACGCGGCTGCCCGTCGGCAGCTACAGCGGCTGGCTCACCGGGGACGTGCAGGGTGCCGAAGGCCCGCACTCGCTCGGCATGGTGCTGCTCGCCTTCAACGACGTGAAGCTGGACCAGGACCGCACCGTCACGCTGGACGGCCGCAAGGCGCGCCGGATCCTGGCACGCGTGCCGCAGCAGACCACCGCCGTCGCGCCGCGCCTGGACGCCCACCGGTCCTTCACCGACAGCCTGGTGGAGACGTCGATGCTGCCCAACCCGTCGTACGACAGCGTCTGGGCGCTCCCGACCGGCAAGAAGGTCACCGACGGCGAGTTCGAGGCCGGCGCCCGCTTCCGCCTCGAGCAGCCGGCGCTGACCTTGAGCACGAAGTCGACGACCTTCGACGACCCGCTGGTCAAGCGCGCGGCCACGCCGCTGCCCGCCGGTAGCCGGAACCTGACGGCGGTCTTCGCCGGCGACGGCACGGCCGAGGAGCTCGCGCGGCAGAACGTGCGCGGCCAGGCCGTCGTGGTGCGGGGCTCCGGCACGGAAGGGATCAAGGCGCAGGCGGAGGCCGCCGCGGCGGCCGGCGCCCGGCTGCTGCTGGTCGTCAACGACGGCGTCGGCCGCCTGCAGCCCTGGGACGAGAACCCCTGGAGCCCGCAGAGCCCGGCCCCGGTGACGGTGGCGACGCTCACCGCCGACCAGGGCGCGGAGCTGATCGGCTCGCTCCGGCACGGCGCGGTGTCGCTGAAGGTCACCTCGCACCCCACGACGGACTACGTCTACGACGTCGTGCACCACTGGACCGGCGCCGTCCCGGCGGACCCGACCTGGCGTGAGGAGCCCAAGGACCTCGGCCGGGTGAACGTCTCCTTCCGGAACTACCGGCAGGGCAAGGCGATGGAGTTCCGTCCGGACGTCTGGCGGGGCTGGGCCGTCGGTAACCAGCTCACGGCGCCCGCCCAGGGCGAGCGCACCGACTGGGTCACCGCCGGCACCACGTGGCTGGACGACGCCTTCATCCAGGGCGAGACCGGACAGCACTCGATCGACCCGCTGCAGTACTCGGCGCGCAAGACCGGCAAGGTCAGCTGGTTCGGCCCGATCCAGCGGCCCCGCATGGGCCCGGTGAACTACCAGCCCGTGCGCTACCTCGACACGATGTACATCACCGCGCCCGGCTGGGGCGACTCGGGCTCCGGCCACGTCGGCGAGGCCGGCGCGAACTTCGACGTCAAGGACTGGATGTCGCTCTACCAGGGCGACCAGCAGCTCGACTGGGGCAACGCCGAGTATCTGCAGGTTCCCGGGCTCGGTGCGGAGCGTCTGCCCTACCGGCTGGTCCTCGACAACGACCGTGGCGCCTGGGCCAACCCGTACTCGACGCACACGCTGACCGAGTGGAACTTCACCTCCGCGGTCACCGGCAGCGAGTCGGCGGTGTCACTGCCGCTGATCCAGCTCGACTACGGCGTGGACACCGACAAGTCCGGCCGGGCCGACCGGCACGCCGGGCTGACGGTGACCGCCTCGCACCTGCCGGGCACCACCGCCGCCATCGGGAAACCGACCGTCGAGGTGTCGTACGACGACGGTGCGACCTGGCAGCGGACGGACCTGAGCCGGTGCGGTGACGGATGGCGGACGAACCTGCGCGCCCCGCGGTCGGCCGGCTTCGCCACCCTCCGGGTCGGCGCCCGGGACAGCGAGGGCAACACCGTCTCGCAGACGATCACCCGGGCCTTCGGCCTGCGCTGACGTCACACCCCGGGAGATCACCCGGGACAGCACCGCGTGGGCGGGACCGCAGCCGGCGGCCCCGCCCACGCGGCGTTCCCAGTTGTCGGAGGATCTGTTCGGAGGATCTGTTCAGAGGATCTATGAGGACATCTCGCCGAGGAACGCCAAGCGAGTGCTCGTGGACCACCTGTGGCCCCGCGGAATGAGCAAAGAACGCGCCCACCTGGACGAATGGCTCCGCGACGTGGCGCCGTCGACGGACCTGCGCCACTGGTACCACCACGATCAGGAGCGCTTCGCGGAGTTCCGGGACCGCCACATCGGCGAACTGCGGGACCGCCACATCGGCGAACTGGAGGACGCCGATCACCGGCCGGCCGTGCAGCACCTGCGTGATCTCGCCGCCCATGACAACGTCACTTGCTCACCGCCACCAAGGACCTCGGCCACAGTGAGGCCGCCATGCTCGCCCGGTGGCTCGGCGCCGCCGGCACAGCGAGCCGCCAGATCCGTTGCTCCGTCGTCCGGCGGTCCTGGCGGACTGCGCGGCAGCAGGTTCTTCGCCCCGAGGACTTTGCTTCACCGCTCGGCAAAACGGTCTACGACCTGTGGCACACCTGCCTGACGAACTGGCTCGATGACGGCGTGCCGCCGGTGCAGGTCGCGGAGTGGGCGGCCAACGGAGTCCCGGTCCTTCCGGCTCATGCCGGGCGACTGTCTCATCACCATCAACGTCTGGCGCCTGACCCGAACCCTGCACGGCCTGACCCGTCTCGCCCGCGAACGCGGCGCCACCGTCAGCGTCCTGACCGACCTGCGCTCCTCACCCCTGGCCGAGGACACGGACCACCTGATCGTCACCCCCATCGAAGGTCTCCACGCCGGCCCGTCTCTCACCGCTGTCGTCGCCGCCGTCCAAGCCGTCCTGAGCGAGCTCGCCGACGACGACGCCTTGCGCGCGTCCGGCGAGATCCAGCAGATGTGGCAGGACCTCGACCTGATGGACGACCAGCCCTGAACCGCCCTGCGGGAGTCGGCGGGATGACAGGGGGAGGCGTCATGCCGGCCGCCGCCGCACCGGGAATTCCCTGAGGAGCGATCAGCGGGGAGACCAGCCTCCCGACTGGCACAACCGGCTGACGCGACCACCGCACTGGGGCCCAACGCGAGAGCCTGCGGAATTACGTGAACGTCCACGGCTGCCGAGGGGCCCCGGAGAGATCTGGGGCCCTCGGCGTTACTGCACGTCCGATGAGGCAAGCTTGACGAACTGCTCCAGAACCTCTCGCGCCTGCGAGACGAGGGCACTCAGCTCCGTCTTGTCGGCTGCCTTGTGCAAGGTGGATGTCAGGGCGTAGGAGTCCTGCGCGATATCGATCAGTGCCCGCGCGCTTGCTATGAGCTGGACCCGGAACAACGCGTGGAGGGCGATCCCGCGGAGTCGGTAAGCCTCCGTGCGAGCTTCGATGAAAGCGGAGCCGTCTGGATCCTCGTTCCTGCGGTGCCAGCGATCCTGTTGCCCGCGCCGGAACTCTGTCAGCGCTCCGGCGAAATCGCCGTAGACGGTCATCCGGTCCGATCACCTTCCTCAAACAATGGAAGATTCGCCCGGGTGCGCCCATCATCGAGGGCCGGGTCGCGGAGCAGGGCATCGGCTAACCTGGCGGCGGAAAACAGACGTACGTATTGGACCCCGACAGGGACTTGCTGGAGCCATAGTGTCCGAATCAACCGCACAAAAAGCCCTCGCAGCGACCCGACAGGCCCTTTCGGGAATCGATGAGGAACTGCAACGGCACACCGCGGGTCACGGACGAGTGAGCAGCGCCCAGCAATTGACATCCCTCCGCGAGCAGTTGGAGCAGGTCGCCGTACAGCTCTCAACCTCCCCGCTCCCGCCCAAGCCGCAGCGGCTGCGTGGCATCGGATGTGTCATCACCGACTCCTGGCCCTACGACAATCCACTGGGAAGCCTCATCCTCGAAGCCGAGCAGCTCTACCTCAGGGCATAGCGTTCCGGGCGGCTTCGAGGCTGCCAGCGCCGCTCCCGCCACGCCATCAGGGAAACGCGCAGCGGGGTACTGGCCCGGTATCTTCAGTGAGCTTCTTCAGCGTTGCTGCTCCAGGGCGAGGATGGCTTTGGCGATTGACGTCATGCGGTTTGGGCTGCATCGGGATCTGCGGAAGATCCGCCAGGACTTCAGGCGGGCGACGCCGCGTTCGACGGGTGCCCGTGCCGCAGCCAGGGCCCGGTTGACGGTCTTCTCGGTGAGGGTGAGTTCCTGCAGGGGGCTGCGTTTGAAGCCCGTGGTCACCCAGGGGCCGCCGCCCTGGTGCTGTGGCCGCGGCACCGCTGATGCGGACTCCCCGGGCCGAATCTAGACTGACAAAGGCATGGAAAGTTCCGTTTTAGGGAGATGTGTGCCATGGCAAAGCGAGGGAACAAGCGACGCGGCCGTAAGAAGAAGAAGGCCAATCACGGCAAGCGCCCCAACGCCTGAATCATTAGGCCCCTATTGCGTAGGCAGCCTGCCGGGCGCTGGGTCCGGCCCGTATGTTCGAGGCATGATCTCGGGCAGCAGCGGGGGACCGGACGGCGGCGGCGCGGAGTTCACGGCGGAGGGCTTGGAGCCCGTGCTCCAAGAGGCCTGCGCGACGGCTGGGCTCGAGTTCCGCGGCGCCAAGCCGCCTCGGTTCGAATGCGGTCTACCGCCTCACCTCGTTACCCGTCATAGTCCGCATCGCGCGTGATCCATCGGTCCGCGCGGAGATGGAACGGGCTGTGGGCGTGGCCCGGTGGCTGGAGACACAGGACTTTCCGGCCATGCGTGTGCCGGCCTCGACAGCTCAGCCGCTTGTCATCGCCGGCCGTGCGGTCACCTTCTGGGAGAGCGTCCAGGAGCACGAGGAGTACGCCACGGTCGCCGAGTTGGCCGACTTGCTCCGCCGTCTGCACTGGTTCGAAGAACCGGAATCCCTCGGCCTGCCGTACTTCGATCCGCTGGCCAAGGTGGCGGCGTCCCTCGAAGGGCTGGACGGTATCTCGGATGAGGACCGAACGTTCCTGGAGGAGCGAGCGGCAAGGCTCGCCAAGGATTACGACCGGCTCGACTTCGTCCTCTCCTTCGGCATGATCCACGATGACGCCAGCATCGGGAACATCCTCCGGCATTGGGACGGGCACGCGGTGCTCATCGACCTGGACGGCTTCGCTCTCGCGCCGCGTGAGTGGGATCTGAAAGGGCATACCGCTGACTGTCGCGGTGTCCGGCGAACGTGCACGACAGCCGGGCCTTCAAGCCGCTGCTCCTGGGCATCCCTGCCATACGCTCCCGGCGAGGGCCGCGACGACGGCGTCCGGTCAAGATCCGCGCGGACAAAGCGTACTTCTCCAGGGAGCACCTCGGTTGGCTCCGCTCACGAGGACTCATCGCGCGCATCGCGCGCCCAGGGATCGAATCGGGCGAGCGGCTGGGCCGGCACCGCTGGAAGATCGAGCGGTCGATCGGCTGGCTCTACGGTTACCGTCCGCTCACCGTCCGATACGAACGCAAGGGCAGCCACTTCCTCGCATTCCTCGGCCTCGCCGCCGTACTGACCTGCTACAAAAAGCTCGCGAAACTGCGGCCGGGCAGCCGCTGACCACTGCGGCCACCGACTGCCCGGCCATGACGCTCGGAGCACGAGGGCGCTGTTCGGGACCGATGTCCGTGAGTGTCAGGGCTTGGCCACCGGCGCCTGCAGCTCAGTCACCCACTCGTCCCGGTTCGGCGGACACTCCAGGCTGATCTCCCGCGGGTATCCGCTCGACTGGTAGCCGTTGCCGTCGATCCAGCGGGCCAGGGCCTGGGCCGTGGGCAGCACCGTGTCCATCGAGCCGTGGTGCACGATCGTCGCCGCCTGGTCGACGGGCGGCAGGTCGAGCACCTGGAAGTCACCGTCCTGGAGGCGGCCCGCGACCTCGACCGCGGCGTGGATGCTGATCCGGCCGCCGCCCTCCGGGGCGTCCTCGTAGTAGGCGACCCCAGGGCCCACAGGCGTGACGCCC
>NZ_JBSHAF010000005.1:513682-516205 GCF_053611365.1 Streptomyces sp. NPDC054813 | reverse complement strand
GCGCCGGAGCGGGCGCGGCAGGAGCCGGGGCGGCCGCCGGAGCGGCACCCGGGGCGCCGATGACGGCGAGCTTGGCGCCGACCTCGGCGGTCTCGTCCTCGCCGACCACGATCTCCAGCAGGACACCGGCGACCGGCGCCGGGATCTCGGTGTCGACCTTGTCGGTGGAGACCTCGAGCAGGGGCTCGTCCTCCGCGACCTCCTCGCCGACCGACTTCAGCCAGCGGGTGACGGTGCCCTCGGTGACGGACTCACCGAGCGCGGGCAGGACGACGTCCGTGCCCGAGGCGCCGCCGGCCGGGGCGGCCGGGGCGGCGGCGGGGGCCGGGGCGGGAGCGGCGGGGGCCTCGGCCACCGGGGCCGGGGCAGCGGCCGGAGCCGGGGTCGGCTCGGCGGCGGGGGCCGGGGCGGCCGGGGCGGGCGCGCCGGTGCCGTCGTCGATGATCGCCAGCTCGGCGCCCACCTCGACGGTCTCGTCCTCGGCGACCTTGATCGAGGCCAGCACACCGGAGGCGGGGGCCGGGATCTCGGTGTCGACCTTGTCGGTCGAGACCTCGAGCAGCGGCTCGTCGGCCTCGACGCGTTCACCCTCGGCCTTCAGCCAGCGGGTGACGGTGCCCTCGGTGACGCTCTCGCCGAGCGCCGGAAGGGTTACGGAAACCGCCATGGTTTCGGTTGCTCCTTACGAATTGCGGAAGTCTGAGTCGTCGCGTGTGTCGACCGAGGGTCAGTCGTGCGAGTGCAGCGGCTTGCCGGCCAGGGCCAGGTGGGCCTCGCCCATCGCCTCGTTCTGCGTCGGGTGGGCGTGGATGAGCTGGGCGACCTCGGCGGGCAGCGCTTCCCAGTTGTAGATCAGCTGGGCCTCGCCGACCTGCTCGCCCATGCGGTCGCCGACCATGTGGACGCCGACCACGGCACCGTCCTTCACCTGGACGAGCTTGATCTCGCCCGCGGTGTTGAGGATCTTGCTCTTGCCGTTGCCCGCCAGGTTGTACTTCAGGGCGACGACCTTGTCCGCACCGTAGATCTCCTTGGCCTTGGCCTCGGTGATCCCCACGGAGGCGACCTCGGGGTGGCAGTACGTCACCCGGGGGACACCGTCGTAATCGATCGGAACGGTCTTCAGACCGGCCAGACGCTCCGCCACCAGGATGCCCTCGGCGAAGCCGACGTGCGCGAGCTGGAGCGTCGGGACCAGGTCACCGACGGCGGAGATGGTCGGGACGTTGGTCCGCATGTACTCGTCGACCAGGACGTAACCGCGGTCCATGGCGACACCCTGCTCCTCGTAACCGAGGCCGGCCGAGACCGGGCCGCGGCCGACGGCGACGAGCAGGACCTCGGCCTCGAACTCCTTGCCGTCGGCGAGGGTGACCTTGACGCCGTCGGCGGTGTACTCGGCCTTCGAGAAGAAGGTGCCCAGGTTGAACTTGATGCCGCGCTTGCGGAAGGCGCGCTCAAGAAGCTTGGAGGAGTTCTCGTCCTCGACCGGGACGAGGTGCTTGAGGCCCTCGATGACGGTGACATCGGCACCGAAGGACTTCCAGGCGGAGGCGAACTCGACGCCGATGACCCCGCCGCCCAGGATGATCGCGGACTTGGGCACGCGGTCCAGGACGAGGGCGTGGTCGGAGGAGATGATGCGGTTGCCGTCGATCTCCAGGCCGGGCAGCGACTTCGGCACGGAGCCGGTCGCGAGCAGCACGTGCCGGCCCTGGATGCGCTGGCCGTTCACGTCGACGGAGGTCGGGGAGGAGAGGCGCCCCGTGCCCTCGATGTACGTCACCTTGCGGGAGGCGATCAGACCCTGCAGGCCCTTGTACAGGCCGGCGATCACGCCGTCCTTGTACTTGTGCACGGCCGGCACGTCGATGCCCTCGAAGGTGGCCTTGACGCCGAACTGCTCGCTCTCGCGGGCCTGGTCGGCGATCTCGCCCGCGTGCAGCAGGGCCTTGGTGGGGATGCAACCCCGGTGCAGGCAGGTACCGCCGACCTTGTCCTTCTCGATCAGGGCGACGTCCAGGCCCAGCTGCGCCCCGCGCAGGGCCGCGGCGTAACCGCCACTACCACCGCCGAGGATCACTAGGTCGAAAACGGTGCTGGCGTCGTTCGCCACGTCACGTCCTCCATGCATGTGCGCCGTACGCCGGGCACCTTTTTCCCATACGGGTGGTTGACCGGTCGGTCGGCTGGTGTCCGGCCGCTCTTCTTCGGCCCTGTGGTGGGGGCCCTGTCCTGCCGAGCCCCATCTTCGCACTTGTCGGAGGTGAACGAGACGCCGGGCTGGGGTGTGAGACGCCACACGCTCACTTGATAACGCCCCGAGGTATCAGCGCCCCGCCAGGGGCGCGGGGAACTGCACGATCAACCACGAACCGCCCGCAGTCGCCACATGACCGAAAGCCCCCAGTCAATGGGCGAGGGGGCCCCCCCCGCCCCCCCCGCGGGGGGCCGGCGGGGGGAAACAGCCCCGTGACCCACGGGCCGGCGGGCGGCGAACCCCGCCCCCGGGCGCCCCCCCCC
>NZ_JBSHAF010000005.1:488609-513672 GCF_053611365.1 Streptomyces sp. NPDC054813 | reverse complement strand
CGGGCCTTCAGGTCCGGCCCCCCGCCCGGGCCCCGGGGAACTCCCCGACCAACCACGAACCGCCCGCAGTCGCCACATGACCGAAAGCCCCCAGACAAGGGGCGACGGGACCCCGCCCTACCCGCGCGCGGGGTCCCGTCGGCGACATCAGCCCAGGTCACCCTCGGCCGTCAGCTCGGCAAGCCGCACCAGCGTCCGCACCGCCGACCCCGTCCCGCCCTTCGGCGTGTACCCGAAGGGCCCGCCCTCGTTGAACGCCGGTCCGGCGATGTCGAGGTGCGCCCAGGTGATCCCCTCACCCACGAACTCGCGCAGGAAGAGCCCGGCCACCAGCCCGCCGCCCATCCGCTCGCCCATGTTCGCGATGTCCGCCGTGGGCGAGTCCATCCCCTTGCGCAGGTGCTCCGGCAGCGGCATCGGCCACGCCGGCTCGCCGACCTCCTCGGCCGCCTCGTGGATCGCCGTACGGAACGCGTCGTCGTTGGCCATGACACCGAACGTCCGGCTGCCCAGCGCCAGCATCATCGCCCCGGTCAGCGTCGCCACGTCGACGATCGCGTCCGGCTTCTCCGCCGACGCCGCCCACAGCGCGTCGGCGAGGACCAGCCGGCCCTCGGCGTCCGTGTTGAGGACCTCGACCGTCTTGCCGCTGTACATGCGCAGCACGTCACCCGGGCGCACGGCCGAGCCGGACGGCATGTTCTCGGCGAGCGCCAGCCACCCGGTCACATTGACCTGCAGGCCGAGCCGCGCCGCCGAGACGACGGCCGCGAAGACCGCCGCAGCGCCGCTCATGTCGCACTTCATCGTCTCGTTGTGCCCGGCCGGCTTGAGCGAGATACCGCCCGAGTCGTAGGTGATGCCCTTGCCGACGAAGGCGAGGTGCTTGTCCGCCTCGGGGCTCGTGTACGACAGCTTCACCAGCCGCGGGGTCGCGGCCGAGCCGCCGCCGACACCGAGGATGCCGCCGTAGCCGTCCTTGGCGAGCGCCTTGTCGTCCAGGATCTGGATCTTGAGGCCGTGCTCCTTGGCCGCGCGCTGCGCGATCGCGGCGAACGCGGCCGGAGTAAGGTCGTTCGGCGGGGTGTTGATCAGGTCGCGGGCGCGGTTGAGCTCCTCGGAGACCGCGGTGGCGCGGGCGAGGGCCGCCTTGTGGGCGGCGTCCCGCGGCTTGCCGCCGAGCAGCGTGGCCTCGGCGAGCGGCGCCTTGCCGTTCTTCGCCTTCGCGTTGCCGCCGTTGTCCTTGTAGACGTCGAAGGAGTAGGCGCCCAGCAGCACGCCCTCGGCGATCACGCCGACGGCGGCCGCGTCCTCGACGGGCAGCGCGAAGGCCGCCTTCTTGGCGCCGTTCAGCGTGCGGGCCGCGACGCCGGCCGCCCGGCGCAGCGCCTCCGCGTCGTAGCCGGCGCCGCCGTCGGGCTCGGCGCCCAGGCCGACCGCGATGACGAGCGGGGACTTGAAGCCGGCCGGCGAGGGCAGCTTCGTCAGTTCGCCCTCGGCACCCGAGGCACCGAGGGTCTCCAGGACGTCGGCGAGCTTGCCGTCGTAGGCCTTGTCCACGGCCTCGGCGCCCGGCGTTACGACCGGGCCCTTGGCGCCCTTGGCGACACCGATCACGATCGCGTCGGCCCGGAGGCCGGGCGCCGCTGAGGTGCTGAGAGTGAGAGCAGTCACGGTGGTGGAATCTCGCTTCCGATGTTGAGTTGCTGTGGCCGAGTGGGTGGGTCGACCGGGCCCGGGAAGCGACCCTAGGCAGTGGCCTCGGGGCGCATTACCACCGGGGCCTTCACCCTGTCGGCGAACACCCGGGACGAGCCTACGCGTGTGTATGCGTTCGCTCATTCCTACGGGCGTTCACCTGAGGGTGGCGTCCAAGCCACTTCTCCCCTCTGCCGCCAGGTGACCTGGGTCACACTCCTCGCGTTCCGGTGGGCGAGGCCGCCTGCGGCTTCGTGAGATTTCCATCGATCCCGCTCGGAACCTCCACAAAGAGCTGCAAGCGGATTTTCCGGGAGGGTGGACCTGTATCGGCGCACACCGCCCATCGATGGGGAACCACGGCAATGGCCATGACCGCGGCACCCTCGACGGCGAGGAACTGCCGTGAGCGGAACCCCGTGGAGCGACCGCGGTACGAGGCCGCGCATGGGCCTCGGTCTGCCGCGCGGTACCCGGGGTGGGAGATCATCGATGGGGTCCTCTGTCGCCCACCCTGGAGCCCGCCCGGTGAAACTCCGCACCAGCACACCCCTGCTCGTCCCGCTGGCCCTGCTCGCCGGCTGTACCGGGGCCTCGGACGACGCCGGGCGCTGGCAACCGAGGCCCGGGGTCACCTGGCAGTGGCAACTGAGCGGCCGCGTGGACACGTCCGTACGGGCGTCCGTGTACGACATCGACGGCTTCGACCAGTCCAGCGCGACGGTCGGCACGCTGCACGGCAAGGGCCGCAAGGTCATCTGCTATCTCTCCACCGGCGCCTTCGAGGACTGGCGGCCAGACGCGAAGAAGTTCCCCGAGTCGGTGCTGGGGCGCGGCAACGGCTGGGAGGGCGAGCGCTGGCTGGACATCCGCCGTACGGACGTCCTGGAGCCGTTGATGGCGGCCCGCTTCGACATGTGCAAGGACAAGGGCTTCGACGCGGTGGAGCCCGACAACATGGACGGCTACAAGAACCGCACGGGCTTCCCCCTCGAAGCGGCCGACCAGCTCCGCTACAACCGGCTCATCGCCCGGCTCGCTCACGACCGGGGCATGTCGGTGGGCCTGAAGAACGACCTGGACCAGATACCGCAACTGGTCGGCGACTTCGACTTCGCGGTCAACGAGCAGTGCGCCCAGTACGGCGAGTGCGACGACCTGAAGCCGTTCACCAAGGCGGACAAGGCCGTCTTCCACGTGGAGTACGAACTGCCGACGACCAGGTTCTGCGCCCGGTCGCGGCAGCTGAAGCTGAGTTCATTGGAGAAGAAATACGAGCTGGGAGTGTGGCGCCGGGCCTGCTGAGTGCCCCGTAAGGGGCGCGGGGCGGTATTGGATCTGCGGCTACCGCCGCGGGGCGCGACCAGCCCCCACCGGCCCACCGCCGCGACTCGATCCGTCAGCCCCCCAAAGAAAACACCACAAGCGCTGCGGTCGCCGCCGTCTCGGCAAGCGCCCCGAACACATCCCCCGTAACCCCACCGAACCTCCGCCGGCACAGTCGCAGCAGCACGTCCGTCGCCGCCTCCGCCGCCACCACCGCGAGCAACGCCCGCAGGCTGTCGGCCGATCCCACCAGCGCCCCGGCCCCCGCCGCCACCACCATCACCGCGACCGTGACCACCGAAGCCCCCACCTTCGGCACCACCCCGGCCACCGCCGCCCCCAGCCCCTCCGGCCGGGCCGCGGGCACCCCCTGCACCGCGGCCAGGCTCATCGCCAGCCGGGCCACCATCGCCGAGACGACCGCGGCCAGCACCCCCCGCCGCCACGAGCCGCCGTAGGCCTGGGCCAGCGCGGCCACCTGCCCGAGCAGCACGAGGACGAGCGTGATCACGCCGAACGGCCCGATGTCCGACTGCTTCATGATCCGCAGCGCTTCCTCGGCGGGCTTGCCGCTGCCCAGTCCGTCGGCGGTGTCGGCGAGCCCGTCCAGGTGCAGTCCCCGGGTGAGCACGGCCGGTACCGCGACCGCGGCCACCGCGGCCAGCAGCGCACTCGCCCCGGCCAGGACCAGCAGCGCCCCGACCGCGCCCGCGCAGAGCCCGACGGCGAGGCCGGCCAGCGGTGCGAGCAGCATGCCGCCCCGGGCGGCCTCGCGGTCCCAGCGGGTCACCTTCACGGGGAAGACGGTGAGGGTGCCGAAGGCGAAGCGGACGCCGTCACGCCAGGGAGTCGCAGAGGTCGCAGCCACCGGCGCAGGTTACCCGGTGGGCGGAGGGTCCCCGCCATGGCCGGGGATAAAGTGCGCACATGGGACATTGGCTGGAACGGAACGTCATCGAGCCGGGCAAACTCCCCCTGTTGCTCGCCCTGACCGCCTTCGTCCTGACCTTTGTGATCACACGGGTCGTCACCCGGCTGATCCGTGCCGGAAAGGGCCCGTTCGGCAATGTGAAGGCCGGCGGCCTGCACATCCACCACGTGGTCCCCGGGGTGGTCCTCGTCATCATCGGCGGTTTCGGCGCCGTCGCCGGCGGCCGGCAGGGCTTCGGCGCGGCCCTCGCCGCGATCGTCTTCGGCATCGGCGCGGGGCTCGTGCTCGACGAGTTCGCCCTGATCCTGCACCTCGACGACGTCTACTGGACCGAGGAGGGCCGCCAGAGCGTCGAGGTCGTCGTCATCACCGCCGCGATGGTCGGACTGCTGCTCGCCGGGTTCTCGCCGTTCGGCGTCAACGACATCTCGGCCGACGAACTCCAGGACCGGAGCGCCGTCATCGCGAACATCGTGGCGAACTTCTTCTTCTCGCTCGTCGCCCTGAGCAAGGGCAAGGCCCGTCTCGCGATCTTCGGGGTGGTCGTCCCGTTCGTCGGTCTCGTCGGCGCGGTCCGCCTGGCCCGTCCCGGCTCGGCCTGGGCCCGCCGCTTCTACGCCGACCGCCCGCGCGCCCGGGCCAGGTCCGGGCTGCGCGCCTACCACCACGACCGCCGCTGGGCCAGGCTCAGCAGGACCCTTCAGGACTGGATCGGCGGCAAGCCCGACCGCCCCGAACCGGCCCGGCTGCCCGGCCGCCGCTGACGCCACCGGCACCGCAGCCGCCGACCCACCGCCACCGCCGCGTACAGCGCCAGCACGCCGGCGATCGCCGCCAGATGCTCCTTGCCGGCGAGGTTGTCCTTCAGCGCCACCTCGACCACCATCGCCGCTGCCACCACGCCCGCGGTGACATACGCGCCGTACCGCCGGCAGAGGACGACCGCGAGTCCGACGACGGCGGCCGAGGGGCCGGCGTCCACCACCCAGGCGTCCGAGGCGGGCAGGCCCAGGGGGCTGTGCGGACCCAGCGCGATGCCCACACGGGCGTACAGCGTGCCGGCGAGGGTCGCGACGTACGCGACGGTCAGCGTCCGCCACCAGCCCAGGCACACCTCGGCGATGCCGAACACGATCAGGATCTGCACCAGCGCCCCCCACACCGGCAGGTCCAGCGCCGGTACGAACAGCGACAGGGGAGTGCGCAGCAGGGCCAGCCAGAGCGGGTCCGCGGCGCGCACGCCCCCGATGTCCTGCACGAACCGGTAGCCCCACGACTGGTTCTGGACGAACTGCAGCAGCGCCGTCAGACACACCGCCGCGACTGCCATCGGCACCGCCCGCAGCCGCCGCTTCGCCAGCGCGTCGCGCACGGTGGCGTACAGCAGACCCCACTCGGCGCGGGCCCGGCGGGCGAGCGGCTTCATGCGGTGGTCCTCACCGGCGGGAGTCCCGGTCCGTGTCCAGGTGCCGTCGGTGCAGCCACCTCGGCAGTACCGGCGTCTCCAGGAACCCCTCCGCACGGGCCGACGAGAGGCCGATGCGCGGCAGGTCCGCGCTCTTCTCGAAGAGCAGGAACCGGGGTTCCCAGATGGGCCGGTACTTGGCGTTGGCCCGGTACAGGGACTCGATCTGCCACCACCGGGAGAAGAAGCTCAGCAAGGACCTCCACAGCCGCAGCACCGGTCCCGCGCCGAGACGCGCGCCACGTTCGAAGACCGACCGGAACATGGCGAAGTTGAGTGAAACCTGAGTGATCCGGATCTCTCCGGCACGCCGCAGCAGCTCGATGACCATGAACTCCATCAGCCCGTTGTCGCAGTCCCGGTCCCGCCGCATCAGGTCGAGGGAGAGCCCGCCCGGTCCCCACGGCACGAACGACAGCAGCGCTCGCAGCCGGCCCTCCCCGTCGGTGCACTCCAGCATCACGCACCGCCCGTCCCGGCCGTCCCCGAGCCGCCCCAGCGCCATGCTGAACCCGCGCTCGGTGGCGCCGTCCCGCCAGTCGTCGGCGCGCCGCAGGAGGTACGCCATCTCGTCGGCGGGGATGTCCTCGTGCCGGCGGATCCGCACCGAGTAGCCCGCCCGCCCGACCCGGTTGTGGGCCTGCCGGACGGTCCGCATCGCCCGTCCCTCCAGCGTGAACTCGGCGACCTCGACGATCGCCTCGTCACCGAGCTCCAGCGCGTCGAGCCCGTGCCGCGCGTACACGGTCCCGGCCTCCTCGCTCGCCCCCATCACCGCGGGGATCCACCCGTGCGCCCGGGCCTCGCTCAGCCACGGCACGATCGCCCCCGGCCAGGCCTCCGGATCCCCGATCGGATCCCCGGAGGCGAGGCTCACCCCGCCCACCACCCGGTAGGCCACCGCGGCCTTCCCGGTCGGCGACCACACGACGCTCTTCTCCCGGCGCAGCGCGAAGTACCCGAGCGAGTCCCGCTCGCCGTGCCGCTCCAGCAGCTCCCGCAGCCGCTTCTCGTCGTCCTCGGTGATCGGGTCGACGGCGCGGCGGGAGCGGAAGGCGGCGTAGAGGACGGCGAGGACGAGGAGCGTGCTCAGCACGTTGACGGAGACGTTCACCCAGTTGGGCGGCGCGATGTACGGGAACCGGGAGGGGTCGGCGGCGACCGAGACCAGGCGCAGGGTGCCGTAGTGCCAGCGCTCCGCGAACGTCGAACGGACGGCGTGCGGGGCCTGGTTGGTGACGGTCACGAGGAGGGCGGCGAGCAGCGAGGCGAGGAGCCCGCCGCCGACGGCCACGGTCGCGGCGAGCCGCGGGTTCGACCGGTCGCCCTTGGCGTAGAACTCCCGGCGGCCGACCAGCAACGCGCCCACGAATGCGGCGGTCAGCGCGATCGAGATCCAGTTCTGCGGGTACCGCCGGATCTCCGGAAACGCCATGGCGAACGCGAACAGCGCGAGGAACAGGCCGCTCAGGACGAGGTTGAGGATCCAGGCGGCCCGCTTGCGCCGCCGCATCGTGATCGCGAGGAACGCGGTGAACACACCGGAGGCGAAGCCGGCGGTCAGCAGGTACGGCGTGAAGAAGTCCTCCTGGTTGTGCCGTCGCACGTCCTGCCCCAACGACACCCACACCGCGCTGAGGAAGTTGACGAAGGCGACGGCCCGCAAGTACCACACAGCAAGGGCGGCGGCCCGCCGGGAAACCCCGCCGGCCCGCCACCGTTCAACGGCAATTCGGACATCTCCCATGGAGATGGATCATATGGGCGCCCCCGCGGCGAACGCGGTCACACGCACGGACCTCGCCGTTGCCGGTGATACCTCTACTCCTCCGGCTTTTCCTCTTCCCCTGCTTCCTCCGCTGCCTCTTCCTCGGGCTTCTCCGGGAGTTCCGCCGCCAGGGCCGCCGCGGACTGGACCAGGGGGAGGGCGAGCAGTGCTCCCGCTCCCTCGCCCACCGTCACGCCCTGTTCCAGCAGGGGTTCCAGGGCCATCCGGTCCAGCGCCTTCGCCTGGCCCGGCTCCCCGCTGTCGTGGCCGGCCAGCCACCAGTCCGGCGCCCGGAACGCGATCCGCTGCGCGACCAGCGCACACGCGGCCGCCACCACCCCGTCCAGCACCACCGGCAGCTTCCGCACCGCCGCCTGCAACAGGAACCCGGTCATCGCCGCGAGATCGGCCCCGCCCACCGTCGCCAGCAACTGCAGCTGGTCCCCGAGCACCGGCCGCGCCCGCCGCAACGCGTCCCGGATCGCCGCACACTTGCGCATCCACGCGAGGTCGTCGATGGCGAGCCCGCCCCGCCCGGTCACCACGGACGCGTCGGTCCCGCACAGCGCCGCGACGAGGACACAGGCCGCCGTGGTCCCCCCGACGCTCACATCGCCGAGCACCACCAGATCGGTCCCCGAGTCGGCTTCCCCGTCGGCCAGCGCCATCCCCGCCCGGAAGGCCTCCTCGGCCTCCTCCAGGGTCAGCGCGTCCTCGATGTCGATACGGCCGCTGCCCCGCCGCACCCGGTGCCGTACTACCTCCGCGGGCAGCGTGTCCGGGTCGCAGTCCAGCGCCATGTCGACGATCCGCAGGGGCACCCCGAGCCGCCGGGCCAGCACCGCAACCGGGCTGGCCCCCTCCAGGACCGCCCGCACCAGCAGCCCGGCAGTGCCCGCGGGCCGCGCGGACACGCCGAGTTCGGCGACGCCGTGGTCAGCCGCGAAGAGCAGGACCCGCGGCCGTTCGACCGGCCGCACCGGTACGCGACCCTGCGCGGCGGCCAGCCACTCACCCAGGTCGTCGAGGCGGCCCAGCGACCCGGGCGGCACGATCAGCCGCTCCCGGCGCGCCTCTGCGTCACGGCGCACACCGCCGTCGGGGCGCTCGATCAGATCGGTGAAGTCGTCGAGATTAAGCGAGCTCATTCGCCGAACAGTACCGGCACCGAACGAACGCTTCGGTGTCAGATCGCCACCACACCCGCACGGCGTCTTGGCAGGCAAGATCGGTATCCCATACGTTCCGTTTTGCAGCGTATTGCGTACAGGGAGCACAGGGAGCCGCCCATGCCGCCCACACCCGAACTCCTCCCGGGCACCGACGGGTTCCACGAGCCGCGCCGCGAGGACTGTCCCTGGTGCGGTTCCAGACGCCTGCGCACCCGGCTGCGCACACCCGACCTCCTCCATCACCGGCCCGGCAGGTTCGCCGTCGACGAGTGCCGCGACTGCGCCCACGCCTTCCAGAACCCCCGGCTGACCGCGGAGGGCTTCGTCCTCTACCACCGGGACTACTACGAGGGCCGTCTGGAGGACTACGCGGACGGCCTGCTCGCGACCCGCGGCGGCCGCCGCAGGCACCGCGCCGCCGCCCGCGCGATGCTGGCGCTGACGGAGCCGGAGAGCTGGCTGGACGTCGGGACGGGCCACGCCCAGTTCCCGCGGACGGCGAAGGAACTCTTCACGTACACCTCGTTCGACGGCCTGGACTCGACCCTGCGGGTGGTGTGGGCCCAGGCCGAGGGGCACATCGAGGAGGCGCACTGCGGTCACCTGACCGCACCGGAGGTGCTGGCCCGGCTGCGCGCCCGCTACGACGTCGTCAGCATGTTCCGGCACCTCGAACACGCACCCGACCCGCGCGCCGAACTCCGCGCGGCGCTCGCGGCGCTACGGCCCGGCGGCCACCTCCTGATCGACATCGCCAACCCGCGCAGTGCCTTCGGCGCGCTGCTCGGCAAGTGGTGGGTCCCGTACGGACAGCCCCGCCACCTGCATCTGCTGCCCCCGGCCAACCTGCGGGCGGAGCTGGAGTCCCAGGGCTGCGAGATCCTGAAAGCCGACCGGCAGACGCCGCACATCCCGTACGACATCTCGGCGGCGCTCGCGCTGCTGCTGCGCCGGGTGCTGCCGAAGCGGGCGCTACGCGCGACGGCCCCGCTGGTGGCCGTGGCGGAGGCCGTCGACCACGCGTTGGCCCCGCTGCTGCGGCGCACGCCTTTCTCCAACGGGTACCGGATCATCGCGAGAAGGGGGCGCTGACAGGCCCTTGCGCGGCTGCGGGTGGGTGGCGGCCGGTCGCGCCCACGCGGCGGAGCCGCAAATCGACACAGCCCCGCGCCCCTGACGGGGCGCCACAGCGCGGGCGCGTTTGTCAGGGGCACCCCTGCCGGCGCCAAGTAGGCACCCCCACTACCGCAGCACGATCGCCTGTCCCGCCACCACCAGCACCACGTGCTCGCACTCGGCCGCGAACGCCGTGTTCAGCCGGCCCAGTTCGTCCCGGTAGCGGCGGCCCGACGCTGTGGCCGGCACGATGCCCGACCCCACCTCGTTGGAGACGGCGACCACCGTCCGCCGGGTCGAGCGCACCGCCTCCGTCAGCTCCCGCACCCGCTCCCGCAGCGCCTTCTCCCCGCCCGACGCCCACTCCGTGTCGTCCCACGCCCCGACGGAGTCCATCGCGTCCGTCAGCCACAGCGACAGACAGTCCACAAGCAACGGCGGCCCGTCCTGCGCCAGCAACGGCACCAGGTCGCACGTCTCCGTCGTACGCCACGACCCCGGCCGCCGCTCCCGGTGCACGGCGACCCGCGCCGCCCACTCGGTGTCCCCGCCGCGCGTCCCGCCCGTGGCGACGTACAGCACGTCGGGGAAGGACTCCAGCCGCCGCTCGGCCTCCACGGACTTGCCGGACCGGGCCCCGCCCAGCACCAGCGTCCGGCGCGGCACGTCGGGCACCTCCTCGTACACCCCCACCGTCAGCGTCGTACCGTCCGGCACGGCCCGCGCCCCGGCCGCCGCCAGCCGCCGCCGCAACTCCGGTCCTGGCGGCACGTCGTGGTCGAGATGGACGGCGATGACGTCGGTGGCCGGGCCCACCGCCGCCACCGCCCGCAGACGCGCCAGCGCGTCCGGGCGTCCCACGACGTCCAGGAGCGCCATGTCGTACGACTCCGTGCTCCCGTTCTCCAGCCCGGCCGGCGCACCGCCCGGCGGCAGGTACAGCAGCCGCTGCCCGTCGGGGCCGGTCACCGCGTACCCGGTGCCGCCAGCGTCCATCGCCAGCGCCCGCACCCGGTGCCCGGTGAGCAGCGCCAGCTCCCGGCCGTCCGGCACCCGCCCCGGCTGCGGCAGCCCGGCCGGCACCTCGACGGCGGGCCCGTCGTGCGGATGCGACAGCAGCACCTGCCGTACGCCGGTGAGGGAACGCCCGGCGCGTGCCGCGGCGAACGCCGCGCCCGGCGTCAGGTCGAGCAGCAGCGTTCCGTCGACGAGCGCCGCCGTGGCGGCCCGGACATCCGCCCCGACAGCGCAGGCACAGGCCGCACAGGGACAGTCTGGGCGGGGCAGACCCGCGGGAGCACCGGTACCGAGCAAAGTCACTTCCACGCCCTGATTTTCACCCGTCCCGACGGTTCTTGCTTCAGCGGGCGCCCCGTGAACACACCCCAGGGGGCGCGGGGCTGTATCGACGTGCGGCTCCGCCGCGTGGGCGCGCCCAGCCCCTGCCGGGCCCGCACATACCCCACAACCAGCGGAGTTTTTGTCGGCGTCCTTATACGATGCACCAGTTGGATCAAAGGAGGCCTACATGGCGGCATGGACGTGGCGGTTCGAGAAGGCCGACGGGACGGAGGTCCAGCCCGCGGTGGAGCCCGAGGAGTTCACCACCCAGGGCGACGCCGAGTCCTGGATCGGCGAGCAGTGGAAGGACCTGCTGGCCGGCGGCGCCGACCAGGTGCGGCTCTTCGAGGACGCCACCGAGATCTACGGCCCGATGAGCCTGCACGCGGACGAATCCTGAGCGGTGCCGGTCAGGGGCGGCCCTCCGCGGGCCGCCCCGCCGTCACTGCTCGCCCAGCGTCACCCCCACCGTCCGCTCGACGTCGTTCCGGCTGTACGTCACCGTCGTCTTCTGTCCCGGCCGGTCCACGGCGAGCGACTCGGCCAGTGAGGTGATGGTGGTGATCTCGTCGTCACCCACCTTGGTGATGATGTCGCCGGGCCGGATGCCCGCCTTGTCGGCCGCGTCCCCCGGCTTCACCGTCACGACGGCCACCCCGGCGGGCTGGTAGTTCACGTCGACGACCGTGCGCCCGCTGATGCCGAGCGCGGCCCGCCCCGAGACGGTCACCTTGCCCTGCTTGATGATCTGGTCGGCGACCGTCTTCACCATCGACCCCGGGATGGCGAACCCGATCCCCGGCGCCGCGCTCCCGCCCAGGTCGGGGTCGCTCGCGGCGAGCGTCGGGATGCCGATGACCTGGCCGTCCAGATTGACCAGCGCGCCGCCGCTGTTGCCGGGGTTGATGTCGGCCGAGGTCTGCACCATGTTGGGGATGGTGGCGCCGGTGCCGCCGCCCTCCTGGTTCTCGCTGACGGTCCGTCCGGTCGCCGACACGATGCCCTCGGTGACGCTGGACGACAGCCCGAGCGGCGAGCCCATGGCGAGCGTGATCTGCCCGACCTCGACCTTCTCGGTGTCCCCGAAGGCGGCCGCCTTCAGCCCGTCCGGGATCTTGTCGAGCCGGAGGACCGCCAGATCCTGCTCGGGGTAGGAGTAGACGAGCGTCGCGGTGAGCGGTTCCTCGTTGTTGGCGGTCGTCACCTTGAACTTCTTCTCGCCCTGGACGACATGCGCGTTGGTGACGATGTGTCCCTTGTCGTCGTAGACCACGCCGGAGCCCAGGTCGCGGCTGGCCTGGATCTGCACCACCGACGGCAGGACGTCCTTGATCACCTTCTGGTACTGGCTCTGCAGGTCGGCCGCCGCCATGGGAACGGCCGCCGCCTGGGCGGCCTGGGCGGCCTGGGCGGTCGAGCGGTCCTCGGCGGTGCCGCTGCCGAACGCGGAGCAGCCGGAGACGAGGGCGAGACAGCAGGAGCCGAGCGCGGCAGCCGTACGGAAGGTCCGACGAGTACGGGAAGCGTCCATGCCCCCGAGTCTCGTCGCGGGGTGCCGGTCCGGCTCGTGCTGCTGACCCGAACGAGCAGCACACGACGGGTTCAGCCGCGGACCCCGCACAGGTGCAGCAGCGCCGCGACCGCACGGTACGGATCCGTCCGCCCGGCCCGCTCCTCCGCCGCCAGCAGCGTCTCCAGGTCGGCGGGTGGTCCGGCGCCGTCCGCGGCCGTGTCCGTGAACACCCGTACGCCGTACCAGGAGTGCAGCGGCGCACCGATGCCGGCGAGTGCGGCGGTGAGGGTGGCCAGCCGGTCGGCCCGTACCTCGAGGCCCAGCCGGTTGCGGTAGGAGACGGTGTCGAAGGCGCCCATCGCCCCCGTCCAGTCCCCGCTCAGCCCCGGCCGCATGGCCAGCGCGTCGGCGTTGCGCACCAGCAGCGAGAGCAGGCCGCCCGGGGCCAGCATCCGGGCCAGCCCGGCCAGCAGTGCGTCCGGTTCCTCGACGTACATCAGCACACCGTGACAGAGCACCAGGTCGAAGCTGCCGGGCAGAAAGTGGACGCCCGTGTCCCGTCCGTCCCCCTCGACGATCCGCACCCGTTCGCGGATCCCCTCCGGCTCACCGGCCAGGACCTCCCGCGCGGCCGCGATCATCGTCGGTTCCCGCTCGACGCCGGTCACCTGGTGCCCGGCGCGGGCCAACCGCAGCGCCTGAGTGCCCTGGCCCATCCCCACGTCGAGCACCCGCAGCCGCTGCCCGACCGGGAACCGTCCGGCTATCTGCTCGTCGAGCTGCCGGGCCACCAGCTCCTGTCGTACGACCTCACGCAGCCCGCCCAGCCTGGTCAGCCAGGCCTTCGCCGCACCCCCGGAGAAAGGCTCTGTGCTCAGGGCCGCTCTCCGCGCTTGACCTGCGGCTTGGGCAGCCGGAGCCGGCGCATCTGGAGGGAGCGCATGAGACCGTAGGCGACGGCGCCCTTCTTGTTCTGGTCCGGGAAGCGCTCGGCGATGCGCTTGCGCAGCCGGAGGCCGCTCACCGCGGCGTCGAGCACGATCAGCACGATCACGACCAGCCACAGCAGCAGCGCGATGTTCTTGATCGCCGCGTTGTTGACCACGCTCATGACCAGGATGATCACGGCCAGCGGCAGGAAGAACTCCGCCACGTTGAAGCGTGAGTCGACCCAGTCGCGGGCGAGCTTGCGGACCGGGCCCTTGTCACGGGGCGGCAGGTACCGCTCGTCGCCGGTGGCCAGCGCCTGGCGCTGCCGCTCCATGGCGGCACGCCGGTCCTCGCGCTGACGCTTGGCGGCGTCCTTGCGCGTCGTCGGCGTGTTGGCCACGCTGCGGCGCTGGGTCTGGGCCTCACTGCGCTTGGGCGTGGGCCTGCCCTTGGGCGCCTGCGGGTCACGGGTCTGCTTGGAGTCGGTCAACGCCGCCTTGTCGGCGGGGGCCTTCTCATCCTTGGCACGGCTACGGAACACAAAACCCAAGGGTACGGGGTGGATGGGTGTGGGCCCTAGTCCGGCGGGGAACGATCCCGCAACGCCAGTCGTCTCCATAGGGGACAGAGGGGACGTTGCAGACGGTTCGCTCGGTTCGTACGACGTCGATCCGGAGTTGATCTGGCGTTGTACGAGGGTTGTACGGCGGTTGCGCGCGGGTTCACCGGGGGATCGGCCCGGCAGACCCTGGGGGGCCACCTACTACCTGTGCCGGAGCGGATGCGGCCGCAGTCGTCCTTGGGGATGAGCGCATCGGTCCCCGAACAGTGCGGTAATGGAGGCAGGGCCCGTACTGTGGGTTCTGTCGCAGGATCTGTGAGCTGGAGTCCGTCAGAAGGGGGCGCGCGAAGCCCATGAGCGGTGTCATGAAGCGTATGGGGATGATCTTCCGCGCGAAGGCGAACAAGGCCCTGGACAGGGCCGAGGACCCGCGCGAGACTCTCGATTACTCGTACCAGAAGCAGCTTGAGCTGCTCCAGAAGGTGCGCCGCGGGGTGGCCGACGTCGCCACCTCCCGCAAGCGGCTCGAACTCCAGCTGAACCAGCTCCAGCAGCAGTCCACCAAGCTGGGGGACCAGGGCCGCAAGGCGCTCGCGCTCGGCCGCGAGGACCTCGCCCGCGAGGCGCTGTCCCGCCGCGCCGCCCTCCAGCAGCAGGTGACCGACCTGGAGACGCAGCACGCCACCCTCCAGGGCGAGGAGGAGAAGCTCACCCTCGCGGCCCAGCGCCTCCAGGCCAAGGTGGACGCCTTCCGTACGAAGAAGGAGACCATCAAGGCCACCTACACCGCCGCCCAGGCCCAGACCCGCATCGGCGAGGCCTTCTCCGGCATCTCCGAGGAGATGGGCGACGTCGGCCTCGCCATCCAGCGCGCCGAGGACAAGACGCAGCAGCTCCAGGCCCGCGCCGGCGCCATCGACGAACTGCTCGCCTCCGGTGCCCTCGACGATCCGACCGGCATGGCCAAGGACGACATCGCCGCCGAGCTGGACCGTCTCTCCGGTGGTACGGATGTAGAGCTGGAGCTCCAGCGGATGAAGGCGGAGCTGGCCGGCGGCCAGCCGCAGCAGGCGATCGAGGGCGGCACCGGCCAGGGCCAGCAGGCGCAGCAGCCGCAGGACACCCCGCGCTTCGACAAGCAGTAGCCGACGCCTGGAGGGCGACATGGCCGACATGGTCGTAAGGATCATGGGGGAGGGCCAGGTGAGGCTGGCCGACAGCCACCTCACCGAACTGAACAAGCTGGACGACGAGCTCCTGGCGCAGACGGAGTCCGGCGACGAGTCGGCCTTCCGCCGTACCCTGGGCGCCCTCCTGGACAAGGTCCGAGAACTCGGCACCCCGCTCCCGGACGACGCCCTGGAACCCTCGGACCTGATCCTCCCCTCCCCGGACGCCACCCTGGAGGAGGTCCGGGCCCTCCTGAGGGACGACGGCCTGATCCCGGGCTGACGCGATGCGTCCGGCCCGCCTGCCCCCTGATGCGATGCGTCCGGCCCGCCTGGCCCCCGGACCTGAGCCCTTCAGCTGAGCGAGTCGGACGGGTGGGCGGGAAATCGGGCGGTGCCGACGGCGGCCCGAACCGACGGTTCCGGCCCGCACGAACCAGCCGTACTGTTCAGACCGTGAGCCCCTTCGAAAGAGCCCGCTGCAGAGTCGGCGCCCATCCACTCGCCGTGGACGCGGTCATCGCCGCGGGCGCTCTCGTGTGCATGGTCGTGAGCTCTTTCGCCGTCCCGCACGGCGCGCACGGCGTCGCCTGGGGCATCCGCACCCCGGACCCCCTCAGCCTGGTCCTGATGACGCTCGCCGCCGTCGCCCTGGTCTTCCGCCGGTACGCCCCGAAGACGGTCCTGGCCGTCACCGGCGCGGCCTCCGTCGTCGAGTGCGTCACCGGCGACCCCCGCGCCCCCGTCGCGATGGCGGCCGTCGTCGCCCTCTTCACCGTCGCCGCCACCACCGACCGCCGAACCACCCTGCGGGCCGGCCTGCTCACCATGACCGTGCTGACCACCGCCGCGATGGCCGCGGGCCCCCTCCCGTGGTACGCCCAGGAGAACCTCGCGATCTTCGCCTGGACCGGTATCGGCGCCACCGCCGGGGACGCGGTGCGCAGCCGGCGGGCCGTCGTCCAGGCCATCCGGGAGCGCGCCGAGCGCGCCGAGCGGACCCGCGAGGAGGAGGCCCGCCGCCGGGTCGCCGAGGAGCGCCTGCGCATCGCCCGTGACCTGCACGACGTCGTCGCCCACCACATCGCCCTGGTCAACGTGCAGGCAGGAGTGGCCGCGCATGTCATGGACAAGCGGCCCGACCAGGCCAAGGAGGCCCTCGCCCACGTCCGCGAGGCCAGCCGCTCCGCGCTCAACGAACTGCGCGCCACCGTCGGCCTGCTCCGCCAGTCCGGCGACCCCGAGGCCCCGACCGAACCCGCCCCCGGCCTGCACCGCCTCGAAGAACTCGCCGACACCTTCCGCAACGCCGGCCTCCAGGTCGAGGTGGCCCGCGCCGACCAGGGCACCACCCTGCCCGCCGCCGTGGACCTCGCCGCCTACCGGATCATCCAGGAGGCCCTGACCAACGTGCAGAAGCACGCGGGACCCGAGGCCAAGGCCGAGGTCAGCGTCGTACGCGTCGGACCGCACATCGAGGTCACCGTCCTCGACAACGGCCCCGGCGAGGACACCGCTCCCGAGGAGGGCGGCGGCCACGGCCTGCTCGGCATGCGCGAGCGCGTCACCGCCCTGCGCGGCACCCTCACCACCGGCCCCCGCTACGGCGGCGGCTTCCGCGTCCATGCGATCCTGCCGGTCAAGACCGACACCGACGACCGTACGAGCCACCGGACGGCCGCCCTGGGGGATTCCGCATGACGATCCGTGTCCTGCTCGCCGACGACCAGGCACTGCTGCGCAGCGCGTTCCGCGTGCTCGTCGACTCCGAGCCCGACATGGAGGTGGTCGGCGAGGCCTCCGACGGCGCCGAGGCGGTGCGGCTCGCCAGAGAGACCCGGGCCGACGTCGTCCTGATGGACATCCGGATGCCGGGCACGGACGGTTTGGCCGCCACCCGGCTGATCAGCGAGGACCCGTCCCTCGACCGGGTCCGGGTGGTCATACTGACCACCTTCGAGGTGGACGACTACGTCGTGCAGGCGCTGCGCGCGGGCGCCTCCGGCTTTCTCGGCAAGGGCAGCGAACCCGAGGAGCTGCTGAGCGCCATCCGGGTCGCCGCCGGCGGCGAGGCGCTGCTCTCCCCGACCGCCACCAAGGGGCTGATCGCCCGCTTCCTCGCCCAGGGCGACACCAGTGCCGACGGCGGCGACCCGGCCCGCGCCGAACGGCTGGACGCGCTCACCTCACGCGAGCGCGAGGTGCTGGTCCTGGTCGCGGGCGGACACTCCAACGACGAGATCGCCGAGCGCCTGGAGGTCAGCCCGCTGACCGTGAAGACGCACGTCAATCGGGCCATGGCCAAGCTGCGCGCCCGGGACCGGGCACAGCTCGTGGTGATCGCCTACGAGTCGGGGCTGGTCCGTCCGAGGATGGAGTGACCTCCACCCGGCCGTACTGCGGCGGGAGTAGGAGCCGGATAAAGGACGGCACCCAAGGCCTACGTGAGCAGGGCGGCGCATGGGTGAGGGTGGTGGGGTGGGCGCTCACAGGTGCCCCCTGTGCCGCTCGTTCGCCGTTCATCCGCCGCTCACAGCAGCTCCGCTCACAGCAGCAGCTCACCGAAAAGAGACCCTGACCCATGTCCTGGCTGTCCCGATTCAGCCTCGCGCAGCGGGCCCTGATAGGCCTCATGTCATTGATCGCGCTCGTCTTCGGGGCGATCGCCGTCCCCCAGATCAAGCAGCAGCTGCTGCCCACCATCGAACTCCCGGTCGTCTCCGTCCTCGCCCCCTACCAGGGCGCGTCGCCGGACGTCGTCGAGAAGCAGATCGTCGAGCCCGTCGAGAACAACCTCGAAGGCGTCGACGGGATCACCGGCGTCACCTCCACCGCCAGCGAGGGCAACGCCGTGATCATGGCGTCCTTCGACTACGGCAGCGACACCAAGCAGCTGGTCGCCGACGTCCAGCTGGCCGTCAACCGCGCCCAGCTCCCGGACTCCGTCGACCCGCAGGTCATCTCCGGCTCCACGGACGACATGCCGACCGTGGTCCTCGCCGTCACCTCCGGCAAGGACCAGCAGGCCCTCGCCGACCAGCTCGACAAGACGGTCGTCCCGGACCTGAAGGACATCGACGGCGTCGGGCGCGTCCAGGTCACCGGCGTACGGGATCTCCAGGTCACCGTCACCCCGGACCAGGCGAAGCTGGCCGCGGCGGGCCTCACCCCGGCGGTGATCGCCCAGACCCTCCAGGCGGCCGGAGCGACCGTGCCGGCGGGCTCCTTCGACGAGGACGGCGCCAACCGCACCGTCCAGGTCGGCGGCGGACTCACCTCGCTGGGGCAGATCAAGGACCTGATGGTCAGCGGGCAGGGCGTCAAGAAGCCCGTGCGCCTCGGTGACGTGGCCTCGGTCAGGGAGCAGGAGGCTCCGGCCGACTCCATCACCCGCACCGACGGCCGTCCCAGCCTCGCCGTGAACGTCACCATGGACCACGACGGCAGCGCGGTCTCCATCTCGAACGCGGTCAAGGACAAGCTGCCCAAGCTGCGTCAGGACCTCGGCTCCGGTGCCACCCTCACGGTCGTCAGCGACCAGGGCCCGGCGGTCTCCAAGTCCATCAAGGGCCTCACCACCGAGGGCGCCCTCGGCCTGGTCTTCGCGGTCCTGGTCATCCTGGTCTTCCTGGCCTCGATCCGCTCGACCCTGGTGACGGCGGTCTCCATCCCGCTGTCGGTGGTCCTCACGCTGATCGTGCTGTGGACCCGGGGTCTCTCCCTCAACATGCTCACGCTCGGCGCGCTGACCATCGCCATCGGCCGGGTCGTCGACGACTCGATCGTGGTCCTGGAGAACATCAAGCGCCACCTCGGCTACGGCGAGGAGCGCCAGGCCGCCATCATCGGCGCGGTCCGCGAGGTGGCCGGCGCGGTCACCTCCTCCACCCTCACCACGGTCGCCGTCTTCCTGCCGATCGGCCTGGTCGGCGGCATGGTGGGAGCCCTGTTCGGCTCGTTCAGCATCACCGTGACGGCCGCGCTGCTCGCCTCCCTGCTGGTCTCGCTGACGGTCGTACCGGTGCTGTCGTACTGGTTCCTGCGCGCCCCGAAGGGCACCCCCGAGGACGCCGCGGAGGCCCGCCGCAAGGCCGAGGCGAAGGAGGCCGACAGCCGGCTCCAGCGTGCCTACGTGCCCGTCCTGCGCTTCGCGACCCGGCGCCGCCTCACCAGCGTGCTGATCGCGATCGTGGTCCTGGTCGTCACGTTCGGCATGGCCGGGCTGCTGAAGACCAACTTCTTCGACCAGGGCGACCAGGAGGTCCTCACCGTCAAGCAGGAGCTGAAGCCGGGCACCAGCCTGGCGGCGACCGACGCGCAGGCGAAGAAGGTCGAGAAGCTGCTCGCCTCCGTCGACGGGGTGAAGGACTACCAGGTCACGGTCGGCTCGTCCGGCTTCATGGCGGCCTTCGGCGGCGGCACGGACACCAACCAGGCGTCGTACTCGGTGATGCTGGACGACGCCAAGTCGTACGACAAGGTGCAGACCGCCATCGAGGACGGTCTGCACAAGCTGCCGGGCATCGGTACGACCACGGTGTCCGCCGGTGACGGCTTCGGCAGCCAGGACCTGAGCGTCGTCGTGAAGGCGGCCGACGGGGACGTGCTGCGCAAGGCCTCGGAGCAGGTCCGGGCCACGGTCGCCAAGCTGGACGACGTCACCGACGTCACCAGCAACCTCTCCCAGAGCGTGCCGCGCATCTCGGTGAAGGCCAACTCCAAGGCCGCGGCGGCCGGGTTCGACGACCAGACGCTGGGCGCCGCCGTCACCCAGGCGGTCAAGGGCACCACGGCCGCGAAGGCGGTCCTCGACGACACCGAGCGGGACGTCGTCGTGAAGTCGGCGAAGTCGGCCGAGACCCTCGCACAGCTGCGCGCCCTCAAGCTGGGCCCGGTGAAGCTGGGCGACATCGCCACCGTGAAGCTGGTGGACGGGCCGGTGTCGCTGACCCGGATCGACGGCCAGCGCGCCGCGACCATCACGGCGAAGCCGACCGGTGACAACACCGGCGCGGTCAGCACCCAACTCCAGTCCAAGATCAAGGCGTTGAAGCTCCCGGCGGGTGCGACGGCCTCGATCGGCGGGGTCACCTCGGACCAGGACAGCGCGTTCAAGAACCTGGGCCTGGCGATGCTCGCGGCGATCGCGATCGTCTTCATGCTGCTGGTCGCGACCTTCCGCTCGCTCGTCCAGCCGCTGATCCTGCTGGTCTCCATCCCGTTCGCGGCGACCGGCGCGATCGGCCTGCTGGTCGTCACCGGCACCCCGATGGGCGTCCCCGCGATGATCGGCATGCTGATGCTGATCGGCATCGTGGTGACCAACGCGATCGTGCTGATCGACCTCGTCAACCAGTACCGGCGCCAGGGATACGGCGTGGTCGAAGCGGTCGTCGAGGGCGGCCGGCACCGGCTGCGCCCGATCCTGATGACCGCCCTGGCGACCATCTTCGCCCTCCTCCCGATGGCGCTCGGCGTCACCGGCGAGGGCGGCTTCATCGCCCAGCCGCTGGCAGTGGTCGTGATCGGCGGTCTGATCACCTCCACGCTGCTCACCCTGCTGCTGGTGCCGACGCTGTACGCGATGCTCGAACTCCGCAAGGAGCGCCGGGCCAAGAAGCGGGCCGCGAAGCAGGGCCAGGGGGCAGGGGACTCTGCCCCGGCGGCCGAGGAGCCGCAGCCCGCGGCCGTGTGACGGTCCCGCGAACGGCGGCCGGTTTCCGGAACACCTCCGGGAACCGGCCGTCCGCGTCCGGCCGTTCCGTATGCTGGCGCCGCGAACTGCAGGGCGGGGAAGGGGAGTTTCGGCGTGCCGCTGCACAAGGACGACCCGAGGTCCCTCGGCGGGTACAGGCTGGCCGACCGGCTCGGGGCCGGCGGGATGGGCATCGTCTACTGGGGCCGGTCGCGCTCCGGGCGCGAGGTCGCCGTCAAGGTGGTGCACGCCCAGTACGCCGAGGACCCGGTCTTCCGCGCCCGGTTCCGGCAGGAGATCGAGGCCGCCCGCCGGGTCAGCGGCGCCTTCACCGCCCCTGTCCTGGACGCCGACCCGGACGCGCCGGCCCCGTGGATGGCCACCCAGTACGTGCCCGGCCCCTCCCTCGCCGCCCGCATCCGGGCCCAGGGCGCGCTCCGCGTCACCGAGCTGCGGCCGCTGGCCCTCGGCCTGGTGGAGGCACTCCGGGACATCCACCGGGCCGGGGTGGTGCACCGCGACCTGAAACCGGGCAACGTCCTGATGGCCGAGGACGGCCCCCGCGTCATCGACTTCGGCATCTCCCGGGCCGCCGAGAACCACAACACCCTCACCGAGACCGGGCAGATGGTCGGCACCCCGCCGTTCATGTCCCCGGAGCAGTTCACCGACGCCCGCACGGTCGGCCCCGCCTCGGACGTCTTCTCGCTCGGCGCGCTGCTGGTGTACTGCGTCACCGGACGTGGCCCCTTCGACGCCGACAGCCCCTATCTGACCGGCTACCGGGTGGTCCACAACGAGCCCGTACTGGACGGGGTCACCGGCCCGCTGCGCGCGGTCCTGGCGCGCTGCCTCGCCAAGGACCCCGCCGCCCGGCCCGAACTGGACGAACTGGCCGGGGAGTTCGCGGCGGCCCTGCCGGAGCAGTCGTCCGCCGAACCACAGACGATGACCCTGCGCCTGCCCTCCGCACGGCCCGGCACCGCCCCGTCCCTCGACGCCACCACCCCGCCGGGCACCGGCCGCCGCCCGCGCCGCCGCACCCCCCGGCTGCTGCTGGCCGCGGCAGCGGTGACCGCCATCGCCCTGACCGGGTACTTCCTGCTGGGCTCCTGGAACGGCGACGGCGAGGCAAGCACCGGCTCCTCGGCGTCTCCCGGATCCCGCTGGGGCACCCTCCCCGACGGCTGGAAGCCCTGGCAGACAACGGTGTCCGCGACCGCCGAGCAGGGGGTGAAGAAGGCGCCGGGCTACGAGGGCGACACCTCGCCCTCCTGCGTCTCGGACGGCTCCTCCGTCTACTGCGGCGGCACCGCCCTCCTGCCCACCCGGGTCGACGCCACCACCGGCCGGACCCTCTGGCGCTCCCCGGTCGCGCCCGCGGGTATCCCGGCCGACCGCTACATCACGACCGTCCTCGGCGTGGACGACGGCCGGGTCCTCGTCGAACTGCAGGTCACCGACACCAACGGCGCGGGACAGGCCCAGTCCGTCATGGCGCTCGACAGCGAGAACGGCGCCAGGATCTGGTCCCACGCGGTACGCACCGACAGCCTGGGCTCGGCCTACGCCGACGGGGTGACCCTGACCCAGGAGGGCGACGGCAGCGCGGTCACCATCCGCTCGGCGCGCGACGGCAGTGTGCGCAGAACCGTGCCCGTGCCCCAGGGCTGGCTCTGCTCGCTGCTCGCCGTGGGGGACTTCCCCTATGTGGACTGCGGCGATCAGACGGACGGCTCGCATGCCACGAAGTTCTTCGCCGTCGACCCGGCGGACGGGCCGGTGCGCACCCTGGACTCGCCCGCCCAGACGGGCAGTTTCGTGGGCACGCTCTCCGGACAACTGGTCTTCCTGGAGGCGGACGACCAGAACGTCGACAACGGCCCCGACCTGATCTACACCCGCATCGTGCGCGTCGACCCCGACACCGGCAAGCGCACCCTGACGTCCCTGCCCGAGCACTACCGGGGCGGGCTGCCCACCCTGGCCCGGGGCACCCTCTACCTCGCCACCTCCAGCGGCCTGGTCACCGCCTTCTCCCCGACGACGGGGGAGAAGCGGTGGAACAGCCACACCACCCTGGAGTCGCCGGGCCAGGCCTCGGTGGACGTGAGTGGCCGCACGCTCTACATGGCCGGCGCGAGCGGGCGGGTGGTCGCGCTGGACACGGCCAAGGGCACCGTGCTGTGGGAGTCCCCCGCCCGCGCCGAGGTGCTGGGCAACAGCGGCCTGCTGCCGACCGTGTGGTTCAACCGGGGCGCCCTGGTCCTCTCCACCTCCGACGGCACGATCTTCACCCTCGACCCGGCCGACCCCGAGCGGAAGTCCGTCTCGGGGTGACCTCGGGTCGTACGGCTACGGCTACGGCAGCGCCAGCATCCGCTCCAGGGCCAGCTTGGCGAACGCCTCCGTCTCCTTGTCCACCTCGATCCGGTTGACCAGGTTGCCCTCGGCCAGCGACTCCAGGGTCCAGACCAGGTGGGGGAGGTCGATGCGGTTCATGGTGGAGCAGAAGCAGACGGTCTTGTCGAGGAAGACGATCTCCTTGCCCTCGGGAGCGAAACGGTTCGCCAGCCGGCGGACCAGGTTCAGCTCCGTGCCGATCGCCCACTTGGAGCCGGCGGGCGCGGCTTCCAGCGCCTTGATGATGTACTCGGTCGAACCGACGTAGTCGGCCGCGGCCACCACCTCGTGCTTGCACTCCGGGTGCACCAGGACGTTCACCCCGGGGATGCGCTCGCGCACATCGGCCACCGAGTCCAGGCTGAACCGGCCGTGCACCGAGCAGTGGCCGCGCCACAGGATCATCTTCGCGGCGCGCAGCTGGTCGGCGGTCAGTCCGCCGTTCGGCTTGTGCGGGTTGTAGACCACGCAGTCGTCCAGGGACATGCCCATGTCCCGGACGGCGGTGTTGCGGCCGAGGTGCTGGTCGGGCAGGAACAGGACCTTGACTGCCGAGGGCTCCCCCTGCTCGAAAGCCCACTCCAAGGCCCGCTGGGCGTTGGACGAGGTGCAGATGGTGCCGCCGTGCCTGCCCGTGAACGCCTTGATGTCCGCGGACGAGTTCATGTACGAGACGGGGACGACCTGCTCGGCTATCCCGGCCTCCGTCAGCACGTCCCAGCACTCGGCGACCTGCTCGGCCGTCGCCATGTCGGCCATGGAGCAGCCGGCCGCCAGGTCGGGCAGGACCACCTTCTGGTCGTCCGAGGTGAGGATGTCGGCGGACTCGGCCATGAAGTGCACACCGCAGAAGACGATGTACTCGGCCTCCGGGCGGGCGGCCGCGTCCCGGGCCAGCTTGAAGGAGTCGCCCGTGACGTCGGCGAACTGGATGACCTCGTCGCGCTGGTAGTGGTGGCCGAGCACGAAGACCTTGTCGCCGAGCTTCTCCTTGGCGGCGCGGGCGCGCGCGACCAGGTCCGGGTCGGACGGCGAGGGCAGGTCGCCGGGACACTCGACGCCCCGCTCGCTCTTCGGGTCGGCCTCACGGCCGAGCAGCAACAGGGCGAGCGGAGTCGGCTGTACGTCGAGCTCCGTGGTCTGGGCGGTGGTCACGGCACGCACCCTTTCTACTTTTCGTCGTTCTGACGTTATCTATCATAACCGCTTCACGTCACTTTGACGATGCCCATTGTGTCGATGTGACGTGAATCCCGGCGCCATACGGGAGGGTTGCGGGAAAGTGGCCGTGGGGTGGTTGTGGTGTGGTTGTGGAGTGGTCAACGGGCCGCTGGGCGTGACTTCAGGCATGTGCGAGCATGAAGTAAGAGAAAAACGCGAGAACGCGAATGCCGGCCCGGAATGAAACAGCGGACCCGCCGGTTGCACTCGTCGGCAAGCAGTCTCCGTACAACCCGGGAGAGATGTAGATGTCCGTATCGGACGAGACCAGCACCGCCACCGACGGCATCATCCTGAGTGACGCCGCCGCGGCCAAGGTCAAGGCCCTGCTCGACCAGGAAGGCCGTGACGACCTCGCCCTGCGTGTCGCCGTCCAGCCCGGTGGCTGCTCCGGCCTGCGTTACCAGCTCTTCTTCGACGAGCGTTCCCTCGACGGCGACGTCGTCAAGGACTTCGGTGGCGTCAAGGTCGTGACCGACCGCATGAGCGCTCCCTACCTGGGCGGCGCGTCGGTCGACTTCGTCGACACCATCGAGAAGCAGGGCTTCACGATCGACAACCCCAACGCGACCGGCTCCTGCGCCTGCGGCGACTCCTTCAGCTGAGCCGACACGGCCGGCCGAGCCGGCACGGCAAGCGGAACGAAGGCGGGGGGGCCCCCCCGGGGGGGGGCCCCCCGGGGGTGTTTGGGGGGCGAAGCGCCCCCCCGGGGGGGGGGGGGGCGGGCGAGGCCTCGGGGGCCCCCACCCCCGC
>NZ_JBSHAF010000005.1:480080-488599 GCF_053611365.1 Streptomyces sp. NPDC054813 | reverse complement strand
GCGGCGCGCGCGCGCAGCCCGCGCGCCCCCCCCCCCGCGCGCCCGCCGCGCGGGCGCCGCTGCGCGCCCCCGGCGCCCCCCCGCCCGGGGGGGGCCCCCCCCCCCTTCGTTTGTTCTCGTTCCTCAGCGCACCTGCGGGTCGAGCGTGGTCGCCTTCTCCTTCGGGACCGCCCTGCCGTCCGTGCCGACCACCTTCCGGCCGTCCAGCGGCGCCTTGAGATGCACCGTCTGGTGGTACTGCTTGGCGATCATGATGCAGATCTTGTCCGGCCAGGGTGTCTCGGTCACCTTGACCACCACCTGCTCCGAGCCCTCGTCCGCGGTCGCCTTGTAGTCGGCGCACACCCCGCCGGTGAAGGCGACGGTCAGCTCACCGCCGTCGGCCGTGTAGCCGTCCACCTTCACGTCCTTCGGGGTCCCGGGGGAGGAACTCGGCGTCGGCGAGGCCGCGGAGGCCAGGTACTTCGGGTCCACCGCCGGATAGGTGACGGTGTACGAGTCCGCCGCGCCGCGCACCTGGAACAGCCAGGACGGCACCAGCGCCTGCCGGCCGCCGACGGAGTGCGCGGCAAGCCCGAACACCGCGTTCTGGATCACGGCCGAGGGAGCGGAGGAAGCCGAGGAGGCGGACGACGTCGAGGCGGAGCACGGCTGCTCCAGCCGGTCCTTCAGCGGTACGGAACTGGCACAGCCGCCGATGCCCATCCGGTGGTCGGAGCGGGGCGCCGCGTTCATCAGACCCAGCGTCTTTTCGGCGCTCAGCACCGGATACGTGTCGCCCTTGACCGGCGCCGCCAGCATCCCGTTGCCGCCGACGACCTCGCCCGCTTTGCTGACGGTCAGCCCGGTCGTCCAGCCGTACGTGGGCAGCCCGCCGACCACCGGATCGGCGTTCACCGCCCGCTGGGCGCCCATGACCTGGCTCGCGTCGAGCTTCGCGTCGTCCTGGCCGAGCGCCTTGAGAACCGGGGCGGCCGCCTTCTCCGCGGCGGAGACGCTCACCGGGGCGGCGGCCGGCGCCGCCGGATCCTGTGCGCACACCAGGCCGGACTTGCAGTTGTCGGTGCCGGGGGCGTAGCGGCTGTACGTCCAGATGCCCGGGGCGGCCCTGTTCACCTGGAGACTCCCGCCGGAGCCATCGTTGTCGGTGCCGACCTTCCACACCTGGCCCTCGGCGACCGGCGCTCCCTCGATTCCGAGCGCCTTCGCCAGCGCGGCCACGCGGTCCTTGGGGACCTCGCCGGCCGGCTGGTACACCGCGGCCGAGTCGGGCCCGCCGGGGAGCGTTCCCCCCGCCTTGTAGGTCACTCCGTAGGGGTTGGGCTCGCCCGCGGCAATCCCGTTGCCACCGGAGGAGTAGCCGTCCAGGGCGAGCGGCGGGGGAGTGGAACCACCGGAGGTGCCGGTCCCGGCCGCCCCCGTACCGCCGCCGGAGCGGCCGCTCGCGGCGAGAAAGGCCCCACCGCCGCCGATGAGCAGCACGGCGGCGGCCACGGACGCGATGACAGCGGGAGACCGACGCCGGGCGGGACGGCCGCCGTCGGCCCCGAACCCCTCGGCACCGGAGAGCGAGGCCACCTCGGACTCGGGGATCACGTCCGGGTCGGAGGCCGAGGCGGGGGCGGGGGCGGGAGCCGCGCCCGGTGCGGGGGATTCTTCCGGCTCCGGGGCTGCTTCGGAGTCGAGGTTCTTCGCCGGCTCCGGGGCTGCTTCCGGCTCCGGAGCCGTCTTCGGGGCCGTCTTCGGCTCGGGAGCCGTTTCGGCGGTGGGGCCGGCGGCCGGTCGGGCACCTTCTGTGGGCTCGGGGGCCGTTTCCAGCTCGGCCTGGGCCTCGGCGCGGGTCGTTTCCGGTTCGGAGCTGTCCGCGGGCTCGGGGGTCGCCTCGGTGGCAGGGGGCGCGGCCGGTGCAGGGGTCGCTCGCGGCTCTGCCGGGGTGCGCTCCCCTGCCGGGCGGGCGGTGCTCTCGGTGGGGCCCGTGTCGGGCCGGGCGGCTGCCTTCGGCGACTCCGTGGTGTCCTGGGCCTCCGGGGGCTCCCCGGTGGTACCCGCGGCCACGTCGTCGTCGTTCTCGGGTCGCTCGCTCTTCACCGCATCGCTCCTTGCCGCCGTGTCGTATCCCGCCTCCCCTTCACGGGGGACGGCGATGGGACGCGGGAGGGGAGCGCGCGGTTCCCTGGAAACGCGCCGGGCGGCCTCAGTCGCCGTAGTCGGACATAGCGTCCAGCAGCCTGGCGGACTTCTTCGGCACAGTCACCCCGTGGATGAGTGACGGCGGCACCGGCCGGGCATCGCTGTGATCGGGAACCGCCCAGTGCGGGGCCATCCGCGCGCAGTCACCGCGCAGCGACGCCAGGTCGCCTTCGAGGTCGGCCGGAGCGGGGGCGTGGACCTTGAGGTTCGTCATGACCGAACGGTATGCACGTCGGGCGCCGCGAAGAAAGATCTACTATCGGGTAGTTTTGGCACCTTCAAGGTGCCCCGGCCGACCCGGTAGCGTTAACTGTCAATTACGCCTCCCCCTCAGGAGAGTCCCAGCCGTGCGCATCGCAGTCACCGGCTCCATCGCCACCGACCACCTCATGACCTTCCCCGGCCGCTTCGCCGACCAGCTCGTCGCGGACCAGTTGCACACGGTCTCGCTGTCCTTCCTGGTCGACAACCTGGACGTCCGCCGGGGCGGCGTCGGCGCCAACATCGCGTTCGGCATGGGACAGCTCGGCACCCGGCCGGTCCTGGTCGGCGCGGCGGGCTTCGACTTCGACGAGTACCGGGCCTGGCTCGACCGGCACGGCGTCGACACGGACTCCGTCCGCATCTCCGAGACCCTGCACACCGCACGTTTCGTGTGCACGACCGACGCCGACCACAACCAGATCGGCTCCTTCTACACGGGCGCGATGAGCGAAGCCCGCCTGATCGAGCTGAAGACCGTCGCCGACCGGGTCGGCGGCCTCGACCTGGTGCTCATCGGCGCGGACGACCCCGAGGGCATGCTCCGCCACACGGAGGAGTGCCGGACCCGGTCCATCCCCTTCGCCGCCGACTTCTCCCAGCAGATCGCCCGGATGAACGGCGACGAGATCCGGATACTGCTGGACGGCGCGACCTACCTCTTCTCCAACGAGTACGAGAAGGGTCTGATCGAGACCAAGACCGGCTGGAGCGACGAGGAGATCCTCGGGAAGGTCGGCCACCGGGTCACCACGCTGGGCGCACGCGGGGTGCGGATCGAGAGGGCCGGCGAGGAGGCCATCGAGGTCGGCTGCCCCGACGAGGAGCGCAAGGCGGACCCGACGGGTGTCGGCGACGCGTTCCGCGCGGGGTTCCTTTCGGGCCTGGCGTGGGGGGTCTCGCTGGAGCGGGCGGCCCAGGTGGGCTGCATGCTGGCGACCCTCGTCATCGAGACGGTCGGCACGCAGGAGTACCAGCTGCGTCGCGGGCACTTCATGGAGCGGTTCACCAAGGCGTACGGGGACGAGGCCGCGGAGGAGGTCCGGGGGTACCTGGTCTGACGCCGTCGGGTGCGGGTGCGTGGGGGCCGAGCGCGCCCACGCGGCGGTAGCCGCAAATCGGTACCGCCCCGCGCCCGTTGAGGGGCGCCTCAGCTGAGACGGCGTACCAGATAAGCCGTTCCTCGCTCGGCCTCCTCCTCGCCGACGTACTCCTGGCCCCGCATCTCGCACCACGCGGGGATGTCGAGTCGTGCGGCCTCGTCGTCGGACAGGACCCGCACCCTGCCGCCCACCGGCACGCTTCCGATCACCTTCGCCAGTTCGATGACCGGGATCGGGCACCGCTTGCCGAGCGAGTCCACGACCACCTCCTCCGCCTGCTGTACGGTCGCTGTCGGCATCGGGGCGCCCAACTTCTCCCGCACCCCCGCCACCACCCCCGGCAGCACCTCCAGGAAGCGGTCGACGTCCGCCTCGGCCGCCCCCGCCGGCAGCGACACCCGCACGTTCCCCTCGCTCAGCACCCCCATCGCCTTCAGCACATGGCTGGGCGTCAGCGTGCTGCTCGTGCAGGACGATCCGGACGACACGGAGAAGCCCTCCCGGTCCAGTTCATGCAGCAATGTCTCTCCGTCGACATAGAGACAGGAGAAGGTGACGATGCCCGGCAGGCGCCGGTCCGCGTCGCCCACCACCTCCACGTCGGGCACCGACTGAGGCACCCGCGCCCGGATCCGCGCCGTCAGCTCCCGCAGTCGTACCGCCTCCTGCTCGGCCTCCGCCCGTACGGCCCGCAGTGACGCGGCCGCCGCGACGATCGCCGGCAGGTTCTCGAAGCCGGGCGCACGGCCCGACTCCCGCTCGTCCGACGCCCCTTGGACGGTGAACCGCACCCCCTTGCGCACGACCAGCAGGCCCACCCCGCCCGGCCCGCCCCATTTGTGCGCACTCGCCGTCAGCAGCGACCAGTCGCCCTCGACGCGGCCCCACCCCAGCGACTGCGCCGCGTCCACCAGCAACGGGACCCCGGCCGCCCGGCACACCTCGGCCACCGCCGCCACCGGCTGCACGGTCCCCACCTCGTGGTTGGCCGACTGGAGGCAGGCGAGTGCGGTGTCCGTGCGGAGGGCGGCGGCGTACGACTCGACGTCGACCACGCCGGTCCGCCGTACCGGCACCTGCGTCACCTCCCCACCCTGAGCCTCGAACACCTCGGCCGAATGCAGCACCGAGGAGTGTTCGACGGCTGACACGATCAGGTGACGCCCGGTGCGACGGCGACCGGCCAACGCCCCCGCTACGCCCGTGTGGACAGAGCGGGTTCCGGACGGGGTGAAGACCAGTTCGTCCGCCCGGCACCCGACCGCCTCGGCGGCCGCCTCCCGGGCGGCGTCCAGCAGCATGCGCGCCTTGCGCCCCTCGCGGTAGAGCCGAGCGGGGTCGGCCCACCCGTCGTCCAGAGCGGCCAACAAGGCCTGACGGGCAACAGGATGGAGGGGAGCGGCAGACGCAGCGTCAAAGTAGGACACACAGCAACGGTAAAACGTCCTCAGGGGTACCCAGCCCAGGGGCGCGGGGCTGTGCCGATATGCGGCTCCGCCGCGTGGGTGCGACAAGCCGCATCGCACCCGCACCCGCACGTCAAACCGCGACAACCCGAGCTATTGGGCGCCCAATCCCACCCTTAAGGAGTGACCCGCGGCGCGTATGCCCCCCTCCCCGCGAACCCCCGAATCGCGTCGGCTAGGGTTTGGTCCGCATAAACATCCAAACCCCTGCCCGACGCAGGGCGGCGACCGACCAGCGAGAAGGCCGCAGCCGAACCGCGCGGGCGAGACTCTCGGGAAGGCGCTACGTGAGTCCCAACGGCTCCGACCGCTCGCCGCGGCGCCCGATGCGGCGGAAGCTGCTGCAGGCAATGACCGCGGGCCTGGTCCTTGCGACCGCCACCGGTTGCACATACAAGGACTTCCCCCGCCTTGGTATGCCCACCCCGACCACGGAAGAGGCTCCGCGGATCCTCTCCCTGTGGCAGGGCTCCTGGGCCGCCGCGCTCGTCGTCGGCGTGCTGGTGTGGGGTCTGATCATCTGGAGCGCCATCTTCCACCGGCGCAGCCGCACCAAGATCGAGGTGCCGGCCCAGACCCGGTACAACATGCCGATCGAGGCGCTGTACACGGTGGTTCCGCTCATCATCGTCTCGGTGCTGTTCTACTTCACCGCGCGTGACGAGACGAAGCTGCTCAGCCTCACCGACAAGAAGCCCGACGTCACGGTCAACGTGGTCGGCTTCCAGTGGAGCTGGGGCTTCAACTACGTGACGCCCGTCGACGGTGTCACCGGCGACGCGAAGACCGACGCGAACCTGGACGCCATTCCGGACCGGTTCAAGAAGGACTTCCCGGCCAACGCCGGTGGCGTCTACGACGTCGGTACGCCGGGCACCAAGAACCCGCAGACCGGCAACCCCGGTCCGACGCTCTGGCTCCCCAAGGGTGAGACCGTCCGCTTCGTCCTCACCTCGCGTGACGTCATCCATGACTTCTGGGTGGTGCCGTTCCTGATGAAGATGGACGTCGTCCCCGGCCACACCAACGCGTTCCAGGTGACTCCCAATCAGGAGGGCACCTTCCTCGGCAAGTGCGCCGAGCTCTGCGGCGTCGACCACTCCCGGATGCTGTTCAACGTGAAGGTCGTCTCGCCTGAGCGTTACCAGCAGCACCTCAAGGACCTCGCCAAGAAGGGGCAGACCGGTTACATTCCCGCCGGCATCGCGCAGACGAGCCACGAGAAGAACCGGGAGACGAACAACCTGTGAGCATCCTCAACGAACCCCAGGGTGCCGCGGCTGAAGGCTCGTACGCCGACGAGCTGCCGGTCAGGCGCAAGCAGCCGGGCAATGTCGTGGTGAAGTGGCTGACGACCACCGACCACAAGACCATCGGAACGCTCTATCTGGTCACGTCGTTCGCGTTCTTCCTGATCGGTGGAGTGATGGCGCTGCTCATGCGCGCCGAGCTCGCTCGCCCAGGTCTGCAGATCATGTCGAACGAGCAGTTCAACCAGGCGTTCACGATGCACGGCACGATCATGCTGCTGATGTTCGCGACGCCGCTGTTCGCGGGCTTCACGAACTGGATCATGCCGCTCCAGATCGGTGCGCCGGACGTCGCCTTCCCGCGGCTGAACATGTTCGCCTACTGGCTCTACCTGTTCGGCTCGACCATCGCGGTCGGCGGCTTCCTCACCCCGCAGGGCGCGGCCGACTTCGGCTGGTTCGCCTACTCCCCGCTCTCGGACGCGGTCCGCTCGCCGGGCATCGGCGCCGACATGTGGATCATGGGTCTGGCCTTCTCCGGCTTCGGCACCATCCTCGGCGCGGTCAACTTCATCACCACGATCATCTGTATGCGCGCCCCCGGCATGACCATGTTCCGCATGCCGATCTTCGTGTGGAACGTGCTGCTGACCGCCGTCCTGGTCCTGCTCGCCTTCCCCGTCCTCGCCGCCGCGCTGTTCGCGCTGGAGGCGGATCGGAAATTCGGGGCACATGTCTTCGATGCGGCAAACGGCGGAGCCCTGCTCTGGCAACACCTCTTCTGGTTCTTCGGCCATCCAGAGGTGTACATCATCGCCTTGCCGTTCTTCGGCATCATCTCCGAGGTCATCCCGGTCTTCTCCCGGAAGCCGATGTTCGGCTACATGGGTCTGATCGCGGCGACCATCGCGATCGCCGGTCTGTCCGTGACGGTGTGGGCCCACCACATGTACGTCACCGGCGGTGTGCTGCTGCCGTTCTTCTCCTTCATGACGTTCCTCATCGCCGTACCGACCGGCGTGAAGTTCTTCAACTGGATCGGAACGATGTGGAAGGGGTCACTGAGTTTCGAGACCCCGATGCTCTGGGCCACCGGCTTCCTGATCACCTTCACCTTCGGTGGTCTGACCGGTGTCATCCTGGCCTCGCCGCCGATGGACTTCCACGTCTCCGACTCGTACTTCGTGGTGGCCCACTTCCACTACGTGGTCTTCGGTACGGTCGTCTTCGCGATGTTCTCCGGCTTCCACTTCTGGTGGCCGAAGATGACGGGCAAGATGCTCGACGAGCGGCTCGGCAAGATCACCTTCTGGACGCTGTTCATCGGCTTCCACGGCACCTTCCTGGTCCAGCACTGGCTGGGCGCCGAGGGCATGCCACGCCGTTACGCCGACTACCTGGCGGCCGACGGCTTCACCACCCTCAACACGATCTCGTCGATCAGCTCCTTCCTGCTCGGCCTGTCGATCCTGCCGTTCCTCTACAACGTGTGGAAGACGGCCAAGTACGGCAAGAAGGTCGAGGTCGACGACCCGTGGGGTTACGGCCGCTCGCTGGAGTGGGCGACCTCCTGCCCGCCGCCGCGGCACAACTTCATCACCCTGCCGCGGATCCGCAGCGAATCCCCGGCGTTCGACCTGCACCACCCTGAGATCGCCGCCCTGGAGCAGTTGGAGCACGGCCAGGCCGTCGCCGCTGTCACGGGCAGCAAGGAGGCCGGCAAGTGAAGATCCAGGGCCGCATGTTCGTGTGGCTGAGCGTCTTCGTCCTCGCCATGGCGATCGTCTATGGCGTGTGGTCGAAGGAGGCGGCCGGAACCACGGCGCTCTTCATGGCCTTCGGCCTGTGCATCATGATCGGCTTCTACCTGGGCTTCACGGCCTCGCGGGTGGACGCCGGTGCCCAGGACAACAAGGAGGCCGATGTCGCGGACGAGGCCGGCGAGGTGGGCTTCTTCAGCCCGCACAGCTGGCAGCCGCTCGCCCTCGGTGTCGGCGGCGCGCTGGCCTTCCTCGGTGTCGCGGTCGGCTGGTGGCTGCTGTACTTCTCGGCGCCCATCATCATGATCGGCCTCTTCGGCTGGGTGTTCGAGTACTACCGCGGTGAGAACCGCACCCAGTAAGCACGCGCCGAGCGCACCGGGAGCCCGGACCCTCTAAGACACGAGGAAGGGGGGACCCGGAATAAGGGGCGGACAAGAGAAGAGAGGGAGAGCGAAAAAAAAAACCCCAAACCCACCCAGAAATCGT
>NZ_JBSHAF010000005.1:443302-480070 GCF_053611365.1 Streptomyces sp. NPDC054813 | reverse complement strand
TTGGGCGTGGTGGGGGGTGTTTTCGAGAAACCCGGGGGTGACACCCTCCCCGAGTCTGCCGGGCGCGCGCGCCCGGGGCCCCCGCCCCTTGTGACGGGGGGGCCGGGGCTCCCGCTTTTACGGCCGTTCCTGCCTTCGGCGCAGTGCCGGTCCCCCATCCGGAGTACCTGGCGTGCCGGTCCCGAAATCGTCTCATAGCGTGACCATATGAGTCACTCTCCGTGCGCCCGTACCGTCGTCAGCTGCACCCTGCTGGTGACCGCCCTCGGCGCGGGCGTCACCGCCTGCGGATCGGACGGCAACCCGCTGTCGGGCAAGCCGTACGACGCGGCGGACCAGGTCTCCTTCAACACCCCCACCGGCGCCGGGAAGCGGGCCGACCCCGACAAGCCGCTGGAAGTCGTCGCCAAGAGCGACGAGGACCGGATCACGGACGTCACGGCCGAGGACGCCACCGGTCGCCTTGTGGCGGGCGAACTCGACGCCGACGGCCGTCGCTGGCACAGCACCTCCCCGCTGGCCGCCAACGCCCACTACACGGTCCAGGTCAGCACCGAGGACGAGGACGGCGCGCCCGGCCGCAAGGTCCTCACCTTCGACACCAGCAAGCCCACCACCCAGCAGCGGCTGAAGGTCACCTTCGGTCCCAAGGCGGGCGAGTACGGCGTCGGCCAGCCCGTCACCGCCCAACTCGACCACCCGGTCAAGGACAAGGCCCAGCGCGCCATCGTGGAGCGCGCCCTCAGGGTCGACTCCGTCCCCGCCGTCGACGGGGCCTGGTACTGGGTGAGCGACAAGGAACTCCACTACCGGCCCAAGGACTACTGGCCCGCCCACGCCACCGTCCAGGTGCGGAGCGACCTGGACGGCGTCAGGATCAGCGACCGCCTGTGGGGCGGCGCGGCCGCGCCCCTGAAGCTCACCATCGGCGACAAGCTCCTCGCCGTCACGGACGCCGCCGCCCACCAGATGACGGTGTACAAGAACGACAAGGAGATCAACCAGATCCCGATCACCACCGGCAAGCCGGGCTTCGAGACCCGCAACGGTGTCAAGGTCGTACTGGAGAAGCAGTACTTCGTACGCATGCGCGGCTCCACGGTCGGCATCGCCGAGGGCACCTCGGACTCGTACGACCTTCCGGTCTACTACGCCACCCGGGTGACCTGGTCGGGCGAGTACGTCCACGCCGCGCCCTGGTCGGTGGGCTCCCAGGGGTACGCGAACGTCAGCCACGGCTGCACCGGCATGAACACCTCGAACGCCGAGTGGTTCTTCGACACCTTCCACCCGGGCGACCTGGTGAAGGTCGTCAACTCCAACGGCGAGGAGATGGAGCACTTCGGGAACGGCTTCGGCGACTGGAACCTCGCCTGGAAGGACTGGCGCAACGGCAGCGCCCTCGTCAACGGCACCCCGGACGGCCCGAAGCCCCAGGACGCGGCAAGAGTGCAGCCGGCCGCCCTGTGAAGTGCCCTCAAGGGCAGCGAACCCAGGGGCGCGGGGCCGTATCCGACATGCGGGCACCGCCGCGTGGGCGCGAACGGCCCCCACCGGCCCGCAGTCGCGTACTCACCGCGCCCCGCCCTCTCCTAGGCGCTCTGCAGCCTCCGCTGCCGCAGCAAAGACGCCAGGGCGGCCGCGAACTCCACCGGATCCACCGGCAGCGTCACAGCCGCGTCCGCACGGCTCCACGTGGCCAGCCACGCGTCCTGCGGCCGCCCGATCAGCAGCAGCACCGGCGGGCAGTTGAACACCTCGTCCTTGATCTGCCGGCACAGCCCCATGCCGCCCAGCGGCACGGCCTCGCCGTCCAGCACGCACACGTCGACGCCGCCCTTGTCCAGTTCGGTGACGACCGCCTGGGGCGTCGCGCACTCCACGAACTCGACGAACGGCACATCGGGAGCCGGCCGCCGGCCCGAGGCCAGCCGTACCTGCTCGCGGGTGTTGGAGTCGTCGCTGTAGACCAGCACCGTGGCGGTCGGCTGCATTGTTCCTCCGATACGCGGGGACGGGAGTCGTCGTACGGACAGGACCGATGCGCCGGATGCTACTCCCCCGGACACCTCGTCAACACCTGTTGGAACACCGCTTCGATGGGCCATCCGGGCAGTACACACGGTGCGGACACCCCGAACGGCACCCCCCGGAGTGAGCGCGAGATAAGCGACCGACATAATGTCGGTCGTGGCGACAGCAACGACAGTAGAAACCGGGCACGCGCACCCGTCGGTCAATCGGCCGAACCTCACCAGCGTCGGAACCATCATCTGGCTGAGTTCCGAGCTGATGTTCTTCGCGGCCCTCTTCGCGATGTACTTCACCCTGCGATCGGTGACCGGTCCGGATCACTGGAAGGAGATGGCGAGCCATCTCAACATTCCGTTCTCCGCGACCAACACCACGATCCTGGTGCTCTCCTCCCTGACCTGCCAGCTCGGCGTGTTCGCCGCCGAGCGCGGGGACGTGAAGAAGCTCCGGGGCTGGTTCATCGTCACCTTCGTGATGGGCGCGATCTTCATCGGCGGTCAGATCTACGAGTACACCAGCCTGGTGAAGGAGGACGGGATCTCGCTCTCCTCCGACCCGTACGGCTCGGTGTTCTACCTGACCACCGGCTTCCACGGCATGCACGTGACGGGCGGCCTGATCGCCTTCCTGTTCGTCCTCGGCCGCACCTACGCGGCGAAGCGCTTCACGCACGAGCAGGCGACCGCGGCCATCGTCGTGTCCTACTACTGGCACTTCGTCGATGTCGTCTGGATCGGCCTTTTCGCCACGATCTACCTGATCAAGTAGCCGGGCCGGCTCCACGCGCTGCAGAAGCGCACAACCCAGAAGCATCGACGCAGAAGATCCTGACACCGGGGTAATCCGTGAAAAAGCTCTCCGCACGACGACGCCATCCGCTGGCGGCGGTCGTCGTCCTACTCTTTGCGCTGGCGGCCACTGGGGGGCTGTACGCCGCGCTCGCGCCCGCGGGCCAGGCGCAGGCCGATGAAACCTCCCAGTCCCTGACCATTGAGGAGGGCAAGAAGCTCTACTCGGTCGGCTGTGCCAGCTGCCACGGCACCGGCGGTCAGGGTTCGTCCGACGGCCCCAGCCTGGTCGGCGTGGGCGCCGCGGCCGTCGACTTCCAGGTCGGCACCGGCCGTATGCCGGCCGCCACCTCGCAGGGCCCGCAGGTCGTCGCGAAGAAGAACATCTACACCCAGGCCCAGATCGACCAGCTCGCGGCGTACATCGCCTCGCTGGGCGCCGGTCCCGAGGTGCCCACCAAGGAGCAGTACGGTCCGGGCGGTGCCGACATCGCCGCGGGCGGTGAGCTCTTCCGCACCAACTGCGCGCAGTGCCACAACTTCGTGGGTGCGGGTGGCGCGCTGACCAAGGGCAAGTTCGCGCCGAGCCTGGAAGGCGTCGACCCGAAGCACATCTACGAGGCCATGCAGACGGGCCCGCAGAACATGCCGTCCTTCCCCGACACCACGCTGTCCGAGAAGAACAAGAAGGACATCATCGCGTACCTCGACGCGGTCAACAGCCCCAAGACGGAGAACCCCGGCGGTCTCGACCTGGGCGGCCTCGGGCCGGTCAGCGAGGGCCTGTTCGCGTGGATCTTCGGTCTCGGCGCCCTGATCGCCGTCGCCGTCTGGGTCGCCGCTCGGACCGCAAAGGCCAAGAAGTCATGAGTAGCCAAGAGATTCCAGAAGAGAACCTGCCCGCTGAGCAGGGCCACGCGCACGGCGCCGTGAGCATCGCGGACGAGAAGGACCCGTTCGCGGACCCCGGTCTGCCGCCTCACGAGCACCGGATCCAGGACATCGACGAGCGGGCCGCCAAGCGGTCCGAGCGCGTGGTGGCCCTGCTGTTCACGGTGTCGATGCTGGCCACCGTCGGCTTCATCGCCTCCTATGTGACGATCCCGAAAGACAAGTCGATCTTCGTCTTCCCGATCGGTCACATCAGCGCGCTGAACTTCGCGCTGGGCCTGACCCTCGGTGTGGCGCTGTTCTGCATCGGCGCGGGCGCGGTCCACTGGGCCCGCACCCTGATGTCCGACGTGGAGGTCGCCGACGAGCGGCACGCCATCTCGGCTCCGCCGGAGGTCAAGGCCAAGGTCCTGGCCGACTTCAAGCAGGGCGCCAAGGAGTCGGCGCTCGGCCGGCGCAAGCTGATCCGCAACACCATGTTCGGCGCGCTGACCCTGGTCCCGCTCTCCGGTGTGGTGCTGCTGCGCGACCTCGGCCCGCTGCCCGGCACCTCGCTGCGCCACACGGCGTGGTCGAAGGGCAAGCTGCTCGTCAACATGAACACCAACGAGCCGCTGCGTCCCTCCGACGTCGCCGTCGGCTCGCTGACCTTCGCCAAGCCCGAGGGCGTCGAGGAGTCCCAGGAGGACTTCCAGAACGTGATGGCGAAGGCGGCCCTGATGATCATCCGGCTGCAGCCGGACAACATCAAGGACAAGCGCGAGCTGGAGTGGTCCCACGAGGGCATCGTGGCCTACTCGAAGATCTGCACCCACGTGGGCTGCCCGATCTCGCTGTACGAGCAGCAGACCCACCATGTGCTCTGCCCGTGCCACCAGTCCACCTTCGACCTCTCCGACGGTGCCCGAGTGATCTTCGGCCCGGCCGGTCACGCCCTGCCGCAGCTGCGCATCGGTGTGAGCGAGGAGGGCTACCTCCAGGCGCTCGGCGACTTCGAGGAGCCCGTCGGTCCTGCTTTCTGGGAGCGCGGATGAGCACTAACGAGAACTCCGAGTCCCGCGAGCGCGGGAAGGCACCGGCCGGCGAGCGCGTCGCCGACTGGGCCGACGGACGGCTCGGGATCTACTCCCTGGCCAAGTCCAACATGCGCAAGATCTTCCCCGACCACTGGTCGTTCATGTTGGGCGAAGTGTGCCTGTACAGCTTCATCATCATCATCCTCACGGGTGTGTATCTGACGCTGTTCTTCCACCCGTCGATGAACGAGGTGGTGTACCACGGCAGCTACGTCCCGCTCCAGGGACAGATGATGTCCGAGGCGTTCAACTCGACCCTGCACATCTCCTTCGACGTGCGCGGTGGTCTGCTCATCCGGCAGATCCACCACTGGGCCGCGCTGATCTTCCTCGCCGGCATGTTCGTGCACATGATGCGCGTGTTCTTCACCGGCGCGTTCCGCAAGCCGCGTGAGATCAACTGGCTGTTCGGCTTCCTGCTGTTCGTCCTGGGCATGTTCACCGGCTTCACCGGTTACTCGCTCCCGGACGACCTGCTCTCCGGCACCGGTGTCCGCTTCACCGAGGGTGCGATCCTGTCGATGCCGATCGTCGGCTCGTACATCTCGTTCTTCCTCTTCGGCGGGCAGTTCCCCGGCCACGACTTCGTCGCCCGGTTCTACTCGATCCACATCCTGCTGCTGCCGGGCATCATGCTCGGCCTGGTGGTGGGCCACCTGATCCTGGTCTTCTACCACAAGCACACGCAGTTCGCGGGTCCCGGAAAGTCCGAGAAGAACGTCGTCGGCATGCCGCTGCTGCCGGTCTACATGGCCAAGGCCGGAGGCTTCTTCTTCCTGGTCTTCGGTGTCATCGCGGCCATCGCGGCGACCACCCAGATCAACCCGATCTGGGCCATGGGCCCCTACCGTCCGGACCAGGTGTCCACCGGCGCCCAGCCCGACTGGTACATGGGCTTCGCCGAGGGTCTGATCCGTTACATGCCGGGCTGGGAGATCAACTTCTGGGGCCACACCCTGGTCCTGGGCGTCTTCATCCCGCTGGTCCTGTTCGGTCTGGTGCTGGGCGCGATCGCGCTCTACCCGTTCATCGAGTCCTGGGTCACCGGCGACAAGAGCGAGCACCACATCCTGGACCGGCCGCGCAACGCCCCGACCCGCACCGGCTTCGGTGTCGCCTGGGTGACCGTGTACATGGTCGGCCTGGTCGGTGGTGGCAACGACCTCTTCGCCACCCACTTCCACCTGTCGATCAACGACGTGACCTGGTTCGTCCGGATCTTCTTCTTCGCCGGACCGGTGATCGCGTTCCTCGTCACCAAGCGGATCTGCCTCGGCCTGCAGCGCCGGGACCGCGAGAAGGTGCTGCACGGTCGTGAGACCGGCATCATCAAGCGGCTGCCGCACGGTGAGTTCATCGAGGTGCACGAGCCGCTCAGCCAGGAGCAGCTGCACACCCTCACGGCCCACCACCAGTACGAGCCGGCCGAGATCGGCGCGGCGGTGGACGAGAACGGTGTCGAGCGCAAGATCAAGGGCTCCGAGAAGCTCCGCGCCAAGCTGAGCAGCGCCTACTACGGCGAGGACAACCAGATCCCGAAGCCCACCGTCGAGGAGTACAAGGAGATCACGAGCGGCCACGGCCACCACTGATCGACCGCGTCGCCACGCCACGGTCGAAGGGCCCCCGTCCGGTGTACGGATGGGGGCCCTTCGCCATGCCCGGGGCTGGATAGGGTAGGCCTGACACCGTTTTTTGCCGGTACGACGATCAGGAGCGGCCTTATGAGCGCTGTGACCCCCGCTGGAGGCGACATCGCGGCGGGCCGTTCCTGGCCCGAGGTGCTGAACGCGCTGCTGTACGGCCAGGACCAGGGTGCCGACGCGACCGCCTGGGCGATGGACCAGATCATGCGCGGTCAGGCGACCGACGCCCAGATCGCGGGCTTCGTCGTCGCTCTGCGCGCCAAGGGCGAGACGGTCGAGGAGATCAACGGGCTCGTCCGCGCGATGTACGCGCACGCCAACGTCATCGAGGTGCCGGGCCGCACGGTCGACATCGTCGGCACCGGCGGTGACGGCGCCAAGACGGTGAACATCTCCACGATGTCGGCGCTGGTGGTGGCCGGCACCGGGGCGAAGGTCGTCAAGCACGGCAACCGGGCGGCGTCCTCCGCGTCCGGTGCCTCGGACGTGCTGGAGAAGCTCGGCGTCAACCTCGACCTGACCCCGCGGCGGGTCGCCGAGGTCGCCGAGGAGGCCGGCATCACCTTCTGCTTCGCCGTCAAGTTCCACCCGGCGCTGCGCCATGCCGGCGCGGCCCGCGGCCAGCTGGGCATCCGCACGGTGTTCAACATCCTCGGCCCGCTGACCAACCCCGCGCAGGTGCGGGCCCAGGCGGTCGGCGTCGCGGACCCGCGCATGGCACCGGTCGTCGCGGGCGTCTTCGCCGAGCGCGGCAACTCCTCCCTGGTCTTCCGCGGCGACGACGGCCTCGACGAGCTGACGACCACCGCCACGTCCCACGTCTGGATCGTCCGCGACGGCAAGGTCACCGAGGAGACCTTCGACCCGCGGGACGTCGGCATCGAGCTGGTCCCGGTGGAGGCGCTGCGCGGCGGCGACCCGTCGTACAACGCGGAGGTCGCCCGCCGCCTCCTGGACGGCGAGACGGGCCCGGTCCGTGACGCGGTCCTGCTGAACTCGGCGGCGGCCCTGGTGGCCCTGGACCCGGGCACCGGAACGCTGGCCGAGCAGATCCGTGCCGGCATGGACAAGGCGGCGGAGTCCATCGACTCGGGCGCGGCCAAGCGGGCGCTGGAGCGCTGGGCGGCGGCGACCAACCGGTAGGCGCCGAGCGGAAAGAGCATGTGGCGCCGGCGCCTTCGCCAGTCCGTCATCCGGACATGAGTTGCGCGCCGGCGATCACTTCATCTAGTTTTCGAGTCAGGTCATGAGTGACAGTCATGAGGCCCCGGCCGACTGTCCGGCAACCCTCCGTCCGTGGCGGGGTGCCCCGGGTGAAGACCAGGCCGTAGGCAGCGAGGTCTGCGGCAAGCGCGGATCCCTCACGCTCTTCTGAATGAGCACAGCCCAGGGATCCTGGTCATCGAGGGAGTCTCCCGTGAGCAACCGAATGCGCTAGGGCGTCGAGCCCCCACTTCCGCGCGCCCCTTTTCCCTTTCTTCCTTCCTCTCACGGGAGTTCCGCCATGTCCGTCTCCACCGCTGTCTCCGCCCAGTCGGTCTGTGCCCCTCTGCCCGTTCTGGGGCGAGATGTCACCGTCCCGCTCGTCACCGGCGGCGAGGTTACCTACGCCGCCCTCGACTACGCGGCCAGCGCCCCCGCCCTCCAGCGTGTCTGGGACGACGTGGCGGCGTACGCGCCCTACTACGGCAGCGTCCACCGCGGCGCCGGCTACCTCTCCCAGCTCTCCACGGACCTCTTCGAGAACGCCCGCCGGACCGTCGCCGAGTTCCTCGACTGCCGCCAGGACGACCAGCTGGTCTTCACCCGCTCGACCACGGACTCCCTGAACCTCCTGGCCCGCGCCCTCCCTGCCGACTGCCAGGTCTTCGTCTTCGAGACCGAGCACCACGCGAGCCTGCTGCCCTGGCAGGACGCCCGGGTCAGCTACCTCGACGCCCCGCGCACCCCGCGCCAGGCCGTGGCGACCCTGGAGAAGGCCCTCGCCGACCGTGACCCGCACGGCCCGGCCCTGGTCTGCGTCACCGGCGCCTCGAACGTCACCGGCGAGCTGTGGCCGGTCCGTGAGCTGGCCGCCGCCGCACACGCGCACGGCGCCCGGATCGTCCTGGACGCGGCCCAGCTGGCCCCGCACCACCCGGTGAGCGTCCGCGAGCTGGACGTCGACTGGATCGCCTTCTCCGGCCACAAGCTGTACGCCCCCTTCGGCAGCGGCGTCCTGGCCGGCCGCGCCGACTGGCTGCGGGCGGCCGAGCCGTACCTCGCGGGCGGCGGCGCCAGCCGCAAGGTCACCCGGCGCGAGGACGGGGGAGTGGCCGTGGAGTGGCACGAGAGCGCCGCGCGCCACGAGGCGGGCTCCCCGAACGTCATCGGCGCCTACTCGATCGCCGCGGCCTGCAAGGCACTGACCGAGGCGGGCTTCGACACCCTGGTCGCCCGCGAGCGGCACCTGATCGCCAAGGTCCGGGAGGGCCTCGCCGAGGTGCCCGAGGTCCGTGTCCTGTCCCTCTTCGGCGACGACGCCCCGCGCGTGGGCGTGCTCTCCTTCGTGGTCGAGGGCTGGAACAGCTCCCACTTCGCCGCGGCGCTCTCCGCCGAGCACGGCATCGGCGTCCGCGACGGCCTCTTCTGCGCCCACCCGCTGGTCAGGACCCTGCTGGGCTCCGACCCGCAGACCCAGGGCGAGTGCGGGGCGCCGGAGGCGGCACCGGGCGAGAAGTCCCTGAACGCCATCCGGGTGAGCTTCGGAGCGGGAACGCCCGACGAGCACGTCGAGCGTTTCGTGACCGCGGTACGGGAACTGGTGACCGACGGTGCGAAGTGGACGTACCGCACGGAGGACGGTCGCTGCGTACCTGCGGTGAGCTGACCTGCTTTCAGGGGCGCGGGGAACTGCGCGACCAGCCCCCACCGACCTGCAGGGTGGTCCACTGCGGGTCCGTCGTGGCTGGTCGCGCCCACGCGGCGGAGCCGCATGTCCAAAACAGCCCCGCGCCCCTTACGGGGCTAGCTGTCCAGGCCGATCGCGAACGCCGCCTCCAGGTCGTGCTGGGAGTACGTGCGGAACGCGACGTGCGTGTCCGTGCCCTCCACGCCCTGGATCTTGCTGATCCGGCCCGGGATCACGTCGGCCAGGTCCTCGTGCTCGCGCACCCGGACCATGGCGATCAAGTCGTACGTACCGGTGACGGAGAAGACCTCGCTGACGCTGTCCAGCGCGGCGATCTGTTCCGCGATCTCGGGGATCCGGTCCACGCTGGTCTTGATGAGGACGATCGCGGTGATCACGGCTGGTTCTCTCCCTCGGGTGCCGGAGCTGGGGCGGCCTTCACTTTAGTCCCACGGCCGTACCGCACCCACGCGTAGCCGACGCCGAGTCCGAAGCCGACCAGGTGGGCGAGGTAGGCCACGCCGGGGCCGGAGGGGGCCTGGTTCAGGGCGAGCCACTGCAGGGCCGCCCAGAAGGGGAGCACCACCCAGGCCGGGAACCGGAGCGGAAGGAAGAAGAGGAACGGCAGAAGACTGGTCACGCGGGCGTTGGGGAACAGGTACAGGAACGCTCCGAGGACCGCCGAGATCGCCCCGGACGCCCCCACCAGCGACTGCTGGGACGTGGCGTTGGCCGCCGCGTAGCCGAGCAGTGCGAGGTAGCCGCAGCCGATGTAGAAGAGGGTGAACTGCACGCGGCCCATCCGTTCCTCGGTCATCGCCCCGAAGACGAAGAGGAAGAGCATGTTGCCGAGCAGGTGCACCCAGCTGCCGTGGATGAACAGCGCCGTGGCCGGGGTGAGCACCTCCCGGGCCGGACCGTCGAACAGGTCGGCGGGGACCACCCCCCAGCGCCGGAAGTACGCGCGCTGCGCGGCCGCCAGGGCGTCCCCGGTGCCGTAGGACGGGGTGAAGCCGGACGCCGGGCCGAGCACGAAGATCAGGCAGCACACGGCGATCAGGGTGTAAGTCATGGGCGCCGACGTGCCCCTCAGGCTCCGCAGGGTCCGGCCGGCCGTGGTGTTCCAGTTGCCGATCATGGACATAGAGCATGGCGTAACGGGACGCACCGGTGCAGATCGCCTCGCCGCCGTGGACAGGGCGGCGTCGAGTACTCGCCAGGCCGTAGGGTAACGAGCCACACGCGTCGGGACGGCGCGTCACGGACACTAGAAGGAAGCGAACAGTCACGATGACGGTTCCCCTGCCGACCGCCACGACGCGGTGGCGCTGCACCCTCTGTGGCAACCTCACGCGGTTCGACGTGACCCGCTCGTCGAAGGTCGTGGAGTACGTGCACCTCGACCTGGCCGGTGAGCCCAAGGTCGAGGAGCGCGAGGTGGTCAGTGAGACCATCGAGTCGGTGCGCTGCCGCTGGTGCAACGCGGTGGACCAGGTGGAACTCGTGGACAGGCCGGGTGCCGACTCCTGAGACCGGGAGGCGGCCCCGCACAGGTGATGGGGTGTGACGGATGGTGGAGACCACAGGCGGGGGGCCGGGCGACGGCACCGCCGAGGTGCTTGACCGTCCGTTGCCCGACGGCGTGCGACGGCGTGTCGTACAGATCGTGTCGGACGGCTTCGGCGGGCTGACCGTCGCCGAACTGCCCGCCCAGCTGCGGCAGTACGCCCGGTTCGCCCCGAACCGGCGGGCCAAGTTCGCCGGCAACGCCATGGCGACCGCGCTGGAGACGGACACCCTCTTCCGGCAGCGGATCGGGGAGAAGCTCAGAGAGGCCCAGCCGGAACTCGCCGGCGCCCTCGACTCCGGCTCACCGCCCCCGGCCGCGGACCCGCTCGATGTGGCGGCCGCGGCCTACGTACTGCGCCCCCCGGGCTGGGTGAAGCTGGTGGCGGCGGCCGGCGAGGAGGCCCAGCGGGCCGACGCCGAGCGCGCCGACGAGGAGAGCCGGGCCGAACTGGAGCGGCTGCGCGAGGAGCTGGACCGGGCCCGGGAGCAGACCCGTGCCGACACGGAGCGGCTGCGCGGCGAGCTGGACGCGGCGAAGAAGGAAGCGGAATCGCTTCACCGCAAGTTGCGCGCGGCCCTCAGTGACGTCAAGCGGGGTGAGGCCGCACTGCGCAAGATGCAGGGCGAGATGGAGTCGGTGCGCACCGAGGGACAGGCCCAGGTGTCCGCCGCCGAGAGCGAGGGCCGGCGGCTCAAGGCCCGGCTCGGCGAGGTCGAGGCCGCCCTGGAGGCCAGCCGCCGGGCCGCCCGCGAGGGACGCAGCGTCGAGGACATGAGAGTACGGCTGCTCCTGGACACCGTCCTGGACGCGGCGCAGGGGCTGCGCCGCGAACTGGCGCTGCCGCCGGTGTCGGTGCGGCCCGCCGAGACCGTGGACGCGGTCGAACCGGGACGAATGACCCCGAAGGACATCGCGGCCCGGGCGCTCTCCGAGAACGACCCGGCCATTCTCAACCAGCTGCTCGCCCTGCCCCAGGCGCACTTGGTCGTCGACGGCTACAACGTGACCAAGACGGGCTATCCGCAGATGCCGTTGGAGAAGCAGCGGCTGCGGCTGCTCGGCCAGCTCTCCCAGCTCGCCGCGCAGACCGGCGCCGAGGTCACGTGTGTCTTCGACGGCGCCGAACTCGCCGCCCCGGTGCTGCTCGCCCCGCCGCGCGGGGTCAGGGTCCTCTTCTCCAAGCCCGGTGTCACCGCGGACGAACTGATCCGCCAGCTGGTGCGCGCCGAGCCGCCGGGCCGTCCGGTGATCGTCGCCTCGACCGACCGCGAGGTCGCCGACGGGGTCGCCAAGGCGGGTGCCCGTCCGGTCGCTTCTGCGATGCTTCTGAAGCGACTGTCCTGAAGGTTCAACGGACATATGCAATGCCCGAATTGACCGAACCGTCACGCAACGTAGCGTCAATCGAGCATTACGGCACGTGAGTTATGTGCAAAGAGTGCGTTGCGTGACCAGTTTTTTCGCTGTTGGGTTTGAACTGATCACAGGGAGGTCACTAGGGTCAGGCCTCGAACCTCCACACGGGTGATCACTCAAACGAAGGAGCCCGTCTCCGTGGCGTCCCATCGTCGACCCAAGCAGCCGAGTCGCGCGCGCGTGACCGTACTGACCACCGCAGCCGCTGCTGCTGTCGTCCTCAGCGCCAACGCCGCCAACGCGGCGCCCAGCGAGAAGCTGAGCAAGGGCGAGGTCAAGGCGAAGGTCGACAAGCTCTACCAGGAGGCCGAGCAGGCCACCGAGAAGCTGGACGGCGCCAAGGAGAAGCAGCAGAAGCTGCAGAAGGAAATCTCCACGATCCAGGACAATGTGGCCCGTGGTCAGGAGGACCTCAACAAGCTGCGGGACAGCCTCGGTTCGCTGGCCACCGCGCAGTACCGCTCCGGCGGCATAGACCCGTCGGTCCAGCTCTTCCTGTCGTCCAACCCGGACGACTACCTCGACAAGGCGTCCACGCTCGACCAGTTGAGCGGCCAGCAGGTCGAGGCCCTGAAGAAGATTCAGGACAAACAGCGCGAACTCGCCCAGGAGCGGGCAGAGGCGACGGACAAGCTCAAGGACCTCTCCGCCACCCGCACCGAGCTGGCCAAGCAGAAGAGCGCCGTCCAGGCGAAGCTCGCCGACGCGCAGAAGCTCCTCAACACCCTGACGGCCAAGGAGAAGGCCGCCCTGGACGCCGAGCAGGCCCAGGCCGCCAGCCGCGCCTCCTCCCGCGTGGACCTCGGCAACACCGGCTCCGCCTCCGGCCGGGCCGCCGCCGCCTTCTCCGCCGCCCAGTCCGTGATCGGCTCGCCGTACGTCTACGGCGCCTCCGGACCGTCCTCCTTCGACTGCTCGGGCCTGACCTCCTGGGCCTACGCCCAGGCCGGCGTCACCATCCCGCGCACCTCCGAGGCCCAGGCCAACGCCGGCACCCGGATCTACAGCCAGAGCGACCTCAAGGTCGGCGACCTGGTCATCTTCTACGGCGACTACCACCACGTCGGTCTCTACGCGGGCAACGGCCAGGTGCTGCACGCCCCGCACACCGGTGCCGTGGTGCGCTACGAGTCGATCGGTGACATGACGTTCGAGTTCGGCGTCCGGATCTGACCCCAGCGGGTTACGGCGACACCCGTACGGCCCAAGATCAACCCCGCGGGGCGCCCGAACGGGCGAATCCCGACAACCCAAGATGACTCCACGCCCCGCCGGTGACCTGCGTCAGCGGCGGGGCGTCACGTTGCGTGGCCGCCGAGCGTCTTTGGCCGGGGCGTGTTCGCACGGCTACTGTCTGCCGCGTTTCCTCCGGTGCCGGGGCATCCCCGTCCTCGGCGCCGGAGGAAGCGGTACCCGTCCGCCGGCAGAAGGACCACCGTGGGGTTTCACCGCCGTCTCGCACCGTCCGGGTTCAACCGGGGCGCCGGTGCCGCCCTCTGCGCGCTGTCCACCGCGGCGGCCGCGCTCGGCGCCGTACCCGCGAGCGCGGCCCCGCACGGGCACACCCGCGCCGAGGTGGACCGGCTGTACCAGCAGGCCGAGGAGGCGACCGAGGCCTACAACAAGGCCGATGAGCGGGCCGGTGCGCTGCGCCGCGAGGTGAACGACGCCCAGGACCGCATCGCCCGCCAGCAGCAGAGCATCAACGCCATGCGGGAGACCCTCGGTTCACTGGCCGGCGCCCAGTACCGCTCCGGCGGCATCGACCCCACCGTCGCCCTGCTCTTCTCCGACGACCCCGAGGACTACCTCGACCGGGCGTCCCTCCTCGACCGCATCGACGTCCGCCAGGCCGGGCAGCTCAGGGAGCTCCAGGCGGCGATGCGCGAACTCGCCCAGGAGCGCAACGAGGCCACCGGCAAGCTCGCCGAGCTGGAGCGCAGCCGCAGGGCGGTCGCCTCCCACAAGGCCACCGTGGAGAAGAAGCTCGCCACCGCCCGACGGCTGCTCAACGCGCTGCCCGCCGCCGACCGCGCCGCCTTCGAGCACGCCTCCCGGGGCGACGACCGCGCCGACCTGCCCGACCTCTCCGGTGCCGGCGCCCCCGACGGCCGCGCCGCCGCCGCGGTGGCCGCCGCCCGCGCCGCCCTCGGCAAGCCGTACGTGTGGGGCGCCAGCGGCCCCTCCGGCTTCGACTGCTCGGGCCTGATGCAGTGGTCGTACGCGCACGCCGGCATCCAGCTGCCGCGCACCTCGCAGGAGCAGCGCTACGCCGGCCACCAGGTACCGCTCTCCCAGGCGCAACCCGGTGACCTGGTCGTCTACCGCTCCGACGCCAGCCATGTGGGGATGTACGTCGGCAACGGTCAGGTCATCCACGCCCCCTACCCGGGTGCCCCGGTCCGCTACGACCCGGTCGGGATGATGCCCATCTCCTCCGTCACCCGGCCCTGACTTTCGGGCCCCGGACCGTACGATCGGAAAGTGGCTGGTGGCAGGCGGGCGTGGCGCTCAGGAGCGGTGGGACTGTGTCTGCTGCTCCTGCCGCTGACGGGATGCGGCGGCGGGCAGGCGGCGACCGGTTCGGCGATGGCCGAGGTGCAGCAGGTCCTGGACCGGCGCGCGGCCGCCGTCCTCGGCCATGACGAGCGGGCCTACACCGAGACCGGCACCCGGACCTCGTACGCGAACCTGCGGGCCGTACCGCTCGCGGACTGGAGCTACCGGCTGACCGCCCTCCACCCGGACGGCGCCGAGGCCACCGCCGACGCCCGGCTCAGCTACCGCATCCAGGGCTACGACAGGGCCCCGGTCACCACCGACCGCGCCCTGACCCTCAGCCGCACCGCCGACGGCCACTGGTACGTCACCACCGACAAGCCCGCCGCGAACGCCGGGCAGCAGCTGTGGGACCAGGGCACCGTGACGGCCGTCGAGGGCGCGCACAGCCTGGTGCTCGGCGTAGGCCAGTCCAGGGACACCCTGCGGGACTACGCCGGCCTCGCCGACACCGCCGTCCCCGAGGTCTCCAAGGCATGGGGCACGGAGTGGACCCAGCGGGTGGTCCTGGTCGTACCCAAGTCGCTGAACGGCATGGCGGGCCTGCTGGGCGCCCCCGCCTCCAACTACCGGGGCATCGCCGCCGTCACCACCGGCGAGGTGGGAGGCTCCGGCCAGGCCCCGGCGGACCGGGTCATCCTCAACCCGGAGGCGTACGCCGTCCTCGGCCCGGTCGGCAAGCAGGTGGTCCTCACCCACGAGACGACCCATGTCGCCACCCGCGCCCACACCTCGGCCGCCACCCCGCTCTGGCTCTCCGAGGGGTACGCCGACTGGATCGGCTATCTCGACAGCGGCCGTACGCCCACCGAGGCCGCACCGGAACTGGCCCGCGCCGTGCGGGACGGGGACCTGCCCGAGGACCTCCCGGAGGACAAGGACTTCGGCTTCACCGACGACCCCACCAAGCTGGCCGAGGCCTACGAGGGCGGCTGGCTGGCCTGCCGGATGATCGCCGCCCACTGGGGCGAGGAGCGGCTCGGCGCCTTCTACCGGGCCGTCGGCGCCCACCAGGGCCGCACCGGCGCCGTCGAGGACGCGCTGCGCACGGAACTCGGCACCACCCTGCCGGACTTCACCGCACGCTGGCGTGACTACCTGACGGACCGGCTCGGCGACTGAACCGGCCCGCGCTCAGGAGGGGACCGAGGTCTCCTTCGCGTGGGCGGCCTGAGCGGGCAGCGGAGCGCCCGGGGCCTCGGTCGCCGTGGAGCGCCACAGCTGCCGGGCCGCCGTGACCGTCGCCGCGACCAGCAGGCCGTTGCGCAGGAGCAGCAGGGTGATGCCGTACCAGTCGCTCACCACGACGTGCGAGAAGCCGACCGGGAACTCCAGGACCGTCACGAAGGTGGCCAGGAGGAGCAGGACGGCCGGCAGGGTCATCCGGCCGGCCCGGAAGCAGAGGCAGACGGCGGCCAGGCCCACCAGCCACACCATGTACTGCGGGCTGATCACCCGGCTGGTGACCGTGAACATCAGGACGGCCGTGAAGGCGGCGTCCGCGAGCGTGTGGGACCGGAAGCGGGCCGCGCGCAGCCGCCACAGCAGCAGCCAGCCGAAGGCGCACGCGGTCAGCACCAGGGCCGCCGCGCTCACCGCCTTCACCTGCGGGCCGAGGAATTCGATCGAGCCGTAGTTCAGCAGCACCTCGCCCTGCCAGCCGTAGTGCCGGGCGATGTGCAGGACCAGCGCGCCCAGCGACTCCACCTCGGTGCCCCGGTCCCGCTGGAAGGTCAGGAAGGCGAACGCGCCGGGCATGGCCACCGCGAACACCGCCCCGACCAGGCCCGCCGTGACCGCAGCCGACACCCAGGCCCGCCGTCGTACGGCACCCACCAGCAGCAGCGCCGGCCACACCTTGACCATCGCGCCGAAGCCGGCCAGCGCGCCCGTCAGCCGGGGGTGCCGGGCTCCGGCGAGCAGCGCGGCCACGGCGACGGCGGTGACCATCAGGTCGTAGCGGGAGTAGACGGTCGGCCCGAGCAGCGGCACGCCGAGCACCCAGAGCCAGGCGCCGCGCAGGGTCCGGCCGGGCCGCAGGCCCGTGTAGAGGAGCAGGGAGAGCACCACCAGGTCGGCCAGGAAGGCCAGCACGAAGAAGGCGGTCGGGTAGTCCAGGAAGGGCAGCAGCCCGGGGGCGAGGATCGCCAGGGCGGCCGCGGGCGGGTACTGCCAGGTGACGTCGTCCAGAGGGAAGGTTCCGTGCCGGAGGACCTCGTACCACCCCTGGTAGATCACCGACACGTCGGTCGTGACGTCCGCGCCCGGGAACACGAACACCTTCAGCACGGACAGCAGCAGCGCCAGCCGGGTGGCACCCCAGACGACCAGCAGCAACGCCAGGGCACGCCTCTCGCCCGTCCTGTCCACCTGAGCCCCTGTCCGTCGCCCTGCCTGGGAGTGCGTCACATGATCTCCCGACGCCCTGTGCGAGGGCCATGAAGCACGGCCGAACACACTGTGCGGGTAGGGTCGGCCGCGATGCACAAGACGCTCATCGTGACCAATGACTTCCCGCCCCGGCCGGGCGGCATCCAGGCCTTCCTGCACAACATGGCCCTGCGGCTGGACCCGGAGCGGCTCGTCGTCTACGCGTCCACGTGGAAGCGGAGCCGGGAGGGCGTCGAGGCCACCGCCGCCTTCGACGCGGAGCAGCCCTTCACCGTCGTACGCGACCGTACGACGATGCTGCTGCCCACGCCGGGGGCGACCCGGACGGCGGTCGGGCTGCTCCGGGAGCACGGATGCACGTCCGTGTGGTTCGGGGCGGCGGCTCCGCTCGGTCTGATGGCGCCGGCGCTGCGGAAGGCCGGGGCCCAGCGGCTGGTCGCCACCACCCACGGGCACGAGGCGGGCTGGGCCCAGTTGCCCGCCGCCCGGCAGCTGCTCGGGCGGATCGGCGAGGCGACCGACACGATCACGTATCTCGGCGAGTACACCCGCTCGCGGATCGCCCCCGCGCTCGGTCCGGCCGCGGCCGGGCGGATGGTGCAGCTGCCGCCGGGGGTGGACGAGAAGACGTTCCATCCCGGGTCCGGGGGTGCCGAGGTGCGGGCGCGGCTGGGGCTGAGCGACCGGCCGGTGGTCGTGTGCGTGTCGAGGCTGGTGCCGCGCAAGGGGCAGGACACGCTGATCCTCGCGATGCCGCTGATCCTGGCCGCCCAGCCGGACGCGGTGCTGCTGATCGTGGGCGGCGGCCCGTACGAGAAGCAGCTGCGGCGGCTGGCCCGCGAGACGGGGGTCGAGGCGTCGGTGCGGTTCACGGGGGCCGTGCCGTGGGCCGAGCTGCCCGCGCACTACGGCGCGGGTGACGTCTTCGCGATGCCCTGCCGGACCCGGCGGGGCGGCCTGGACGTGGAGGGGCTGGGGATCGTGTACCTGGAGGCCTCGGCCACCGGGCTGCCGGTGGTGGCGGGGGACTCCGGCGGGGCGCCCGACGCGGTGCTGGACGGAGAGACCGGGTGGGTGGTGCGGGGCGGCACGGCGGAGGAGGCCGCCGAGCGGATCGTCGTGCTGCTGGGGGATGCGGAGCTACGGCGGCGGATGGGGGAGCGGGGGCGGTTGTGGGTCGAGGAGAAGTGGCGGTGGGACCTGCTGGCGGAGCGGCTCAAGGAGCTTTTGTAAAAGGCAGGTTCAAGGGGTCGCGGCAAAGGGCGCCGTACCTCTAGGCGGAACCGGAAAATCCGCACATGCTGCGCGCATGACAGCAAAACTGATGCAGCGTCAGCTGACCAGACGTCACATCCTGGGCGTGATCGCCCTCCAGACCGCCGCCGCGGCCGGTCTCACCCGAGTCGGGCTCCAGTCGGCGCAGGCCGCAGAGGAGGCGGCCGCCGTCGACAACGCGCCCGCGATCGTGGTCGGTTCCGGGTACGGCGGGGCCGTGGCCGCGCTCCGGCTCGGGCAGGCCGGCGTGCGGACCCTGATGATCGAGATGGGGCAGCTGTGGAACACGGCCGGCTCCGACGGCAAGATCTTCTGCTCCACCGCCGCCCCGGACAAGAGATCCATGTGGTTCAAGTCCCGCACGGAGGCCCCGCTCGCCAGCTTCCTCTGGCTGGACGTCGTCAACAAGGACATCACCCCCTATCCCGGCGTCCTGGACCGGGTGCACTACGCCAACATGTCCGTGTACGTCGGGCGCGGTGTGGGCGGGGGCTCGCTGGTCAACGGGGGGATGGCGGTCACCCCGCTCCAGTCGTACTTCACCGAGCAGTTCCCGACCGTGGACGCGAGCGCGATGTACAACACGTACTACCCGCGCGCCCGTTCCATGCTCGGCGTCAATACCGTCGACGCCACCTGGTTCGAGTCGACCGAGTGGTACCAGTTCACCCGGACCTCCAGGAAGGCCGCCGCCAACACCGGCCTCAAGACCACCTTCGTACCCAACGTCTACGACTTCGGGTACATGCAGAAGGAAGCCGCCGGCACCGCCACCAGGTCCGCGCTCGCCCAGGAGGTCATCTACGGCAACAACTACGGCAAGAAGAGCCTCGACAAGACCTACCTCGCCGCCGCCCTCGGCACCGGCAACCTCACCATCCACACCATGGAGAAGGTGCGGTCCATCAGCCGGGCGGCCGACGGGAGCTGGCTGCTCGGCGTCGACCGGATCGACGTGACCGGGGCCGTCGTCGAGAGCAAGCAGTACAGCTGTACCTACCTGTTCCTCGGCGGCGGGAGCCTCGGGACCACCGAACTGCTCGTACGGGCCCGGGACACCGGGGCGCTGCCCGCGCTCGACTCCAGTGTCGGCGCCGGATGGAGCACCAACGGCAACACCATGCTCGGGCGCGCCAACCACATCTGGGACACCACCGGGGCCAACCAGGCGACCATGCCGGTGATGGGCATCGACGACTGGGCCAACACCGACAACCCGGTCTTCGCGGAGATCGCCCCGCTGCCCATCGGGTTCGAGACCTGGGTCAGCCTGTACCTGGCGATCACCAAGAACCCGCAACGGGCCTCCTTCACCTACGACGCCGCGAGCGACGGGGTGAAGCTGGGCTGGACCGCGGCCCAGAGCGCGGTCTCGGTCGCCATGGCCAAGAAACTGTTCGACCGGATCAACCTGGCCAACGCCACGATCTACCGGTACGACCTGTTCGGCTCGGCCGGCAAGGTGTTCGCGGACGACTTCTGCTACCACCCGCTGGGCGGCTGCGTGCTGGGCAAGGCGACCGACGACTACGGCCGGGTGAAGGGGTATCCGAAGCTGTACGTCACGGACGGCTCACTGGTGCCCGGGAACATCGGCGTGAACCCGTTCGTGACCATCACCGCGCTCGCCGAGCGGACGATGGAACGGGTTCTCGCCGAGGACCTGTGAGCGGAGACGTGAGCGGACAGCTGGGGCAAGTGCCGCTCTACTTCTGGTAGAGGGCCTCGATCTCGTCCGCGTAGTCCTTCGCCACCACATTGCGCTTGAGCTTCAGGGACGGCGTCAGGTGGCCCGACTCCTCCGAGAACTGGGAGGACAGAATGCGGAACTTCCGCACCGATTCCGCCTTCGACACCGCGGCGTTGCCGTCGTCGACAGCGTCCTGGATCGCCGCGATCAGATCCGGGTCGTCACGCAGCGACGCCGCGGTGGAACCCGCCGGCTTTCCGTGCTCGGCCGCCCAGCGGCCCAGGAACTCGTCGTCGATGGTGACCAGCGCGGCCACGAACGGCCGCCCGTCGCCGACCACCATGCACTCCGCGACCAGCGCGTGCGCGCGGATGCGGTCCTCGATCACGGCCGGGGCGACGTTCTTGCCGCCCGCGGTGACGATGATCTCCTTCTTGCGGCCGGTGATCCTGAGGTAGCCGTCCTCGTCCAGGGTGCCGATGTCGCCGGTGTGGAACCAGCCGTCGGCCAGCGCCTCGGCGGTCGCGCCGGGGTTGTTCCAGTACTCCCGGAACAGGTGCTCGCCGTGCAGCAGCACCTCGCCGTCGTCCGCGATCCGGATCACCGAGCCGGGCAGCGGCTGGCCGACCGTGCCGATCTTCTGCCGGTCCCAGGGGTTGAACGCGGTCGCGGCACAGGACTCGGTCAGGCCGTAGCCCTCCAGGACCGTGAAGCCGATGCCGCGGAAGAAGTGACCCAGGCGCTCGCCAAGGGGGGCGCCGCCGGAAATCGCATATTCGCCCCGGCCGCCGAGCACCGCACGCAGCTTGCTGTAGACGAGTTTGTCGAAGGTCTTGTGCTTGATCTTCAGGCCGAGGGACGCGCCCGACGGCGTGTCCAGCGCCTTGCTGTACGCGATCGCGGTGTCCGCGGCCTTGTCGAAGATCTTGCCCTTGCCGTCCGCCTGCGCCTTGGCGCGAGCCGAGTTGTAGACCTTCTCGAAGACCCGCGGGACGCCGAGGACCAGCGTCGGCCGGAACGCGGCCAGCTCGTCGGTGAGGTTCTTGATGTCCGGGACGCAGCCCAGCTTGATCGGCGCCATCATCGGGGCGATCTGCACGAGCCGGCCGAAGACGTGGGCGAGCGGAAGGAAGAGGAGCACACTGCACTCACCGGTGCGGAACAGCGGACGCAGGCGCTCCACGATGTTGCCGCACTCGGCGAAGAAGTTGCGGTGGGTGAGGACGCACCCCTTGGGACGGCCCGTCGTCCCCGAGGTGTAGACGATGGTCGCCGGGTCGTCCGCCTTCGCCTGCGAGCTGCGCTCCTCGACGGTCGCGTCCGTGACGCCCTGGCCGAGCCGGCCCAGCTCCTCCAGGCCGCCGGCCTCGATCTGCCAGACGTGCTTGAGGGCCGGCAGCGTCTCGCGCACCGACTCGACGGCGGCCACATGAGTGTCGAGTTCGACGACACAGGCGGTGGCGCCGGAGTCGCTGAGGATCCACTGCACCTGCTCCGGCGAGCTGGTCTCGTACACCGGCACGGTGACCGCGCCGGCGCACCAGATCGCGAAGTCGAGGAGCGTCCACTCGTAGCGGGTGCGGGACATCAGGCCGACCCGGTCGCCCGGCTGCACGCCGGAGGCGATCAGACCCTTGGCGGCCGCGTGCACCTCGGTCAGGAAGGTGGTGGCGGTCACGTCCTGCCAGACACCACCGACCTTGCGGGCCATGACGGCGACATCGGGATGCTGCGCGGCGTTTCTGCGGACGATGTCGGTCAGATTGCCGTCCGCGGGGACCTCGTACAAAGCCGGAAGGCTGAACTCGCGCAAGACTGCTGCTCCTCATAGGGCGCCGGCGCCACGACGTTGTGCGATGCGACGGTGCGGTCCAAGGCTCGGGCAGGTACTCAGGGCTTCGCCACGGGCCACATGATCCGTTGGTTGAAATCCTGAGCACGACTGGACTGCCCGGACGTTACCCGTCGGTATGGCTTCTTCGACAGGGGGTCCCGGCGAGATGTTCGGTGCGTCACACAGGTTGGTGTTCCTTTGCGTACGGTAGTCCACGGCTTTAGTGGCTGACCAGTAACCCCAGGTCCGGCCACCGCCTGTTCACGTTTGCCGCACAGGCCTACGCTTGATCACCATGGCAGCCACACCCTCCGGCAACCGAACGACCCGCGTCCACGTGGTCAGCGACGTCCACGGCAACGCCCGTGACCTGGCCAGAGCCGGCGACGGCGCCGACGCCCTGATCTGCCTCGGCGACCTGGTCCTCTTCCTCGACTACGCCGACCACTCGCGCGGCATCTTCCCCGACCTGTTCGGCGTCGAGAACGCCGACCGCCTCGTCGAACTCCGCACCGCGCGCCGCTTCGAGGAGGCCCGGGAGCTGGGGGCCCGGCTGTGGGGCGGGATCGGCATGGACCGGGCGACCGCGATCGAGAAGGCGGTGCGCAAGCAGTACGCCGAGATGTTCGCGGCGTTCCCGACCCCGACGTACGCCACCTACGGCAATGTCGACATCCCGCCGCTCTGGCCGGAGTACGCGGGACCGGGCACCACGATCCTCGACGGCCAGCGGGCGGAGATCGGCGGCCGGGTCTTCGGCTTCGTGGGCGGCGGGCTGCGGACGCCGATGCGCACCCCCTACGAGGTCTCCGACGAGGAGTACGCGGCCAAGATCGAGGCGCTCGGCGAGGTCGACGTGCTGTGCACGCACATTCCGCCGGAGGTGCCGGAGTTGGTGTACGACACGGTGGCGCGCCGTTTCGAACGGGGCAGCCGGGCGCTGCTCGACGCCATCCGGCGCACCAGGCCGCGTTACTCGCTCTTCGGACATGTCCACCAGCCACTGGTGAAGCGGATGCGGATCGGGGCCACCGAGTGCGTGAACGTAGGGCACTTCGCGGGTACCGGCCGGCCCTGGGCGCTGGAATGGTGACGACGGCCCCGGACGGGGGTGAAGTCGCCTGGTCGGACGCGCGGTAGCCTTCACGCTGCACACGCGTGCGCACGCTCGCGCACGGAGACCCCTTGTACCGGTCTCACCGGCCCGCATCTGGAGGAGCCACGGCGATGGCGGAACACACCAGCTCGAGCATCACGATCGAGGCGGCCCCGGCCGACGTCATGGCGGTGATCGCCGACTTCGCCCGTTACCCGGACTGGACCGGTGAGGTGAAGGAGGCGGAGGTGCTGAAGACCGACGCGAAGGGCCGGGCCGAGGAGGTCCGCCTCGTCATGGACGCGGGTGCGATCAAGGACGACCAGACGCTGGGGTACACGTGGACCGGTGACAACGAGGTGTCCTGGACGCTGGTGAAGTCCCAGATGCTGCGGTCGCTGGACGGGTCGTACCTGCTGAAGCCGGCGGGCGCCGGGGCGACCGAGGTCACCTACTCGCTTACGGTGGACGTGAAGATCCCGATGCTCGGGATGATCAAGCGCAAGGCGGAGAAGGTCATCATCGACCGTGCTCTGGCGGGACTGAAGAAGCGTGTGGAGGCGGGCGCGTAGTCGTTCGGCTGCGGGTGAGTGGGGGCTGGTCGCGCAGTTCCCCGCGCCCCTGTCGGGGCGCTGCAGTCGCGTCGGCTCCATAGCTGCGGGCAGGCGGGCCGCAGGGCGGCACGGGTGGGCGCGGCGGCACCCTGCAAGCGCCGGTAAGTGCCCCCCCTCCGCCGAGCGCCTTCGAGCAAGGTCCGCTTCAGTTACGGTTCACCCTCATGCGCACCCTCCTGATCACCGGCCCCGGCGGCAGTGGCCGTACGGCCGTCGCCGCGGCCACCGCTCTGCGCGCGGCGGGCGAGGGCACCCCGACCCTCCTGCTCGGCGCCGACCGCACGGACACCCTCGGCGCGGCCCTGGGCACGGCGACAGGACCGGCGCCGAGACAGGTCACGCCCACCCTCACCGCCTGGCGCCCCGACGCGGCCGCCCGGTTCCGGGAGGACCTCACCGACTTCCAGAGCCGCGCCGCGGGCGTCCTCGACCTGCTGGGCGCCTCCCGCCTGGACGCCGAGGAGCTCACCCCGCTGCCCGGCGCCGAGGAGCTGTCCCTCCTGCGCGCCCTGCGCGACGCCGCCCTCTCCGAGCGGTACGAGCTGCTCGTCGTGGACCTCCCGCCCGCCCCGCACGCCCTCGCCCTGCTCGCCCTCCCCGAGGAGCTGCGCCGCTACCTGCGCCGGCTGCTGCCGCCCGAGCGGCAGGCGGCCCGCGCCCTGCGCCCGGTCCTCGGCCGGCTGGCCGGCGTTCCCATGCCCGCCGACTGGCTCTACGAGACGGCCGCCCGCTGGGACGTCGAGCTGGCCGCCGTGGAGGCCGTCCTCGCCGACCGCCACACCGCCGTACGCCTGGTCGCCGAGCCCGGCCCGGCCGGCGCCGACGCGGTCCGCACCGCCCGCCTCGGCCTTGCCCTGCGCGGCCTGCGCACCGAGGCCCTGGTCGCCAACCGCGTGCTGCCCGAGGACACCCCGCTGCACGGCCTCGTCGCGCAGCAGCGCAAGGCCCTCGACGACTGGGCGGAGACGTTCGACGTCACCGCCGTGCCCCACCTCGGGCACGACCCGCGCGGTACCGAGGACCTCGCGGCGCTCGCCGTGCCCGGCGTCAACATCGCGCCCGCACCGGTCGAGTGGCCCGTCGCCGACCGTATCGAGGAGGACGGTGTCCTCGTCTGGCACATCCCGCTGCCCGGCGCGATACGGGACGGCCTCGACCTCGTCCGGCGCGGCGACGAACTCGTGATCACCGTCGGCGGCTTCCGCCGGATCGTCGCGCTGCCGTCGGCCCTGCGCCGCTGCACCGTCGCCGGGGCCGCGCTGCGCGACGGCGAGCTGCGGCTGCGCTTCGCGCCGGACCCGGATCTGTGGCCGCGCTGACGGTGAATCCGGTACGCCCGTTCGGGTAACGTCGTAGAGACGAACCGTAGTCAGGAGTCCGTCATGAGCGAAGAGCGCCCCACAGCCGACGCCTCCGAGGCCGCGGACGACGTACGAGCGACCGACGACGACGCCTGGGCCACGGCCTGTGCCGAGGACCTGGAGTCGGAGAAGGCCCGCCGCCGTGCCCAGTACGGCCCGACCCCGGGGTCGGCCGCCGAGGAACTGCGCAAGCTCGTCGACGTCGTCGCCGACAAGCTCTCCGGCATCCAGACCCCGCTCCTCGGGGCGGTCGCCGGGCCCGCCGCCCAGCAGGTGGTCCGGCAGGTCGTGCAGCAGGCGAAGAACGCCGTCGAGCCCGTCATAGAGCGCAACCCCGACGTCTTCGACCACCTGGCCGCGGCCGGCAGCGAGCTCCTCGCCGCCTACCGCTCCGCGGTCCAGGCCCAGGAGACCCGCTGGGCCTCCGGCGGCCACGACAAGGGCGACGACCCCGGCCCCGGCGAACGCATCGACCTCGACTGACGGCCCCCTCGGGTACGGTTGGCCGTAGCGGGGCTCGACCGAAACTGAGGGATTCATGGGACTCACCATCGGCGTCGACATCGGCGGCACGAAGATCGCGGCCGGCGTGGTCGATGAGGAAGGCAACATCCTCTCGACCCACAAGGTGCCGACCCCGGGCACGCCCGAGGGCATCGTGGACGCCATTGCTTCCGCCGTAGAGGGTGCGCGCGCCGGGCACGAGATCGTCGGCGTGGGCATCGGTGCCGCCGGCTATGTGAACCGGCAGCGCTCCACGGTCTACTTCGCGCCCAACATCGACTGGCGACAGGAGCCGTTGAAGGAGAAGGTCGAGGCCCGCGTCGGCCTCCCCGTGGTCGTGGAGAACGACGCCAACGCCGCCGCCTGGGGCGAGTACAAGTTCGGCGCCGGCAAGGGCCACCGCAACGTCATCTGCATCACGCTCGGCACCGGCCTCGGCGGCGGCATCATCATCGGCAACAAGCTGCGCCGCGGGCACTTCGGCGTCGCCGCCGAGTTCGGTCACATCCGCATGGTTCCGGACGGGCTGCTGTGCGGCTGCGGCTCGCAGGGCTGCTGGGAGCAGTACGCCTCCGGCCGCGCCCTCGTCCGCTACGCCAAGCAGCGCGCCAACGCCACCCCCGAGAGCGCCGAGGTCCTGCTCGCCCTCGGGGACGGCACCCCCGAGGGCATCGAGGGCAAGCACATCTCGGTGGCCGCCCGCCAGGGCGACCCGGTGGCCGTCGACTCCTACCGCGAGCTCGCCCGCTGGGCCGGCGCCGGCCTCGCCGACCTGGCCTCCCTCTTCGACCCCTCCGCCTTCATCGTCGGCGGCGGCCTCTCCGACGAGGGCGAACTGGTCCTGGACCCGATCCGCAAGTCCTACAAGCGCTGGCTGGTAGGCGGCAACTGGCGGCCGGTGGCCGAGGTCATCGCCGCCCAGCTGGGCAACGATGCAGGCCTGGTGGGCGCGGCGGACCTGGCCCGGGAGCCCGACCCGATCATGTGATCGCCGTCCACTGGTCCCACTTTTTTTGGGGGGCGCGGGGCGGTAGTCGATATGCGGCTACCGCCGCGCGGGCGCGACCGGCCACGACGAGGCCGGCGTCGCGCACCTGGCTCGCGCCCCGCCCCATCGGGCGCCCCAACTCCCTCGTGTCGTAAATTGACGGCATGGCAACCGTGTCGCTCCCCAACTCCCACACAGAGCCCGACGGTTCCGCCGTCATCCGCGTCCTCAGCTACAACCTCCGCTCCATGCGGGACGACACCCGGGCCCTGGCCCGTGTCATCAAGGCCTGCGCCCCCGACCTGGTCCTGATCCAGGAAGCCCCCCGGTTCTTCCGCTGGCGCAAGAAGCTCGCCCGCCTGGCCGCCGCCTCCGACCTGGTGATCCTCACCGGCGGAGCGACCGCGGCCGGCCCTGCCGTCCTCTGCGACCTGCGCGCCACCGTGGAGCGCACCGAGGACGTCCTCCTGCCCCTCACCCCCGGCCTGCACCGCCGCGGCTTCGCGACCGCCGTCGTCCGGTTCGGCGGCGTCCGTCTCGGCGTCACCAGCTTCCACCTCAGCCTTCAGCAGGAGGAGCGCTACGAGCAGGGCGGCATGCTCCTCGACCGGGTCGCCGGCATGGGCGTGGAGCACGCCATCGCCGGCGGCGACCTCAACGACCGCCCCGACGGCCGCACCTTCCGCCGCCTGGCCGACGCCTTCCAGGACTGCCGTACCACCGCACCCTGGGGCGGCGAGTTCACCTCCTGGTCCACCGACCCCCACCAGCGCATCGACGCGATCTTCGCGACGAAGGGCATCGAGGTGCTCGGCTGCGGGGTGCCCCTGGAGCAGCCGGGCGTGACCGACGCCGACCTCACCAGGGCAACGGACCACTTGCCCGTCCTGGCCGCGCTTCGGGTGCCCGTGGCCTGAACCGGAGCCGCCGGACGGAGTCCGGTGCAGCCGCCCGAAGCCTGCGAGGCCCCCGGGCCGAGCAGTGCGAGGGCGGCGTCGGGAGGCTCTGCCCATCTGCCGTCCTGGCCGCCCTCGGAATCCCGGCGTCCTAGCAGGGAGCCTCGGTCTCGGTGAGTCTCAGACCACGGCACCGCGCCCTGGGTCGCCGTCCTCGTCGTCGTCCGTCTTCATCCGGGTCACCAGGGTGACGAAGCCGCCGAGGAACCCGCCGATCCCCAGCGTCGCCAGCCACCAGGTCATGTCCCAGCCGAGCAGCACCGCGAGCAGGAGCAGGATCGGACCGCCGACCACGCCCAGCCAGGCGAACCTGGCGGTCGTGTCGGAGTCCGGCAGCGGCGGCGGCTCGGGCGGCACGAAGTGCCCCTCGTCGTCATCGTCGAAGTCGTCCTCGGACGGCTCCGGCGCGGTGTAGTCACGCGGGCCCACCCCGGGCGCGAAGGAGACGGAGCCGCCCAGGGGCTGCGCGGGCCGCTGCTCCTCGGCCGCCCCGGGTTCGGCGGCGTCCTCCTCCATGGCCGGCAGCGCCAGGTCCTCCACCGGCTTGTAGGGCGAGGCGCCCGGCGGGTCCGGCGGCTCCTCGCCGTACCCCGCGACGATCGCCGCCCAGGCGGCCGCCTCGTCGAAGGGAACCCCTTTCTCGTCCGGCTCGCGGTCCTCGCGGTCGGAGTCGTGCTCAGCCAACTGCGGCCGTCCCTTCCTTGCCGACACTGGGTGCGAGCCGGCCGATGAAGGCGAGGCTCTCCTCGAAGATCCGGTCCGCATCGTGGTCCAACGTCGCCACGTGGTAACTCTGTTCCAGCACTACCTCGGTTACGTCCGTGGAGGACACCCGGCTCAGGATCCGGGCCGAATCCACCGCCGGAACCACATGGTCCTGGGTGCTGTGCAGCAGCAGCAGCGGCTGGGTCACCTGCGGAAGCTCGCCGTCCACCCGGCGGAAGAAGTTCCGCAGCGAGTGCGCGGCATGCAGCGGCACCCGGTCGTACCCCACCTCGGCGGCGCCCGGCTTGGCGATGTCACTGGCGATGCCCGGCGTCGTGCGGACGAGATGCCGGGCCACCGGAAGGGCGTACGCGGACAGCCCGTGCACCTTGTTCGCCGGGTTGACGATCACCACACCGTCCACACCCGTCCCGTTCTTGGCGGCGAGCCGCAGCGCCAGGGTGCCGCCCATGGACAGGCCGGCCACGAACACCTGGGAGCAGCGCTCGCGCAGCAGCCGCAGCTCGCGGTCCACCTCCGCGTACCAGTCCTGCCAGCCGGTGACCTGCATGTCCTCCCAGCGGGTGCCGTGCCCGGGCAGCAGGGGCAGGGCCACGGTCAGGCCGTGTGCCGCGTGGTGCTCCGCCCAGGGGCGCAGCGACTGGGGCGAGCCGGTGAAACCGTGACAGAGCAGGACACCGACCTCCCCGCCGTCATGGCGGTACGGCTCGGCTCCGGGGAGAACCGGCACCTTCGGTCTCCAATTCATGAGAGGGGGCAGGAACTGAGAGAGGCCCGAACGACGACTTCGGATGTGTTTCACCGTACGCGACGGCACTGACACCGACCAGGGTCGTCGGGGCCATTCCCGGCGCTCCGGGTTAAGGTCTCATCGACGGAAACGGGAGGCACTCGGTTGTTGTACGGCGCGATGAAGGTCGCTATCGGGGGACCGCTGAAGGTCACCTTCAGGCCCTGGGTGGAGGGCCTGGAGAACGTCCCGGCCGAAGGCCCGGCGATCCTGGCGAGTAACCACCTGTCCTTCTCGGACTCGTTCTTCCTGCCCGCGGTGCTGGACCGCAAGGTCACCTTCATCGCGAAGGCCGAGTACTTCACCACGCCCGGCGTGAAGGGCCGCCTCACGGCCGCCTTCTTCAAGGGCGTCGGCCAGCTCCCGGTGGACCGCTCCGGCGGGCGCGGCGCCGGTGAGGCGGCGGTGCGGAGCGGCATCGACGTGCTGGAGCGCGGCGAGCTGTTCGGCATCTACCCGGAGGGCACCCGCTCGCCCGACGGCCGTCTCTACCGGGGCAAGCCCGGCGGCCTCGCGCGCGTGGCGCTCGCGACGGGCGCCCCGGTCGTCCCGGTCGCCATGATCGACACGGAGAAGATCCAGCCGCCGGGGCAGGTGATGCCCAAGCTGATGCGGCCGGGCATCCGGATCGGCAAGCCGCTGGACTTCAGTCGTTACCAGGGCATGGAGCACGACCGGTTCGTGCTGCGCGCGGTGACCGACGAGGTCATGTACGAGATCATGAAGCTCTCCGGCCAGGAGTACGTCGACATCTACGCGACCGCGGCCAAGCGGCGGATCGCGGAGGCCGCCAAGGCCGAGAAGGAGGCGGCGCGGGCCGAGAAGAAGGCCACCGAGTCCTAGACCGGCGGCAAGGGGGACTGGGGGACCGGGGGGACTGGGGGAGATGACAAAGCGGGAACGCGTCATACGGATGTCGGTCGAGCTGCCGCTGTGGCGTGCCCTCACCGGCTACCGCGTGCTGACCCTGCTGTACGCGATCGGCCTGTTCGCGTCCGCCTACGACGACTACGACCGTCCGGGTGTCGCGATCGCCTACTACGCCGTCCTGACCGTCTGGACGCTGGCGACCCTGCCCCGCGTGCAGAACGCGGCCGCCTGCACCAAGCGCTTCCTCGCCGTCGACCTCGCGATCGCGCTCACCGGCATCGTGCTGACCCCCTGGGTGGTCACCCAGTCGCACATCGACCGCGGCGGCCCGACCCTGCCGTCGATATGGACCGCCGGCTCGGTCCTCGCCTACGCCCTCAAGGGCGGCTGGCGCTGGGCCGCGTTCGCCTCCACGCCGGTCGCCGCCGCCAATCTGATCGAGCGTGGCCACCCGGCCCGCGACACCGTCCACAACGTGATCCTGGTCTGGGTCGCCTCCATCGCCATCGGGTACGTCGTCGAGGTGGCCCGCGCCTCCGAGCGCACCCTGGCCCGCGCCCTGGAGATCGAGGCGGCGACCCGGGAGCGGGAGCGGCTCGCCCGGGACATCCACGACGGCGTGCTCCAGGTGCTGGCGATGGTGCAGCGGCGCGGCGCGGTCCTCGGCGGCGAGGCGGCCGCACTGGGCCGGATGGCGGGGGAGCAGGAGGTGGCGCTGCGCACCCTGGTCTCCGGTGGTCTGGTGCCGCTCTCCCGGGCCTCCGAGGACGCGGCCGAGGGTGCGGTCGTGCGCCTCGTCGAGGAGCCGGACGACGCCGGTCCCGTCGACCTGCGCGCGCTGCTCGCGCCGTACGCCGGAGCGCGGGTGAGTCTGGCCGAGCCCGGTGCGCCGGTGGAGCTGCCGCCGGGTGCGGCGCGCGAGCTGGCGGCCGCCGTCGGTGCCGCCCTGGACAATGTGCGCAGTCACGCGGGGGACGGGGCGCGGGCCTGGATCCTGGTCGAGGACGAGCCCGACGAGATCGTGGTGACCGTACGGGACGACGGCCCCGGCATCCCGGAGGGCCGGCTCGCCCAGGCCGAGGGGGAGGGGCGGCTCGGGGTGGCCCAGTCGATCCGGGGACGGCTGCGCGACCTCGGCGGCAGCGCCGAGCTGTTCTCGACTCCCGGGCAGGGCACGGAAGTAGAGCTGAAAGTACCGAAGGTCTCCCTGGGGAAGGCGGAGCGGCGATGAGCATCAGGGTCATGGTGGTCGACGACCACCCCATGTGGCGCGACGCGGTCGCCCGGGATCTGGCCGAGTCCGGTCTCGAGGTGGTCGCCACCGCGGGGGACGGCGAGCAGGCGGTGCGCCGCGCCAAGGCGGCCGCGCCCGACGTCCTCGTCCTGGACCTCAACCTGCCCGCCAAGCCCGGCGTCCAGGTCTGCAAGGAACTCGTCGGCCACAACCCGGCGTTGCGCGTGCTGGTGCTCTCGGCGAGCGGGGAGCACGCGGACGTCCTGGAGGCGGTGAAGTCCGGCGCGACCGGCTACCTCCTGAAGTCGGCCTCGACCGAGGAGTTGCTGGACGCGGTCCGCCGTACCGCCGTCGGCGACCCGGTGTTCACGCCGGGCCTCGCCGGTCTGGTGCTCGGCGAGTACCGCCGGCTGGCCTCCGAGCCGGTGCCGGCCGCGGACGCCGGTGGTCCCGACGCGCCCCGGCTCACCGACCGCGAGACCGAGGTGCTGCGGCTGGTCGCCAAGGGCCTGAGCTACAAGCAGATCGCCGAGCGGCTGGTCATCTCGCACCGCACGGTCCAGAACCACGTCCAGAACACCCTCGGCAAGCTCCAGTTGCACAACAGGGTGGAGCTGGTCAGATACGCCATAGAGCGCGGTCTCGACGACGGTCCGGAAGGCGGCTGATCTGATCTTCGCGGCCCGGACGTAAACCAACCGCCCGACAATTCACCGGAATTGCCCTTCCGCGCCCATCCCTGTGTGACCTGGATCACCACTAGCGTGAGCCCCACCAGGCAACCGCGGCGAAGGGACATTTCCATGCGGGTCGGAGTACTGACCGGAGGCGGCGACTGCCCCGGGCTCAACGCCGTCATCCGGGGCATCGTCCGCAAGGGCGTGCAGGAGTACGGCTATGACTTCGTCGGCTTCCGGGACGGCTGGCGAGGACCCCTCGAGGGCGACACCGTCCGCCTCGACATCCCCGCCGTGCGCGGCATCCTGCCCCGCGGCGGCACCATCCTCGGCTCCTCGCGGACCAACCCGCTCAAGCAGGAGGACGGCATCCGGCGGATCAAGGACAACCTCGCCAAGCAGGAGGTCGGGGCGCTCATCGCGATCGGCGGCGAGGACACCCTGGGCGTGGCCGCCCGCCTCACCGACGAGTACGGCGTGCCCGTCGTCGGCGTACCGAAGACCATCGACAACGACCTGTCCGCCACCGACTACACCTTCGGCTTCGACACCGCGGTGGGGATCGCCACCGAGGCCATCGACCGGCTGCACACCACCGCCGAGTCGCACATGCGGATCCTGGTCTGCGAGGTGATGGGCCGGCACACCGGCTGGATCGCCCTGCACTCCGGGCTCGCGGGCGGCGCCAACGTCATCCTCATCCCCGAGCAGCGCTTCGACGTCGACCAGGTGTGCGCCTGGATCACGTCCCGGTTCAAGGCGTCGTACGCCCCGATCGTGGTCGTCGCCGAGGGTGCCATGCCCAAGGACGGCGACATGGTGCTCAAGGACGAGTCGCTGGACTCCTTCGGGCACGTGAGGCTCTCCGGGGTCGGCGAGTGGCTGGCCAAGGAGCTGGAGAAGCGCACCGGCAAGGAGGCCAGGACCACCGTCCTCGGGCACATCCAGCGCGGGGGCACGCCCAGCGCCTTCGACCGCTGGCTGGCCACCCGCTTCGGCCTGCACGCCATCGACGCCGTCCGCGACGGCGACTTCGGCAAGATGGTCGCGCTGCGCGGCACCGACATCGTCCGGGTGCCGATCGCGGAGGCCACGGCCCGGCTGAAGACCGTCGACCCGAAGCTGTACGAAGAGGTCGGCGTGTTCTTCGGCTGACCGCCGGATCCCGTTCCCCACGCACCTCGTGGTACGGCCGCGTGCCGTCACGGTCACCGTGACGGCACGGGCTCTCCGTGGCCGGTTCGACCCTGCTGTCCCGGACGTCCTGGACTACCGGGTCGGCCGCCGCTCGGAGAACGTGCTGGTGCCGCGCACCTGACCGATCAGCTCCCGCACCACGGCGGCGCCGTTCAGCGTGAGCACCGACTCCGGGTGGAACTGCACCCCGGCGAACCCCGGCCCCCGTACGGCGTGCACCTCGTCGTCGGCCGCCCGGCTCACCTCCACGCCGTGCGCGGCCAGCTCCCGCGCCGCGTCGTCCTCGCAGCGGGCCACGAAGCTGTTGTAGAAGCCGACCGTCTCCGGGCGCCCGAACAGGTCCACGGTCGTCTGCGCCCCCTGGTAGGGCACTTCCTTCCGTACGATGTCCAGGCCCAGCTCGGCCGCGATCAGCTCGTGCCCCAGGCAGACGCCCAGCACCCCGTGCCGGTGCTCCCGGATCACGGTCGCCGTGAGCTTCCGCAGGAACCGCATCTTCGGATCGTCCAGGTCGGACGGGTCACCGGGCCCCGGGCCCAGCACCACCGGCCCCTCGTGCGTGAGCACCGCGGCCCGCAGCCCGGGCTCGTCGTAGCGCCGGACGGTGACGTCGAGCCCGCCCGCCCGCAGCATGTGCGCGAGCATCGCCGTGAACGTGTCCTCGCCGTCCACCACCAGCGCGTGCCCGGCCGGCTCCCCGGTCCGCTCCTGCATCCGCAGCCAGAACGGCGCCAGCGCGGCCCGGCGCCCGTCCAGCGCGGCCCGCACCCGGGGGTCGTCGGCCAGCCGGGGGCGCGTTCCCTCGGTACGCAGCCGAGCCGGTCGTACCCCGAGAGCCGCGAGGACCCCCGCCGCCTTCGCGTGCGTCTCCTCGACCTCGCCCGCCGGGTCCGAGCCGCGCACCAGCGTGGCGCCGACCGGGACCCGCAGCCGGCCCTCCGAGGAGATGTCCGCGGTGCGGATCAGGATGGGGGAGTCCAGGGTCTGGGCGCCGCCGGAGTCCCGGCCGAGCAGGGCCAGCGCACCCGCGTAGTAGCCACGCCCCCCGACCTCGTGGCGCTCGATCACCCGGCAGGCGTTCTGCACCGGGGAGCCCGTGACGGTCGCCGCGAACATGGTCTCCTTCAGGACCTCCCGCACATCCAGCGAGGACCGGCCGCGCAGCTCGTACTCCGTGTGCGCGAGGTGGGCCATCTCCTTGAGCCGGGGCCCGACCACCACGCCCCCCATGTCACCCACCGTGCACATCATCTTGAGCTCCTCGTCGACGACCATCGACAGCTCCTCGATCTCCTTGCCGTCGGCGAGGAAGCCGAGCAGATGCTCCGGGGTGGGCCCCTCGGCCGGATAGCGGTACGTCCCGCTGATCGGGTTCATGACCACCGTGCCGCCGGACATCCGGACGTGCACCTCAGGACTGGCGCCGACCAGGGTCCGGTCCCCGGTGTGCACCACGAACGTCCAGTACGCGCCCCGCTCGCCCTCCAGGAGCCGCCGGAACAGCGCGAGCGCGTCGGCCCGGCCGAAGCCCGGGATCCGGCCCTGGTACGTCCGCCGGATCACGAAGTTCGCGCCCTCGCCCCGGCCGATCTCCTCGCGCAGCACCCGGCCGACGATCTCCGCGTACTCGTCGTCGTCGACGTCGAAGCCCCCGTCCTCGACCCGCACCGCGTGCGCCGGCAGCTGGGCCAGGGCGTCCGCCAGCGGCAGGGTGTGGGTCTCCTCGGGGGTGAGGACCAGCAGGGGCGTGCCGTCGTCGCGGACGTCGAAGCCGCGCTCGCGGATCTGCCGGAAGGGCACCAGCGCGAGCCCTTCCTCGGGCAGTGCGGCCAGCCGGTCACGGGCGGTGACCGGGCCGAGCAGCACCTCCACCGTGCTCTCGTCGTGGCCGGGGGTACGGCGGCGGAGCAGGGCGAACGGGCGGTTGTCGTGGAGCAGCTGGGTCAGGTCCATGATTCCTCTGCGATCCCTTGCAGGTGGGAGAGGAACGGCCCCGGAAACGCCGAAGGCCGCCCCTCGGGCGGCCTTCGCGAAGTCTTGCGTACGCGCAGTCAGTGGGCCGCCGGAGAAGCGGTCCACCACCAGTTCTGGTTCGAAAGCGCGAGCATGCGGAGACCCTACCGCACCACGCACTCCGTCCACAGGGCAATCACTCCGTCTCACCAGTCGAGCCAGGGAAAAAACAGTCGACACGACCCCGTAATGTTTAGAGGGTGACCGTGAACGCTAAGACCGGCCCGAGCGCCGGCAACACCTGGCGAGACCTGCCCGCGGCGCAGCAGCCCGAGTACCCCGACCCCGAGGCTCTGCGCGCAGTTGTTGCGGAGCTGGAGTCGTATCCGCCGCTCGTCTTCGCGGGCGAGTGCGACCAGCTGCGCGCCCGGATGGCGGCGGTCGCCAAGGGAGAGGCGTTCCTCCTCCAGGGCGGCGACTGCGCCGAGGCCTTCGACGCGGTGTCGGCCGACCACATCCGCAACAAGCTCAAGACCCTCCTCCAGATGGGCGCCGTGCTGACGTACGCCGCGTCCGTCCCGGTGGTGAAGGTGGGCCGGATCGCCGGCCAGTACAGCAAGCCGCGCTCCAAGTCGACCGAGACCCGCAACGGGGTGACGCTGCCGACCTACCGGGGCGACTCCGTCAACGGCTTCGCGTTCGACGAGGCCTCCCGCGTCCCGGACCCCGAGCGGCTGAAGCGGATGTACAACGCGTCCGCCTCGACGCTGAACCTGGTGCGTGCCTTCACCACCGGTGGTTACGCGGACCTGCGTCAGGTGCACGCCTGGAACCAGGACTTCGTGAAGTCCTCCCCGTCGGGCCAGCGCTACGAGCAGCTCGCCCGTGAGATCGACAACGCGCTGAACTTCATGCGGGCCTGCGGCGCGGAGCCGGAGGAGTTCAAGACGGTCGAGTTCTTCTCCTCGCACGAGGCGCTGCTGCTGGACTACGAGTCCGCCCTGACCAGGGTCGACTCCCGCACCGGCAAGCTGTACGACGTCTCGGCGCACATGGTGTGGATCGGTGAGCGCACCCGGCAGCTGGACGGCGCGCACATTGAGTTCGCCTCGAAGATCCGCAACCCGATCGGCCTCAAGCTCGGCCCGACGACCACGGCCGAGGACGCGCTGAAGTACATCGACCGCCTCGACCCGGACCGCGAGCCTGGCCGGCTGACCTTCGTCGTCCGGATGGGCGCGGACAAGGTCCGCGACAAGCTTCCCGAGCTGGTCGAGAAGGTCACCGCCTCGGGCGCCACCGTCGCCTGGATCACCGACCCGATGCACGGCAACACGTACGAGGCGGCCTCGGGTCACAAGACCCGCCGCTTCGACGACGTGCTCGACGAGGTCAAGGGCTTCTTCGAGGTCCACAAGGCCCTGGGCACCCACCCGGGTGGCATCCATGTCGAGCTCACCGGCGACGATGTCACCGAGTGCGTGGGCGGCGGCGACGAGATCTTCGTCGACGACCTGCACCAGCGTTACGAGACGGCCTGCGACCCGCGCCTGAACCGCAGCCAGTCCCTCGACCTGGCGTTCCTCGTCGCGGAGATGTACCGCGACCAGTAGGCCTCGCGGGGAGTCTCGCGGGAAGTGGGGGGGGGGGGGGGGGGGGGGCCGCCCCCCCCCCCCGCGGCGGGGGCCCCCCGGGGGGGGGGGGTTTTTTTTTTGAGCCCCATAGGAAGCGGGGGGGCCCCC
>NZ_JBSHAF010000005.1:348563-443292 GCF_053611365.1 Streptomyces sp. NPDC054813 | reverse complement strand
GGGGTTTCCGCCGCGGGGTTTTTCCCCCCCCCCCGGGGGCGCGGGGGGTTTGTCGGGGGGGGGGGGGGGGGCCCACACCGCCCCCCCCCCCCCCCACCCCACTTTTGCGCTCCCCGGGTGATGGGTAAGGTTAGGTTTGCCTCACCGATCAATCGGGACGGCACCACTGATCGATCCCGGCGGGAGGTGAATCCGCGTGTACGTCTGCAGCTGTTTCGGGGTGACCGAAGCGCAGGTCAAGAAGCACGCGGAGGACGGTGCCTGCACCCCTCGCCAGATAGCGTCCGCCTGCAAGGCGGGCACGGACTGCGGTTCGTGCGTCCGTCGCATCCAGGCGATTCTCGGCCGGGGCGCCTGCCCTCGCCGCGACCTGGCCGACCAGGGCCGCCCGGTGCTCTCCACCGATCTCTCCGAGTTCGGCGCGCTCGACGAAGCGGCGTGACTCAGCTGCTCTCGGGCTGCTCGATGATCTGCGAGATGTAGAGCGCCTCGCCGAGCTTCTCCACCAGGTCCAGTTGGGTGTCGAGGTAGTCGATGTGGTGCTCCTCGTCCTCCAGAATGGACTCGAAGATGTTCGCGGACGTGATGTCGCCCTTCTCGCGCATCACCTTGATCCCGCGCTTGAGGCGGTCGATGGCCTCCACCTCGACCTGCCTGTCCGCCTCGAACATCTCCTTGACGGTCTGCCCCACCCGCACGTGGAAGAGCCGCTGGTAGTTGGGCAGCCCCTCCAGGAACAGAATCCGGTCGGTGAGCACCTCGGCGTGCTTCATCTCGTCGAACGACTCGTGCCGGGTGTACTTGGCGAGCTTGTACCAGCCGAAGTTCTCCTGCATCTTCGCGTGCAGGAAGTACTGGTTGATCGCGGTGAGCTCACCCGTGAGCTGCTCGTTGAGGAATTCGATGACCTCGGGGTCGCCCTGCATCGCAGAGGCTCCTTCCGCATGGGTACGTGGGGGACGTACTGGGTGTTTGCGGCGCATGATTGCACCGGCATAGAAGATCGTCCAGTAAGTGCGTACTTAGTAAGTAAGTGCATGTTTGGTGCCAGTTGACCGCTTTTGTGATTTTTACGGGAACTGTGTGGTCAGGTGCACCACCCGTGGTCTGTCAGGATGGAAGGCATGGGTCATCCGGTGGAACGCGCGTCGAGGCAAGCCGCGGGAGCCGGGCTTCCGCCGGGACAGCGGCTGCAGCGCGGCTGGCCGGTCACCCACTACGGTCCGGTGCCCAAGTTCCGTCCCGAGCGCTGGGAGTTCAGGGTCTTCGGCGCCACCGCCGACGCGGGCCCGCACACCTGGAACCACGAGCAGTTCACGGCTCTGCCGTACGCCACCGTGGTCGCCGATCTGCACTGCGTGACGAAGTTCAGCATGCTGGGCGCCGAGTGGGGCGGGATCCCGGCGTGGACCGTCCTGGAGCTCGCGCCGCCCGCCCCCGATGTCACCCATGTGATGGTGTGGGCGGAGTACGGCTTCAGCTCCAACCTGCGCCTCACGGACTTCGCCACCGACCGTACGATCTTCGCCACCCACAAGGACGGCGAACTCCTCACCGCCGAGCACGGCTTCCCGGTGCGCCTGGTCGTCCCCCAGCTGTACGCCTGGAAGGGCCCCAAGTGGGTCCGCGGCATCGAGTACATGACCGCCGACCGCCGCGGCTTCTGGGAGGAGCGCGGCTACCACAACCTCGGCGACCCCTGGAAGGAGCAGCGCTACTCCTACCAGGAGGGGCCGGGGGACGGTCCGGAACTCTGAGTTCTCAGGGACGGGGTCAGTGGTGGTACTGGTGCACCACCGCGTGCCCCTTGCCCCGGCCGATCGTCCACTTGTTGACCGGGGTCGTCACCACGAACGCGATCGCCAGTGAGACGGCCAGCGAGACCCAGAACAGCGCGTCACCCAGCTGGGCGTCCGTCGCGGCCGGCCAGACCAGGATCGTGCCGTTGTCGATCAGCTCCATCACGGCGATCGAGAGGGTGTCCGCGGCCAGCGCCACCCGCAGCGCGGTGCGCAGGTCGACGCCCGCCCTGAGTACTCCGCGCATGGTGAGCGAGTAGCCGAAGAAGAACGCCAGCACGATCGCCAGCAGCGTGGTCGGCAGGTTTCCCCAGCCGAGGGCCGTGCCGACGACCATGCCGAGCACCTCGCCGATGGCGCAGCCGGTGAGGCAGTGCAGGGTCGCCTGGACGGCCATGGCCCAGGAGGCGCCGGCGGGGCCGTGCGTGCCGTGTGCCCCGTGTGTCACGTGTGCTTCGTGTGCTTCGTGGTGCGCGTGGGGCTGTTCCGTGTGCCCGTGGTGCTCGTCGTGTTCGTGGTGCTCGTGGAGGGTGTGATCGTGGTCCATGGCTGATCCCCGGTGTCAGGTGCGGATCCGTCTTGAGGCAACGACATATATACCCCCCGGGGGTATTCCCGTTCAGGGTTCGGGCTCGTTCCGGTAACGGGCAGCACATTCCGTGCCCAGAGCGCTACGCTGAGATCCTTGCCTGGCGGGAGACACACCGGGCAAAGACGGATCCAAGGGGCCCTTGGGGTTCCGCTTGTGGTCCGGTTCGGGGGCGAGCGGTCGGGGGACGACGGTGGGGCTGTTCGGAGAGCGGCATACCTTCATGGGCGGGCTCGGTCCGGGGGACCGGGAGGCACTGGCGGGACTCGGCACCCGGCACGAGTATCCGCCGTACGACACGGTCATCGCGGAAGGCGACCGGACCACGTTCGCGGTGGTCCTGCTCAGCGGCTGGTGCACGGTGTGGACACCCACCGAACGCGGCGGCCGGCTGATCCTGGCCCTGAGGCGGGCCGGCGAGGTCGTCGGCGACATGGCGGCGCTCGACGGCCGCCCGCGCAGCGCCTCGGTGAGCACCCTGGGCCCGGTCACCGGCCTGGTCATACCCGGTGAGCGGTTACGACGGTTTCTTGCCGCCCGGCCGCGTGCCAACGCGCTGATGACGATCCAGCTCACCGAGCGGCTGCGCAGCGCGGACCACGAGCGCCGGGCTCTGGCCTCCATGACCGTGCTGCAGCGGCTCGCCGAGCGCCTCGTCGAACTCGCCGACCGCACCGGCCGGCTGGAGAACGAGGCCGTGACCATCCGGCTGCCCCTCGCCCAGCACGAACTGGCCGCCTCCGTGGGTTCCACCCGCGAGGCCGTCGCCAAGGCCCTGCGCCTGTTACGCGAACAAGGCCTGGTCCGCACCGGCCCCGGCACCCTGGCCGTCGCCGACCTGGACCCGCTCCGCCTGCTCGCCGCCGGACAACCACACGGCACGGAGACCTGACAAACGCCGAGTCCCGCGCTGTGTAAACGGCTACAGCGGCGACCGGCCGGCTCCGCGAGCATCGCACCGGAGGCGCCGGTGGCCCGGCGGGACGGCAGGGAGGAGAAAACGATGGAGGGGGAAGCCGCCTACGGCTTCATCGTCAATGTGGACGCGCAGGGCTCGGGACTGCTGTCCGACACCGAGAAACCCGAGATGCGGCGCAGACTCTACGACGTCACGGGCACCGCCTTCGAACAGGCCGGCATCCGGCCGCCGCGCCTCTACCAGGAGGACCGCGGCGACGGCATCCTCGGCGTACTGGCGCCCGACGTGCCGCCCGTCCGGGTCCTCGGGGAATGGGTGGAACACCTCCACCAGAACCTGCGGGAGAGCAACCGGCACCTCAGGAAACCGCTGCGGCTCCGCGTCGGCCTGCACATCGGCCGGGTCACGGCCGACGCCCACGGCCGCTCCGGACGCGCCGTCGACCTCGCCTGCCGGCTGGCCGACTGCGGTGTCGCGAAGGCGGTTCTGAAGGCGGCGGACGGCGCACCCTTGGTGGTGGTCGCCTCCGACCGGGTGCACGAGGACTTCATCCTGCCCGGCGGACGCTGGGTGGACCCCGAGCACTACCGCCGGCACGACGTGGAGCTCAAGGAGGGCCGCACCACCGCCTGGTTCATGGTCCCCGGACGGTCCCAGCCGCCCGAGCCGCACGAGGAGCAGGGGCCGGACGCGGCCGACGGGCCGGACGATCCGGAAGGGCCGTCGGGGGGCAACCCGCCCCGGACGCCGGCACCCAAGGACACCGGGAGCGGCGTCGTCCAGAACATCAACCAGCACGGCACCGGCAGGATCGTCGTCGGCGGCACCATCGACACCATCAACTTTTCCGACGGCGGTGACCGGTGAACGCGCAGAACCCCCAGCCGCCCCAGGCCGGCCCGAAACCGCAGCCCCAGCAGCAGCCGCAGCAGAAGGCCGAGCCGGACAAGCCGGCAGGCGCCGAGTCCGGCGCGGCACCCGAACCGGAGAAGGCCGACGTCATCGGCGGCTCCGCCGCCAACCCGCTCGGCGAGGAGGCCCTGCCGGGGGCCGCGGCCGCCGCCTCCCGGATCTACCGCTCCACCGTGAACCAGCACGGCTCCGGCACCCTCATCAGCTCCGGATCCGTCGGCACCATGAACTTCTACAGCCGGCAGACGCAGACCGCCGAACGCCTGCTCGCCGGCCCGCTCCCGGAGGACGAACTGCGCAGGCTGCGCCGGGTCTTCCAGGAACCGGCGGACTACGGCGACCACCGCGAGCAACTGCGTGGCGGCCGCCTCCTGGTGCTGTACGGCCAGCCCGGTACCGGCCGCGCCTACACCGCCCTGTCCCTGCTCGACGACCTCACCCGCGGCCAGGTCTCCCGGCTCGACCCGCGCACCGACCTGGACCGGCTGGACGACGAGCAGATCCACGACGGCCACGGCTACGCCCTGGAACCCAGCGCCACCGGACTGCCGGACGAGACCGGTCTCGACCGGCTCTGCGAACTGCTCGGCAGGAAGGAGGCGTACGCCGTCCTGCTGGCCACCCCCGAACCCGGTGACGTCCTCTCCCACGGCGGCCGCTACTACCGCGTCCACACCCCGGCCGCCCAGACCGCCGTACTCGAAGGCCACCTCGCCGTCGAACTCGCGGACTCGGGCCCCGAGCTGTACGAGCGGGCCCGGGCGACCGCCCTCGACCCCGACGTCCTGGAGGCGCGCGGACTCGACGAGTTACGGCCGGCGGAGGCCGCGCACTTCGCGCGGCTCCTCGCCCGGCACACCAGGGACAAGCTCACCCACGACGAACTCCTCGCCGAGTGCCGCAGGTTCGCCGAGAGCCAGGCCGCCGAATGGTTCGCCGGCGGGATCCGCTCCGAGACCCCCGAGCGGCTGCGGGACGCGGCCTACCGGATCGCCGTCGCCGTACTGGAGGGCGCCTCGCTCAGCGCCGTCGCCGAGGCCGCCGAGGTGCTCGCCTGGGAACTGGCCGTCACCGTCGACCCGGAGGCCACCCCCGGCAGGCCGCTGTTCAGCGACGGCGTCGACGCCCGGCTGGTCTCCGCCCGCGCGGTCGCCGAACTCGGCACCGAGGAGGTCGGCACCGAGGAGGTGCCGGTCCGCACCGTCCGGTTCGGCGGCGAGGCCCTCGCCCCGGCCGTCCTCGGCCATCTCTGGCAGCACCGGCACAACGCGCGCGGACCCGTGCTGCGCTGGCTGGCCGGACTCTGCGAGGACACCAGGCCGCAGGTCTGGGTACGGGCAGCCGTAGCGGCCGGTCAGCTGTGCCGCCTCGACCTCTCGCACACCGTCCACGAACTGGTCCAGCCCATGGCCCAGTCCGAGCGGGCCCGCCGCCGGCTGTTCGCCGCGACCGTGCTCGACGTCGCCGTGCGCTCCCCCGAGGTCGGCACCGCCGTCCGCGCCCTGGCCGGTTCCTGGGCCCGCTACGGCGACGAGCAGCTGCGCTGGACCGCCGGTGCCGTGCTCGGCCGGGGCCGGGCCACGGACACCGTCCGCGAGTCGCTCGACCTGCTCGGCGGGATCGGCGTCTGGGACGAGGGCAGACTGCGCGCCGAAGCGGCCGTCCAGGTCGCCCACTTCGCCGGCGCCCACCCCGAGGCCCAGACCCTGCGCCGGATCCGCGCCTGGCTCTCCGACGAACGCCGGACCCAGCAGGATCTCGGCCTGCAGAGCACGGTCTATCTCGCCGCCATCCCCGTCGTCGACCTCTGGAACCAGCACGAGGAGCTGGAGGGCTACGGCGACTGGCCGCTGATGCTGGCCCTGGCCACCGTCAGGCCCGCCCTCGCCGCGGAACTCGCCGGGCTCCTGTGGACCGCGCTCCAGACCCCACGGTCGTACGAGGCGGCGATCGAGACCGTCTCCGACTGGCTGCGTGACTCGGCCGGCCAGCCCTGGGCCGACCGGCTGGAGCGGTTCCTGCCGCTCCTCGTGCACACCCACGACGACCGCAACCGGCTGCTCGGCCTGATCAAGGAACTGACCGAAGACCCCGACCAACCACTGAACGATCAGCAGGTCCGCCGCCTGTGGGGCGCGGTCCAGGGAGCGAGTACACCATGACGCACAACCAGTGGGGGCAGCCGTGGCCGCCCCAGGACGAGGAGTTCGTCCTTCCGCACGACCTCAGAGGCCCCTTCGTCCGCGAGTTCGCCCCACAGACCACCTACCGGCACCGCAACAGCCAGGTCGCCTCGGTGCTCTACTACAAGAACGGCGGGCACAGCGTCATCACCGTCCGCGGTGCCGAGCACTTCAACAAGCCGCTGATCGGCAAGCCCACCTCGGTGTGCTGGATCGCCCGCGGCCAGCACCAGGTCTCCTTCCAGCTGGAACTGCCCACCTTCGGCGACCGCTCCCGGTTCCGGGCGGGCGCGGACGTCAACTGGGAGGTGCACGACTTCTACCAGGCCGCCGAGAAGCGCGTGGTCGACGTCGAGCGCATGCTGCGCCCCTCGCTGGAGGCCCGGCTGCGCGGACTCAGCCGCCGCTACAGCCTGGACTCGGCCCAGCAGGTCGACGAGGCGATCCAGGACGAACTGGCCAGCGGCCGGTGGAGCGACTTCGGCGCCGATCTCGGCCTCGCCACCCAGGTGTTCGTCCGTATCGACCTCGGCCAGGCGGCCGCCGACTACCAGGAGCAGATGGTCGCGGTGGAGAAGGGCGGCGTCGTCCAGGAGGCCATCGACAACGTCAACAAGGCGCGGATCGCCGCCAACATGGACGACGCCCAGAAGCTGATCACGGCCGGCGAGACCGTCCAGTACGCCCATATGCTCGCCTCGGACCCGAGCCGCGCGCACGAGATCCTCGGTGTGCTCCAGCAGCAGGCCCGCGAACAGCGCCAGGGCGCCCTGGACTACCTGACCAACCTGATCAACCAGGGCGTGGTGCAGCGCCACCAGATCGACGACCAGGTCCAGGCCCTCATCGACTTCAGCCGTACGGTCTCCACCGGATTCTTCCCGAACGGCCTGCCGCAGGCCCCGACCTCGCTGCCGATCCCGCCGATGCCGCCGGCGCCGCCGCTGCTCCCGGCCGACGCGCCCCCGCCGATCCCGCCCGCGCCGCCGCTGTCCCCGGTGGACACCATCCCCGGAGAGGGGACGGGGGTGGAGGACGACTCCAGCCCCGAGGCGCGCCGATGACCCCAGGCGACCCCGACCCCGACGCCGCCGCGCACTATGTCGCCGAACGGCTGCTGCTGACCGTGCGCGAGGACCTGGGCAGGGCGGACGTGAAGGCGTCCGTCCTGCTGTCCGGCGCCGTGGCGGTACCCGCCCTGGTCCTCGGGCGCGGGCTGCCGCCCGGGGTCTCCGGGCCCGCCGTGGTGTTCCTCGCGGCGGGCGCGGCGCTGTGGGCGGCGGGCACCCTGCTGCTGCTCGCGGTGATCGTGCCCCGCACCCGTACGTTCCGCTCGGCACCGGGCCCGACCTTCTACGCCGACGCGCTCACCGCCACCGACCAGGAGGCGCTGCGCCGCGCCGCCGCCGAGGTCGGGGCGGACCGGGTGGGCTGGCTGCTCACCCAGTTCCAGGACGTCAGTGTCATTCTCTCGGCGAAGTACCGCTGGCTGCGCCGGTCGATGGTGCTGCTCGGGGCGGGACTGCTGCTGGCGGCGGTGCCGCTGGCGGTCGGCTGACCCGGCTGCGGTCAGCCGTCGCGGAGCCGCTTGAGGCGCTCGACGTCGGCCGCGTGCCCCTCCTTGCCACCGGGCGTCTCGATGATCAGCGGTACGCCCGCGGTCGCCGGGTGGGTCATCAGCGCGCGGAACGGGTCCTCGCCGATGTGCCCGGCGCCGATGTTCTCGTGCCGGTCCTTGTGCGCGCCGACGACGTCCTTGGAGTCGTTGGCGTGGATCAGCTTCAGCCGCCCCTCGCCGACGGTGTCCACCAGCAGGTCCAGCGTCTGGTGCATGCCGCTCGGCCCGGTCAGGTCGTGCCCGGCGGCGAACACATGGCAGGTGTCCAGGCACACGCCCAGCTTGGGATGTGCGTCCAGCGCCTCGAAGTACGGCCCGAAGTCCCAGGTCCGCGAGCAGAGCGAGGCGCCCTGTCCGGCGGTGGACTCCAGGAGCAGGAACGGGTCGTCGTCATGGGTGAGCTCCTCGAGGAGCGGCAGCAGATACGTCCGTACCTGCTTCAGCGCCACCTCCCGGGCCCGCCCGCCGGTGGCGCTCCCGGTGTGCACGACCACCCCGAGCGCCCCGATCTCCCGTCCCCGCCGCAGCGAGTGCCGCAGTGACTCCACCGACTTCTGAGCCGTCGCCTCGGTGTGCGAGCCGAAGTTGATCAGGTAGGGGGCGTGCACGTACGCCGGGATCGACCCCTCCGCGCAGGCGGCCCGGAACGCCTCGTCCTGCTGCGGGCTGCCCGCCGGGGTGGCCCAGCCACGCGGGTTGGCGACGAAGACCTGCACGGTCTCGGCCTTCAGCTCACGGGCGTACGACAGTCCCACCGAGTGCAGGCCACCGGCCACCGGGACATGACCGCCGACGGGGTTGCGGGAGGGACCGGACTGCGGGGTGCCGGAGGGACGGGACGGGTGGCTCTTCACCCGTCAAGGGTGTCACGCCGTGGGCCGGCCCCGGTCACCGGATGGTGATGGTGATCGTCGACCCCTTGGGCGCCTGCTTCCCGGCGTCCACCGACTGCCGCTTCACGGTGTTGCCGAACAGCCCGAACAGCCCGCGGTCCTCCTTGACCTGGAAGCCGGACTGCTCCAGCAGCTTGGTCGCGTCGTCGACCGTGGCCCCGACCACGTTCGGCACCTCGATCATCTCCGGGCCCTTGGACAGTGTCAGCGTCACCGTGTCGCCCTCGGCGGCCTGCGCGTCGCCCACCGGGGTCTGCCGGGCCACCTGCCCCTGGTCGTAATCGGAGGTGACCTCGGTGGCCGAGACGGTCACCTTCAGCCCGGCCTCCTGAAGCTCCTGCCGGGCGTCGTCCAGGTCGTCACCGGTGACATCCGGGACGTCGACCGGCGAACCCTTGCTGACGACGAGCGCGATCGCCGTCCCCGCGTGCCGCTTGCTCCCGGAGCCCGGATCGGTGGAGATGACCGACCCCTTGGGCACGTTGTCGCTGAACTCCCGCGTCACCATGCCCGGTTCGAGCCCGTCGGCCTTCAGCAGCGCCTTGGCCCGCGCCTGCGTCCGGCCCTGCACGTCCGGCACGTTCACCGTCTCCGGGCCGTCCGAGATGGTGAGCGTCACCGAGTCGTTGCTGCGGATGCGCCTGCCGGCCGCCGGGTCGGTGCTGATCACCGTGCCCCGCCGCACCGTGTCGCTGTAGGCGTGCTCGACCTTCTTGACGTCGAGCCCGGCCTCCTTCAGCTGAGCGGTGGCCTGTGCCTCGGTCTTCGACAGCAGCGGCGGGACCTTGGTGAACTGCCCGGAGTTGATGTACCAGATCCCGGTGCCGGCACCGAGGAGGACCAGTACGGCGACGACGAGCGTCACCAGGCCGCGCCGGGACCGGCGGCGTGCCCCGTGCCGTCGCTCCGGCACCGGCGGCGCCTCGAACCGGCTGGTCATCAGGACCCTGTCGTCCGGTTCTTCGACGGGCAGCGGCCGGGATGGGGGTCCCCCCGCGCGAGCGAAGCCGAGCGTGGGGGAGGTCAGCGACCGCGGAATGACGCTGGTGCGGTCCTCGGCTATGTCATGTGCCTCGGACAGAGCCTGCGGCGGTACGGCGTCCAGCTGCTCGTCACGCAGGGCGGCCCGCGCCTGCCGCACCAGGGCCAGCAGCGCGACGGCGTCGTACGGCCGGACCTCGGGATTGCGGGCGGTGCCGTGGCCGACCAGCTCGTCCAGCTCGTAGGCCAGCCCCGGCACGGCGGCGGAGGGCGGCGGCACGTCCTCGTGGAGATGCTTGTAGAGGATCACCGCGGGCGAGTCCGAGTCGTGCGGCTTCTCCCCGGTGAGCATCTCGTAGAGCACGACACCGCACGCGTACACGTCGACGCGGGGATCGGCGGCCCCGCTCTCGACGTGCTCGGGCGCCAGGTACGCCACGGTCCCGAGCACCGCGCCGGTCGTGTTGGTGACGCTGTCCACGGACCGCACGAGCCCGAAGTCGGCGACCTTGACCCGTCCGTCGTCCCCTATCAACACGTTCTCGGGCTTCATGTCCCGGTGCACGAACCCGGCGCGGTGCGCGGCGCCCAGCGCGGCCAGCACGGGCTCCAGAATGTCCAGCGCGGCCCGCGGCTGCAGCGCGCCGCGCTCGCGCAGCACGTCACGGAGGGTGCACCCGGCGACGTACTCCATCGCGAGATACACGTACGGCCCGTCGGTCCCCTGGTCGAAGACCTGGACGACATTCGGGTGGGCCAGCCGGGCGACCGACTTGGCCTCGCGGATGAATCTCTCGACGAAGGACCCGTCGGCCGCGAGCGCCGGATGCATCACTTTCAGTGCGAGCACCCGGTCCAGCCGGACGTCCAGGGCCCGGTAGACCGTGGCCATCCCGCCGACGGCGATTCGCGCGTCGACGCGATAACGGCCGTCGAGCACCTGCCCGACGAGGGGGTCCTGAAGCGTCGTATCCACCCCGCGAGTGTACGAGCCCCGGCTGAAACCCCCACAGGTGAGACAGATTTCCCCCCGACTACGACACACCTGTGACGCAGCGCGCACCTTTGCACGCCCCGCACGCACCCCCGACGGGCGGCCTTTCCACCGCCGGGTCGCCTGCCCGGCAGGCCTCCTGCGTAGGTCCCGCAGTCGCCGATGGTCCTCAGCCTCGAGGGGCCCCTAGGGGAGAGTCCGGCTTTCCGATCAACCGATCGGGTGATGCGTGGGTGGGAGTCGAGGTTCGGGTCAGAAGGCGGGGCGCTCGGGGTCCAGGGTGGCCAGGCCCTCCGTCGGGGACGACGGCTCGGCGAAGTGGCGGAAGGGGATCCGCCCGGCCAGCCGGGCCAGCCGCCCCGCCTCCACCCCGGCCCGCATGGCGGACGCCATCCGTTCGGGATCCTGTGCCCGGGTCACCGCCGACGCCAGCATCACCCCCGCACAGCCCAGCTCCATCGCCAGCGCCACATCGGACGCCGTACCGGCCCCCGCGTCCAGAATCACCGGCACGCGCGCGTGCTCGACGATCAGCCGGAAGTTGTGCGGGTTGCGGATCCCGAGCCCCGACCCGATCGGCGACCCGAGCGGCATCACCGCGGCGCATCCGACGTCCTCCAGCTTCCGGGCCAGCACCGGATCGTCGTTGGTGTACGGCAGCACCGTGAACCCGTCGTCGACCAGCGTCTCCGCCGCGTCGAGGAGCTCGATCGGGTCGGGGAGCAAGGTCCGCTCGTCGGCGATGACCTCCAGCTTGACCATCGAGGTCCCCAGCGCCTCCCGGGCCAGCCGGGCCGTCAGCACGGCCTCGCCGGCGGTGAAGCACCCCGCCGTGTTCGGCAGCACCCGGATCCCCAGCCGTTCGAGGACCGAAAGCACGGACCCCCGTACGCCCGGATCCACCCGCCGCATCGCGACCGTCGTCAGCTCGGTCCCGGAGGCGACCAGAGCCCGCTCCAGCACCTCCAGGCTGGGCGCACCCCCGGTCCCCATGATCAGCCGGGAGGAGAGGGCCGTACCTCCGAGCAGGAACGGATCGTCGGCCATGGCTCAGCCTCCCTGTACGGCGGTCAGGACTTCCACGCGGTCGCCCTCGGCGAGCGCCGTCCCCGGCCACTCCCCGCGCGGTACGACGGTCTCGTTGACCGCGGCGGCCACCCCGGACGGCGCGACCGTCAGGGACTTCACGAGGGTGTCGAGAGCGGTGCCCGGGGTGATCTCCCGGCGCTCCCCGTTGACGGAGATGTTCATGCGGTCTGCTCCAGGAGTACGCCGGGGACGGGGCCGAAACGCCTCGGGGTGAACGGGCGGGCCTCTTCCGGCAGCTCACCGCCGGTCAGCAGCTCCGCCATCACGTCTCCCGTGACCGGCGTGAGCAGCACTCCGTTGCGGTGGTGCCCGGTGGCCAGCAGCAGTCCGTCGAGGCGGGTCGGCCCGAGCAGCGGCGCGTTGTCGGGGGAGCCGGGGCGCAGCCCGGCCCGGGTCTCGGTCAGCGGCAGCTCGGTGATGCCGGGCACCAGCTCGTGCGCGTCGCGCAGCAGCTCGTACACGCCCCCCGCCGTGACCGTCGTGTCCCAGCCCAGCTCCTCGCTGGTCGCCCCCACCACCAGCTCGCCGTTCTCCCGGGGCACCAGGTAGAGATGGCCACCGCGCACCACGGCCCGCACGGTCCGGCTGAGGAACGGCGCGTACGGTGCGGGCACGGTCAGCCGCAGCACCTGCCCCTTCACGGGCCGCACCGGCGGCAGCACCTCGTCCGGCACCCCCGCCAGCCGCCCGCTCAGGCTGCCGCCGGCGAGCACGACCCGGTCCGCGGCCAGCAGGTCCGCCGCGCGCGTGACGACACCGGCCGCCCGCTCCCGTACCACCTCCAGACGCTCGGCCCAGTCGCGGTGGAAGACCACCCCGGCCCGCTCGCACGCCGCCACCAGCGCGGCCGCCAGCCGGCGCGGGTCGATCTGATGGTCGCCGTCGACCCGCAGCCCGCCGCGCACGCCCGGCGCGAGCATCGGCTCCAGGCGCCGGCACTCCCGCCCGGACAGCCATTCGGAGTCCAGCCCCGACTGCTGCTGGAGGGCGTGCAGCTCGCGCAGGTGCGCCCGGTCGTCGGCGTCCAGCGCGACCGCGAGCGTGCCGCAGCGCCGGTAGCCGAGGTCGTGGCCGGTCAGCTCGGTGAGCTCGGCGGCGAAGTCGGGATAGCGGCGGGCGGAGGCAAGGTTGAGCCCCAGCAGGGTCTGCTCGCCGTAGTGCAGTTCGGTGACCGCGGCCAGCATTCCCGCCGCGACCTGCGCGGCCCCGCCGCCGGGCTCGGGGTCGACCACGGCGGTGGCGAGCCCGCGCTGCGCGGACCGCCAGGCCGTCACCAGGCCGATGATCCCGCCCCCGATGACGAGGACGTCGGACGTATGTGCGGACATGGGCGTCCAGCCCCTCCCTTCGCCGGCATGACCCGGATCAGGTTCGTACGGTCGGAGGCCGCCAGCCTCCCTCTCAGCCCGGTGCGTCCGGGCTCCCGCGTGTGCTTACCGGCCACCCTAGCCCGCGGGGCTCCGCCCTTGTAAGACGGCCTGCCCCGGCGGTGTGGAACAGGTCACCCAGCACGCCCGCTGACTGACTCTTTGTCAGTTGTCTATGGTTCTTGTCTATGGTGATCAGGTGAGCGAGCAGACGCAGCGACCGAGCACGTCACAGAGGCGACGCGTGGTCGTCGTGGGCGCGGGCATGGCCGGGGTGCAGACCGCCGTGGCCCTGCGCGAGCGGGGATTCACCGACACCGTCACGCTGATCGGCGCCGAGCCGCACCAGCCGTACGACCGGCCGCCGCTCTCCAAGGCGGTGCTGCTCGGCAAGTCCGAGGGCTCAGCCTTCGAGGTCGACTTCGAGGCGCTCGGCATCGAGCTGGCGCTGGGCCGTGAGGCCCTCGGCGTGCGCCCCGCCGACCGTGAGCTGGACACCGAGGCCGGACCGGTGCCGTACGACGTCCTGGTGCTGGCCACCGGTGCCGAGCCGATCACGCTGCCCGGCACCGAGGGCGTGCCCGGCGTCCATCTGCTGCGCACTCTGGACGACGCCGAGCGGCTGCGGCCCGTGCTCGCCCGGCAGCACGACATCGTGGTGGTCGGCGCGGGCTGGATCGGCGCCGAGTTCGCCACCGCGGCCCGGCAGGCCGGCTGCGCGGTGACCGTCGTGGAAGCCGCCGACCGCCCGCTCGCGGGAGCGCTCCCGGCCGAGGTGGCCGCGCCGATGGCCGGCTGGTACGCCGACAGCGGCGCCGAACTGCGCACGCACGCGCGCGTGGCGCGGGTCGAACCCGGCACGGTGGTGCTCGACGACGGCTCACGGGTGCCCGCGGGCGCCGTCGTGGTCGGCATCGGCGCCCGCCCCGCCACCGCCTGGCTGGCCGGCTCCGGCATCGAACTGGGCGCGCACGGGGACGTGCTCGCCGACGACCGGCTGCGCACCGGCGTCCCGGACGTCTACGCGGTCGGCGACTGCGCCTCCTTCCCGTCCGGCCGCTACGGCGAGCGCCTGCTGGTCCACCACTGGGACAACGCCCTCCAGGGCCCGCGCACGGTGGCCGCCAACATCCTCGGCGAGTCCGACGCGATCTACGACCCGGTGCCGTACTTCTGGTCGGAACAGTTCGGCCGCTTCGTGCAGTACGCCGGCCACCACGCCGCCGCCGACCGCATGGTCTGGCGAGGCGACCCGTCCGGCCCCGCCTGGACGGTGTGCTGGCTCCGCGAGGGCCGCCTGGTCGCCCTGTTGGCGGTGGGCCGCCCGCGTGACCTGGCCCAGGGGCGGCGCCTGATCGAGGCGGGACGTCACATGGACCCGGAGGCCCTGTCGGACCCCGCCCGCCCCTTGAAGAACGCGACTGCGGCGCCGCTTTAGGGGCGCGGGGCTGTGACAGGTGCGGATCCGCCGCGTGGGCGCGACCAGCCACGACGAACCCGCAGCCGATCACTGACCCATCCTGGCGCTTCCCTATCGCGACCCACCCGCCGGAACGCCTACCCTTGTTTCCGTGACCGAGATTGACGCAAAGATCGATGCTCTCGTCCCCGCCTGGCTCACCGTCCCCGACATCGCAGAGATGCTGGACGTCGATGTGACGCGCGTGCGGCAGCTGGTCAAGGATGGCCAGCTCATCGCCGTTCGCCGTGGTGAGAACCGCGCGCTGCACGTCCCCGCCGCCTTCATCGACGGGGACAAGGTCGTCAAGGGCCTGTCCGGAACCTTGACGCTCCTGCGGGACGACGGCTTCACGGACGAAGAGATGCTGGAGTGGCTCTTCACGCCCGACGAGACCCTGCCCGGCACCCCCGCGCAGGCGCTCAGCGAGAATCGTGGCACGGAGGTGAAGCGCCGCGCCCAGGCGCTCGCCGTCTGAGGCAGCCAGTTACCGACACAACGGGGGACACACCGATGACCGACACCGCCCGCGCCCAGCTGGCCGACGCCCGGCTGTACCTGTGCACGGACGCCCGTAAGGAGCAGGGCGACCTCGCCGGGTTCCTGGACGCGGTCCTGGCGGGCGGTGTCGACATCGTGCAGCTGCGCGACAAGGGCATGGAGGCCGCCGAGGAGCTGGAGCACCTCGCCGTGTTCGCCGACGCCTGCGCCCGGCACGGCAAGCTGCTCGCGGTCAACGACCGCGCGGACGTCGCCCACGCGGCCGGCGCCGACGTGCTCCACCTGGGCCAGGGCGACCTGCCGGTCCCGGCCGCCCGGGCGATCCTCGGCCCGGACGTCCTGATCGGCCGCTCCACGCACGCCGACTCCGAGGCCGCCGCGGCCGCCGTCCAGGACGGTGTGGACTACTTCTGCACCGGTCCCTGCTGGCCCACCCCCACCAAGCCCGGCCGCCCCGCTCCCGGCCTCGACCTGGTGCGGTACACCGCCGCCCTGGGCACGGACCGCCCCTGGTTCGCCATCGGCGGCGTCGACCTGGGCAACCTCGACCAGGTGCTGGACGCGGGCGCCCGCCGGGTGGTCGTGGTCCGCGCGCTCACCGAGGCCGACGACCCGGGCGCCGCGGCGGCCGAGTTCGCGAAGCGACTGCGGTCGGCGTAACTCCTCGGCCGTGCCCGCTCCGGCCGGCGCGGCTCTTCGGCAGAGCGTCCGGAAACTTGTCCAGTATCCGGACGTGAGGCCGACAATCCGGGCAAATCTCCCGAGTTCGGTTGGGTGTCCGTCCGCCCCTGGCTAACCTGCGAGTATGGCCCTCGGAACCGCATCCACCAGGACTGACCGCGCACGCACCGTGCGTGACATGCTCGCCTCCGGCAAGACCACGTACTCGTTCGAGTTCTCGGCGCCGAAAACCCCCAAGGGTGAGCGGAACCTGTGGAGCGCGCTCCGGCGGGTCGAGGCGGTCGCCCCCGACTTCGTCTCCGTGACCTACGGTGCCGGCGGCTCCACCCGGGCGGGCACCGTCAGGGAGACCCAGCAGATCGTCGCCGACACCACGCTCACCCCGGTCGCCCACCTCACCGCGGTCGACCATTCCCTGGCCGAACTGCGCAACATCATCGGCCAGTACGCGGACGCCGGGATCCGCAACATGCTCGCGGTGCGCGGCGACCCGCCCGGCGACCCGATGGGGGAGTGGGTGGCGCACCCGCGGGGCCTGACCTACGCGGCCGAACTCGTGCGGCTCATCAAGGAGTCCGGTGACTTCTGCGTGGGTGTGGCCGCCTTCCCGGAGATGCACCCGCGCTCCGGCGACTGGGACACCGACGTCCGGCACTTCGTCGACAAGTGCCGCGCCGGCGCCGACTACGCCATCACGCAGATGTTCTTCCAGCCCGAGTCCTACCTTCGCCTTCGCGACCGGGTCGGCGCGGCCGGCTGCGAGACCCCGGTGATTCCGGAAATCCTGCCCGTCACCAGCGTGAAGATGCTGGAACGGCTGCCCGAACTCAGCAACGCGGCCTTCCCGGACGCCCTGAAAGAGCGGATCCTCACAGCCAAAGACGATCCGGCGGCGGTACGCTCCATCGGTATCGAGTTCGCCACGGAGTTCTGCGCACGGCTGCTGGCCGAAGGCGTCCCCGGACTGCACTTCATCACGCTCAACAGCTCCACGGCGACGCTGGAGATCCACGAGAACCTGGGCCTGCACCATCCCCCGCGGGCCTAGACCGGCCGCACCGGAGTACGACACACTGCGTAGCGGTTACTGGGAGAGGGGCGTACATGGGCTGGACGGTCCTCTACGTAGCGTTCGGCATCGTCGCGCTGTGGTTGCTGGGCGAGGTACTGCTGCAGTACAAGGCGCGGCTGCGCTGGCGGCTGCTCGCCTTCGTCGGCTTCCTCGGAGTCGTGTTCGGTGTCCTGATTCCCTCGGTGATCGTCATCGGGCTGGGCGCGATCGCGTTCGCGGTCGGCCAGACCTACGTCACGCTCTCGTTCCGCCGTGGCTTCGAGTCCGGCTGGGCGGTCAAGCGCCCCGGCGCCGACGGTGAGGGCGGCCTGACCAAGCGCCGCCGCGGCGAGCCGGACGAGGACCCGGGCCTGGAAACCACCGACCCGGACGCGGCCGACGCCGCCTACGCCGACCAGCAGACCGCCTACGCCACCGGCGGTAACCCGGCCTACGGCGACGACTACGACCGGGACGACGTCTTCTCCCCGGGCCGCACCGCCGAGCCCACGGCCACCGAGTCCACGGCGGTGTACGAGCCGCAGCCGATGCCGGACGACACCGGCTCCTACGGCATATACAACGAGTCCGGCTACGCCACCACCGGCGACCCCGCCTACGCGACCGCCGGCCAGGACCAGGCGTACGCCGCCCAGGGCACCGACCAGAACTACGCCTACGACTACTCCGGCTACGGCCAGCAGCAGTACGGCTACGACGCCAACGGCCAGCAGCAGTACGCCAACTACTCCGACCCGTACATCGGCAACCAGACCTACGGCGGCGCCGGGTACGACCAGTCGTACGGCACCCAGCAGTACGACCAGCAGGGCTACGCCCAGGACCAGTACGGCAACGGCGGTTACGGCGAGACCCCGGCGGGCGGTGTCTGGGTCCCCCAGCAGCGCGCCGACGAGACCTACGGCGGCGAACTCCCGCAGGAGCAGCCGTACCCCTACCAGGGCGACGGGCAGGGCCAGCAGCAGGGCCAGCACGGCACCGGGTACGACGAGCAGTACCGTTTCTGAAGCTGCTGTTCCGCGCGGCGCGGGCCGCGCCTCACTGCGAGCCGCGGAACTCCGGCCCCTCCACGATCAGCCCGGCCACCAGCGCCCCGGACATACCGGTGTGGGCAAGCCCGCCGCCGGGGTGCGACCAGCCGCCGACCCGGTACAGGCCCGGCAGCCGGGTGGTGTTGGCCGGGTGCAGGAAACGGCCCTTTCCGGCGGCCAGGGCGGGCGCTGAGATCTCCCCGAACCCCCCGGTCCCCGTGACCTGTTCCGGCAGCAGCGTCTCGTGCCAGATCAGGCGCTCCCGCAACCCCGGGACGGCGGCCTCGGCGGCTTCCAGGAGGAAGTCCGTACACACCCGGGCCATGTCGGCCCTCTCCCAGCCCGCATCGGTCGACAGCACCGCCGACAGCACCACGGACTCGTGGTCGTCGTCCGGCCTCAGTGCCGGGTCGTCGGGGCGCAGCACCGTCACGGTGGGGCGCACCGGACGGTCGCCGCCGGGAGAGGCCAGCAGATCCAGCTCGGTCTCGTCGTCCGGGGCGTGCACGATCGTGCGGTGCGCGGCACCGGCCTCGGGCCCGCCCCGCAGCGCGAGCAGCACGGTGAAGCGGCCCGGGCGCGCCGCCTTCGTGTCGGCCCGCACATCGTCCTCGGCGTCCAGGTGGCACCCCGTCAGCCGCGTGAGGGCGTCGAGCCGCACCGGATCCACTCCGGCCACCACATGGTCCGCGTCGATCACAGCGCCCCCGGCAAGCTCCAGCCCCGCCGCCCGGCCGTCCTTCGCCAGTACCGCGGTGACCTCCGCGCCGAACACGAACTCGACCCGCCGCTGTACGCACCGCTCGTACACCGCCCGCGCCAACTCCCGTATGCCGCCACGCACATACCAGGTGCCGAAGGCGTGCTCCAGATACGGCAGCACCGCCGCGCTCGCCGGGGTGTCGCGGGGGTTGAGGCCATGGGCGAGCGCGTGGCTGTTCAGGAGGGCGGCGAGCCGCTCGTCGCCCAGCTCCCAGGCGCCGATCTCGGCGAGCGTGCCGGCCCGGCGGGTGCGCAGCAGCTTCTTGTGCGGCACGGACGGATAGGGCTCGCGCTCGGCCAGCACCTGCCAGTTCGGCCACAGCGGCTCCTCCAGCAGCGGACGCCGGGTGCGGTCCCAGGCCTCCCGGGCCCGCACCAGGAAGTCGCCCCAGCGCTGTCCGGCGCCCGCCCCGAGCGCCTCGTCCAGGGCGGTGACGACGCCCGCGCGGGACGCGTTCGGCAGCGCGACCTCGGTGCCGTCCGCGAAGACGTGCCGGGCCGAGGGGTCGACCTGGACCAGCTCCACCCGGTCCTCAAGCGGCTCCTTGCCGGTCTTGACGAACAGGTCGCGGTAGACGGCGGGCAGCGGCAGCAGCCCCGGGCCGGTGTCGAAGGCGAACCCGTCGCGCTCGAACCGGCGCACCCCGCCGCCGTACGTCTCCGAGCGCTCGTACACCGTCACCCGGTGGCCCGCGACGGCCAGCCGCGCGGCCGCCGCCATGGCGCCCATCCCGGCGCCGATCACCGCAATCCGTCCCATGCCCGCGACTTTATCGACCGCCACTGACAGCCCGGCTCGGCGGCCCGTCAGTCCGGTGGTCCGCCCACCTGGGTCGCGAGCCGGCGTTCCTCCCGGCGCTGGGCGCGGCGGCGCCAGAAGCGGCGGATCCGGGAGATCAGGAACACCAGCACGATCAGACCGGTGGCCAGCAGTACCGCCGCGATGATCGCCGCCGCCAGCGGGTGGAACATCGCGAACGACACGATCGCGCCGACCCCGAGATCCTCCGCGAAGCTCAGCACGATGTTGCTGAACGGCTCCGGCGAGGTGTTGACCGCCATCCGGGTCCCGGCCTTGACCGTGTGGCTGGCCAGCGCCGTCGAGCCCCCGATCAGCCCGGCCGCCACGTCCGACAGGGAGCCGCTGTGCCCGGCGAGCAGCGCCCCGACCCAGGCGCCCGCCACCGGGCGGACCACCGTGTGCACGGAGTCCCACACCGAGTCGACGTACGGGATCTTGTCGGCGACCGCCTCGCACAGGAACAGCACGCCCGCGACGATCAGCACCTCGGGGCGCTGCAGCGTCTCGGGGACGTCGTCGCTCAGGCCCGTCGCGCCGAAGAAGCCGAGCAGCAGCACCACCGCGTACGCGTTGATTCCGCTGGCCCAGCCGCTGGTGAAGACCAAGGGGAGTACCGACACGGACGCGATCGTAACCAGTCGGCGCCCGCGCGTCCTGGGCCTGAGCACGCAGAGCTGAGTACGCGTACCTAGGGAGTGAGTTGAGTACGCGCGCGGATGGGCCGCGACCTGCGTGAACGAGAGAGTGGAGGCACGGAAAGGGGCGCCAGGTCCGGTACCGCCGACACGGGGCGGCGGAACGGCGCAGGCGCCCTCGACCGCTCCTTCCGCCGATCCGTCGGCGGAAGCGAGACACGGGGGAGAGGGGACCCGGGGGAAACAACGGGAAACCGGGGGAAACACGGGGGTGTACGGAAGGCGCCGGTCCGACGGTGGCCCGCGGGGGACGCGGCCACGGCGGGCCGGCGCTTTCGTCCGCCCACGCGCGCGGGCGGCTTTCTCGCGGCCACGCGCGCGTGCCGGTCCCGGAAGGGCTCAGCCCTTCCCGCTCACCCGCCCCTGCAACAGCCGGGACAGCGCCGAGTGGACGTCGTCCAGGGAGCGCTCCGGCTGGAAGGACTTCCAGTCCAGCGCGGCCACCAGCACCATGCCGACCAGCGCGGCAGCCGTCAGCTGGATGTCGATCTCGTCGCTGAACTCGCCGTTCTCGACGCCCTCGCGCAGCACGCCCTCGACGACCGCGACCGCCTGCTGCCGGACCACCATCAGCGTCGACTGCCAGGCCCGGTTGGTGCGCCACAGCTCGGCCACGTAGAGCTGGGTGAAGGCCGGGTAGCGGTCGATGAAGACCAGGCCCGCGCGGATCATGGCGTCCAGGGCGTCGACCCGGCTGCCGCCCTCCCGCGCGGTCCGCTCGGCGGCCTCCTTCAAGGAGGCGGTGAGCAGGCCCACGCCGTGCCGCAGCAGCTCCTCGAAGAGGACCGACTTGCTCGCGAAGTTGTAGTAGACCGTGCCCTTCGCGACCCCGGCACGCTCGGCGATCTCGTCCACGGTGGTGGCGGAGAAGCCCTGCTCGGCGATGAGGGTGACGGCCGCCTCGTAGAGCTTCTGCCGGGTGGCTTCACGGCGCGTGCTGCCGCCCGTGGTGCTGCTGCTTTCCATGGTCCTGATTCTCACAGGAACGGCGGCACCGGCGGGCACCGGAGGCGAGGACATGGATCTCCTCACAGGCTCAGCTCGGGGTGCAGCCGGTCCAGCGTCCACACCTGGCGGCGCCGGGCCGACAGGGCGGTGAGCGCGAGGGCGCCCGCCGTGAACGCCGTCAGGACGGCACAGGCCTGCCACACCGGTCCCAGCCCGCCGCCCGTGATCAGCCTCCGCAGGGCCGCCACGATGTAGCTCATCGGCAGGAACGGGTGGATCGCGTTGAAGAAGCCCGGGCTGGTCTGCACGGGATAGGTGCCGCCCGCCGAGGTCAGCTGGAGCATCAGGAGCGCCAGCACCAGGATCCGGCCGGCCGCCCCGAAGCGCGCGTTCAGCCACTGCACGATCGCCGCGAAGCACGCCGTCACCAGGAACAGGAACCCGACCGTCCCGGCCGCGCGGACCATCTCCAGACCGATCGCCCAGTGCAGTACGGCCATCAGGGCGGCCGTCTGCAGCACCCCGACCGCGACCACCGGCAGCCAGCCCGCCAGCGCGATCCGCCAGGCCGCCGAACCGGCCGCCAGGGCGCGCCGGTTGAGCGGCTGGATCAGCATGTAGGCCACCATCGCGCCGACCCACAGGGACAGCGGGATGAAGTACGGGGCGAACCCGGTGCCGTAGTTGGGCGCCTTGTGCAGGTCCCTGGAGGCGAGCTGGACCGGGTCGGCCATCACCTCGGTGCGCCGGTCGCGGTCCTGCTTGCCGTAGTCGGGGATCCGGGCGGCGCCGTCGTGCAGACCGCCGGCGAGCTTGCCGGAGCCGTCGACGAGCTTGTACATCCCGCCGTTGAGGTCGTAGGCGCCGGTCTCGAGCTTGCCGACGCCCGTGTCCAGGCCGGTCGCGCCGGTCAGGGCCGTGCCGAGGTCGGTGTGCAGCTTCTCGGCGCCCGCGGCGACCCGGGCCGCGCCGTCGTTCAGCTTGTTGATCTTCTTGACGGCGTCGGCGGCGTCCTCGGAGAGGTGCGGGGCCCGGTCGGCGAGGGCCTGGGCCTGCCGCTGGAGAGTGCCGAGGTTTCCGTCGAGTGTCTTCAGATCGCCGTGCTGGTCCGCGATCAGCGTGTTGAGGTCGTCGGCGACGGCGGCCACGTCGTCGGCCGCGTCCCTGGCCTTCTTCAGGTCGGGACAGACCGGGTCGGTCAGCAGCTCGGCCGAGCAGCGCGCCCGGTAGACGTCGTCCAGCGTGCCGGCGGCCGTGTGCGCGGCCTTCGCGGCCACGGGGGCCGCCTTCACCAGGACGCCCAGGTTGTCGCGGACGGTCCGCGCCGAGTCGGCGACCAGCCGCGCCGTGTCGCCGATGGTCTTCTCGTTGTCCTCGAGATACGGGCCGACCTTGCCGTAGACCCCGTTGACCTGGTCCGCGAGGGCCTGGGTGCCGTCCGCGACCTGCCGGGAACCGTCCTGGAGCGTCCCCGCGCCCGAGTCCAGCTTCCTGATCCCCTTGGCGAGCTTCCCGCTGCCGGTCTTGGCGTCCGTCAGCCCGTCGGCGAGGTCCTTCGACCCCTTCTCGGCCTTCCCGATGCCACCGGTGAGCGTGTCGGCGCCCTCGGCGGCCTGCACGGTCTGCCCGTGGATGTCGGCGAACGAGATGAAGATGCGGTCCAGGAAGGACCGGGAGGCCTTCGCGGACGCCGCCGAGCGCACCTCGTTGAAGACCGTGCGGGAGATCTGGCCGACGATGTAGTTGTTCGCGTCGTTCGTGCGGACCTGGAGCGCACCGGTCTCCGGGGAGTCACCGGCACTGGAGGCGATGCGCGAGCTGAAGTCGGCGGGCATGGTCAGCGACAGGTAGTAGGTGCCGTTCTCGACACCCCGGCGGGCCTCTGCCGCGCTCACCTGGTGCCACTCGAACGTCCTGCTGTCCCGCAGCCCGTCGACGATGTCGTCGCCCGCGGTGATCTTCCTGCCGCTTGCGCTCGCCCCCTTGTCGTCGTTCACGAGCGCCACCGGGATGCGGTCCAGCCGGCCGTACGGATCCCAGAACGACCACAGGTAGAGCGCGCCGTACAGCAGCGGCAGCACCAGCAGGGCCACCAGGGCCGCGCGGGGCAGCTTCCCCCGTCCGAAGCGCCTGAGCTCAAGCGCGGCCAGTCGTGGCGAGCGCATCGCCGGCCTCCTCCCCGGTTGCGGGGCCTTCCGGCATCCCGGTCTCCTCTTCCCGAACGGTCCCGGTGCGTACCACGACGGCCCCCGCCAGCGTCTCCCCGCAGACCGCCACCACGGTCGTGCCGGCCTCGGCGATCGACGCCAACAGCGTCCCCACCTGGGTCCGTTCGGCCGCCGACAGCTTCAGGTCCGCGTCGTCCACGGCGAGCAGCCGGGGCTTCCCGACCAGCGCCAGCGCCACCGACAGCCGCAGCGCCTCGATCCGCTCCAGATCCCGTACGGCGGTCCGGGGGCCCTTCGGCAGCGACTCCAGGTCGAGCCCGGCGGCGGCCAGGGCGTCGTCGATCAACTGCCGTGCCTGTGCGCCCTTCTCGGCCCGGGGCCGCAGCAGGGCGCGCAGCGAGTCGCCGAACCGGCGCTGCAGCAGGGCCCGTTCCCGCAGGTGCTCGCCGACGGTCAGGGCGGGTTCGAGGTCGGTGACCCCGGCGACGTTGGCCACCGCGCTGATCCGGCGCACGGCCGCCAACTGCTTGGGCAGCCGGGCCTCGCCGACGGTCGCGGCGCCCTCGGTGGCCCTCATCCGTCCGGTGAGGGCGAGCAGCAGACAGGTGCGGCCGGAGCCGGACGGCCCCTCCACCGCGATCAGCGCGCCGGGCCCAACGTCCAGGGAGATCCCCTGGAACGCCCAGCCGCGCGGGCCCTTGAGCCCGAGCCGCTCGGCCGTGACAGGTACGCCGTGCACAGGTCCCCCCGCCTTCCGAAGTGGTGTCCGCATCGGCTTCGTTTTTGAACTGACTGGTCAGTGCAAAAACTAACCCGAACTCGCGATCGAAGCAAAACCCCAGGTCGGAACGGATTGTCAGTGCCATACCGCACGATGGGCACATACGGCACCCCGGGTAAGGGAGCCGTCACCCAGACGACAGGAGGTTCGTCATGGCCAACTCCTCAGCGGCCGCCGCCCACCGGCGCCGCGCCACCGGCCCTGCCCCCTCACTGACCGGCCCGGCGAGCGACGTGCACCCCGTGATCCGCCGGGCCACTGCCCCGCCCGCCGCCCTCGACCTGCTCACCCAGGCCCGCGCCGCCCTCGACGAGGCCGAACTCCTCGACACCGCCAACGAGCGCTATGCGACCGCCCATCTGGCCGCCCTGCGCACCGCGGCCGCCGTGCTCGCCGCCCGCGCCCGCCCCGAGACCTCGCCCCGGCGCCGGGCCCGCATCCGCAGCGCCTGGGAGGTGCTCCCCGAGGTGGCGCCCGAGCTCACCGAGTGGAGCGCCCTGTTCGCCTCCGGCGCCGGCCGCCGTGCCCGCGCCGAGGCGGGCATCCAGGGCGCGGCCGGCCGCCGCGACGCCGACGACCTGATACGGGACGTGGAGATGTTCCTCCGCATCGTCGAGCGGATGCTCATCCTCCAGCCGGTCCTGCCGCAGCCCCGCCGACAGGACGGGGAGCAGCCGGACGGCGCCCCGGACAGGGGGTTGCCCGACGCGGGCTGACCAGGACGGCGGACGCCCGGCGCGGGAGGACCGGGGGAAGGCGGCGGAGGCCATGGCTGGGCAGCGGAGGCAATAGGGTGGAGAGCGCCTGAAGCCTTCCCTCCTCCCGCACTCCGGGCCGGGGAGGCACCGAGTTCGCGCCGCCGGGCAACAGGCGGTGCCGCGCCGAGGAGTCAACTGCCGTGCCGGACCCCACACGACCCCGCGCTTCTCTCCGTACCGCCGTGGTCTGGGAGGTACTCCAGGACGCCCTCGACCGCCGGGTCAAGGCCACCGGCCGGGACGCGCTGGACGTCCTCGACACCGGCGGCGGCAGCGGCAACTTCGCCGTACCCCTCGCGCGCCTCGGCCACCGCGTCACCGTCGTCGACCCCAGCCCGAACGCGCTGTTCGCGCTGGAGCGCCGCGCCGCCGAGGCCGGCGTCGCCGACCGGGTCAAGGGCGTCCAGGGCGACGTCCTCGGCCTGTTCGACGTGGTCGAGCGCGGCAGCCACGACGTGGTGCTCTGCCACGGCGTCCTGGAGTACGTCGACGACCCGGCCGAGGGCGTGCGCAACACGGTGGCCGCGCTGCGAACCGAGGGCGTCCTCAGCCTGCTCGCCGCCGGACTCGGCGGGGCCGTGGTCGCGCGGGCCCTCGCCGGGCACTTCAAGGAGGCCCGGCAGGCACTCGACGACCCCGACGGCCGCTGGGGCAGCGGCGACCCCATGCCCCGCCGCTTCACCGCCGAGCAGCTCACCGGCCTGGTCGAGGGCGCGGGTCTGGCCGTCGCCGCCGTGCACGGCGTGCGGGTCTTCGCCGACCTCGTCCCCGGCGTCCTGGTGGACACCGAGCCCGGCGCTCTCGACGCGCTGCTCAAGCTGGAGGCCGCCGCGGCCGAGCTCCCGGCCTTCCACGCCGTCGCCACCCAGCTCCATGTCCTCGGCGAGACTCCGGGTGCGGCCGGGGCCTGAGATTCTCCTGAGACGAGCCCGCTGATCAGGGACTCGGCAGCGGATGGAGTACGCCACAGGCCCCCCGAACGAGGGGTTTGCGCCGTATGATCGAGGGAGACCGCTCGGCATGACGGGACGGCCGCTGGGGAATGGAAGCCTCAGCGAGCCGGAACGGCCATGGCGGATTCCGGTTGGCCAATTGGCCTAGAGGGGCGGGTTTCACGGGGGCGAATCCCTGCCTATCCTGAAGGGACCCCCCGGGTCGCCCCGGCGACTGCACGATGAGGAGGACGCCGTGCCGCTCTCGGAGCACGAGCAGCGAATGCTTGAGCAGATGGAGCGAGCGCTGTACGCCGAAGACCCCAAGTTCGCGACAGCGCTTGAGGGAAGCGGGCTGCGGTCGTACACCCGGCGACGGGTCTACCAGGCGATCGCGGGCTTCCTCGTCGGTATCGCGCTCCTCATGGCCGGAATGGTCGCCAAGGAGATCTGGGTCAGCGTGGTGGGCTTCCTCGTCATGCTGGGCTGCGCGGTCCTCGCCGTCACCGGCTGGCGCAAGGCTCCCAAGCCCGGCGAGCAGCCCGCGGGAGGCCAGCAGGCCCGCCGTCAGGTCCGGCCGAAGCGCTCCATGATGGACCGCATCGAGGAGCGCTGGCAGCGCCGCCGAGACGAGCAGGGCCACTAGGGATTTGCCGAACAGGCAGAACAGAGCACGGCTGAGGGGTGGCCACCCGGTGGGTGGTCACCCCAGAGCACGGCTGAGGGGTGGCCACCCGGTGGGTGGTCACCCCTCAGTCATGTCCGCCGAGCCCTGTGCCGGTCGGCGAGCCCGCTGCCGGTCAGTCGTGCCGGTCGGCGAGCCCGCTGCCGATCAGCTCTGCTGTCCCGACGGCTTGCGCAGGGCCGGCCGGGCCGCGGCCGCCCGCTCCCGCAGCCGTGCCCACCGGGCCGACGTCGCCCACAGCGCCCGCACGGCCGATCGCGGGGCGAACAGCGCCCTCAGCCGGGTGGGGACGCCGACCGTGCCGTCGAACGCGGCCGCCACCCGGCGGACGTCGTCCGAGAGGCCCGTCGTCAGCCGCGGCCGTGGCGCGTACAGCACCTGTTCGACCGCGTCCGCCACCCGGTGCACCGAGGCGGCGGCGACCGGGTCGAGGTGGCCCAGCCGGACGATCCGGGCGGCCGCGCCGCGCGGGCTCTGCGAGTCGTCCGGCGGGACGCCGAAGTCCCAGGCCGTGTCGATCAGTTCCTGCCAGACCGCCAGCGTGTGCGCCGCCACACCGTCGGGGGTACGGTCGTAGGCCCCGAGCCGGTTGGCACGCACCCGCTGCCGGTAGAGCATCGGCGACAGCGGGACCGCCAGCACGGCGAGTCCGGCGAGCGCCCACAGTGCCAGCTGCCACCACGGCGGCCCGCCGTCGCCCTGCTGCACCGCGCTCGCCGCCGACGGGCTCGCGCAGACGTCCTGCTTGCGCAGTTGGGCCGGGCAGCTCTCGCTCTCCGAGGCGGAGGCCGACGGGGCCGCCGAGGCGCCCTTGGAGGGCAGCGTCTCGTCCGGCGCCGAGGAGCCGGGGGTGTCCGAGACGGTGTACGACGGCGTCGTGCCTCGGGTCGGGGTCGGCTCGAACCGGGTCCAGCCCACGCCCTCGAAGTACAGTTCCGGCCAGGCGTGCGCGTCCTTCAGGCCCACCGAGACCGTGCCGTCGGCCTGCGGGGTGCCGGGCGCGAAGCCCACCGCGACCCGGGCCGGGATGCCCAGCGTCCGGGCCATCGCGGCCATCGCGAAGGAGAAGTGCACGCAGAAACCGCGCTTCTGCTTCAGGAAGTTCGCGATCGCGCCCTCGCCCCGGCCGACCTGCACCTGGGTGTCGTACTGGAAGCCGCCGTTCACCGCGAAGTAGTCCTGGAGCTTGACCGCCTCCTCGTAGTGGCTCGTCGAGCCCGAGGTGACCTCCCGGGCCGTCTGCGCCACCACCGACGGCAGCGAGGAGGGCAGCTTGGTGTACTCCTTCTTCATGGCCGCCGACGGCTCCGGCGCCGCGGCCAGCTGATCCGCCGTCGGCTGCACGTCCAGGCTGGTGACCTGGTAGGTCTCACCGCGGGTGTTCTGCCCGTGGTCGCCGACCAGGGTCATCCCGACGGGCTCGTAGCGCCAGGAGCCGGCGATCTTCACCCCGCTCGGCGGGTACGGCATCGGCAGCCAGTCCTGGGCGTACCAGTCGGCCGCCGAGATCGTGGTCCGCACCGTCGCCCGCTTGATGTCGCCGCCCAGCCCGACCGGGGTCGGGAAGGTACCCGGGACTCCGGTGATGTGCCGCTGGGCCGGCTTCCAGGTGGTGCCGTCGAAGTCGTCCAGGGAGACGATCCGCAGATACAGGTCGGAGACGTCGGCGGTGCTGGTCCGTACGGACAGCACCTGCCGGTCCTCGTCCACGTTGAGGCTGTCCCGGAGCGACACCAGCGGGTTGACCGCGGAGATCGTGCCGCCGTTCCCGTTGCCGACGCCGACGCCGTTCCCGGTGCCGTCCAGCAGGCCGCCCTGGATCGAGGGCATCACGAACGGCACGAACAGGGCGACGCTCAGCACCGCGAAGCCGATCCGGCGTCCGGTGCGCACCGGGGCCACCGCACCGTTCTCCGGGCCGCCCGGGGTGCGTGAGACCCCGCCGAACACCCGGCCCCACTGTGAGAGCCGGTCCCGGCCCTCGGCGAGCAGCAACAGCAGGTAGCCGGACGCCGCCACCAGGAACCAGAGCCAGTCGGTCGGTCCGTCGGACAGGCCCGCCGCCACCGAGTACAGGGCGAGCAGCGGCAGTCCGGCCGGGGCCGCGCTGCGGAAGGTCACCGCGAGGGTGTCCACGACCAGCCCGACGATCAGTACCCCGCCGATCACCATCAGCCGGATGCCGTCCGACAGCGGCGCGGGTATCGCATACCGGCTGACGTCGTCGGAGCCCTGCTGGAGCAGGTCGGCGAAGTACCGGAAGGTGTCCGGGCCGGGGATCAGCCCGGCGATCGCGTGGCCCCGGGCGAAGACCAGGGTCAGCATCAGCAGCGTGACCAGGGCCTGCGCGGCCACGGTCAGCGGCCGGGCCAGCGGCACCCGCCGCGCGGCCGCGCCCACGCCGGTCTGGATCGCCACCAGGAACGCCGCCTGGAACAGCCAGGTCGTCGGGGAGACCAGGGGCAGCAGGGAACAGGACGCCATCAGCGTCGCCGCCGCCGCGGTGAGGGCCAGCCGGGCCCGTCCGCTCATCACCGGGCCTCCCCGCCCGCCGCGGCCACCGAGAGGCGCTCCCGGTCGGCCTGCCGCCACAGCTCGGCCAGCGGGGCACCGCGCGCCACGCTGACCGCCGTCCAGCCGGTCTCGCGCAGCATCCGCAGCCGCTCCTCGTGCGCGTTGCCCGGCGCGGGCACGTCGGTGGGCTCGCGCACCCAGGTGTCCGGGTCCAGCACGAAGGCGACGGCACCGCCGCTGCGCCGGCGCATCTTGGTGGTCACCGCCGCCTGTTCCTCGTCGAGGTCGCCCAGGAAGGCGACGAGCAGCCCCTCGTTCCCGCCGCGCAGGACGTCGTAGGCCCGGGACAGGCCGGTGCCGTCCGAGTGGTCGACCACGGCCAGGGTGTCCATCAGCAGCCCGGCCGCGTCCGCCGAGTCCTGGCCGGAGCCCGCGAAACCGTCGGCCCCCTCACCGGGCACCGCGCTGCCGGTGTCCGTCAACAGCCGGACCGAGAAGCCGCGTTCGAGCATGTGGACCAGGACCGAGGCGGCGCCGGAGACCGCCCACTCGAACGCCGAGTCGGGGCCCGCGCCCTCGTAGGCGATGCCCCGGGTGTCCAGGAGTACCGTGCAGCGGGCACGCTGCGGCTGCTCCTCGCGGCGCACCATCAGCTCGCCGTAGCGGGCGGTGGAGCGCCAGTGCACCCGGCGCAGGTCGTCGCCGTACCGGTAGCCGCGCGGGATCACGTCGTCCTCGCCCGCCAGGGCCAGTGAACGCTGCCGCCCGTCGCCGTACCCCTTCGCCTCGCCGCTGAGCCGGATCGGTGACAGCGGCTCCACGCGCGGGATGACGGTCAGGGTGTCGAACGTCGAGAAGGACCGGGTCAGTTCGCACATCCCGAACGGGTCCGTCAGGCGCAGCTGTAGCGGGCCCAGCGGATAGCGGCCGCGCAGGTCGGAGCGGACCCGGTAGGAGACCTCCCGGCGGCCGCCCGGCTCGACCCGGTCCAGGACGAAGCGCGGGCGCGGGCCGAGGACGTAGGGCACCCGGTCCTGGAGCATCAGCAGGCCGGTGGGCAGCCGCGAGACGTTGTCCATCCGCAGGTGGACCCGGGCCTCGCTGCCGGCCGGCACCCGCGAGGGGGAGAGCCGGCGGCTGCCGGCCACCCGGTAGCGGGTGCGGTAGAGCACGGCCGCGCAGATCAGCGGGAGCACGGCGAGCAGCAGCCCGACCCGGCGCAGATCGCTCTGGCCGAGGACGTAGGCGCAGATCACCGCCGCGATGCCGGCCGCCAGGAAGGAGCGGCCGCGGGTGGTCAGCCCGGCCAGGGCCGTGCGGACGCCGCCCGACTCCTCGCGGTCGGCCTCCGCCGGGGCGCTCATCACAGACTCCGCGGGGGCTGCTGGGGATACGCCGGCACGCCCCGGCCCAGAGCGCCGAAGCCGTTCTGCTGGTGGGGGGCCGCGGGCACCGGGGTCTGCTGCAGGATCTCCTGGACGACCTGCTCCGCGGTGCGCCGGTTGAGCTGGGCCTGGGCGGTGGGCAGCAGCCGGTGCGCCAGGACCGCCACGGCGAGTGCCTGTACGTCGTCCGGGAGCGCGTACTCCCGGCCGCTCAGGGCTGCGGACGCCTTCGCCGCGCGCAGCAGGTGCAGCGTCGCGCGCGGGGAGGCGCCGAGTCTGAGGTCGGGGTGGGTACGGGTGGCGGAGACCAGGTCCACCGCGTACCGCCGGACCGTCTCGGCGACATGGACGCCCCGCACGGTCTCGACGAGCTTCACGATGTCGTGCGCGTGCGCCACCGGCTGGAGGTCGTCCAGAGGGTTCGCCCCGCCGTGGATGTCGAGCATCTGCAACTCGGCCTCCACGCTGGGGTAGCCGACCGAGACGCGGGCCATGAAGCGGTCGCGCTGGGCCTCCGGCAGCGGGTAGGTGCCCTCCATCTCGACCGGGTTCTGGGTGGCCACCACCATGAACGGGCTGGGCAGTTCATAGGTCTGCCCGTCGATGGTGACCTGCCGCTCCTCCATCGACTCCAGCAGCGCGGACTGGGTCTTGGGCGAGGCGCGGTTGATCTCGTCGCCGATCACGATCTGGGCGAAGATGGCGCCCGGTTTGAACTCGAAGTCCCGGCGCTGCTGGTCCCAGATGGACACGCCGGTGATGTCCGACGGCAGCAGGTCGGGCGTGAACTGGATGCGTCGCACCGAACAGTCGATGGACCGCGCAAGCGCCTTCGCCAGCATCGTCTTGCCGACACCCGGGACGTCCTCGATCAGAAGATGTCCCTCGGCCAGCAGCACGGTCAGCGAAAGCCGTACGACCTCCGGCTTGCCCTCGATCACACCCTCAACCGAACTGCGGACCCGCTCCACAGTGGCGGTCAGATCAGTAAGGCTCGCTCGATCGTCATAGGTCGTCACCCGGCCCTCCTCGGCCCCTTATTGCCGGGCCGGCGCTCTGTCAGCGGAACCGGCCCACCCCGAAACACGGACACCGCGCGTGAATAGTTCCGCGCGACGTCCCACACCGCATTCTTGCTGCCGTTACCGATTCGTGTCACTCGCCTGTGGACAACTGCCCGCACTATGTCGGTCTTACGGCCTTTCAGTCGTGTATTCGACAGCGTCCTGACAGGGTACGGCGGCGGTTTTCGGGGCGGGCGGTCCGTCGGAGCCGGTGGGCTCAGGCGGGGTCGACCTCACGGAGCAGGCCGGTGCGGACGTCGAAGACGAAGCCGCGTACGTCGTCGGTGTGCTGCAGGAACGGCGAGGTGCGCACCCGCTGCATGGACTGCCGTACGTCCTGGTCGACGTCCCGGAAGGACTCCACCGCCCAGGCCGGGCGCTGGCCGACCTCCATCTCCAGCTCGGTGCGGAAGTCCTCGGTGAGGGCCTCCAGGCCGCAGCCGGTGTGGTGGATGAGGACCACGCTGCGGGTGCCGAGCTTGCGCTGGCTGATGGTGAGGGAGCGGATCACGTCGTCGGTGACCACACCGCCCGCGTTGCGGATGGTGTGACAGTCGCCGAGCTGCAGGCCGAGCGCCTTGTGCAGGTCGATACGGGCGTCCATACAGGACACCACGGCCACGTGCAGCACGGGCCGGGCGTCCATACCGGGGTCGGTGAAGGCTGCCGCGTACGTACGGTTGGCGTCGACCAGGCGATCCGTCACGGTGCCGCCGTCGGTTATGGCGCCTTCGGATCCAGTGGGAGCTGCTGCGGAAGTCGTCATAGACACGACGGTACTGGTCACCGGCGTTCAGAGCCTGCTGTGAGAGGGCACAAAGAACGTCATCGTGGCTTGTTGTGAGCTAACCCACACGGAGCGCAAACCGGGCTGTACGGGTGATTCGTTTCCAATCCCGGTCCCCGCTGCCGTGCCGTACGCGCCGTGCAGGCCGGTTGATTGACCGGGCGACACGGTGGACTAAAGTGACGCGAAGCGGGAGGCGAGGCTCTCCCCGCTGGTGAAATCCCCTGGAGACCCCGGCACGGCGCCCGGACCGTCTCCCCACGTGCGCGGCGCGCGTACCGAGCGGGCGGGGACCCGGCGGTGCGTATCTCCCGCGCGGACCTGAGAGGCCCCCTTGAGCCAGAGTCGACACGTTCCGGTGATGCTCCAGCGGTGCCTGGATCTGCTGGCACCCGCCTTGGAGGCGCCGGGCAGCGTGGTCGTCGACTGCACCCTCGGCCTCGGCGGCCACAGCGAGGCGCTGCTGGCCCGCTTCCCCGAGGCCCGTCTGGTCGCCCTTGACCGCGACAAGGAGGCCCTGCGCCTGTCCGGCGAGCGCCTCGCCCCCTTCGGCGACCGCGCCACCCTGGTGCACGCCGTCTACGACGAGCTGCCCGACGTACTCGAACGTCTCGGCATCGCGCGCGTGCAGGGCGTGCTGTTCGACCTCGGCGTCTCCTCCATGCAGCTCGACGAGGCGGACCGCGGCTTCGCCTACGCCCAGGACGCCCCCCTCGACATGCGCATGGACCAGACGACCGGGATCGGCGCCGCCGAGGTCCTCAACACCTACCCGGCCGGTGACCTGGTGCGCATCCTGTTCGCGTACGGCGAGGAGAAGCAGGCCAAGCGGATCGTCTCGGCGATCGTCCGGGAGCGCGAGAAGGAGCCCTTCAGCAACAGCGCCCGGCTCGTCGAGCTGATCCGGGACTCCCTGCCGCAGGCCGCCAAGCGCACCGGCGGCAACCCGGCCAAGCGCACCTTCCAGGCGCTGCGCATCGAGGTCAACGGCGAACTGGCCGTCCTGGAAAGGGCGATCCCGGCCGCGGTGCAGGCCCTCGCGGTCGGCGGTCGGATCGCCGTACTGTCGTACCACTCGCTCGAAGACCGCCTCGTCAAGCAGGTGTTCGCGGCCGGTGCCGCCACCACCGCGCCGCCCGGGCTGCCGGTCGTGCCCGAGCAGTACCAGCCCCGGCTCAAGCTGCTCACGCGCGGTGCCGAACTTCCCACCGAGGAAGAGGTCGCCGAGAACCGCCGGGCCGCGCCCGCGCGTCTTCGAGGGGCCCAGCGCATCAGGGAGTCCATTGAATGAGCGGCGTGAGCACGCTGGGTTTCCGGACCCGCCGGAGGACACGTGAGTAGGAAACCCGAGCTGAAAGGGCGGGCCGCCCGGCTCGCCCGGCTCTTTCCGGTCGGCCGGGCCAACCAGGCCGCCCGCACCCCGTTCGTCCTGCTGGTCGTCCTGCTGCTCGGCGGCGGCCTGATCGGCCTGCTGGTGCTGAACTCGGCGCTCAGCGAGGGCTCGTTCAGACTCGACGACCTGCAGAAGCAGACCAAGAACCTCACCGACGAGGAACAGGCCCTGCAGCGGGACATCGACGCCTACTCCGCCCCCGACGCCCTCCAGCGCCGGGCCCGCGAACTCGGCATGGTCCCCGGCGGCGACCCGGCCTTCCTCGGCTCCGACGGCACCGTCAAGGGTGTCCCCAGCACCGCCGCCCTCCGGGGGACCACCACCCAGCCGCCCGCCCCCGAGGCCATCGGCACGCCGTCCGCCGCCGTACCGACGCCGGCCGGCTCCGCCGCCGTACCGACGCCGGCCGGCTCCGCCGCGGTGACCGCACCGACAGCCACGCCGGTCACCACACCGGTGACGACCCCGGCGCCGGCACTCACGCCCGTGACGACCCCGACCACGACCCCCGGCAGGTGACGGACGTGCCAGACACTTCTGGAGAAAGGCAGTCGCCGCGCCGCCGCGTGCCCGGCCCCGCCCGGCCGCCCCGCCCCCGGGAGCCCCGGGGCGCGGTCCGGCGCGGCCCCGGCCCCGGCGCCCGCCCGGTCCGCCGCCCGGGCGCGCCGCGCCCCCCGGCCCAGCGCCCCCTGCGGCTCGGCAGCCCCCGGCCCCGGCTGCGCATGGTCGGCTTCGCCCTGACCCTGGTGCTGCTGGTCTTCGTCGGGCGCCTGCTCCAGGTACAGGCCGTCGACGCCAGCGCGTACGCCGCGAAGGCCGAACAGAACCGGTACGTGGTGCACACCCTGGCCGCCGAGCGCGGCGGGATCACCGACCGCAACGGCGTGGCGCTGGCGATCAGCGAGGACGCGTACGACATCACCGCCGACCCCACGATGTTCACCAGCAAGCAGCTCAAGGTGAACGACGGCCCCGAGCAGGCCGCCGCACTGCTCGCCCCGATCCTCGGCAAGGACCAGGCCGCCCTCGTCAAGCTGCTGCGGCCCGAGAACCGGGAACTGCGCTACGTCCGGCTCGCCGCCCGGCAGACCCCGCAGGTCTGGAAGCAGATCAAGGACCTGAAGACCGCGCTCACCAACAAGGCCGAGACCGGCGGTGGCACCGTCAACGTGCTCGCCGGTGTCTTCGCCGACCCCAGCAGCCAGCGCGTGTACCCGAACGGCGACCTGGCCGCCGGGATACTGGGCTGGGTCAACGCAGACGGCAAGGGCGGCGGCGGCGTCGAGCAGCAGCTCGACAAGCACCTGACCGGCAAGGACGGCAAGATCCGCTATGCCCAGTCCGGCGGCCGTGAGGTGCCCACCGCCGGCTCCACGGAGACCCCGGCCGTGCCCGGCTCGGACGTCGAGCTGACCATCGACCGGGACATCCAGTGGGCCGCGCAGAACGCCATCACCGAGCAGGTCAAGAAGTCCAAGGCGGACCGCGGCTATGTGGTCGTCCAGGACACCAGGACCGGGCAGATCCTGGCGATGGCCAACTCGCCCGGCTTCGACCCGAACGACCTGTCGACGGCCGACGCCGCCGCGATGGGCAACGCGGCCCTCCAGGACGCCTACGAGCCCGGCTCCACCGCCAAGGTGATGTCGATGGCGGCCGTCCTGGAGGAGAACGCCGCCACCCCGCTCACGCACGTGGTGGTGCCCAACCGGCTGCACCGCGGCGACCGGCTCTTCAAGGACGACGTCGACCACGCGACCTGGTACCTCACGCTCAACGGCGTGCTCGCCAAGTCCAGCAACATCGGCACCATCCTCGCCACCGGCCAGCTCGGCAAGACCCAGGAGCAGGCCAACCAGGTCCTCTACTCGTATCTGCGCAAGTTCGGCATCGGCGGCTACACCGGGCTCGCCTTCCCCGGCGAGACCCGGGGCATCCTGGCCGCCCCGGCCAAGTGGTCCACCTCGCAGCAGTACACGATCCCTTTCGGTCAGGGTTTCTCCATCAACGCCATGCAGGCGGCCTCCGTCTACTCGACGATCGCCAACGGCGGGGTCCGGGTGGAGCCCACCCTGGTGCGCGGCTCCAAGGGCGCCGACGGCCGCTTCACCCCGTCCGCGCAGCCCAAGAAGACCCGTGTGGTCAGTGAGAAGACCGCAAAGACGCTCGCCGAGATGCTGGAGTCCGTCGTGGACGACGAGCAGGGCACCGGCGCCAAGGCGGCCATCCCCGGCTACAACGTCGCGGGCAAGACCGGTACCGCCAACCGAGTAGATCCGGCCACCGGCAGATATCGCGGCTACACCTCGTCGTTCGCCGGGTTCGCGCCCGCGGACAAGCCCCGCATCACCGTCTACTGCGCCATCCAGAACGCCACCGCCGGCAGCTACTTCGGCGGCCAGATCTGCGGCCCGATCTACAAGCAGGTGATGGAGTTCGCCCTCAAGACCCTGCAGATCCCGCCGACCGGTGCCAAGGCGGCGAAACTGCCCGTCGACTACAAGCCCTGATCAGCGCCTCAGCTTTTCGGAAAGACCACCAGGAACGAGCCCGTGACAACGATCACCCCCGATCCCGGGAACCACCGGGCCCCCGAGCCCTCACTTCGCTCCGGAGCGGGTGCGCCCGGTACGCTCACCGCCGTGCCACACGCTGATCAGTCCCAAACCACCCAGAAGGGCGCTTCCGTGACATATCCGGGGCCGCCCAGGCCGGTTCAGGTCTCCGCCACACCCCTCGCGGAGCTCGCCGATCAGCTGGGCGCCGCCGTCCCGGACACCGCGGACACGGTGGAGGTCACGGGCATCACCCATGACTCGCGCGCGGTCCGCCCCGGCGACGTGTACGCCGCCCTGCCGGGGGCCCGGCTGCACGGTGCCGACTTCGTCGCCCAGGCCGCCGGCCTCGGCGCGGTCGCCGTGCTGACCGACCCGACGGGCGCCGAACGCGCCGCCGCGACCGGCCTGCCGGTCCTGGTCGCCGACGACCCGCGCGCGCGGATGGGCGAACTCGCGGCCACCATCTACGGTCACCCCGGGCGCGACCTGCTCCAGATCGGCATCACCGGCACCTCCGGCAAGACCACCACGGCCTACCTGGTCGAGGGTGGTCTGAAGAGAACGCGCAGCACCGGACTCATCGGCACCGTCGAGATGCGCATCGGCGACGAGCGCATCAAGTCCGAGCGCACCACCCCCGAGGCCACCGACCTCCAGGCCCTGTTCGCCGTCATGCGCGAGCGCGGCGTCGAGGCGGTCGCCATGGAGGTCTCCAGCCACGCCCTGGTCCTCGGCCGGGTCGACGGCTGCGTCTTCGACATCGCCGTCTTCACCAACCTCAGCCCGGAACACATGGAGTTCCACTCCGACATGGAGGACTACTACCGGGCCAAGGCGCAGCTCTTCACGCCGAGACGCAGCAAACGGGGGGTGGTGAACGTCGACGACGAGTACGGCCGCAGGCTCGCCCGCGAGGCCGGCGTCCCGGTCGTCACCTACTCCGCCGAGGGCCACCCCGACGCCGACTGGCGGGCCGCGGACGTCCACATCGGCCCGATGGACTCGACGTTCACCGTCGTCGGGCCCGGGGGCGTCCAAGTCGCCGCCAAGTCGCCGCTGCCGGGCCCCTTCAACGTGGCGAACACCCTCGCCGCGATCGTCGCCCTGGCCGCCGCGGGCCTCGACCCGCAGACCGCCGCCGACGGCGTCGCCGCCGTCCCGGGCGTCCCGGGCCGCCTGGAGCGGGTGGACGCCGGACAGTCCTACCTCGCGGTCGTCGACTACGCCCACAAGACGGACGCCGTCGAATCGGTCCTCAAGGCCCTGCGCAAGGTCACCAAGGGCCGGCTGCACATCGTCCTCGGCTGCGGCGGCGACCGCGACAGGACGAAGCGGGCCCCGATGGGCGCCGCCGCGGCCCGGCTCGCCGACACGGCCGTACTGACCTCCGACAACCCGCGCTCCGAGGACCCGCTCGCCATCCTCGCGACCATGCTCGAAGGCGCCGCCACGGTGCCCGCCCACGAGCGCGGCGAGGTGCTCCTCTTCGAGGAGCGGGCCGCCGCGATCGCCGCGGCCGTCGCCCGCGCCCACCCCGGCGACACCGTGCTGGTCGCCGGCAAGGGCCACGAGCAGGGCCAGGACATCGCCGGAGTGGTCCGTCCGTTCGACGACCGCCAGGTGCTTCGCGAAGCTATCCAGAAGACCCAGGGATGAACTTGTGATCGCCCTCTCCCTCGCCGAGATCGCAGCAGTCGTCGGCGGGCAGACGCATGACATACCGGATCCGTCCGTCCAGGTCACCGGGGAGGTCGTCCGGGACTCCCGCGAGGCGGGCCCCGGCAGCCTGTTCGCCGCCTTCGTGGGCGAGCGCGTGGACGGCCACGACTTCGCCGCCCAGGTCGTGGGACAGGGCGCGGTCGCCGTTCTGGCGTCCCGCCCCGTCGGCGTGCCCGCGATCGTCGTGGACGACGTCCAGACCGCCCTCGGCGCCCTCGCCCGCCATGTCGTACGACGGCTCGGCGCGACCCTGGTGGCCCTCACCGGCTCGGCCGGCAAGACCAGCACCAAGGACCTGATCGCCCAGGTGCTGCGCACCAAGGCGCCGACCGTGTTCACGCCGGGCTCGCTCAACAACGAGATCGGCCTGCCGCTGACCGCCCTGTCCGCCACCGAGGAGACGAAGTTCCTGGTGCTGGAGATGGGCGCCCGCGGCATCGGACACATCCGCTACCTGACGGATCTGACGCCCCCGAGGATCGGCCTGGTCCTCAACGTCGGCACCGCCCACATCGGCGAGTTCGGCGGCCGTGAGCAGATCGCCCAGGCGAAGGGCGAGTTGGTGGAGGCCCTGCCCCCGGCCGAGGACGGCGGCGCCGCGATCCTCAACGCGGACGACCCCCTGGTGCGGGCCATGGCATCCCGTACCAAGGCGAAGGTGGTCCTTTTCGGAGAGTCGGCCGAAGCGGACGTACGCGCCGAGAACGTACGACTCACGGACACGGGACAGCCCGCGTTCAGCCTTCACACACCCTCCGGTGCAAGCGATGTGACCATGCGCCTGTACGGTGAGCACCACGTGTCGAACGCGCTCGCCGCGGCCGCCGTCGCCCATGAGCTGGGCATGTCCGCGGAAGAGATCGCCACCGCGCTCTCCGAGGCTGGCTCCCTCTCCCGCTGGCGTATGGAGGTCACCGAGCGCCCGGACGGCGTGACCATCGTCAACGACGCCTACAACGCCAACCCCGAGTCCATGCGAGCCGCGCTGCGCGCGCTCGCGGCCATGGGCCAGGGGCGCCGCACGTGGGCGGTGCTCGGCAAGATGGCCGAGCTCGGGGACGAGGCGCTCGCCGAGCACGACGCGGTCGGACGGCTCGCCGTCCGGCTCAATGTCGGCAAGCTCGTCGCGGTCGGGGGAGTAGAAGCCTCCTGGCTGCAACTGGGCGCATATAACGAGGGTTCGTGGGGTGAGGAGTCGGTGCACGTGTCCGACGCACAGGCGGCGGTCGACCTGTTGCGCAGCGAGTTGCGCCCGGGGGACGTCGTCCTCGTGAAGGCGTCACGGTCGGTGGGCCTGGAGAGTGTTGCCCAGGCGCTCCTCCAGAGCGGTGCCGAGGGTGTTGATGCCCGATGATGAAGCAGATCCTCTTCTCGGGCGTCATCGGTCTCTTCCTGACGCTGATCGGCACTCCGCTGCTGATCAAGCTCCTCGCGCGCAAGGGCTACGGCCAGTACATCCGTGACGACGGCCCGCGCGAACACGCCAGCAAGCGCGGTACGCCGACGATGGGCGGTATCGCCTTCATCCTGTCGACGGTCGCCGCCTACTTCCTGTCCAAGGTGATCACCGGCTACGCCCCGACCTACTCGGGTGTGCTGGTGCTCGGCCTGATGTGCGGCATGGGCCTGGTCGGCTTCCTGGACGACTACATCAAGATCGTCAAGCGGCGTTCGCTGGGTCTGCGGGCCAAGGCGAAGATGGCCGGCCAGCTGATCGTCGGCATCTCCTTCGCGGTCCTCTCGCTGCAGTTCCCGGATGCCATCGGCAACACCCCGGCGTCCACCAAGCTGTCCTTCATCACGGACTTCGGCTGGACCATCGGCCCGGTGCTGTTCGTGGTCTGGGCGCTGTTCATGATCCTCGCGATGTCCAACGGCGTGAACCTGACGGACGGTCTGGACGGTCTCGCCACCGGCGCCTCCGTGCTCGTCTTCGGCGCCTACACGTTCATCGGCGTCTGGCAGTTCCAGGAGTCCTGCGCCAACGCGATGACCCTGACCAACCCCAACGCCTGCTACACGGTCCGCGATCCGCTGGACCTCGCGGTCATCGCCTCCGCGCTGATGGGTTCCTGCCTCGGCTTCCTGTGGTGGAACACCTCGCCGGCCAAGATCTTCATGGGCGACACCGGTTCGCTCGCGCTCGGCGGTGTCCTCACCGGCCTCGCGATCCTGTCCCGCACGGAACTCCTCGTCGCCCTCATGGGCGGCCTGTTCGTCCTCATCACCATGTCGGTCGTCATCCAGGTCGGCTCCTTCCGGCTCACCGGAAGGCGCGTCTTCCGGATGGCACCACTCCAGCACCACTTCGAACTCAAGGGCTGGTCCGAGGTACTTGTGGTGGTCCGCTTCTGGATCATCCAGGGTATTTGCGTGATTGTCGGACTCGGCCTCTTCTATGCGGGATGGGCAGCGGACAAGTGACCTCCTCGGTGTCCCCGGAATTCCACGGCACGCACGTCACCGTCGCCGGGCTCGGCGTCTCCGGCGTCCCGGCGGCGAAGGTGCTGCACGCGCGCGGGGCGATCGTCACGGTCGTCAACGACGGCGACGACGAGCGCGCGCGTGCGCAGGCCGCGGAGCTGGAGGCGCTCGGCATCACCGTGCGTCTCGGCGACGGCGCCACCCTGCCGGAGGGCACCGAGCTGATCGTCACCGCGCCCGGCTGGAAGCCGGACAAGCCGCTGTTCGCGGCGGCCCGTGCGGCGGACGTGCCGATCTGGGGCGACGTCGAACTCGCCTGGCGGCTCAGGGGCCCCGACGCGGCCCCCTGGCTGGCCGTCACGGGCACCAACGGCAAGACCACCACCGTCCAGATGCTGGCGTCGATCCTGAAGGCCGCCGGCCTGCGCACGGCCGCCGTCGGCAACATCGGCGTCTCGCTGCTCGACGCGGTCCTCGGCGACGAGGAGTACGACGTCCTGGCCGTCGAGCTGTCCAGCTATCAGCTGCACTGGGCGCCCTCCCTGCGCGCCCACTCGGCGGCCGTACTGAACCTCGCCCCCGACCACCTCGACTGGCACGGCTCCATGGAGGCGTACGCCAGGGACAAGGGCCGTGTCTACGAGGGCAACCGGGTCGCCTGCGTCTACAACGTCGCCGACAAGCTCACCGAGGATCTGGTGCGGGAGGCCGACGTCGAGGAGGGCTGCCGGGCCATCGGCTTCACCCTCGGCACCCCGGGGCCGTCCCAACTCGGTGTCGTGGACGGCATCCTGGTGGACCGCGCCTTCGTCGAGAACCGGCAGAAGAACGCCCAGGAGCTGGCCGAGGTCTCCGACGTCAACCCGCCCGCCCCGCACAACATCGCCAACGCCCTTGCCGCGGCGGCCCTGGCGCGCGCCTTCGGGGTGCCCGCCACGGCCGTACGGGACGGGCTGCGGAACTTCACCCCGGACGCCCACCGCATCGCGCACGTGGCCGACGTGGACGGGGTCGCGTACATCGACGACTCCAAGGCGACCAACACGCACGCGGCGGAAGCCTCGTTGGTGTCGTATGAGTCGATCGTATGGATTGCGGGCGGTCTGGCGAAGGGCGCGACCTTCGACGAACTGGTCGCCAAGTCGGCAAAGCGGCTTCGCGGCGTGGTGCTGATCGGCGCCGATCGCGCCCTCATCCGGGAGGCCCTCGCGCGACACGCGCCGGAAGTACCCGTCGTCGACCTCGACCGGACCGACACTGGGGCGATGCTCGCGGCGGTCCAGGAGGCGCGGCGACTCGCTGTCGCCGGAGACACGGTGCTGCTTGCCCCTGCCTGTGCCTCCATGGACATGTTCGCCAACTACAACAAGCGCGGTGACGCGTTCGCTCAGGCTGTTCGCGAACTCGGCGCCTGACCCGGCCGCCAGCCGGGCGACCTTGGGAGGGACGCGTGGGACGCTCGACGTTCAGCGGAGGCGTTGATGCCCGGTAGCCGCACCGGCCGACCGCCCGTACAGCGAGCAGTCCGCAGGCCCGCGGCCCCCCGCGCGTCGCGCGACAATCCGCTGCGGCGGCTCCACACGCGCCTCCACCGGGCCTGGGACCGGCCGCTGACCGCGTACTACCTGATCCTCGGCGGCAGCCTGCTGATCATCGTGCTGGGTCTGGTGATGGTCTACTCGGCCTCCCAGATCACCGCGCTGCAGATGTCGCTGCCGGGTTCGTTCTTCTTCCGCAAACAGTTCCTGGCCGCCTGTATCGGGGGCGTGCTGCTGTTCGTGGCGTCCCGCATGCCGGTGAAACTGCACCGGGCGCTCGCCTACCCGATCCTCGCCGGTGCCGTCTTCCTGATGGCCCTGGTGCAGGTCCCCGGGATAGGGATGTCGGTCAACGGCAACCAGAACTGGATCTCCCTGGGCGGCTCCTTCCAGATCCAGCCCAGCGAGTTCGGCAAGCTCGCCCTGGTGCTCTGGGGCGCCGACCTGATGGCGCGCAAACAGGAGAAGCGGCTGCTGACCCAGTGGAAACACATGCTGGTGCCGCTGGTCCCGGTCAGCTTCCTGCTGCTCGGCCTGATCATGCTCGGCGGCGACATGGGTACCGCGATCATCCTGACCGCGATCCTGTTCGGCCTGCTCTGGCTGGCGGGGGCACCCACCCGGCTGTTCGCCGGGGTGCTGTCGATCGCCGGCCTGCTCGGTGTGATCCTCATCAAGACCAGCCCCAACCGAATGGCCCGGCTCGCCTGTATCGGCGCCACCGAGCCCAAGAGCGGCGTCGCCGACTGCTGGCAGGCGGTTCATGGCATCTACGCCCTGGCCTCCGGCGGACTTTTCGGCTCCGGACTCGGTGCGAGTGTGGAAAAATGGGGCCAACTACCCGAAGCCCACACCGACTTCATCTTCGCCGTCACCGGTGAGGAACTGGGGCTGGCGGGGACGCTGTCGGTACTGGCTCTCTTCGCGGCTCTAGGCTATGCGGGTATCCGCGTGGCCGGACGCACGGAGGACCCCTTCGTGAGGTATGCCGCGGGAGGCGTGACCACCTGGATCACCGCACAGGCGGTGATCAACATCGGTGCGGTGCTCGGCCTGCTGCCGATCGCCGGCGTCCCGCTCCCGCTGTTCTCCTACGGGGGCTCCGCCCTGCTGCCGACCATGTTCGCCATCGGGTTGCTGATCGCCTTCGCGCGCGACGAGCCCGCTGCGCGGGCGGCGCTTGCGATGCGGCAACCTCGCTTTGGTAGAAAGCGGGGAGGCGGGGGCCCGCAGGGGCCTCGGAGATGGAACACGATGCGACGGCGTGCCTCCGCGGTGCGCTCGTCCGGAGAGCGGTGAATTTCGGTGCATGTCGTACTCGCTGGTGGGGGGACCGCCGGCCACATCGAGCCCGCGCTCGCCCTCGCGGACGCCCTGCGCAGGCAGGACCCCACCGTGGGGATCACGGCCCTGGGCACGGAGCGCGGGCTGGAGACCAGGCTGGTGCCCGAGCGCGGCTACGAGCTCGCCCTGATCCCGGCGGTGCCGCTGCCCCGCAAGCCCACCCCTGAACTGATCACCGTCCCGGGACGGCTGCGCGGCACCATCAAGGCGGCCGAGCAGATCCTGGAGCGCACCAAGGCGGACTGCGTCGTCGGCTTCGGCGGCTATGTCGCCCTGCCCGGCTATCTCGCCGCCAAGCGCCTCGGTGTGCCGATCGTGATCCACGAGGCCAACGCCCGGCCCGGCCTCGCCAACAAGATCGGCTCCCGGTACGCCGCCCGGGTCGCGGTCTCCACCCCCGACAGCAAGCTGCGCGACGCCCGCTACATCGGCATCCCGCTGCGCCGCTCTATCTCCGTCCTGGACCGGGCCGCCGCCCGCCCCGAGGCCCGCCACCGCTTCGGCCTCGACCCCAACCTGCCCACGCTGCTGGTCTCCGGCGGCTCCCAGGGTGCCCGCCGCCTCAACGAGGTCGTCCAGCAGGTCGCGCCCTGGCTGCAGCAGGCCGGTATCCAGATCCTGCACGCGGTCGGCCCGAAGAACGAACTGCCGCAGGTGCACCAGATGCCAGGGATGCCCCCGTATGTCCCGGTAAGTTACCTGGACCGGATGGACCTCGCGTACGCCGCGGCCGACATGATGCTCTGCCGCGCGGGCGCGATGACCGTCGCCGAACTCTCCGCCGTCGGACTCCCGGCCGCCTATGTCCCGCTGCCCATCGGCAACGGTGAACAGCGGCTGAACGCTCAGCCGGTGGTCAAGGCCGGCGGCGGCCTGCTGGTCGACGACGCGGAACTCACCCCGGAGTGGGTGCAGCAGAACGTCCTGCCCGTGCTCGCCGATCCGCACCGGTTGTACGAGATGTCCCGCGCGGCAAGCGAGTTCGGCCGCCGGGACGCCGACGACCTGCTCGTCGGGATGGTGTACGAGGCGATCGCCTCCAGCCGTTAGGCCGTATGACGAAAGGCAAGTGAGCAGCGTGGCCGGACCGACCACCGCCGAGCGCGGTCAACGCCAGCAGGAGTCGTCCGGCCCGCCGCCCGCCCGGCGATGGAGGAACCGCCGCTTTCGTACGATCGTCATTCTGGTCCTGGGAGTTGTGCTCCTGGGTTCCGGTTCCGTCTGGCTGCTGTACGGCTCCTCGTGGCTGCGCGTACGACACGTCTCCGTCTCCGGTACGGTCGTTCTGACGCCCGGGCAGGTGCGGGAGGCGGCCGACGTCCCCGTCGGGGCGCCGCTGATCTCCATCGACACCGACGGCCTCGAGGCCCGACTGCGCCGCAAGCTGCCCCGAATTGACGAGATTGACGTCGTCCGTGCCTGGCCTCATGGAATCGGGCTGAAAGTGACCGAGCGCATGCCGGTTCTGCTCATCGAAAAGGGTGGAAAGTTCACCGAAGTGGACAAGGAAGGCGTCCGTTTCGCGACGGTTTCACAGGCGCCGAAAGGCGCTCCGGCGCTGGAATTGAGTCTGTCCCGGTCGGGTTCGGCCACCGCGAGTCTGCGCCGTTTCGGCACCGACCGGCTGGTGCGGGAAGCCGTGGCGGTCGCGGGTGACATTCCGGCCGCCGTCCGCCGGGACACCCGAACCCTCAAGGTCCGTTCCTATGACGACATCACGCTGGAGTTGAGCGGCGGCCGCAGGGTCGAGTGGGGCAGTGCCGAGAACGGCGCCGCCAAGGCGCGCACGCTCACCGCGCTCATGAAAGCCGCTTCGGGTGCCCGGTACTTCGACGTGAGTGTTCCCACCGCGCCTGCGTCATCAGCGAGTTGACGCACATCAGCGCAGGCCAGCACCCTGGTTGGGCACTGCTACGGCTGATCACATAGGGTGAAAAGAAAAACGGGAGGTTCGGCGTGTTCGTTGAACGCGCGCCACTTGTCGACTTAGTGTCCTGTTCAGAAGACTCCAGGGAACAGACACACTGGTAACCCTAAACTTCAACGTTAGGGTTCGGGTCGGCGCTACGGACCGTCCCAATCGGCATCTGCCGTCCCACGCGGGCATCGCATGGCGACGGCAACGTAATTCGAGGCGAGAGGCCTTCGACGTGGCAGCACCGCAGAACTACCTCGCAGTCATCAAGGTCATCGGTGTCGGCGGCGGTGGTGTCAATGCCATCAACCGGATGATCGAGGTCGGTCTCAAGGGCGTCGAGTTCATCGCCATCAACACCGACGCACAGGCGCTGTTGATGAGCGACGCCGACGTCAAGCTCGACGTCGGCCGTGAACTCACCCGTGGACTCGGCGCCGGCGCCAACCCGGCCGTCGGCCGCAAGGCCGCCGAGGACCACCGTGAGGAGATCGAGGAGGTCCTCAAGGGGGCCGACATGGTCTTCGTGACGGCCGGCGAAGGCGGTGGCACCGGCACCGGCGGCGCCCCCGTCGTGGCCAACATCGCCCGCTCGCTGGGCGCCCTCACCATCGGCGTGGTCACCCGCCCCTTCACCTTCGAGGGCCGGCGCCGCGCCAACCAGGCCGAGGACGGCATCGCGGAACTCCGCGAAGAGGTCGACACCCTCATCGTCATCCCGAACGACCGGCTGCTCTCCATCTCCGACCGCCAGGTCTCGGTCCTCGACGCCTTCAAGTCGGCCGACCAGGTCCTGCTCTCCGGTGTCCAGGGCATCACCGACCTCATCACCACCCCCGGTCTGATCAACCTCGACTTCGCCGACGTCAAGTCCGTCATGTCCGAGGCCGGCTCGGCCCTCATGGGCATCGGCTCGGCCCGTGGCGACGACCGCGCGGTGGCCGCCGCCGAGATGGCGATCTCCTCGCCGCTCCTGGAGGCCTCCATCGACGGCGCCCGGGGCGTCCTGCTCTCCATCTCCGGCGGCTCCGACCTCGGCCTGTTCGAGATCAACGAGGCCGCCCAGCTGGTCAGCGAGGCCGCCCACCCCGAGGCCAACATCATCTTCGGCGCGGTCATCGACGACGCCCTCGGCGACGAGGTCCGGGTCACGGTGATCGCGGCCGGCTTCGACGGGGGTCAGCCCCCGGCCCGCCGGGACACCGTGCTCGGCTCGTCCTCGGCCTCGTCCTCGGCCCGCCGCGAGGAGCCCACTCCGGCCCGGCAGCCCGAGTCCCGCCCGTCCTTCGGCTCGCTCGGCAGCGTGACCCCGAAGGAGGAGCCGGAGCCGGCGCCCGAGCCGGTGGCCGACATCCCGGTCGCCCCGCCGGTCCCGCCGTCGCGTTCCTACACGGACAGCGCGGCCGAGGAACTGGACGTACCGGACTTCCTCAAGTGATCCTTCAGACGTGATAGGACAGCGCGAAACCGTGAGCGGCGCGCACTTCGCCTTCACCGACAGGTGGGGCGGGGTGAGCGCCGCTCCGTACGAGCAGCTCAACCTGGGCGGGGCGGTCGGCGACGACCCCGACGTGGTGCAGACCAATCGGGAACTCGCCGCCAAGTCGCTCGGTCTGGATCCCGGCCGGGTGGTCTGGATGAACCAGGTGCACGGCAATCTCGTCGCCGAGGTCGAGGGGCCCTGGACCACCCGGCAGACTCCGCCGGTCGACGGACTGGTGACCGCGACCCGAGGGCTCGCCCTCGCCGTGCTGACCGCCGACTGCGTGCCGGTCCTGCTGGCCGACCCGGTGGCCAAAGTGGTCGCCGCCGCCCACGCCGGACGGCCCGGCATGGTGAAGGGCATCGTGCCGGCCGCGATCGACGCCATGGAGTCGCTCGGCGCCGACCCGGCCCGGATCGTCGCCCGCACCGGACCCGCCGTCTGCGGACGGTGCTACGAGGTGCCGGAGGCGATGCGCGCCGAGGTGGCCGCCGTCGAGCCCGCGGCGCACGCCGAGACCAGCTGGGGCACTCCGGCGGTCGACGTGAGCGCCGGTGTGCACGCGCAGCTCGCGCGCGCCGGGGTGCTCGACCGGGCGCAGTCGCCGGTGTGCACGCTGGAGTCGGGCGACCACTTCTCCTACCGTCGCGACCGCACCACCGGGCGGCTCGCAGGCTATGTGTGGCTGGACTGATGGGACATGACGGACCGTAGGACCGAACTCGCCGGAAACCTGGCGAAAGTGGAGGAGCGCATCGCCGCCGCCTGTGCGGCGGCCGGGCGCAAGCGGGCGGAGGTGACCCTGATCGTGGTCACCAAGACCTATCCGGCGAGCGATGTGCGGATCCTGTCGGAACTCGGCGTGCGCCATGTCGCCGAGAACCGGGACCAGGATGCCGCCCCCAAGGCTGCCGAATGTACCGATCTGCCCCTTGCTTGGCACTTTGTTGGTCAATTGCAGACCAATAAAGTGCGATCCGTGGTGGGTTACGCGGATCTCGTGCAGTCCGTCGATCGTTCCAAGCTGGTCGAGGCGCTGTCCAAGGAGGCGGTGCGGGCCGGGCGCGAGGTGGGGTGTCTCCTCCAGGTCGCGCTCGACGCGGGTGCGAGCGGAAGGGGTGAGCGCGGTGGCGTGGCGCCCGGCGGAATCGAAGAGTTGGCCGACCTGGTCGCCGGATCGGCGGGGCTGCGGCTCGGCGGACTGATGACCGTCGCTCCGCTCACCGGGGAGTACGCGGGGCGCCAACAGGCGGCGTTCGAGCGGTTGATGGATTTGTCGACCGACCTGCGCCGAGCCCATCCGGCTGCGAACATGGTCTCGGCAGGGATGAGTGCGGACCTCGAGGAAGCCGTGGCCGCCGGGGCGACACATGTGCGCGTCGGCACTGCGGTACTCGGCGTCCGCCCCAGGCTCGGGTAACGTCGCCAAGAAGTCGGACCACAGCAGAAAATATGGCCAATGCGGCCCAAGACGGGCACAACGGCCACGTGGATCGCGGGACTTGGCAGTCGTCACCGATCCACCACAGAGCGGAGGACTCAGAGCATGGCCGGCGCGATGCGCAAGATGGCGGTCTACCTCGGCCTCGTGGAGGACGATGGGTACGACGGCCGCGGATTCGACCCCGACGACGACTTCGAGCCCGAACTGGACCCGGAGCCCGAACGGGACCACCGACGGCATGAGCCGTCACACCAGTCCCACGGCGCACACCAGTCCCAAAGGGACGATTCGGTACGAGTGGTACAACAGCCGGCGCCGCGTGAGCCGGTGTCGCATTCCGCATCGCTATCCGCGGAATCGGGACGCCCGGCGCGTATCGCCCCCGTGGCGTCCATCACACAAGAACGCGCAAGCCTGGAGAAGAACGCACCGGTGATCATGCCCAAGGTCGTGTCGGAACGAGAGCCTTACCGGATCACCACGCTCCACCCCCGGACCTACAACGAGGCCCGTACCATCGGGGAACACTTCCGTGAGGGCACCCCGGTGATCATGAATCTGACTGAGATGGATGACACAGACGCGAAGCGACTTGTCGACTTTGCGGCCGGTTTGGTGTTTGGTCTTCACGGCAGCATCGAGCGGGTGACGCAGAAGGTGTTCCTGTTGTCGCCTGCTAACGTCGATGTCACGGCGGAGGACAAGGCCCGCATCGCAGAGGGCGGGTTCTTCAACCAGAGCTGAGACGCAACACCGGTACGAAGCACGGAACAGGGGAGAGGGAAGCACGAACCATGAGCGTGTTCCTGGATGTGATCTACATCGCGCTGATGTGCTTCCTCATCGTGCTCATCTTCCGGTTGGTCATGGACTACGTGTTCCAGTTCGCCCGCTCATGGCAACCCGGCAAGGCGATGGTGGTCGTACTTGAGGCCACCTACACTGTCACCGATCCACCGCTCAAGCTTCTGCGGCGGTTCATCCCGCCGCTGCGTCTCGGGGGCGTGGCGCTCGACCTGTCCTTCTTCGTACTGATGATCATCGTCTACATCCTGATCGCGATCGTTGGTCGGCTGTGATGAGCGATGTGACCTACCGTCTTGCCGATGCCGACGACTACGTTGAGGTGAAGAGATGCCGTTGACCCCCGAGGACGTGCGGAACAAGCAGTTCACGACCGTCCGCCTCCGAGAAGGCTATGACGAGGACGAGGTCGATGCCTTCCTCGATGAGGTCGAAGCCGAACTGACGCGCCTGCTGCGCGAGAACGAGGACCTGCGCGCCAAACTGGCCGCGGCCACGCGCGCGGCCGCCCAGAACCAGCAGAACATGCGCAAGCCTCCGGAGCCGCAGGACCAGCAGGGCGGTATGCCTCAGGGCGGCATGCCCCAGCAGGGTGGTATGCCGCAGCAGGGTGGTATGCCGCAGCAGGGCATGCGAGGTCCCGGCGCTCCGGTGCCCGCCGGCATATCGGGCCCGCCGCAGCAGCAGATGGGTGGCCCCATGGGTGGCCCCCCGCAGCTGCCGAGCGGCGCCCCGCAGCTGCCGGCCGGTCCCAGTGGCCAGGGCGGTCCGCAGGGTCCTGGTCCGATGGGTCAGGGTCCGATGGGCCAGGGCGGTCCGATGGGCCAGGGCGGTCCGATGGGCCAGGGCCCCATGGGCCAGGGACCGATGGGTCAGGGTCCGATGGGCCAGGGACCGATGGGTCAGGGTCCGATGGGCCAGGGCATGGGCCAGGGCCCGATGGGCGGCCAGCCCCCCATGCAGCAGCAGATGGGTGGCCCGATGGGCGGTCCCATGGGCGGTCCGATGGGCGGCCCCGGTCAGGGCCCCGGTGGCGACAGCGCCGCCCGAGTCCTCTCGCTGGCCCAGCAGACCGCCGACCAGGCGATCGCCGAGGCCCGCTCCGAGGCCAACAAGATCGTCGGCGAGGCCCGCAGCCGCGCCGAGGGTCTGGAGCGTGACGCCCGTGCCAAGGCGGACGCGCTGGAGCGGGACGCGCAGGAGAAGCACCGCGTCGCCATGGGCTCCCTGGAGTCCGCGCGCGCCACGCTGGAGCGCAAGGTCGAGGACCTGCGAGGCTTCGAGCGCGAGTACCGCACGCGTCTGAAGTCGTACCTGGAGTCGCAGCTGCGTCAGCTGGAGACCCAGGCCGACGACTCCCTGGCGCCGCCGCGTACCCCGGCCGCGGCCTCCCTCCCGCCGTCCCCGGCGCCCTCCATGGCCCCGGCCGGCGCGAGTGCCCCGTCCTACGGCGGCAACCAGCAGATGGGTGGTCCGTCTCCCGCTCCGCCGTCCTACGGCGGCCAGCAGCAGATGACGCCGGCGATGACCCAGCCGATGGCACCGGTACGCCCGCAGGGCCCCTCTCCGATGGGCCAGGCGCCGTCCCCGATGCGCGGCTTCCTCATCGACGAGGACGACAACTGACGGCGGGCGCGTAGCACGCCGTCGGCGTCGGCAGAGCACCACAGGGCGGGACCCCGGTTCACCAACCGGGGTCCCGCCCTGTTTATGCGCGTTGCGCGGCCTTACCCAGCTAACCGCGCACGCTCAGGGCGCCGACCCGCAGGCGTGCGGAGGGAGTCCGGAAGGGGCGCGGGGAACCGCGCACGGTACCTGCTTTGACCCGCACCTACGAGAAGGGCCCGATCCCCACCGTGGAGACCGGGCCCTTTCTCACCAGGGTCGGCGGCTACGCCTTCCGCAGCCGGAACGTCAGAGACAGCCCCTCGTCCACGAACGGCTCGCCGTAGCCGCCGTCGGCCTCGCCCTGCGCGAAGTCCGTCGCCAGCACCTCGTCGGCGATCAGCGAGGCATGCTCAGCCAACGCCGCGATCACCGCCGGGTCGGTCGACACCCACCGCAGTGCGATCCGGTCGGCCACATCCAGCCCGCTGTTCTTCCGCGCCTCCTGGATCAGCCGGATCGCGTCCCGGGCGAGCCCCGCCTGGCGCAGCTCCTCCGTGATCTCCAGGTCGAGCGCGACGGTCGCGCCCGAGTCCGACGCCACCGACCAGCCTTCACGCGGCGTCTCCGTGATGATCACCTCGTCCGGCGCCAGCGTCACGGTCTCGCCGTCGACCTCCACCGACGCCGTGCCCTCGCGCAGCGCCAGCGACAGCGCGGCCGCGTCCGCCGCGGCGACCGCCTTCGCCACGTCCTGCACCCGCTTGCCGAACCGCTTGCCCAGCGCCCGGAAGTTGGCCTTGGCCGTGGTGTCCACCAGCGAGCCGCCCACCTCGGACAGCGACGCCAGCGAGGAGACGTTCAGCTCGTCGGTGATCTGCGCGTGCAGCTCCGGGTCGAGCGCGTCGAAGCCCACGGCCGCGACCAGCGCCCGGGACAGCGGCTGACGGGTCTTGACGCCCGACTCGGCGCGCGTGGCCCGGCCGAGCTCCACGAGCCGTCGTACCAGCACCATCTGCTTGGAAAGCTCCGGGTCGATCGCGCCCAGGTCGGCCTCCGGCCACGCCGCCAGGTGCACCGACTCCGGTGCGCCCGGCGTGACCGGCGCCACCAGGTCCTGCCAGACCCGCTCGGTGATGAACGGGGTCAGCGGGGCCATCAGCTTGGTGACGGTCTCCACGACCTCGTGCAGCGTGCGCAGCGCGGCCTTGTCGCCCTGCCAGAAGCGGCGGCGCGAGCGGCGGACGTACCAGTTGGACAGGTCGTCGACGAAGGCGGACAGCAGCTTGCCGGCGCGCTGGGTGTCGTACGCCTCCAGCGCCTGGGTCACCTGGTCGGTGAGCGCGTGCAGCTCGGAGAGCAGCCAGCGGTCCAGCAGCGGGCGGTCGGCCGGAGCCGGGTCCGCCGCGCTCGGCGCCCAGTTCGACGTACGGGCGTACAGGGCCTGGAAGGCGACCGTGTTCCAGTACGTCAGCAGGGTCTTGCGGACGACCTCCTGGATGGTGCCGTGGCCGACCCGGCGGGCCGCCCACGGGGAGCCGCCGGCCGCCATGAACCAGCGCACCGCGTCCGCGCCGTGCTGGTCCATCAGCGGGATCGGCTGCAGGATGTTGCCCAGGTGCTTGGACATCTTGCGGCCGTCCTCGGCGAGGATGTGGCCGAGGCAGACCACGTTCTCGTACGACGACTTGTCGAAGACCAGCGTGCCGACCGCCATGAGGGTGTAGAACCACCCTCGCGTCTGGTCGATCGCCTCGGAGATGAACTGGGCCGGGTAGCGGCTCTCGAACAGCTCCTTGTTCTTGTACGGGTAGCCCCACTGCGCGAACGGCATCGAGCCCGAGTCGTACCAGGCGTCGATGACCTCCGGCACGCGCGTGGCCGTCTTCGCGCACTGGGGGCAGGCGAAGGTGACCGCGTCGATGAACGGGCGGTGCGGGTCCAGCCCCGACTGGTCGGTGCCGGTCAGCTCGGTCAGCTCCGCGCGGGAGCCGACGACGGTGAGGTGGTCGTCCTCGCAGCGCCAGATCGGCAGCGGGGTGCCCCAGTAGCGGTTGCGGGACAGCGCCCAGTCGATGTTGTTGTTCAGCCAGTCCCCGTAGCGGCCGTGCTTGACGGTCTCCGGGAACCAGTTCGTCTTCTCGTTCTCCTCGAGGAGCCGGTCCTTGATCTCCGTGGTGCGGATGTACCAGGACGGCTGCGCGTAGTAGAGCAGCGCGGTGTGACAGCGCCAGCAGTGCGGGTAGCTGTGCTCGTACGGCAGGTGCTTGAAGAGGAGGCCGCGCTGCAACAGGTCCTCGGTGAGGCGCTCGTCGGCCTTCTTGAAGAAGACGCCGCCGACCAGCGGGACGTCCTCCTCGAAGGTGCCGTCCGGGCGGACCGGGTTCACCACCGGCAGGCCGTAGGCGCGGCAGACCTTGAGGTCCTCCTCGCCGAAGGCGGGGGACTGGTGGACCAGGCCCGTACCGTCCTCGGTCGTGACGTATTCCGCGTTCACGACGTAGTGCGCCGGTTCCGGGAACTCAACCAGCTCGAACGGACGTTGGTAAGTCCAGCGCTCCATCTCGGCGCCGGTGAAGGTCTGGCCCGTGGTCTCCCAGCCCTCGCCGAGCGCCTTGGCGACCAGCTGCTCGGCGACGACGAGCTGCTCCTCGCCGTTGGTGGCGACGACGTAGGTGACCTCCGGGTGCGCGGCGACCGCCGTGTTGGACACCAGGGTCCACGGGGTGGTCGTCCACACCAGGAGCGCGGCCTGGCCGGCGAGCGGACCGGAGGTGAGCGGGAAACGGACGTACACGGAGGGGTCGATGACCGTCTCGTAGCCCTGCGCCAGCTCGTGGTCGGACAGGCCGGTGCCGCAGCGCGGGCACCAGGGGGCGACCCGGTGGTCCTGGACCAGCAGGCCCTTGTCGAAGATCTCCTTGAGCGACCACCAGACCGACTCGATGTACTCGGGGTCCATGGTCACGTACGCGTCGTCGAGGTCGACCCAGTAGCCCATGCGGGTCGTCAGCTCGGAGAACGCGTCGGTGTGGCGGAGTACGGACTCACGGCACTTGGCGTTGAACTCGGCGATGCCGTACTTCTCGATGTCCGGCTTGCCGCTGAAGCCCAGCTCCTTCTCGACCGCCAGCTCCACGGGCAGGCCGTGGCAGTCCCAGCCGGCCTTGCGGGCCACGTGGTAGCCGCGCATGGTGCGGAAGCGGGGGAAGACGTCCTTGAAGACCCGCGCCTCGATGTGATGGGCGCCGGGCATGCCGTTGGCGGTGGGCGGGCCCTCGTAGAACACCCACTCGGGGCGGCCCTCGGACTGCTCCAGGGTCTTGGCGAAGATCTTCTGCTCGCGCCAGAAGTCGAGCACGGCGTGCTCGAGGGCGGGCAGGTCGACCTGTGCGGGCACCTGGCGGTACGTCGGCGCTGTCATCTGCGAGCTTCCTCCAACGGACTTGCTGCCTTCCGTCGGAGGGACGAGAGCCTTGTCTTCCGTACGCCGTGTGCGGCGCGCTCCCGCGGTACCACCCTCCTTGGCTCCCCGATCGCCGTGCGCGCCGGTGAGCCCCCTCATTGCGGTCGCGAAACCGGTTCTACTCGCCGTAGCAGGTCCTGCACGGCTTTCTTCCGGCGGCTCCGGGGTGATCTTCACGTCGCGCTCACCCCCGGGCTCCCACCGTCCCCGGGTCGCTCTGGGCTGCGTACGCCGCTACTCGTCCCCATCCAAGCTTCTCGCTGCGCCCAGTGTACGGCGCCGCACGGACAGCGGCCGACCCGTTTTCCGGGCACCGGTGGCGCCGGGCCGTCCACCTGCCGAGATGACCCGAATGGCGCGGTACGCGTGTTCGGATCCCGGGATGTCCGGCTCGGCGGATTACCGCGCGGGGAGCTGGGCACAACGCATGCATACCGGCTGCGTGGGGGGTGCGGGGCAGGCGGATCGGGCGGCGTGCCCCGTTGCCGAGGGACTCAGGTCGATTTATCGTCCCAGCACGATTCGCGTGCAAGATCACAATATGTGAAGGGGCCGCGGCCATGGTGGCGAAGAAGACCGCCGTACAGCAGTCGGCGTCCGGCCGGTCCGGGGTCGCGGCTGCCTCGGACGGCGACACCAAGGGGGGCGGCGGAAAGCGGGGCACGCGTGCGGGGGAGACCGCCGCGGCGGAGAAAACGGCTGGTGAGAAGGGTTCCGCCAGGAAGACGGCCGCAAAGAAAACGCCGGTGAAGAAAGTGGACGGGAAGCGAGCGGACGGGAAGAGAGCGGACGGGAAGCGAGCCGCGGAGACGAAGACGGCCGGGAAGCCGGCCGCCGAGACGAGGGCGGCCGGTGACAAGGCTGCCGAGGGCGCCGCGGGGAAGTCGGAGAAGGGCGCGTCCAAGGCCGCGGCGACGAAGACCGCGGCGGCGAAGAGCACGGCCAAGAAGAGCACGGCCAAGAAAGCGGGCGCGGCGCGGGCCGCGAAGCAGACGGGAGCCACGACGGTGGTTGCGAAGAAGACCCCTGGCACGGCCACTGCGGCGGCGGAGACCGCCGTCCCCAAGGCGCGCGTCGCCGCGGCGGCTCCGGGCGAACTCGCGGTGCGTCCCGGCGAGGACCCGTGGACGCCGGAGGAGGTCGAGGAGGCGCGCACCGAGCTGATGACCGAGGCACTGCGGCTGCGCACCGAGCTGGACGCCTCCGGCAGCGCCCTGGCCGGTCTGATGCGGGACTCCGGTGACGGCGCCGGTGACGACCAGGCCGACACCGGCACCAAGAACATCACCCGCGAGCACGAGCTGGCGCTGGCCGCCAACGCGCGCGAGATGCTGGAACAGACCGAGCGGGCCCTGGAGAAGCTCGACGCGGGCACCTACGGACTCTGCGAGAACTGCGGGAACCCCATCGGGAAGGCCCGGATGCAGGCCTTCCCGAGGGCGACTCTGTGCGTCGAGTGCAAGCAGAAGCAGGAACGCCGCTACTGAGCATCGGGGTCGCGTGGGGCGTGCCGTAGTCTCGTCCCGAGGCAGGCACCTAGGTTGAGGGACTCACGTGGCAGAGGCGGAGCGCATCATCGGTACGCCGGACACTCCGGACGACGGCGGTGAGGAGACGGCGGCACCCGGCGTGTCCGGCGCGGAGCAGCAGCGGGCCGACGACGAACGACGCCCCGGGCGCGGACGCCGGATCGCCGTGCTGTTCGCGGTCGCCGCCTTCGCGTACGCCCTCGACCTGGTCAGCAAGATGATCGTGGTCGCGAAGCTGGAGCACCACGCGCCGATCGAGGTCATCGGTGACTGGCTGGAGTTCCACGCGATCCGCAACCCGGGTGCGGCCTTCGGGTTCGGCGGCGCCTTCACGATCATCTTCACGGTGATCGCGGCGGCCGTGATCGTCGTGATCTTCCGCCTGGCCCGCAAGCTCTACAGCTTCCCCTGGGCGGTCGCCCTCGGCCTCCTGCTGGGCGGCGCGCTCGGCAACCTCACCGACCGGATCTTCCGCTCGCCCGGTGTCTTCGAGGGCCAGGTCGTCGACTTCATCGCGCCCAAGGGGTTCGCGGTGTTCAATCTGGCCGACTCGGCGATCGTCTGCGGCGGCATCCTGATCGTCCTGCTCTCCTTCCGCGGCCTGGACCCGGACGGCACCGTCCACAAGGACTGACCGCGGCCGGAGCGGGGGCCGGACGGGCTTGCGTACGGCGCTGTCGGTGCGGTCCGGCATACTCGACGGGTGAGCACGATTCCCGAGATCCGAACCCTGCCCGTGCCCGACGGCCTGGAGGGCGAGCGCGTCGACGCCGCCATCTCCCGCATGTTCGGCTTCTCCCGCACCAAGGCGGCCGAGCTGGCCGCGGCGGGCAAGGTCCAGGTCGACGGTGCGGTGGTCGGCAAGTCCGAGCGGGTGAGCGGCGGGTCCTGGCTGGAGGTCGAGATGCCGGGGGCGCCCGCGCCCGTGCAGATCGTCGCGGAGCCCGTCGAGGGCATGGAGATCGTGTACGACGACGATGACGTGGTCGTCATCGTCAAGCCGGTCGGCGTGGCCGCGCACCCCAGCCCCGGCTGGACCGGCACGACCGTCATCGGCGGTCTGGCTGCCGCCGGCTACCGGATCTCCACCTCCGGCGCCGCCGAGCGCCAGGGCATCGTGCACCGCCTCGACGTCGGCACCTCCGGCCTGATGGTGGTGGCCAAGTCGGAGCGTGCGTACACCTCGCTCAAGCGCCAGTTCAAGGAGCGCACGGTCGACAAGCGCTACCACACGCTCGTGCAGGGCCACCCGGACCCGACCAGCGGCACCATCGACGCCCCCATCGGCCGCCACCCCCAGCACGACTACAAGTGGGCGGTCACGGCCGACGGCAAGCCCTCCGTGACCCACTACGACCTCATCGAGGCGTTCCGCGCGGCCTCCCTGCTGGACGTGAAGCTGGAGACCGGCCGCACCCACCAGATCCGTGTCCACATGGCCGCCCACCGCCACCCCTGCGTCGGTGACCTCACCTATGGCGCCGACCCGACGCTCGCCAAGCGGCTGCACCTGACCCGGCAGTGGCTGCACGCGGTCCGGCTCGGCTTTGAGCACCCCGGCAGCGGTGACTGGGTCGAGTTCGAGAGCGACTACCCGGCCGACCTGAGCAAGGCGCTGGACCAGGTCCGCGAGGAGACGTACGGATGAGCACGCGCGCGTACGAGGTGCGCGTCGCCGAGGACCCCGCCGACCTGGAGGCGTGCTTCGCCGTACGCAAGCAGGTCTTCGTCGTCGAACAGGGCGTGCCCGAGGACCTGGAGTACGACGAGTACGACCCCGTGGCCCTGCACGTCCTCGCGATCCGCGAGGACGGCGTACCGCTCGGCACCGGTCGGCTGCTGTACGGCGAGACGGCCGCGGAGAAGACCGACGGCGATCCGTCCCTCGGCTCGCTGGGCCGGCTCGCGGTCTCCCAGGAGGCCCGCGGCCTCGGCATAGGCGTGGCCCTGGTCCGGGCCATCGAGGACGCGGCACGCGCGCGTGGCCTGAGCGCGGTGGACCTGCACGCGCAGACGCACGCGCTGGGCTTCTACGAGCGGCTGGGCTACGAGCCCTACGGCCCGGAGTACGAGGAGGCGGGCATCCCGCACCGGGGGATGCGGCGCGCGCTGTAGCGCGGCCTGTGCCGGAAGATCGCATGGCAGGCTTGAGGCCCGCCGTGTGATCGTCGACTCCCGGAGCGCTGGCCGTGGATCAGTTGGCCCTGTTGTTCGTGCTGCTGCTCGGGGCTCTGGTGAGCGTCCCGGTGGGGGACCGGCTGGGGCTGCCGGCGCCCGTGCTGATGACCCTGTTCGGGATCGTCCTCGCGGTGGCCGACTTCGTGCCGAACGTGAACATCCCGCCCGAGCTGATCCTGCCCGGCCTGCTGCCACCGCTGCTCTACGCCGCCGTACGGCGGACCTCCTGGCGCCAGTTCACGGCCAACAAGCGGCCGATCTTCCTGCTCGCGGTGGCCCTGGTGTTCGTCACCACGGTGTGCGTGGCCGTCGTCGCCAGCGCGATCGTGCCCGGGCTGCCGATCGCCGCCGCCGTGGCGCTGGGCGCGCTGGTCGCACCGCCCGACCCGGTCGCCGCGACCGCCGTCGCCGGGCAGCTCGGGCTGCCGCGCCGGCTGGTGTCGATCCTGGAGGGCGAGGGCCTCTTCAACGACGTCACGGCCATCGTGCTCTACCACGTGGCGATCGCCGCCGTGGTCAGCGGCACGTTCTCGCCCTGGCGGGCCGGGCTGGACTTCCTGCTCTCCGCCGTGGTCGCGGTCGCGGTGGGGCTGGTGCTCGGCTGGGGCGCGAACAAGCTGATGGACGTGCTCGGCGACGCGACCCTCCAGATCGGCCTGACCCTGCTGGTCCCTTACGTCTCCTACGTCCTCGCCGAGGAACTGCACGGCTCCGGGGTGCTCGCCGTGCTCACCACGGCGCTGTTCATCGCCGAGTACGCCACCGACGCCGACGACGTGATGACCCGGCTCGCCGGATACACCTTCTGGGACATCGTCGACACGCTCGTCACCGGGGTCGCGTTCGGGCTGATCGGCCTGGAACTGCACAACGCGATCCGTACGGCGTCCGGCCGCTGGGGCGAACTGCTCGGCTGGGCGGCCGCGATCGTGGGCGTGGTCGTGGTGGTCCGGCTGGTGTGGCTGATGCCGGCGACCTGGCTGACCAAGCGGCTGCACGCCCGGCGGGACTACGACGAGGAGATCCCGACCAGCTGGCGGGAGACCGTGGTGATGTGGTGGTCCGGGATGCGCGGGGTGGCGTCGGTGGCGCTGGCTCTGGCCGTTCCGCTGAACATCGACGACGGATCCCCCTTCCCGGACCGGGACGAGATCGTCTTCATCGCGTTCGGCGTGATCATGGCGACGCTGGTGCTCCAGGGGCTGACCCTGCCGTGGCTGGTGAAGCGACTGGGGGTACGGGCCGACACCGACCAGGAGAAGGAGTTCGAGAAGGAACTCGCGGTACGGGCGGCGAAGGCGGCACGGCGGAGGCTGAAGGAGATCGAGCAGGTCGAGGACCTGCCGGAGGAGGTGACGGAGCAGATGCTGCGACGGGCCTTCGAGATCGGGTTCCGGATCAGCCCCGAGGTGGTGGAGGACGAGCGGCGGGAGGGGCACGACAAGCGGGCGAAGCGGTTGAAGCGGCTGCGGCGGATCCAGCAGGAGATGCTCAGCGCGGCGCGGCACGAGGTGCTTGCGGCGCGGAGCGAGCCGGGGGCGGATCCGGAGATCGTGGACCGGGTGCTGCGGCACCTGGACGTCCGTAGCCTGCGCTGACCACCACCCCCCAGGTGCAGTAATACAAACGTATGGCCGTTGTGGATATCCGAAGGCGGGGTCGGCGGTGCGCTCGTAGTCTCGGATCATGGCTCGGAACATTGTGATCAGTGGTGGCGGAACAGGGATCGGGCTCGCCGCGGCGCGGGTGTTCGCCGCCGACGGGGATCGGGTGCTGCTGCTCGGGCGGCGCAGAGAGGTGCTGGAGCAGGCCGGGGTGCCGGGGGCGGTCTGGTACGCCGCCGATCTGACCGAGCCGGCCGGCGTACGGGGCGTGGCGCGGTACGTCGCCGACGAGATCGGCACCGTGGACGTGCTCGTCCACAGCGCCGGAGGCAACGCCGCGTTCGCGCCCGACGCGGAGGCCGGCGACCCGCTCGACGCCGTCGCCCGCACCTGGACGGGCAACTTCCAGCAGAACACGCTCACCGCCGTGCTGCTCACGGAGGCGCTGAAGGACCGGCTCGCCGACCCCGGCGGACGGGTGCTGTTCCTCAGCTCCATCGCCGCGTACCGGGGGTCGGGGACCGGGTCCTACGCCGCCGCCAAGGCGGCCCTGCATCCGTACGCCCACGACCTGGCCCGGCAGCTGGGACCGCGCGGGGTCACCGTGAACGTGGTCGCGCCCGGGTACGTCGAGGACACCGAGTTCTTCGGCGGCCCGGTCGAGGAGGCGCGGCGGGCACGGCTCGTCGCCGAGACGGCGACCGGGCGGGCCGGCATACCGGGTGACGTCGCCGCCACCCTGCACTGGCTGGCCTCCCCGGCCGCCGGACACGTCACCTCGCAGATCGTCCAGGTCAACGGCGGCGCCGAGCGCGGCCACTGACGGGAAGGGGGGCGGTCAGGCGCCGCGGCCGGTGCGGGGCGGCTCGTGCAGACGCCGGGCCGCCGCCCCGTCCTGGGAGGGGATGATCCCGCCCGGCGACAGGACCGCGTCGGCGGTGTTGACCCGGGGCAGGGCGTAGGGATGCTCGGCGGACAGCCAGGTGATCATCTGCTCGCGGACGGTGACCCGGACCTTCCAGACGTCGTCCGAGTCCTTGGCGGTCACCAGCGCCCGCACCTGGATGGTGTTCGGCGTGGAGTCGGTGACGACCAGGCTGTAGTCCCGCCCGTCCCAGGCGGGGCACTCGCGCAGGATGTCCCGGAGCTTCTCGCGCATCGACTCGATCGGCGCCGAGTGGTCGAGGTGCCAGTAGACGACCCCGGTCATCTGCGGGGTGCCCCGGGACCAGTTCTCGAAGGGTTTGGAGGTGAAGTACGACACCGGCATGGTGATCCGCCGCTCGTCCCAGGTCCGTACCGTCAGAAAGGTCAGGGTGATTTCCTCGACCGTGCCCCACTCGCCGTCGACCACGACGGTGTCGCCGAGGCGCACCATGTCGCCGAAGGCGATCTGCAGACCCGCGAACATGTTCGCCAGCGTGGACTGGGCGGCCACACCGGCGACGATGCCGAGGATCCCGGCGGAGGCCAGCAGCGAGGCGCCGGCCGCGCGCATCGCCGGGAAGGTCAGCAGCATCGCCGCCGCGGCCATCACGCCGACTATCGCCGTGACCACCCGCATGATCAGCGACACCTGGGTGCGTACCCGGCGGACCCGGGCCGCGTCGGTGTGGCCACGGGCGTAGCGGGTGTACGAGGTGTCGACGACGGCCGCCGCGATCCGCACCACCAGCCAGGCGGCCGACCCGATCAGCACCAGGGTCAGCATCTGACCGACGGCGACCCGGTGGCCCAGGAGCAGCTCGGCCTTGTCGTAGGAGCCTCTGAGCAGGGCCGCGCACAGCACCAGCTGGTAGGGGATGCGGGCCCGGCGCAGCAGCCCCCACAGGGGTGTCTCGCTGTGCCGTGCGTCTGCCTTGCGCAGCAGCAGGTCGGTCGCCCAGCCGATCAACAGGGTGAGGACGACGGCGCCGCCGACCACGATCAGCGGGCGGAGTACGTTCTCCATGTCCATAGGTCCGAACGTAACCAGATCCGCGGGGTCCTGAACATGCTGACCGGTGTCGAGGGCGTCACAAAGGCCGTCGGCGCAGGCTGGCACCATGGGCGCATGAACATCATGCTCTTTCACTCGACCTATGGCCTCAGGCCCGCGGTGCGCGAGGCCGCGGACCGGCTGCGTGCCGCGGGGCACGAGGTGTGGACGCCGGACCTCTTCGCGGGACGCACGTTCGACACGGTCGAGGAGGGCATGGAGTTCAACGAGTCGATCGGCAAGGACGAGCTGCTGAAGCGGGCCGTGCTGGCGGCGGCGCCGTACTCGGAGCGCGGGCTGGTGTACGCGGGGTTCTCGCTGGGCGCCTCGATCGCGCAGACGCTGGCGCTGGGCGACGAGCGGGCACGCGGGCTGCTGCTTGTGCACGGCACCTCGGACATCGCGCCGAACGCCTCGGTGGACGAGCTGCCGGTCCAGCTGCACGTGGCCGAGCCGGACGCCTTCGAGACGGACGACTGGCTGAGCGCCTGGTATCTGCAGATGGGCCGGGCCGGCGCCGATGTGGAGATCTACCGGTACCCGGGCGCCGGACACCTCTACACCGACCCCGGGCTGCCGGACTGGGACGAGGAGGCCGCCGAGGCCACCTGGCGGGTGGCGCTCGGCTTCCTCGACACGCTGTAGGTGACGGCTACACCGGGTCGTAGGTGCGCTCGACCTTCTGGGTGCCGCTGCGGGTGCGGTACGAACGCTCCCAGGACGAGGTCGCGTCGGCCTTCGTCTTGTCGGAGAGGACGTAGTAGTCCATCTGCGCCCGGGCGGCGGTGATGTCCAGGATGCCGTAGCCGTGCCGGTCGGTGTCCACCCAGTGCACATGGCGGTTGGCCAGCTGGATGATCGGCGCGGCGACGGTGGAGACGACACCCGGGGAGACCTTGAGGATGTCGTCCAGGTTGTCGGAGGTCACCGAGGTCACCACGAACTCCGTGGCCGCGGAGGCGGAGAGCGGGTAGGTGCCGGCGTCCACCGGCACGTCGTTGGCCCACGCCATGTGGATGTCGCCGGTCAGGAACACCGTGTTGCCGATCGCGTTGGAGCGCAGGTGGGCCAGCAGCTCGCGGCGGTCGTCGGTGTAGCCGTCCCACTGGTCGGTGTTGAGGGCGAGGCCGTCCTGCGGCAGCCCGAGCAGCTTGGCGAGCGGCTTGAGCAGGTCGGCGGAGAGCGAGCCGATGGCGAACGGCGAGATCATCACCGAGTTGCCGACCAGCCGCCAGGTGGTGTCGGAGGCCTTCAGTCCGGCCTTCAGCCAGTCGAGCTGGGCGCGGCCGGTTATGGTGCGGTCCGGGTCGTCGACCGAGCCGCTGCCCGTGGAGACCTGCTGGGAGCGGAAGGAGCGCAGGTCGAGCAGGGAGAGGTCGGCGAGCTTGCCGAAGCGCAGTCGGCGGTAGGTGGTGCCGGCGATGGCCGGGCGGACCGGCATCCACTCGAAGTAGGCCTGCTTGGCGGCGGCCTGACGGGCCGTCCAGGTGCCCTCGGCGCCCTCGGTGTGGTTCTCGGCACCGCCGGACCAGGAGTCGTTGGCGAACTCGTGGTCGTCCCAGATCGCGATGACCGGCGCCTTGAGGTGCAGGGCCTGCAGGTCGGTGTCGGTCTTGTACTTGCCGTGCCGGGTGCGGTAGTCGGCGAGGGTGATGATCTCGTGGGTCGGCGCGTGCTGGCGGACCACGGTGTCCCGGGTGCCGTACTCGCCGGTGCCGTACTCGTAGATGTAGTCGCCGAGGTGCAGCCACGCGTCCAGGTCGCCCCGGGCCGCCAGGTGACGGTAGGAGGCGAAGTAGCCGGCCTCCCAGTTGGCGCAGGAGACGACACCGAAGCGCAGGCCGGAGACGGCGGCGTCGGCCGCCGGGGCGGTGCGGGTGCGCGCCACCGCGGAGTCCGTGCCGCCGGCCGAGAAGCGGAACCAGTAGTCGGTGGCCGGGGCGAGGCCGCGGATGTCGGCCTTGACGGTGTGGTCGGAGGCGGCGGTCGCGGTGGTGGAGCCGCGGGAGACGACGTTGGTCAGCGCCTTGTCGGTGGCGACGACCCAGCTGACCTCGGTGTCGGCGCCGACACCGGAGCCCGGGGTCGCGTCGGCGCTCGGCGTCACCCGGGTCCACAGCAGGACGCCGTCGGGCAGCGGGTCGCCGGAGGCGACGCCATGCAGGAAGGCGGGGGCGTCCGAGGCGGCCCGGGCCGGCAGCGCGGCGGCGAGCGGGGCGGCCAGGACAGCCGTCGCCGCCGCGGCCTTCACGACCGTACGGCGGCGCGGGGAGAGGGAGTTGGCACCCTCGGAAGCCTGAGTTGATCTGTATCGACTGGTCACGTCCGATCAGGTTACTGACCAGTATGAACAAGAGCAGGCGAACCAGAAAAAGTTCGCCTGCTCTTCACCCGGAGCTGGTGCTGTACCTGTGCACAGCGGCGGGTTACGCCTTGAGAGCCGCGTCCACCACGGAGTTGAAGGCCGCGACGGTCATCGGCGGGTTGCCGCTGGAGTCGGCCGTGAGCTTCTTGCCGTCCATGACGAAGCTCGGGGTGCCCGTCACGCCGTCCTTGTTGGTGTCGAAGGTCTTCGACATGGCGAGAGCCCAGGCGTCGTACTTGCCGGACTTCACGGCGTCCTGGAAGGTCTTGTTGTTCTTCAGCGCCGGGACGGTGTTGGCGACCTGGATGAGGTAGCTGTCGTTCTTGAACTTGTCGTCCGTCTCCTCGGGGTGCCACTTCGTGGAGTACAGCGCGGTCTTGTACTCCAGGAACGCCTCGGGACTGACGTTCAGCGCGGCGCCCATGGCGCTCATCGTGTTCTTGGAGCCCTCGCCGTTGGTGCCGATCTTGTCCTTGCCCAGCGAGTCGCCGTCGATGAACGTGCCGCCGATGTACTGGATCTTGAACTTGCCGTCGTCGATGTCCTTCTTCACCGTGGAGCCGACGGTCTGCTCGAACTGGGCGCAGACCGGGCAGCGCGGGTCCTCGTAGACCTTGAGGGTCTTCTTGGCGGTGGACTTGCCGATGACGACCGTGGTGCCGTCCGTGCCCGTGGTGTTGGCCGGGGCGACGACCTTGGCGTCCTTCTCGTCTTCCCAGTAGCCGGGCTTGTTGGCCTGGACGACGGCGTAACCTATGCCGCCCGCCGCGGCCAGCACGGCCACGACCGAGCAGGCCACGATGACCTGGCGCTTGACCTTGGCGCGCTTGGCCTGCTTCTCGCGCTCGACGCGCAGTCGCTCCCGGGCCGCGTTCTTGGCGGACTGGCTGTTCCGCTTGCTCATGTTGGTGATCTCCATATGGGACGCGCACATGTCGTACGCGGGATACGTGTGGGGGACTCGTCGTGCTCGAACGAGGGGCGTGCTCGTGAGGGAGGGGCGCTCAGGCGAAGGGCAGGGCGAGCGCCCGGGAGCACGGCGGTCCACGCCGTCCCAGGGAGTGCACGAGCACCAGGTCGCGGGCGGCGGCCGTACGCGGCGCCGGACGCGGCAGTCGTCGTACCGGGACCAGCCGGACCGTGCCCGCGGCGACCGCGAGGAGCAGCGGCCGGAAGGTGGTGGCGGCGACCGCGCGCAGCAGCTGGGTCAGGGCGCGCTCGCCGCGGCGCAGCCAGGCGGCGGCCAGCAGGCCGACGCCGACATGTGCGGCGAGCAGCAGCCAGGCCGCGGTCGGGTCGGCGTGGGCGAGCGCCGCGGTGGCCCGGGAGCCGCCGGTCATCTGAGCGAGCGGGGTGCCGACGGCGCCGCCGTGGCACAGCACGTCGAAGCCGACCGCGCGCAGCGGGCCGGCGATGGGGCCGCCCGCCCGGCCGTAGCAGGCGTGCTGGCCGGTGGTGAAGACCGTGTCGGCGGCCAGTTCCAGCGGGATGAGCAGGGCCGCGATCCGGCCGAAGCCGCGCTCGCGGCCCGCCAGCGCGTACGCCGTGACGAACACCCCGGCGGCGACCGCGGCCACCGTGGTGAACGGCAGCGGGGCCCGGGACAGCAGCACGTGCGACGCGGTGCTGAGCGTCACGACGAAGGCCGTGAACAGCGCCGCGCGCACGGCTCTGAGCTGGGTCCCGGATATGTCCATAGCGGTGGAGAGTCTGTCACGTACTCATGTAAGGGACCCCTAAAAGAGCCCTGTGAATCCGTGAAGGTTACAGCCCCGGAATCCGGCCGTTGCGGAACAGGTCGACGAAGATCTGGTGGTCGGCACGCGCGCGTGCGCCGTAGCTGTGCGCGAAGTCCACAAGGAGCTGATCGAAGCCCGCGCCGTCGTCGGGGTCCGCCGCGATCGCCGCGTCGATGGCCCGCTCGGTGGAGAACGGCACCAGGGACTCACCGGACTGGTCGTCGGCCGCCGAGTGCATCGAGGCCGTGGCCCGGCCGAGGTCCGCGACGACCGCCGCGATCTCCTCCGGGTCGTCGATGTCGCTCCAGTCCAGGTCCACCGCGTACGGCGACACCTCGGCGACCAGCTGCCCGGAGCCGTCCAGCTCGGTCCAGCCCAGCCACGGGTCGGCGTGCGCCTGCAGGGCGCGCTGGGAGATCACCGTGCGGTGGCCCTCGTGCTGGAAGTAGTCGCGGATCGCCGGGTCCATGATGTGCCGAGAGACGGCCGGGGTCTGGGCCTGCTTGATGTAGATCACGACGTCGTTCTCCAGGGCGTCCGTGGAGCCCTCCAGGAGGATGTTGTACGACGGCAGGCCGGCCGAGCCGATGCCGATGCCGCGCCGGCCGACGACGTCCTTCACGCGGTAGGAGTCCGGGCGGGACAGGGACGACTCCGGAAGCGTCTCCAGGTAGCCGTCGAAGGCGGCGAGGACCTTGTAGCGGGTGGCGGCGTCCAGCTCGATGGAGCCGCCGCCGGAGGCGAAGCGGCGCTCCCAGTCGCGGATCTCCGTCATCGAGTCCAGCAGCTCGAAGCGGGTCAGCGAGCGGGCCGCGCGCAGCGCGCCGAGCAGCGGGCCTTCGGCGCTGTCCAGGGTGAACGGCGGCACCTCGTCGCTCTTGGCGCCGGTCGCCAGCGCGTGGATCCGCTCCCGGTACGCGCCCGCGTACACCTCCACCAACTCGGTGATCTGCTCGTCGCTGAGCGCCTTCGCGTACCCGATCAGCGCGATGGAGGCGGAGAAGCGCTTCAGGTCCCAGGTGAAGGGGCCGACGTAGGCCTCGTCGAAGTCGTTGACGTTGAAGACCAGGCGGCCGTTGGAGTCCATGTACGTGCCGAAGTTCTCCGCGTGCAGGTCGCCGTGGATCCACACGCGCGAGGTGCGCTCGTCCAGGAACGGGCCGCCGCGCTTCTCGGCGTCCACGTCGTGGTAGAAGAGCGCCGCCGTGCCCCGGTAGAAGGCGAAGGCCGAGGCCGCCATCTTCCGGAACTTCACGCGGAACGCGGCCGGGTCGGCGGCCAGGAGCTCGCCGAAGGCGGTGTCGAAGACGGCGAGGATCTCCTCGCCGCGCTGCTCGCCGTTGAGCTGGGGGACCGGCATCGCTGGGTGCCTCCTGGTACGGGTGGTGCGTGACATGTGGGGCGGATCTCTCCTTGGGGCCAACGTGCGAAGGCCCGGGGGAGTGCCCGCTTTCTTCGCCTGAAGGTACGCGGGGTGGCGGGCGGATTGTCAGTGCCGAGGCATAGGATTTCGCCGTCCCACCAGACTGTCCGCAGTCGGTCCGCAGTCGGTCGGAAGATCGTCGACGCTTGTTTCCTCTGGAGGCCGAAACCGTGTCAAAGCCGCCGTTCACGCACCTGCACGTCCACACCCAGTACTCGCTGCTGGACGGTGCCGCGCGGCTGAAGGACATGTTCAACGCCTGCAACGAGATGGGCATGACGCACATCGCCATGTCCGACCACGGCAACCTGCACGGGGCGTACGACTTCTTCCACACCGCGCAGAAGGCCGGAGTCACCCCGATCATCGGGATCGAGGCGTACGTCGCGCCCGAGTCGCGGCGCAACAAGCGCAAGATCCAGTGGGGCCAGCCGCACCAGAAGCGGGACGACGTCTCCGGTTCCGGTGGTTACACCCACAAGACGATGTGGGCGGTGAACAGCACCGGCCTGCACAACCTCTTCCGGCTCTCCTCCGACGCCTACGCCGAGGGCTGGCTGCAGAAGTGGCCCCGGATGGACAAGGAGACGATCTCCCAGTGGTCCGAGGGGATCGTCGCCTCTACCGGCTGCCCCTCCGGCGAGCTCCAGACCCGGCTCCGCCTCGGCCAGTACGACGAGGCCCTGAAGGCGGCCGCCGACTACCAGGACATCTTCGGCAAGGACCGCTACTTCCTGGAGCTGATGGACCACGGCATCGAGATCGAGCACCGGGTCCGCGACGGCCTCCTGGAGATCGGCAAGAAGCTCGGCATCCCGCCGCTGGTGACGAACGACTCGCACTACACGTACGCGCACGAGGCGACCGCCCACGACGCCCTGCTGTGCATCCAGACCGGCAAGAACCTCTCCGACCCGGACCGCTTCAAGTTCGACGGCACCGGCTACTACCTGAAGTCCACGGACGAGATGTACGCCGTCGACTCCTCGGACGCCTGGCAGCAGGGCTGCGCCAACACGCTCCTGGTCGCCGAGATGGTCGACACCACCGGCATGTTCGAGGCGAAGAACCTCATGCCGAAGTTCGACATCCCCGACGGCTACACCGAGGTCACCTGGTTCAAGGAGGAGGTCCGCCGGGGCATGGAGCGCCGCTTCCCCGGCGGCGTCCCGGACGACCGCCAGAAGCAGGTCGAGTACGAGCTGGACGTCATCATCCAGATGGGGTTCCCGGGCTACTTCCTGGTGGTCGCCGACTTCATCATGTGGGCCAAGAACAACGGCATCGCGGTCGGCCCCGGCCGAGGTTCCGCGGCCGGTTCGATCGTCGCCTACGCCATGGGCATCACCGACCTCGACCCGATCCCGCACGGTCTGATCTTCGAGCGGTTCCTCAACCCCGAGCGCGTCTCCATGCCCGATGTCGACATCGACTTCGACGAGCGCCGGCGCGTCGAGGTGATCAGGTACGTGACCGAGAAGTACGGCGCCGACAAGGTCGCCATGATCGGCACCTACGGCAAGATCAAGGCCAAGAACGCCATCAAGGACTCCGCGCGTGTGCTGGGCTACCCGTACGCGATGGGCGACCGCCTCACCAAGGCGATGCCCGCCGACGTCCTCGGCAAGGGCATCGACCTGGACGGCATCACCAACCCCTCGCACCCGCGGTACAACGAGGCGGGCGAGATCCGCGGGATGTACGAGAACGAGCCGGACGTCAAGAAGGTCATCGACACCGCCAAGGGCGTCGAGGGCCTGGTCCGGCAGATGGGTGTGCACGCGGCCGGCGTGATCATGTCCAGCGAGCCCATCGTCGACCACGCCCCGATCTGGGTGCGGCACACCGACGGCGTGACCATCACGCAGTGGGACTACCCGCAGTGCGAGTCGCTCGGCCTGCTGAAGATGGACTTCCTCGGCCTGCGCAACCTGACGATCATGGACGACGCCGTCAAGATGGTGAAGTCCAACAAGGGCATCGACCTCGACCTGCTGGCCCTGCCGCTCGACGACCCGAAGACCTTCGAACTCCTCCAGCGCGGCGACACCCTCGGCGTCTTCCAGTTCGACGGCGGCCCCATGCGCTCGCTGCTGCGCCTGATGAAGCCCGACAACTTCGAAGACATCTCCGCCGTCTCCGCGCTCTACCGTCCCGGCCCGATGGGCATGGACTCGCACACCAACTACGCGCTGCGCAAGAACAAGCTCCAGGAGATCACCCCGATCCACAAGGAGCTGGAGGAGCCCCTGGAAGAGGTCCTGGCCGTCACCTACGGCCTGATCGTCTACCAGGAGCAGGTGCAGAAGGCCGCCCAGATCATCGCCGGCTACTCGCTCGGCGAGGCCGACATCCTGCGCCGCGTGATGGGCAAGAAGAAGCCCGACGAACTGGCTAAGAACTTCGTCCTCTTCCAGAAGGGCGCCCGGGACAAGGGCTTCAGCGACGAGGCCATCCAGGCTCTGTGGGACGTGCTGGTCCCCTTCGCCGGATACGCGTTCAACAAGGCGCACTCCGCCGCGTACGGCCTGGTCTCGTACTGGACCGCCTATCTGAAGGCGAACCACCCCGCCGAGTACATGGCCGGGCTGCTCACCTCGGTCAAGGACGACAAGGACAAGTCGGCCGTCTACCTCAACGAGTGCCGCCGCATGGGCATCAAGGTGCTTCCGCCGAACGTCAACGAGTCGGTGCACAACTTCGCCGCCCAGGGCGACGACGTGATCCTCTTCGGCCTGGAGGCCGTCCGCAACGTCGGCACGGGCGTCGTGGAGTCGATCATCAAGGCCCGCAAGGCGAAGGGGAAGTTCGCCTCCTTCCCCGACTACCTGGACAAGGTCGACGCCACCGCCTGCAACAAGCGGACCACGGAATCCCTCATCAAGGCGGGCGCGTTCGACGCGCTCGGGCACACCCGCAAGGGCCTCACCGCCCAGTACGAGCCGATGATCGACAACGTGGTCCAGGTCAAGCGCAAGGAGGCCGAGGGCCAGTTCGACCTCTTCGGCGGGATGGGCGAGGCCGAGAGCAACGAGCCCGGGTTCGGCCTCGACGTGGAGTTCACCACCGACGAGTGGGACAAGACCTATCTGCTCGCCCAGGAGCGGGAGATGCTCGGTCTGTACGTCTCCGACCACCCGCTCTTCGGTCTGGAGCACGTGCTCTCCGACAAGGCCGACGCGGGTATCGCTCAGCTGACCGGCGGCGAGCACGCCGACGGCGCGGTCGTCACCATCGGCGGCATCATCTCCGGCCTGCAGCGCAAGATGACCAAGCAGGGCAACGCCTGGGCGATCGCCACCGTCGAGGACCTCGCGGGCTCCATCGAGTGCATGTTCTTCCCGGCGACCTACCAGCTCATCTCGACCCAACTCGTCGAGGACGCGGTCGTGTTCGTCAAGGGCCGCCTCGACAAGCGCGAGGACGTGCCCCGCCTGGTGGCGATGGAGCTGGCGATCCCGGACCTGTCCGCCGCGGGCGCCAACGCGCCCGTGATCCTCACCATCCCCGCCACCCGGATCACCCCGCCGATGGTCAGCCGCCTCGGCGAGATCCTCAGCCACCACAAGGGCGACAGCGAGGTCCGGATCAAGCTCCAGGGGCCGACCAAGACGACCGTGCTGCGCCTCGACCGGCACCGGGTGAAGCCGGACCCGGCGCTGTTCGGTGACCTGAAGGTGCTGCTCGGCCCGTCCTGCCTGGCCGGATAGGTTTTCCGGTCGTACGCGCGCGGAAGGGGCGCACCCGCACCGGGTGCGCCCCTCCTGCGTGCCTGGGCTTCAACAGCCCGGTGGGACCTGGTCAGTCCGCTCAGTTGTGGCCGAAGCTCTTCTGCTTCTTGCGAGCAACATCCGCCGGGCTGCCCTGGATGTGCGACACCGGCGAGTCCTGGGACTCCGTCGACGTACGCTGCGGGTGCTCGTGGGTCTGCTCGGTCTGCGGGGTGCGGTTCTGAGAGCCACCCTTGCGGTTCTTGTTCTTGGCCATGGTGATCTGCCTCCTGTGGGGGATCTAGGGGCCGAATTCAGACTCACATAGGCTGACAACAGACGCATTTCGGATAATTACCGTGTGTGACAGGGTTTGTCGGAGAGCGAGGTGCCGAAACGCCACGCCGAAGATCGAGTTCGGGCCGTTAACCCCCGCGCCGTCGGGCAGACTCGAAGGAAGCCCCGAAAGCAAACCTCCCGGAAAGAGGGTGAGTCGCGTGGACCGCTGCATTGTCCTGGTGGACGCCGGGTATCTGCTGGGTGCCGCCGCCAGTCTCCTCGCCGGTGAGCCCTCCCGATCCCGGATCACCGTCGACCACGCCGCGCTCATCCAGGCGCTGCGCGACCGCGCGGAATCCGACACCGAGCGTCCACTGCTGCGCATCTACTGGTTCGACGGCGCCCCCGACCGCGTCCCGCAGCCGGAACACCGCCGGCTGCGCGTGATGCCCCGGGTCACCGTCCGGCTCGGCGCGCTGACCCGCAGCGACGGACGCTGGGCCCAGAAGGGCGTGGACGCGGCCATGCACGCGGAGCTGACCGAGCTGGCCCGCAACCGCGCCTGCTCGGACGTCGTGCTGGTGACCGGCGACGGCGATCTGCTGCCGGGCATGATGGCCGCCAAGGAGCACGGGGTCGCCGTGCACCTGTGGGCCGTGCAGGCCGCTGACGGGGACTACAACCAGTCCGAGGACCTGGTCGCGGAGGCCGACGAGCGGCGGGTCCTGGACCGCGCGTGGATCACCCAGGCGGTACGGGCGAAGGAGCTGACCGCGGTCTGCGCGCCACCGCCGGCGCCGCGGCCGGAGATCGCCGCGATCCTCTCCGCGCCGCTGCCCGACTCGGGGCTGTCGGCCGCGGCCGAGCCGGGGGCCGACGAGGCCGAGCGGGCGCCCGTGGCGGGCGCGGCGGAGAACGGGGCGGCCGAGCGGGTGCCGGCGCCCAAGGGGGTGCCCACGCCGAAGGACCTCGCCGCGCTGCGGGCGCCGGGCGCGCAGCCGCCGGTGCAGCATCCGCCGACCACGGCGACCCTGCGGTGGTCCTCCGACAAGGGGTGGGTGGACCGGCCGGGCGCCGTCGCGGAGCCCGCGGAGGCCGTCGTCATGCCGACACTGGCCCAGCTGACGACCGCGGAGCAGCGGTGGGCCGACCGCGAGGAGGACATCACGACCGTCGGCGGGGATCCGTACGAGGTCGGGCAGGTGTTCGCACGGCGGTGGATCTCGCGGCTGGGCGACCAGAACCACGTGCAGAAGCTGTCCGGGATGTACCCGCGGATTCCGCATCGGATCGACGGGGAGCTGTTGCGGTACGCGGCCCGGTTCGGGCTGCTGGCGCACAAGGACGACCAGATCGACGAGCACGACCGGTACGCCATTCGGGCGGGGTTCTGGCGCGAGATCGACGTGCCGGCGGGGGCCGCGGAGCATGCGCCGGCCGAATGAGTCGGCCCCGGGGTCGTGAAGCCGACGGCCCCAAAGGCGAGTAAACGGGGCCGACCCCGTAGTCTCGTCCCTTGTGAGTACGGGCGTGGGTCGGGCACTTCGGCAGCAGAGCGACGTGGTGTGTGCCGTGCGTGGGCTGACGAAGACCTACGCCGCGGTCAAAGGGCGGCGTGGGACTCCCGCGGTGCCCGAGGTCCGGGCCACCGACCGGGTGGACCTCGATGTCCGGCGCGGGGAGATCTTCGGGCTGCTCGGGCCGAACGGAGCCGGCAAGTCCACCCTCGTACGACAGCTCACCGGGCTGTTGCGGCCCGACGCCGGCACCGTCGAGATCCTTGGGCACGACATCGTGCGGCATCCCGAGCGGGCCGCGCGGATCCTCGCCTACCTCGGCCAGGAGTCCAGCGCCCTCGACGAGCTGACCGTGTCCCTCGCCGCCGAGACCACCGGGCGGCTGCGCGGCCTGGACGTACGGCAGGCCCGTGCCGAGCGGGACGCGGTGCTGGCGGAGCTGGGGCTCGCGCCCCTCGCCGGGCGGGCGATCAAGAAACTCTCCGGAGGCCAGCGGCGGCTGGCCTGCTTCGCCGCGGCGCTGGTCGGACAGCGGCCGCTGCTGGTGCTCGACGAACCGACGACCGGGATGGACCCGGTGGCCAGGCGGGCCGTGTGGGCCGCTGTCGACCGGCGGCGGGCCGAGCACGGCGCGACCGTCGTCCTGGTCACCCACAACGTGATCGAGGCCGAGACGGTGCTCGACCGGGTCGCCGTGCTCGACCAAGGGCGGGTCATCGCCTGTGACACCCCGGCCGGGCTCAAGGAGCGGGTCGCCGGCGAGGTGCGGGTGGAACTGGTGTGGCGGGAGCGGGCCCCGCTGGAGGTGCCCGAGGTGGCCGTCCTGCGCGAGCGTGCCGTCGAGTCCGGCCGGCGCTGGACGCTGCGGCTCGCGCCCGAGGAGGCGCGTGCCGTCGTCGCCACGGTGACCGGCGGGGCAGCCTTCGCGGCCCTCGACGACTTCACCCTCGCCACGCCCAGCCTGGAGGACGTCTATCTGGCGCTGGGCGGCGCCGCACGGCAGGGGCTGGTGAAGGCATGAGCGTGAACGCCGGGGCGACCGGGCCCGTACGGGAAGGCGCGGCGGCCGTACGTGCCGTGGATGCCGTTGGGAAGAGGAGCTGCGCGACGTGAGTGTCGTACCCGCGGAGGTTCTGCCGGGCGGTGCCCTGGCCCTGGAGGAGACGGCGCCGCGCGCGGCGGCCGAGCTGGGCCCGCGTGCGCGTCTGTGGCCGTCGCTGGCGGCCGTCTACCGGGCGCAGCTGTCCCGTGCCCGGGTGGCGCGGATCCCGTTGCTGTTCGTCGCGACCTTCCAGTCCGTCGGCATCATGATCATGATGCGCGGGGTGGTGGACAGCCGGGGCGAGGCCCAGTCCGTGGTGGCGGGGTCGTCGGTGGTCGTCGTCGCCTATGTGGCTCTGAACCTGCTCGCGCAGTACTTCGGGCAGCTGCGGGCGAGCGGTGGCCTCGACCACTACGCCACGCTGCCGGTGCCGCCGGCCTCCGTGGTGCTCGGGGCGGCCGCGGCGTACGCCTCCTTCACCGTGCCGGGGACGCTGGTGACGGCCGTCTTCGGGTGTGTGCTGTTCGGGCTGCCGCTGAGCAACCTGTGGATTCTGCTGGCCGTGATCCCGCTGGCGGGGGCCGCCCTGTCCGGGCTCGGCGCCGCCTGCGGGCTGCTCGCGCCCCGGCCTGAACTCGCCACGCTGCTGGGGCAGTTGGGCATGTCGGCGGCACTGCTGCTCGGCGTGCTGCCGCCGGACCGGATGCCGGGGATCATCCAGTTCGCGCGTGACCTGCTGCCTTCGACGTACGGCGTGGAGGCCTACGCCCGGACCTTCGGGGCGCGGCCCGACTGGGCCGTCGTCCTTGCTGATCTGGGCGTGTGTGCCGGGGTGGGGGTCGTCTCGCTGGCCGTCGCCACCTGGGCGTATCGCCGGGCCGCCGTCCGGTGACGCGCCGCACAGGCCGACCTGGCACGATGTCAGGGTGACCGCACCGTTGACGCCGCCTCCGCCGCCGCACGACCAGTCCTCACACCAGGCCTGGCAGGCGCCGCCGCCTGCCGGGACGGTCGAAGCATCGTACGGACAGGACGGTCCCGGGATGAAGACCGAGCTGCGTCAGGCCACGGTGATCGTTCTCGTGCTCGCGGTGAGCGGGGTGCTGCTCGGGCTGCTGTGGCTGTGGCTGGCGCCGCACGTCCCGCTGGTGGGGGACCACACCACCAAGGGCTGGGTGGTCTACCTCGAGGACACCGAGGGCGAGCAGGCGGTGGGGGTGGACGGGACGTTCACGCTGCTGGCGCTGGCGTTCGGGGCGGTGACCGCGGCGGTGGTGTTCCTGTGGCAGCGGCGCGGGGGCGTGCCGCTGGTGGTGGCGCTGGGGATCGGGGGAGTGCTCGGGTCGCTGCTGGCGTGGCGGCTTGGGGTATGGCTGGGGCCGGAGCAGGACGTGATCGCGCACGCGAAGGCCGTGGGCAAGGGGGTCACGTTCTCGGCGCCGCTGAAGTTGGGGGCGAAGGGGGCGTTGCTGGCGTGGTCCCTGTCGGCGTTGGTGGTGCATCTGGGGCTGACGGCGTTGTTCGGCCCGCGGGATCCGGAGCCGCCCTACGAGGACGGACCGTACGCGGCTCCGCCGGCGTAGTTCTCCGCCCCCGCCGCCCTTACCCGTCCCATCCCCCAGGGGGCTCGGCCCCCTTCGACCCCCGCCCCTGGTGGCTGCCGCCCCCAGACCCCCGCATCGGCCTGAACGGCCTCGTCCTCAAACGCCGGACGGGCTGAGTGGTGCCTGAACGGCCTCCTGTTTAGACGCGGGACGGGCTGAGTGGTGCCTGAAGGGCCTCGTGCTCAGACGCCGGACGGGCTGAGTGGTGCCTGAAGGGCCTCGTGCTCGGACGCCGGACGGGCTGAGTGGTGGGGGTGCGGACCGGCTGCGGGGCTCACGGGCGCGGGGAACTGCGCGATCCGGCCGCGGCGGGCCGTGGTCGGCAGTCCGCCCGTGCTCCCACCCTCTATGCCGGACGGCGACCGTGGTTCGCGTGGCCCTTCTTCGTGCGCCACTTCCGTTTCCGTGTCTTCTTTGACATGTCTCCCGTAATTAACCGAGAACGGGAGCTTCGTCGAGAGGTCACGCACGCCCGATGGGTGCCACGGTCGCGTCCGTCAGGTCGGCCAGGGACGCCGGGGACAGCTCGACCTCCAGGCCGCGGCGGCCCGCCGAGACGCAGATCGTGGGGTGGGAGGACGCCGACGCGTCCAGGACCGTGGGGAGCTTCTTGCGCTGGCCCAGCGGGGAGATGCCGCCGCGGACGTAGCCCGTCGTGCGCTCGGCCAGGGCCGGGTCCGCCATCGCCGCGCGTTTGCCGCCGACCGCCGTCGCCAGGGCCTTCAGGTCCAGGCTGCCGGCCACCGGCACCACCGCGACCGTGAGTGCGCCGTCGACGTCCGCGACCAGGGTCTTGAAGACCCGGTCGGGGGACACGCCCATCGCCTCCGCCGCCTCCTCGCCGTAGGACGGGTGGGAGGGGTCGTGGTCGTAGGAGTGGACGGTGAAGTCCACGCCCGCCGCGGTCAGGGCCACCGTCGCCGGGGTGCCGCCGCCGGACTGCTGCTTCTTCGACTTCTTCGGCATGTCAGGAAACCCCGGCTCAGTTCAGGCTCGTCGGCGCCCGCGTCAGCTCCGCCGCGGGCAGTGACGGCAGGTTACGGATGATCGCCGTCTCGGAGCGAAGCAGTTTCAGCTCGTCGCGGAGCCGGGACGCCGTGTCGGGCGCCTGGAGCAGTCGCTGCTTGGTGGGGATGTCGTGCATCATCGCCGCGGCGACCAGGTAGGAGACCACGGAGGGTTCGTCGGGGAGCTCGACGCCCGTCGACAGCGAGCGCTCCCGCGCCCCCGCCAGCCGCTTCTGGTACTGGCGGAAGGCCCGCAGCACCCCCTCCGCCAGCGCGCCCGCCTCGTCGCCCTGTTCCTCGGGCAGCTCCTCCAGCTCCGCCGTCAGGAACGGCCCCGACGCGTCGACGGAGAGCAGCCGCACCCGGCTGGTCCCGGTCGCCAGCACCTCGAACGTGCCGTTCGCCCGCTCCCGGATCGTCGCCGCGTCCGCCACACAGCCCACCCGGTGGAAGGACTTGAGGGGGTCGGGCCCGAAGCCGGCCGCCGGCCCCCGGTCGGGCTGGGCCCTCGGATCCGGCATGCCCGGCGCGCTCGGTGCCACTTCGTGGCCGTCGCGGATCGCCACGACGGCGAACCGGCGCGGTTCCTCCTCGGGGGTCTTCAGGAGATCGCGCATCATGGCGCGATAGCGCTCCTCGAAGACGTTCAGCGGCAGCACGAGCCCCGGGAACAGCACCGAGTTCAGCGGGAAGAGGGGAAGACGGACGGTGGTCACGGCGCCACAGCCTAGTGGTCATCGGCGGGAACATGTCCGCCGTGCTCGGCCCGTGGGCGCCCCGCGCTCCGCTGCGAGGGGACCGGTCCGGCCTCGGGGAGCGGTTCGGTACCGGCCAGCAGGTGCGCGCGCAGCCGTACGAAATGGCCCAGCGGGTCGTCGGACAGGCGGTCCCAGGGGAACGACGTGACGTACGGGCCGATCAGGTGCAGCTGGGTGCGGGCGGCCTCCCAGCGCTCCAGCCGGACCAGGAGGTACATCAGCTTGTTGCGGACCTCGGCCGCCCAGGGGTCGGCCGCCGGGAACCGGCCGGAGAGGGCGATCGCCCGGTCGGCCGCCGCGTCCAGGCGGGCGCGCGGTATCACCGGGCCGCAGCCGTCGGCGAGGTAGGCGAAGGCGGCCCGGGCCGGGAGGGCCTGGACGAGGGAGTCGGCCGGGGCGTCCTGGGCGGCCAGGTCGGCGAAGTCGAAGCACTCGCCGTGCGAGCCGTGCCAGTACGTGCCCAGATAGCGCAGGGCCGCCGCATGGCAGCCGTAGTGGTGCGGGGCGCGGCGGACCGCCGCCTCCCACAGCTCCTCGAAGTACTTGTGACCGGCGTCGGAGCCGCGTGCGTGGTCCAGCGCCACCCGCCAGGGCACCGGGTCGCGGTCGTCGCCGCGTGCGGCGGCCGTGATCAGGGGACTCACCGCGCGTAGCAACTCGGTCCGGGCCGGGGACGGCCAGGCCTGGTCCACCGCCAGCTGGGCCCGCAGCAGGAGCAGGTCCGGGTCGTGGGGGGCGGCCGCGGACCAGTCGCCCAGCCACTCGGCCCGGGAGCGGGCGAAGAGGGCGAGCCGGTGCACGTACCGGTCCCGGGCCTCCCACTCGGCCGCGGCCCGGGTACCGGCCAGCAGTCGCGCGGCGGGCCGGTACTCGCCACGGCCTGCCGCGACCAGCACGGGGGCGAGTCGCTCGTCGGGCGCGTCGAGGAAGACCTCGTCGTCGGCCGGCAGCGGGCCGAGGGCGGGGCGTGGGGTGGTCCTTGCCGTCCGGGTGGGACGGAACAGCGCACGCAGCGAAGCCATGGTGTCGCCATTGAAAGTCCGCAGGTCGAGCGCGCGCCAGACCACCAGGCCAACTCCCTGAAAGTTGTACGGTTCCAGGTCAAGGGAAGGCAAAAGGTGACTGTTGCTCACCTGTTGGGTACCTGCCAGGCACACCCAGCCGTGCCCAGCGTGCCCTACCGCGCCCCACCGTGCCTACCGCGCCCGACCGAGCCCAACGGCGCCCACCGCGCCTAACCGCGTCGCAGCAGCCGGGTGGCCCCCGCCGCCACCGTCGTCGCCAGGATCCAGCCCAGCAGGATCATCGCGGCGGATGCCCACTCCCAGCCCCCGCTGAGGCGCCACTGGCCGACCTGGCCCAGGTCGATCACCGGCAGCAGCAGATCGAGGACGAACAGCGCCGGGTCCCAGACCGGATGCCCGCCGGAGGTCATCGGCGGATGAGGGGCGTGCGCGAAGGCGAGCGTGCCCGCCGCCCACAGCACCGCCATCCACACCGCCGCCCGGCCCGGCCGGTAGCCGTAGGCCACCGTCAGGTCCTGCGCGTACCCCCAGAACTTGGCGGCGACCGGCAGCGTCTCGCGGCGCCGGCGCTGCTTGGCGAGTTGCACCTCGCGCGCGTCCTCGTCCTCGCCGGCGGCCCGCAGCACGGTCGCGAGCCGCTCGTACGGCTCCGGGTTGTACTCGGCGGTCGCCGCCGCCACCCAGCCGAGCCGCCGGGTCAGCGGGAACGGACCCTGCGGAACCAGGTTCTCGTAGGCGAAGCCGCCCATGTGCAGCCGCCCGGGGCCCGGCCAGCTGGTCGCCCGGTCCACCAGGTTCACGGTCCGGGCGCCCGACAGCACCACCCGGCCACGCTGCGGCTCCTCCCCGAGGAACCGCAGCTCCGGCGCCTGCACCCGGCGCAGCGACAGCTCCTGGTCGTCCGTGAAGGTGAAGCGCGCCCGCTCCAGGTCGACGGCGTCCCCGAACCGCCCGTCGTCCAGCCGGATCCCGCCCTGGCACTCGAACCGCTGGATCCGGGTCCCGCGCGCCGGGGTCGTGCCGCTCTGCCAGGGGCCGCCCACCCCGGCCGGGGTCAGGTACAGGGTGCGGCCGACGGTCAGCTGGGGCGCGTTCAGCGCGAACCGCCCGTGGGGATTGCGCAGCCGGGCCCCGCGCAGGCTCAGTGACACGCCCACCTTGGCGCTGCGCAGGCTCAGCTCCCCGTACGACTCCAGGAGCTCCGCCTGCAGATCCTGCCCGACCGTCATGCCGTCCGCCGCGATCGACCGTCCGCTGCGGTCCCGGTACACCACCGCCTGGTTCAGCAGCAGGTCGGTGCCGATGTGCGCGTCGGTCAGCCGGACCCCGCCCAGGAAGCGGCAGCGCGGCAGATGCAGGTCACCCTCCGTGCGCACCCGGGCCGCCTCGAGGCGTGGCACCGCGCAGTCCACGAACCGCACGGTGGTGAAGTGCGCCTCCGGCAGCAGGACCTCGTCGTCGAACCGGCAGCCGCGCATCTCCACGTACGGGGTGACCGTGCCGCCCGCCAGGTCCAGGGCGCCGGTGATCCGCAGGCCGGCCAGCTTCAGCGCGGGCACCCGACCCGCGAGCGCCGGCGGCCCGTCGAGCAGCAGCCAGCAGACGATCCGCGCCCGCACGGTCCGCTCGGGCCCCCAGGGGTGGCCGCCGTGCGGATCGTCCATCTGCGCGTCGCCGCTGCTCAGGTCGTACACGCTGCCGTTGCGGAAGGCCTGCCACATGCCGGCCTCGGCCGCGGTCAGATCGTCCGGCAGCTCCACGTCCCGGACCCCCTCGGTCACGGCTCTTCCTTCTTCCTCAGCTACTCGTCAGTCAGGTGTTCGCCCACCGGTGATGCCCGGTCCGTCACCCCTCGAACACAACACGTGAAGGTGATCTTCCGGGTTCCGGCCAGGCTATGTACCGGCCGTTGGCTCACGTTCTGTATCAGCCATTGATACGCGCGAACGGGCCCCGAGTGCCGTCTGAGAGAATTGAGCCTGTGATCTCTCGTATCGATCTGCGCGGCGACGCCCTCCCCGAGGGACTCGCTCTGCGCGACCTGCTGCCCCGAGCCGACTTCGACGTCTCGGCCGCCCTGGAGAAGGTGCGTCCGATCTGCGAGGCCGTGCATCATCGGGGCGACGCGGCGCTGATCGACTTCGCCGAGAAGTTCGACGGGGTCACCCTGAAGCAGGTGCGGGTGCCCGCCGAGGCCCTGACCAGGGCACTTGAGGAGCTGGACCCGGCCGTGCGCGCGGCCCTGGAGGAGTCCGTCCGGCGCGCCCGTCTGGTCCACCGCGAGCAGCGCCGTACGAGCCACACCACCCAGGTCGTGCCGGGCGGGTCCGTGACCGAGAAGTGGGTGCCCGTGGAGCGCGTCGGGCTGTACGCGCCCGGCGGCCGGTCGGTCTACCCGTCCTCCGTGGTCATGAACGTGGTGCCCGCGCAGGAGGCCGGCGTCGAGTCCATCGCGCTCGCCTCGCCCGCCCAGGCCGATTTCGGTGGCCTGCCGCACCCGACGATCCTCGCCGCCTGCGCCCTGCTCGGCGTCGACGAGGTGTACGCGGCCGGCGGTGCCTCCGCCGTCGCGATGTTCGCGTACGGCACCGAGTCCTGCCCGCCCGTCACCATGGTCACCGGCCCCGGCAACATCTGGGTCGCCGCCGCCAAGCGCTACTTCACCGGCCGGATCGGCATCGACGCCGAGGCCGGCCCCACCGAGATCGCGGTCCTCGCGGACGCCACCGCCGACCCGGTGCACGTCGCCGCCGACCTGATCAGCCAGGCCGAGCACGACCCGCTGGCCGCCGCCGTCCTGGTCACCGACTCCGTGGATCTCGCGGACGCGGTGGCGAAGGAGCTGGAGCCGCAGGTCGCGGCCACCAAGCATGTCGACGACCGGATCGTCCCGGCGCTCAAGGGCCGGCAGTCCGCGATCGTCCTGGTCGACGGCGTGGACGAGGGCCTGCGGGTCGTCGACGCGTACGGCGCCGAGCACCTGGAGATCCAGACCGCCGACGCCGCCGCGGTGGCCGGCCGGGTCCGCAACGCGGGCGCGATCTTCGTCGGCCCCTGGGCGCCGGTCTCCCTCGGCGACTACGCGGCGGGGTCCAACCACGTGCTGCCCACCGGCGGCTGCGCCTGCCACTCCTCCGGGCTGTCCGTGCAGTCCTTCCTGCGCGGCATCCACATCGTCGACTACACGCGGGAGGCGCTGGCCGACGTCGCGCACCACGTGGTCACGCTGGCGGAGGCGGAGGACCTGCCGGCCCACGGCGCGGCGGTCAAGGCGAGGTTCGGGTGGAAGGTACCGGCGAGCAAGTGAACTTCGGAATCGACGATCTCCCCGTACGGGACGAGCTGCGCGGCAAGTCCCCCTACGGCGCGCCCCAGTTGGATGTCGCCGTACGACTGAACACCAACGAGAACCCCTACCCGCTGCCCGAGCCGCTGGTCGAGCGGATCGCCGAGCGGGTGCGCGAGGCCGCCCGGGACCTGAACCGCTACCCCGACCGGGACGCGGTCCAGCTCCGCACCGAGCTGGCCAGGTACCTGACCGAGACCGGCAACCACCCGCTCGCCGTCGAGAACGTCTGGGCGGCCAACGGCTCCAACGAGGTCATCCAGCAACTGCTGCAGACCTTCGGCGGACCCGGGCGTACCGCGCTCGGCTTCGAGCCGTCGTACTCGATGCACTCGCTGATCGCGCGCGGCACCGGCACGGGGTGGATCTCCGGTCCGCGCGAGGACGACTTCACCCTCGACGTCGAGGCCGCCACCCGCGCGATCGCCGAGCACCGGCCCCACGTCGTGTTCATCACGACCCCCAACAACCCCACGGGCAACGCGGTGCCCGCCGAGACGGTCCTCGCGCTGTACGACGCGGCCCAGGAGGCCCGGCCGTCCATGGTGATCGTCGACGAGGCGTACGTCGAGTTCAGCCACGGCGCCTCGCTGCTGCCGCTGCTCGAAGGTCGGCCGAATCTCGTCGTGTCCCGGACCATGTCGAAGGCCTTCGGCGCGGCCGGCCTGCGCCTCGGCTACCTCGCCGCGCACCCCGCGGTGGTGGACGCCGTACAGCTGGTCCGGCTGCCGTACCACCTGTCGGCGATCACCCAGGCGACCGCGCTGGCCGCCCTGGAGCACACCGACACCCTGCTGAAGTACGTCGAGCAGCTGAAGGCCGAGCGGGACCGGCTGGTCGCCGAGATGCGCGCGCTCGGTCTGGAGGTCACCGAGTCCGACGCGAACTTCGTGCAGTTCGGGCGGTTCGAGGACCCCCACCGCGCCTGGCAGGGGATCCTCGACCGCGGGGTCCTGGTCCGCGACAACGGCGTGCCCGGCTTCCTGCGGGTGTCCGCCGGAACCCCCGAAGAGAACGACGCGTTCCTCGACGCGGTACGTGAAGTCAAGAAGGAGCTGGACGCATGACCCGCGTAGGGCGCGTGGAGCGCACCACCAAGGAGACCTCGGTCCTCGTCGAGATCGACCTCGACGGCACCGGGAAGACCGACATCGCCACCGGCGTCGGGTTCTACGACCACATGCTCGACCAGCTCGGCCGGCACGGACTGTTCGACCTCTCCGTGAAGACCGACGGCGATCTGCACATCGACTCGCACCACACCATCGAGGACACCGCCCTCGCCCTCGGCGCCGCCTTCAAGCAGGCGCTCGGCGACAAGGTCGGCATCTACCGCTTCGGCAACTGCACGGTCCCGCTGGACGAGTCCCTCGCCCAGGTCACGGTGGACCTGTCCGGCCGCCCGTACCTCGTGCACACGGAGCCGGAGAACATGGCTCCGATGATCGGCGAGTACGACACCACCATGACCCGGCACATCCTGGAGTCCTTCGTGGCCCAGGCCCAGGTCGCCCTCCATGTGCACGTGCCCTATGGGCGCAACGCACACCACATCGTGGAATGCCAGTTCAAGGCGCTCGCCAGGGCGCTGCGCTACGCCTCCGAGCGCGACCCGCGCGCGGTCGGCATCCTCCCCTCGACGAAGGGCGCTCTGTAAGCCATGACCGGGCTCAACACCCTGCTGATCGTCGTCGGCCTCTTCCTGGTCGGCGGAATCATCTCCTTCGTCAAGCAGAAGATGCCCACCAGCCTCATCGTGCTGCTCTCGATAGGAGCCGCGATGTGCCTGGTGGCGGGCATCATGAGGCTGGAGGTGTGGAATTGAGCGCACCCTCGAAGAAGGTCGTCGTCTTCGACTACGGCTTCGGGAACGTCCGGTCCGCCGAGCGGGCGCTCGCCCGCGCCGGGGCCGACGTCGAGATAACCCGTGACTTCGACAGGGCGATGAACGCCGACGGCCTGCTGGTGCCGGGTGTCGGCGCCTTCGCCGCCTGCATGGAGGGCCTGCGCGGGGCCCGCGGGGACTGGATCATCGACCGGCGGCTGTCCGGCGGACGGCCGGTGATGGGCATCTGCGTCGGCATGCAGATCCTGTTCGCGCGCGGCATCGAGCACGGCGTGGAGACCGAAGGCCTCGACGAGTGGCCCGGCTCGGTCGAGCCGCTGCAGGCCGAGATCGTGCCCCACATGGGCTGGAACACCGTGGACGTGCCGGCCGCCTCCGAGCTGTTCGCGGGCCTGGACACCGACGCCCGCTTCTACTTCGTGCACTCCTACGCCGTCCAGGACTGGTCGCTGGAGACGCACAACGCCTCGCTGCGGGCCCCGCTCGTGACCTGGTCGACGCACGGCAAGCCGTTCGTGGCCGCCGTGGAGAACGGCGCCCTGTGGGCCACCCAGTTCCACCCCGAGAAGTCCGGCGACGCCGGCGCCCAGCTCCTCACCAACTGGATCGGAACACTGTGAGCAAGCTCGAACTCCTCCCCGCCGTCGACGTCCGCGACGGCCAGGCCGTCCGCCTCGTGCACGGCGAGTCGGGAACCGAGACCTCCTACGGCTCCCCCCTGGAGGCCGCCCTCGCCTGGCAGCGGTCGGGCGCCGAGTGGCTGCACCTGGTCGACCTGGACGCCGCGTTCGGCACCGGCGACAACCGCGAGCTGATCGCCGAGGTCGCCGGGGCGATGGACATCAAGGTGGAGCTGTCCGGTGGGATCCGGGACGACGCCTCGCTGGCGGCCGCCCTGGCCACCGGCTGCCGCCGGGTGAACCTCGGCACGGCCGCCCTGGAGAGCCCGGAGTGGGTCGCCAAGGTCATCGCCGAGCACGGTGACCAGATCGCGGTGGGCCTGGACGTCAAGGGCACGACCCTGCGCGGCCGTGGCTGGACCCGCGACGGCGGCGACCTCTACGAGACGCTGGCCCGCCTCGACCAGGAGGGCTGCGCGCGGTACGTCGTCACCGACATCGCCAAGGACGGCACCCTCCAGGGCCCGAACCTGGAGCTCCTGAAGAACGTCTGCGCGGCGACGGACCGCCCGGTCGTGGCCTCCGGCGGCGTGTCGTCGCTGGACGACCTCCGCGCGCTGGCCGGGCTGGTACCCCTCGGTGTCGAGGGCGCCATCGTCGGAAAGGCCCTCTATGCCAAGGCGTTCACCTTGGAAGAAGCACTGGAGGCGGTGTCCCCGTGAGTGAGCTGCGACGTGTCACGACGGGCGCGCCCTGGGAGGATGCCTTCGGGTACTCCCGCGCGGTGGAACTGCCCAACGGCCTGGTACTGGTCTCCGGCTGCACCTCCATAGTGGACGGCGAGATCGCCGGGGGCGGCCCCTACGAGCAGGCGGTCAACTCCTTCAACGTCGCGTTCGCAGCGCTGGGGCAGCTGGGCCTCGGCCGTGACGATGTGGTGCGGACACGTATGTACGTCACCCACGCACGGGACGTGGACGATGTCGGGCGCGCCCACAAGGAGCTGTTCGACTCCGTCCGGCCCGCCGCATCCATGATCATCGTCTCCGGCTTCGTGGACCCCAGCCTGGTCGTCGAGGTCGAGGTGGAGGCGTACCGAGGGGAGGCCACGGCATGACCCTGGCGGTCCGAGTCATCCCCTGCCTGGACGTGGACAACGGCCGGGTCGTCAAGGGCGTCAACTTCCAGAACCTGCGGGACGCGGGCGACCCGGTCGAGATGGCCAAGGTGTACGACGCGGAGGGCGCCGACGAGCTGACCTTCCTGGACATCACCGCGTCCTCCGGCGACCGCGAGACCACCTACGACGTGGTGCGCCGCACCGCCGAGCAGGTCTTCATCCCGCTGACCGTCGGCGGCGGGGTGCGCACGGCCGAGGACGTCGACAAGCTGCTGCGGGCCGGCGCCGACAAGGTGGGCGTCAACACGGCCGCGATCGCCCGCCCGGACCTGATCCGGGAGATCGCGGAACGCTTCGGCCGCCAGGTCCTGGTCCTGTCGGTGGACGCCCGCCGCACCCCCGAAGGCACCTTCGAGGTCACCACCCACGGCGGCCGCCGCGGCACCGGCATCGACGCGGTCGAGTGGGCGCACCGGGCCGCCGAGCTGGGCGCGGGGGAGATCCTGCTCAACTCGATGGACGCGGACGGCACCAAGGACGGCTACGACCTGGAGATGATCACGGCCGTCCGCAAGCACGTCACCATCCCGGTCATCGCCTCCGGCGGCGCGGGTCGGCTGGCCGACTTCGCCCCGGCCGTCGCGGCGGGCGCGAACGCCGTCCTCGCCGCCTCCGTCTTCCACTTCGGCGACCTGCGGATCGGCGAGGTGAAGCAGGCGCTGCGCGAGGCGGGACATCCCGTGCGGTGACGCTGCGCTGAGCCCTGGCCCCGGTTTCCCCAGGTGGGGTGCCGGGGCCTTCTGCTGCACGACCCCGGATGCCTGCCGACCGGCTGGGGCCGCGCCGGGTCGCCATCGGCAGTGACGCGGTGCGCTGCGCGGCAGTCCTCGCCGTGGCCGCGCTGCTCTTCCTGACCAGCCCCGGCCTGTGGCTGCTCGCGGCGCTCGCCCTGGTCTTCGGCACCGTCGACACGTGTTCATGCCCGCCGTGGGCGCCCTCCCCGCGCGCGTGACCAGCTGTCACCAACTCGCGCGCGTGCAGGGCATGCGCGGTATCGCCATACGCGTCGCGAGCATCCTCGGCGCCCCGCTCGGCGGCCTCGGCGTGGCGGTCGGCGGCGCCGCGGCCGCCTTCGGCCTCGCCGGGCTGCTCATCGCCGTATCGGTCCCCCTGCCGATGACCCTGCGGGTGCGGGAACTCCCGGCCGACGGCCGCGCTGCCGACCCCACCCCCTGGCAGGACCTGCGGGCGGGCTCGCCCACATCCGCCGCCACCGCGTCCTGGCCCCGCTGATGCTGGCCATCGCCCTCGGCGACCTGGGGTTCGTCAGCCCCCTCAACGTCGGGCTGACCCTGCTCGCCGACCGGCGCGGCTGGGGTGCGGCCGGGGTGGGCTGGGGGCCGGGTCACCTCCGTCTCCGGCCTGATCAGCCTGGGTCTGACCCCGCTGAGCATGCCGTTCACGGCCGCCGCGAGCGGCGTCTTCGGACTCGGCCCGGTCTACGTCGTCAGCGCCGCCGTCTGCGGGCTCGGCGGGGTCGTCGCGGTGGCCGTACCGGGGCTGCGCCGCGCCGAACTGCCCCGCTGAGACCGCTCAGCCCTTCGGCTGGGTCAGCTGGATCAGGTTGCCGACCGTGTCGTCCATGACGGCCGCGATCACCGGGCCCTGTTCCTGCGGCTCGTGGGTGAAGCGGACGCCGAGGGCGCGCAGGCGGTCGTACTCCGCGCGGATGTCGTCGACCGAGAAGACGATGGCCGGCAGGCCCGCCTCATACACGGCCTTGCGGTACGGCTCCGCGATGGTGCCCTGGCCGGGCTCCAGGAGCAGTTGGAGGTCCGGCTGGGCGCCGCCGGGCGCGCCGACGGTGATGAACAGGGTTCCACCGCCCAGGTCGAGGTGGGTGCGGGTCTCGAAGCCCAGGACGTCGGTGTAGAAGACGTGCGCTTTCGGCACGTCGTCCACGAACACGCTCGTCATCGCGACCTTGATCACCGCGGGCCCCTCAGATGCCCAGCTGCTTGGACTCGTGGAGCTTGGCGATCGCGTTCTCGTCGCCGTCCACCGCGACCTTCGCCGCGTTCTGCCGGCCGAAGGCGAACATCAGCAGCTCGGAGGGCTCGCCGGTCACCGTCACCACCGGGGCGCCGCGATGGGCGACGGCCGTCTGGCCGTCCGGACGGCGCAGCACCAGGCCCGTCGGCACGCCCCTGCCCAGCAGCCGTGCGGTGCGCTCCAGACGGGACCACAGGGCGTCCTGGAAGACGGGGTCCAGCTCGCGCGGCGACCAGTCCGGCTGGGCGCGGCGGACGTCCTCCGTGTGGACGTAGAACTCCACCGTGTTGGCCGCCTCGTCGACCTGCTTGAGCTGGAACGGCGAGAACCGCGGCGGGCCGGTACGGATCAGCTGGATAAGCTCCTCGTACGGCTTCGCGGCGAACTCGGCCATCACCTTCTCCAGGCGTGGCGCGAGCTGTTTGATCAGCGTGCCCCCGGCCGCGTCCGGCCGGCGTTCGCGCACCACCACGTGCGCGGCCAGATCACGGGTCGCCCAGCCCTCGCAGAGGGTCGGCGCCTCGGGACCGGCGGTCTCCAAGAGGTCGGCGAGCAGAAGCCGTTCACGCTTGGCGAAGGTCGACATGGTGCCAGCCTACGGCCCCACGCACGGTCCGGACAGTGGACACGGTCCGTGACTGTCGGTGCCGCGCGGCACAATGGCACCCATGACCAGTACGACCGGTACGCCCCCGCCCAGCGGCCTCGCCCCGGAGATCGCCGCCCGCCTCAAGCGCAGCGCCGACGGCCTCGTGCCCGCCATCGCCCAGCAGTACGACACGGGCGAGGTACTGATGCTCGGCTGGATGGACGACGAGGCGCTGCACCGCACCCTCACCACCGGCCGCTGCACCTACTGGTCGCGCAGCCGCCAGGAGTACTGGGTCAAGGGCGACACCTCCGGTCACTTCCAGTGGGTCAGGTCCGTCGCCCTCGACTGCGACGCCGACACCCTGCTGGTCAAGGTCGACCAGGTGGGCGCCGCCTGCCACACCGGCGACCGCACCTGCTTCGACGCCGACGTGCTCCTCAAGGACGGTGCCGATTCCGGCGTCCCGGCCTCCGATCAGTAAGGTCTGCCGCCATGGACCTAGAGACCTTCCGCAAGCTGGCGACCGACCGGCGTGTCATCCCGGTCACCCGCAAGCTCCTCGCCGACGGCGACACCCCGGTCGCGCTCTACCGCAAGCTTGCCGCCGAGCGCCCCGGCACCTTCCTGCTGGAGTCCGCCGAGAACGGCCGCACAGCCTTCCAATGGTCTCGCTACTCGTTCGTGGGCGTCCGCTCCGCGGCCACTCTCACCGCCCGTGACGGCCAGGCCCACTGGCTCGGCGCCCCGCCGGTCGGCGTGCCCGTCGACGGCGACCCGCTGGCCGCCCTGCGCGCCACCATCGAGGCCCTGCACACCCCGCACGCGGAGGACCTGCCCCCGTTCACCGGCGGCATGGTCGGCTATCTGGGCTACGACATCGTGCGCCGCCTGGAGAAGATCGGCCCGGGGGAGCGGGACGACCTCGGGCTGCCCGAGCTGACCATGCTCCTCACCAGCGATCTCGCGGTGATGGACCACTGGGAGGGCTCGGTCCTGCTGATCGCCAACGCGATCAACCACAACGACCTCGACACCGGCGTCGACGAGGCCTACACCGACGCGATCGCCCGCCTGGACGCCATGGAGGCCGACCTCTCCCGCCCGGTCGCCCAGCCCCCGGCCGCCCTGCCCCCCTCCGAGCTCCCCGAGTACACCGCCCTGTGGGGCGGCCCCGACTTCCAGGCCGCGGTCGAGGACATCAAGGAGCGCATCCGCGCCGGCGAGGCCTTCCAGGTCGTCCCCTCACAGCGCTTCGAGACCCCGTGCACGGCGAGCGCGCTGGACGTCTACCGCGTCCTTAGGGCCACCAACCCCTCGCCGTACATGTACCTCTTCCGCTTCGAGGGCTTCGACGTCGTCGGGTCGTCCCCCGAGGCCCTGGTCAAGGTCGAGGACGGCCGGGCCATGGTCCACCCCATCGCCGGCACCCGGCCGCGCGGGGCCACCCCGCGCGAGGACCAGGACCTCGCCGACGAGCTGATGGCCGACCCCAAGGAGCGCGCCGAGCACCTGATGCTCGTCGACCTCGGACGCAACGACCTGGGCCGGGTCTGCGAACCGGGCTCCGTCGAGGTCGTCGACTTCATGTCCGTCGAGCGGTACTCGCACGTCATGCACATCGTCTCGACGGTCACCGGCAAGGTCTCCGAGGGCCGTACCGCCTTCGACGTCCTCACCGCCTGCTTCCCGGCCGGCACCCTCTCCGGCGCCCCCAAGCCCCGGGCGATGCAGATCATCGACGAACTGGAGCCGTCCAGAAGGGGGTTGTACGGCGGCTGCGTCGGCTACCTCGACTTCGCCGGCGACTCCGACACCGCGATCGCCATCCGTACCGCCCTGTTGCGGGACGGCACGGCGTACGTCCAGGCCGGCGCGGGCATCGTCGCCGACTCCAACCCGGTCGCGGAGGACCAGGAGTGCCGCAACAAGGCGGCGGCGGTGCTGCGCGCGGTGCACACGGCCAACAGACTGGGCAAGTAGGGCGCTTCTCACTCAACCCCGGGTGACCGTTCGCCCGGGGTTCAAGCGATAGTGGAGTACGTGACTGCCGTTCCTCACCCCCGTTCCCAAGCCGCCGCGCACAGCGGGTCCGGCCGCCGCAGCCTCGCCGTCGCGCTGTTGTTCGGTGGGCTCGGCGCGGCCGTGGCCCTGCTGTCCAGCCGGCAGCGCTGGGCGGAGGGCACCGCGACGGTGGCCGGTGGCGCCTTCCCGCTGACCGCCAAGGGCAGCGACGTCACGGGCGTTCCCGCGGCCCTCGCCATAGTGGGCCTCGCCGCGCTCGTCGCCGTCTTCGCCGTCCGCAGGGCCGGCCGCTTCCTGGTCTCCGGGCTCCTCGCGCTCTCCGGCGCCGGTATCGTCGTCGCCGCCCTGGCGGGCGCCTCCGACGGCTCCGCGCTGGACGAGAAGGCCGCCGAGGCCAGTGGCGACTCCTCCGCCGCGGTCGACGCCCTCAGCCACACCGGCTGGCCGTACGTCGCCGCGGCCGGCGGCGCGCTCATCCTGATCGCCGGACTGCTCGCGCTGCGCTACGGCCGTCTCTGGCCCGCCATGTCCGGCCGCTACGAGCGCGGCACGGGGGCGGAGCGGCCGCGCCGCGCACCGAAGCCGGTCGACCCGGACCGGCCCGAGGACATCTGGAAGGCCCTGGACCGGGGCGAGGACCCCACGGGAGCCTGAGCGCTCCGCTGGGGGCGCCGCGATGAGATGCTCTGCCGTCTGCCGTCTGCCGTCTGCCGTCTGCCGTCTGCCGTCTGCGGCGCCGTCGCGGCTGGTCGCGCCCACGCGGCGGAGCCGCCCATCGAACACGGCCCCGCGCCCCTTCGGGCGCTTGACGACGGGCTCAAGTGCCCGGATGTGGCGAATCAGACGCTCCCCCCGCTCACGGCAGGCGTGCGGGTACGTGACAATGGAAGTCGAGCGTCCGGAACGGACCCGTACGAGCGCGGCCACGGACGGCACGTACGACACGCACCAGCTAACGAGGAGCAAGTCATGGCGGGCAGCAGCCACGGTCACACCCCGGCCGCCTGGACGGGCGTCACCATCGCCTTCATCGGTTTCTGCGTCGCGGGCGCCTTCATGGTGATGGCCCAGCCGGTGGGCTTCTGGGCCGGCATGGTGATCGTGGTCCTCGGTGGCGTGGTCGGCATGATCATGCGCGCCATGGGCCTCGGCATGCCGAAGCAGACCGCCCTGGTGACGGCGCACAGCGCCCCGGCCGTCACCCGCGAGCCGGTCACCGCCGAGGGCTGATCGACAGCGCTTGCAGCGCTTCCCGAGGGGCGTCCCGAGACATCGGGACGCCCCTCGCGCGCATGTGCCGACCGTACGGGGCACAATGCGAGGCGTGAACGCCGACACCTCCAGCGCGGCCGCCCCGGCGCCGCCCTCCCTGCGCGGACGGCTGGCCGTGCCCGCGGGGGTGCTGGCCGCCGTCGTCGGGGCCTTCGCCTACGTCGGCACGGTCGACCCCAACCAGCCCGGCCACTACCCGGTCTGCCCCCTCTACCGGCTCACCGGCCTGTACTGCCCCGGCTGCGGCGGCCTGCGCAGCGCGCACGCGTTCATCCACGGCGACTTCCTGGCCGCGCTGCGGGACAACGCGGCGGGTGTGGCCGCCTATCTGGCCTTCGCCGTGGTGTGGACCATCTGGGTGGTGCGCGCGGCACGCGGCCGGCCCGCCCGGATCGAGCTCAGGCCGGTCCCGATGTGGACCCTGGGCGCGGTGCTGCTGGTCTTCACCGTTGTCCGGAATCTGCCCTTCGTCGGCTGGTTGCATCCTTGATCAACTGGCAAACGTCCAGGTAGCGGGATCGGGCCTCGGCCGGATGCGAGGTCGGCGCCGTCCTGCGGATACCATCGATGTGACCATGGGTTTTGACCCGCAAGGGTTTCGACCCGCTCGGAAGAACCGTCCGGAACCGGAAGGGGACCGCTCGCGTGAGTGTGCTCGACGAGATCATCGACGGAGTCCGTGCCGACCTCGCGGAGCGGCAGGCGCGCGTCAGCCTCGACGAGCTCAAGGAGCGCGCGGCGAAGGCGCCCGCCGCCAAGGACGGCGTGGCCGCACTGCGCGGCGACGGCGTCAAGGTGATCTGCGAGGTCAAGCGCTCCAGCCCGTCCAAGGGCGCGCTGGCCGCGATCGCCGACCCGGCCGGGCTCGCCGCGGACTACGAGGCGGGCGGCGCGGCCGTCATCTCGGTCCTGACCGAGCAGCGTCGCTTCGGCGGCTCGCTGGCCGACCTGGAGGCGGTCCGGGCCCGTGTGGACATCCCGGTCCTGCGCAAGGACTTCATCGTCACGTCGTACCAGCTGTGGGAGGCCCGCGCGTACGGCGCCGACCTCGCGCTGCTGATCGTCGCCGCCCTCGACCAGCCGGCCCTGGAGTCGCTGATCGAGCGCGCGGTCTCCATCGGCCTCACCCCGCTCGTCGAGGTGCACGACGAGGACGAGGCCGAGCGCGCGGTGGACGCGGGCGCCAAGGTGATCGGCGTCAACGCGCGCAACCTGAAGACCCTGGAGGTCGACCGCTCCACCTTCGAGCGGGTCGCCCCGGAGATCCCCGACACCGTGGTCAAGGTCGCCGAGTCCGGCGTCCGCGGCCCGCACGACCTGATCGCCTACGCCAACGCCGGTGCCGACGCGGTCCTGGTCGGCGAGTCCCTGGTGACCGGCCGCGACCCCAAGTCGGCGGTGGCCGACCTGGTGGCGGCGGGTGAACACCCGGCACTGCGCCACGGCCGCCCCTGATCACCCGGTAGGCTGACACCGATGACTCTGACCGTGACGACCGTGGACCGGTACGCCCGCCTCGCGCGCGGCTGCCGCCCCCGGGGCTGCCGAGCCCCGGCGAGGCGCGTCCACGGCCGCCGCGTGCGTTATGTCATCGGAGACGAACCTGGGCAGGTCAACGGGCGTCGATGGCAGCGCGCCCCCAAGGGGCGCGGGGCTGTATCTGACCATGCGACTCCGTCGCGTGAGCGCGACCAGCCGCACACGGCCTGAGGTCGTACAGCAAGCTCCGCCCCCACGGCGAACAGTGTCTTTTCACACGCACTCACCGTGAGGTTTCCGCATGCCCAGCGAGTACTTCTTCCCTGACCCAGAAGGCCAGGTGCCCTCTCCCGAGGGCTACTTCGGCGCCTTCGGCGGCAAGTTCATCCCGGAGGCCCTCGTCGCCGCCGTGGACGAGGTCGCCGTCGAATACGACAAGGCCAAGCACGACCCCGAGTTCGCCCGCGAACTCGACGACCTGATGGTCAACTACACCGGCCGCCCCAGCTCCCTCACCGAGGTGCCCCGCTTCGCGGAACACGCGGGCGGCGCCCGCGTCTTCCTCAAGCGCGAGGACCTCAACCACACCGGCTCCCACAAGATCAACAACGTGCTCGGCCAGGCACTGCTCACCAGGCGCATGGGCAAGACCCGGGTGATCGCGGAGACCGGCGCCGGCCAGCACGGCGTGGCGACGGCCACCGCCTGTGCGCTGTTCGGCCTCGACTGCACCATCTACATGGGCGAGATCGACACCCAGCGCCAGGCCCTGAACGTGGCCCGGATGCGCATGCTCGGCGCCGAGGTCATCTCCGTGAAGTCCGGCAGCCGCACCCTGAAGGACGCCATCAACGAGGCGTTCCGCGACTGGGTGGCCAACGTCGACCACACCCACTACCTCTTCGGTACGGTCGCAGGACCGCACCCCTTCCCGGCGATGGTCCGCGACTTCCACCGGGTCATCGGCGTCGAGGCCCGCCGCCAGCTCCTGGAGCGGGTCGGTCGCCTCCCCGACGCGGCGATCGCCTGCGTCGGCGGCGGCTCCAACGCCATCGGCCTCTTCCACGCCTTCATCCCCGACGAGGGTGTCCGCCTCATCGGCTGCGAGCCCGCGGGCCACGGCATCGAGACCGGCGAGCACGCGGCCACCCTCACCGCCGGCGAGCCCGGCATCCTGCACGGCTCCCGGTCCTACGTCCTCCAGGACGACGAGGGCCAGATCACCGAGCCGTACTCGATCTCGGCCGGTCTGGACTACCCGGGCATCGGCCCGGAGCACTCCTACCTCAAGGACTCCGGCCGCGGCGAGTACCGCGCGGTCACCGACGACGCGGCCATGCAGGCCCTGCGCCTGCTGTCCCGCACCGAGGGCATCATCCCGGCCATCGAGAGCGCGCACGCCCTCGCCGGCGCCCTGGAGGTCGGCCGGGAGCTCGGCAAGGACGGGCTGATCGTCGTCAACCTGTCCGGCCGCGGCGACAAGGACATGGACACCGCCGCCCGCTACTTCGGGCTGTACGACACCGACGCCGAGGTCGCCGCCGACGCCACCGCCACCGCCGAGATCGAGGGGGACGCCAAGTGAGTGGGAACATTCAGCTCCTGTCCGACACCCTCGCGGGTGCCAAGGCCGAGGGCCGCAGCGCCCTGATCGCCTACCTCCCGGCCGGGTTCCCGACCGTGGCCGGCGGCATCGAGGCGATCAAGGCCGTCCTGGACGGCGGCGCTGACGTCGTCGAGGTCGGGCTGCCGCACAGCGACCCGGTGCTCGACGGCCCGGTCATCCAGACCGCCGACGACATCGCCCTGCGCGGCGGCGTCAAGATCGCGGACGTCATGCGCACGGTCAAGGAGGCCTACGCGGCCACCGGCAAGCCGATCCTCGTCATGACGTACTGGAACCCCATCGACCGCTACGGTGTCGAGCGCTTCACCGCCGAGCTGGCCGAGGCGGGCGGCGCGGGCTGCATCCTGCCCGACCTGCCCGTCCAGGAGTCGGCCCTGTGGAGGGAGCACGCCGAGAAGCACGGCCTCGCGACGGTCTTCGTCGTGGCGCCCAGCAGCAAGGACGAGCGGCTCGCGCAGATCACGGCGGCCGGCAGCGGCTTCGTCTACGCGGCCTCCCTGATGGGCGTCACGGGTACCCGGGCATCGGTCGGCGCACAGGCCCAGGACCTGGTGGAACGCACCCGGGCCACCGGCACCGGACTGCCCGTCTGTGTCGGCCTCGGTGTCTCCAACGCGGCCCAGGCCGCCGAGGTCGCCGGCTTCGCCGACGGGGTGATCGTCGGCTCGGCCTTCGTGAAGCGGATGCTGGACGCGCCGGACGACGCGGCCGGCGTGGTGGCCGTCCGGGAACTCGCCGGTGACCTGGCGAAGGGCGTGCGCGGACAGGCGTAACGGAACACCACGGATCATCCGGTCACTCGAACGGGTGGACCTCGGACCGGGGGGGGGGGGGGGGGGGGCGGGGCCCGGGGGGGGGGGGGGGGGGGGGGCGTTGCGCGGCGCGGGGCAGGCCGGCCGCCCGCCGCGCACACCCCCGCCCGCGCGACGCCGA
>NZ_JBSHAF010000005.1:310885-348553 GCF_053611365.1 Streptomyces sp. NPDC054813 | reverse complement strand
GGGGGGGGGGCGCCTGGCTCTCACGAACACACCGCTATCGCGGCCAGTCTGCGGGGGGTGCCCGGGGCGGGGGGGGGGGGGGGGCCCCCCCCCCGGTTCGTTCTGGTGGTGTGAGCGAGAAGAATCGTGACGGAAAGCGGACGGCCCGCGAGCGGATCGCAGCCGACCGCGAGAAGCAGAAGTCCGCGGACAAGCGACGGCGCACGCTGATCGTGGGCGCGAGCGTCGTCTGTGTCCTCGGCCTGGCGGCGGTGATCGGCGTCGTCGCCGCGAACGCGGGCAAGGACAAGAACAGCAAGAGCTCGGGCCCGGTCGTGGCGCCCTCGGGTGCGCAGGGCAAGGACAGCCTCGCGATCCCGGTCGGCAAGGACGATGCCAAGGCGACGCTCACCATCTGGGAGGACTTCCGCTGCCCGGCCTGCCAGGCCTTCGAGACGGCGTACCGCCCGACGCTCCACGAGCTGACCGACTCCGGCAAGCTCAGAATCGAGTACCACCTGGTCACGCTGATCGACGGCAACCTCGGCGGCAGCGGCTCCCGGAACGCGGCCAACGCGGCGGCCTGCGCCCAGGACGCGGGCAAGTTCCGCGACTACCACGACGTGCTGTACGAGAACCAGCCGAAGGAAACCGACGACACCTTCTCGAACAACGACAAGCTGATCGAGCTGGCCGGCAAGGTCCAGGGCCTGAATACGCCGACGTTCCAGAAGTGTGTCAAGGACGGCAAGCACAACGCCTGGGTCGTGAAGTCCAACGAGGCCTTCCAGGCGGCCAAGTTCGGCGGCACCCCGACCGTTCTGCTCGACGGCAAGAACATCTACCAGGACCAGACCATGACCCCGGCCAAGCTGAAGCAGCTCGTGGAGGACGCCAACAAGGGGTGAGCGGGGTAAGCATTTCTCACGCCCCTGTTATGGAGCCGTAGCCGGGCTGGTTGCCGTCGGCCCGGTCCGGCACGGTAGCGTCGACCCTGCCATGGAATATCTTGCCTACATTCCCAGCCCTTCGCGCGGAGTGATCCATCTCGGTCCCATTCCGCTGCGCGGCTACGCCTTCTGCATCATCATCGGTGTCTTCGTAGCCGTCTGGCTCGGAAACAGGCGCTGGATCGCCCGGGGCGGGCGGGCCGGCACCGTGGCCGACATCGCCGTCTGGGCCGTGCCGTTCGGCCTGGTCGGCGGGCGTCTGTACCACGTGATCACGGACTACGAGCTGTACTTCAGCGAGGGCCGTGACTGGGTCGACGCGTTCAAGGTGTGGCAGGGCGGCCTCGGTATCTGGGGCGCGATCGCTCTCGGCGCGGTGGGTGCGTGGATCGGCTGCCGGCGCCGGGGCATCCCGCTCCCTGCCTACGCCGACGCCATCGCCCCCGGCATCGCCTTCGCCCAGGCGATCGGCCGCTGGGGCAACTGGTTCAACCAGGAGCTGTACGGCCGCGAGACGCATGTGCCGTGGGCCCTGCACATCACCTCGTCCGAGGGCGGCCGGGTCCCCGGCTACTACCACCCGACCTTCCTCTACGAGTCGCTGTGGTGCATCGGCGTCGGCTTCCTGGTGATCTGGGCCGGCCGCCGATTCAAGCTGGGGCACGGGCGGGCGTTCGCGCTGTACGTCGCCGCGTACTGCGTGGGCCGCGGCTGGATCGAGTACATGCGCGTCGACGACGCCCACCACATCCTCGGCCTGCGGCTCAACGACTGGACCGCGATGATCGTGTTCCTGCTCGCGGTGCTGTACATCGTGCTCTCCGCGAAGAAGCGGCCGGGCCAGGAGGCGGTGGTCGAGCCGGGTGCCTCCGACGGGGAGACCGACGGTACGGGTGACACCGCCGAGGCTGCTGAAGCCAAGGAGGCTTCCGAGACGGAGGCTTCCGAAGGCGAGGCCGAGCACGAGGCCGAGGACGCAGCCGAGCACGAGGCCGAAGCCAAGGACGAGGCCGGGTCGGCGACCAAGAAGAGCTGACCTGCCGCGATACGACGAAGAGGGCGCCCGGGACGGAACCGGGCGCCCTCTTCGCGTGCGGGCCGACGGGTCCCGGCGAGCCCGGTACCGCCGCGGGGGTGCAGGCCGTTGCGGCGGAAGAAGTTCACCGGCCAAGGACCGAAGAAGGGATCGGGCTGTCGGTGTCAGCGGCGGTTCAGTAGGGACAGGGTTCTGCGGGCCGTCGCTACCACCGCCGCGTCGATGAAGCTGCCGTCCGGGAGGGCCTGGGCGCCCTGTTCCGTGGTGGCCGCCTTGATGATCTTCTCGGCCTGTTCCAGTTCGGCCTGCGTGGGGAGGTAGGCGCGTTCGATGATCGGGAGCTGGCGGGGGTGGATGGCGGCGCGGCCCAGGAAGCCCAGGGCGCGGCCGCGGGCGCAGGAGGCGGCGAGGCCCTTGAGGTCGCGGGTGTCGGGGTGGACCGACTGGGGCGGCGGGGCGAGGCCAGCGGCCCGGGCGGCGACCACGATCCGGGAACGGGACCAGTCGAGGCCGATGTCGTCGTACACGCCCAGGTCGGCCTGCAGGTCGGCCTCCCCGAGCGAGATGCCCCGCAGGGCGGGGTGGGCGGCGGCGATGGCGTAGGCGTGCTCGATGCCGAGGGCCGATTCGAGAAGGGCGTAGAGAGGGAGGGCGGCGGTCCGGGCCGCGATGTGGTGGATGTCGTCGGGGCCGGTCACCTTGGGGAGCCGCAGGCCGGCCAGGCCGGGGAGGCCGAGCAGGGCCTTGAGGTCCGCCGCGGCCCAGGGGGTGTCCAGGCCGTTGATCCGGACGTGCACCGGGACCGGCTGGGGGTGGGCCAGGAGGTCGGCGGTGGCGGCGCGGGCGCAGTCCTTGCGGTCGGGGGCGACGGCGTCCTCCAGGTCGACCACCACCACATCCGCGCCGGAGGCCAGCGCCTTGGCGACGACATGCGGCCGGTCACCGGGGACGTACAGCCAGGTCAGCGGGAAGGGCGCGGTGGTCATACGGCGCCCTCCTCACGCAGGGCCAGCAGCTGGGCCGGGGTCAGACCCAGCTCGGTGAGGACCTCGTCCGTGTCGGCACCGTGCGGGCGGCCGGTCCAGCGGATCGCGCCGGGGGTCGAGGAGAGCCGGAAGAGGACGTTCTGCATGCGCAGCGGCCCCAGTTCGGGGTCGGGGACGGTGGTGATCGTGTCCAGCGCCAGGTACTGCGGGTCGTCCATCACGTCCCGTACGTCCTGGATGGGGGCGACCGCCGCCTCCGCCTTCTCGAACTCGGCCAGCACCTCGGCGCGGGAGCGGGTGGCGATCCAGTCGCCGACGGCCGCGTCGAGGACGTCGGAGTGCGCGGCCCGGTCGGCGCCGGTCGCGAACCACGGCTCGTCGATCAGCTCCGGGCGCCCGACCAGCCGCAGTACCCGTTCCGCGATCGACTGGGCCGAGGTGGAGACGGCGACCCAGGTCCCGTCCGCCGTGCGGTAGGTGTTGCGCGGGGCGTTGTTGGCGGAGCGGTTGCCGGTGCGCGCCTGGACGTAGCCGAGCTGGTCGTACCAGGTGGGCTGGGGGCCGAGGACGGTGAGGATCGGTTCGATGATCGCCATGTCGACGACCTGGCCCTCGCCGGTGCGGTCCCGGGCGGCGAGTGCGGTCATCACGGCGTACGCGGTCGCCAGTGCCGCGATGGAGTCGGCGAGCCCGAACGGCGGCAGCGTGGGCGGGGCGTCCGGTTCGCCGGTGATCGCCGCGAAGCCGCTCATCGCCTCGGCGAGGGTGCCGAAGCCGGGGCGGTGGGCGTAGGGGCCGAACTGGCCGAAGGCCGTGACCCGGGTCAGGATCAGCCGGGGGTTGGCGGCGGAGAGTTCCTCCCAGCCGAGGTCCCACTTCTCCAGGGTGCCGGGCCGGAAGTTCTCCACGATCACGTCGGCGGTGGCGGCGAGCCGGAGCAGCGTGGCGCGGCCACCGGGCTTGGACAGGTCGAGGGTGATGGTCCGCTTGTTACGGCCGAGCAGCTTCCACCACAGGCCGACGCCCTGCTTGGCCGGGCCGTGCCCCCGGGAGGGGTCGGGTTTGGCGGGGTGCTCGACCTTGACGACCTCGGCGCCGAAGTCACCGAGCAGGGTGGCGGCGAGGGGGCCGGCGAAGAGGGTGGCGAGGTCGAGCACGCGCAGGCCGGCGAGGGGCTGGGGCTGTGTTGTCGTACTCATGCGGTGTACTGGGCCTCGATCTCCGGACGGTACGGCATGGACGTCGACGCCCCCTCCCGTTGCACGGCGAGCGCGGCCGCGGCCGCCGCCCAGGACAGGGCCTCCCGGATGGGCTTCTCCTCGGCCAGGGCGACCGCGAGGGCGCCGACGAAGGTGTCCCCCGCGCCCGTCGAGTCGACGGCGGTCACCCGGGGCGCCGGGATGACGAGGGGCGCTGCGTCCCGGGTGAGGTAGAGGCAGCCGGCGGCGCCGAGGGTGACCACGACCTGTGGCACCAGGCCGAGCAGGGCGGCGGCCGCGTCGCGCGGGTCGGCGCGGTCGGTGAGGTCGGCGGCCTCGCGCTCGTTGGGCACCAACAGGTCGATGTTTTCGAGGAGTTCGGAGGGCAGGGGACGGGTGGGGGACGGGGTGAGGATGGTCCGGACGCCGTGCCGGCGGGCGGCCTGCGCACCGGCGACGACCGCGGGCAGCGGGATCTCCAGCTGGAGCAGGAGGGTGTCCGCGGAGGCGATGACGCCCTCGTCGCCGGGGGCGAGATGGTCGACGGTGCCGTTCGCGCCGGGGATCACGACGATCGCGTTGCCGCCCTCGTCGTCCACGACGATGTGCGCGGTGCCGGAGGGGCCCTCGATCGTGCGCAGCGAGTCGGTGTCCACGCCGGAGTGTTCGAGGGTCTCCCGCATCCGGGCGCCGTAGCCGTCATGGCCGACCGCGCCGATCATCGAGACGGTGGCGCCGGCGCGGGCGGCGGCGATCGCCTGGTTGGCGCCCTTGCCGCCGGGGACGGTACGGAACTCCCGTCCGGTCACGGTCTCGCCGAGCTGCGGGGCCTTCTCGACGTACGCGACGAGGTCCATGTTCGTGCTGCCGAGTACGGCGATCTGGGTCATGGGCGGGTCGCCTCCAGGTGGGTGAGGTGGGCGAGGGTGTCGAAGCCGGTGCCGTCGAAGCCGGCGACGGAGGTGGCGAGTCGGTTCTTGAGCTGGGTCGTCCAGCGGTCGGGGAGGGCGTCGGGGTCGCCGGCGAGCAGCCCGGCGACCGAGCCGGCCGTCGCGCCGTTCGAGTCGGTGTCCCAGCCGCCGCTCACCGCACGGCAGACGGAGCCGGTGAAGTCGCCGTCGGCGTGGGTGAGGGCGGCGGCGATCAGCGCGGTGTTGGGGATGGCGTGCACCCAGTGGTGGGTGGGGGAGTGGGTGCGGTGGAGCTCCGCCACGACCGCCTCGAAGTCCGCGTGGGTCTCGGCCAGCCGGATCGCCTGGTCGATCGCCTGTGCCAGGCGGGACCGGGGCGGGATCACCGTGCGGCCGGAGCGCAGGCAGGCGTGGATGTCGTGGGTTCCGGTGGCGGCGGTGGCGATGGTGGCCGCCGTGAACATCGCCGCGTAGACGCCGTTGGCCGTGTGGGTGAGGGCGGCGTCGCGATGAGCCTGCTCGGCCGCGGCGGCCGGGTCGCCGGGGTTGGTCCAGCCGTGCACGTCGGCGCGGATCAGGGCGCCGATCCACTCGCGGAAGGGGTTGCGGTGGCGGGCGGTGTGCGGCGGTTCGACGCCGGTGAGGAGGTTGCGGTAGGCGACGCGCTCGGCGGTGAAGGTGCGGCCGGCGGGGAGTTCGTCGAGCCAGAGGGCGGCTACGTCGGTGGTGGTGAAGGCTCTGGTGCGGCGCTGGAGCAGGAGGAGGTTGAGGAGGGGGTAGTTGAGGTCGTCGTCCTCGGGCATGCCGTCGATGTTCTCGACGAGGGAGGTGGCTGCGGAGCGGCGGTTCCAGGGGTGGGCGGCGAGGAGCTCGGCGGGGACACCGCGGGCGGTGAAGTAGTGGTTCAGGGGCCAGTTGCCGGCTGCTTGGGCGAGTTCACGGATGGCGTGGAGGGGGAGCTTCTCGACGGGTTTGCCGAGCAGACAGCCAACGGCTCTGCCGAGCCAGGCGGCGTGGTAGGTGCGGGGGTGTGGAGGCCGGGGGGTGGGGACGCTCACCAGCGCTTGCCGGGTGCCTCCCCCAGAGGGGGTACCCCCAGCGCCCACCCTCCCCCACTCTCGGCTTCGCTCGAGCGGGGGGACCCCCATCGCCCCAGCGGCACGAGTGCCCGCGGCTGGATGAGAGACACGGCTGGGCAGCGCCCCGTCAGGGGCGCGGGGAACTGCGCGAGCGACCACATCGCACCCGCAGTCGTACGACGGTCCGCACCGCCCTCCCCGTTGCGCGGTCGGCCACTGCGGACACAGCGCCATGATCGCTGCCAGATCCGTCGGCTCGTTCAACCTGCTCGGCAGGTCCGCGAGTTCGTCGAGGAGGTCCTCCGCCAGTTGGCGGAGATAGCGGGACACCCGCTCCGGTGACGCACCGGCCCGGCTCGGCGCGGACGCGCCGCCCGCCGCCCGCCATCTCGCCTCGACGGCCGACGGCTCCCGCCCGTCCTGCCGGGCCTGGCGGATCTCATGACCCAGCAGGTCCTCCGGCTGGACCCAGGTCAGGCGGAGCAACTCGGGCCTCCGAGGCGGGCGAAGGACTCCTCGTGGGCGCGTCGGCGTTCCGTGTCGCGGGTGAAGATCTCCCTGGTCACGGCGGCCAGGGCGCGCGGCGGCTCCCAGAGGTCGAGGCGGCTCGCCTCGGCGACCCGCTTCGACCACTCCTCCGGCACGGCGGAACCCAGCGCCCCGGCGATCGCACCCGCCATCGTCGCGATCGAGTCGCAGTCCCGGCCGTAGTTGACGGAGCCGAGGACGGCGTGCCGGTAGTCGCCGCCTGACACCAGCAACATGCCGAGTGCGACGGGGAGTTCCTCGATCGCGTGCAGGCGGGAGGGGCGGCGGGCGCCGAGCGAGGGGGCGCGGTAGTCGGGGCCGACCGTGTCGTAGGGGGTGACCGCCTCCCGGAGGGGGGTGAGAGCCGACTCGAAGTCGGTGTGGTGTGCGGCCGCTTCACACACCGCTTCGATCGCCGTGCGCGTGCCGTCCTTCGCCAGGGACAGGCACGCGGTGACGACGGAGTCCGCTGTCGCGCCCGGCGCGGCGGCCGCCGCCACCGCCGCGGCGAAGACGCCCGCCGCCTCCCTGCCGTACGACGACTGGTGGGCGCCGGCGATGTCCAGGGCCTCGGCGTACGCGGCCCACGGGTTCGCCGCGTTGACCAGGCCGACCGGGGCCATGTACATCGCCGCACCGCAGTTGACGATGTTGCCGGTGCCGGCCTCGCGGGGGTCGACATGGCCGTAATGCAGGCGGGTCGCCAGCCACTTCTCGGCGAGGAAGACCCGCTGGAGGGGGATGGTCTCGGTCTCCAGCTCCGGGATCCAGCGGGGGTTGGTCATCAGGTCGGGGACCAGGTGGTCGGCGATCGCGTACGCGTCGAGGTGGTCGCGGACGCGGTCGTACACCCGTACCAGCGCATGGGTCATCAAGGTGTCGTCGGTGACGTGCCCGTCGCCCTTGTGGTACGGGGCGATGGGGCGGGCGGTGCGCCAGGCGTCGCCGTTCCAGGGGCCGACGATACCGTGCACGCGGCCGCCGTGGCGTTCCAGGATCTGGTCGGGGGAGTAGCCCTCGACCGGGCCGCCGAGGGCGTCACCGACGGCGGCTCCGACGAGCGCTCCGGTGATCCGCTCGTCGAGCGAAGCTCCGGCGCTTTCTTCTCCTTTGGGCGTCATGAACCGAATCATCCACCTGGATGGGCCGGTTGTGTGGCTTCCAGGAGTTCGGCGAGTTCCACGAGGTCGGTGCCGGTGAGGCGGGGGAGGGCGCAGCCGGAGAGGGTGCGGCAGGCGTCCCGCCAGGGCGGCGGGATCGAGTCGGCGCCGCCGAGGGCGCCGGTGAGCGCGCCGGCCAGGGCGGGGGCCGAGTCGGCGACCCGGGAGAGGCAGGCGGCGGCGGGGACGGCCTCGGCGATCCGCCCGCGTGCGGCGGTGGCGAGGGCGAGCGCGACCGGGACGGTTTCGGCGGCGGCGATGCCGTAGCTGTAGACGTGGTCGACGATTTGGTGTTCGAGGAGGGGGACGAGGGCGAAGGCGGTGTCGGCCGTGGCCGTGAGGGTCAGGGCGTGGCGGGCGTTGCGGCCGATCTCGGTGGCCTCGGGGAGTTCGGCGAGCGCGGCGGCCACGCAGGTCTCCACCTCGGCGCCGACGAGGGCGAGGGCGAGGGCCGCGGCCATGGCGCGGGCGCCGTGCACTCCGTCGCCGTCCTGGGTGTAGTGGGCGTCGAACTCGGCGAGGTCGGCGGCGCGTTGGGGGTCGCCGGGGTGGGCGACGGCGAGTGCGCAGGCGCGGACGCAGGCGGCGTCGTCGAAGTAGTGCGGGTTGTCGTGGCCGGTGGCGGGCGGGCGCAGGCCGGTGGCGAGGTTGCCGAGGCCGGCGCGGACGGAGATACGGGCGCGCAGGGGGAGGACGGCCGACTCGATCTCGGGGGCGCGTTCCGCGGCGGCGGCGACCTCGGAGGCCACGGCGGTCCAGGTGAGGTCGATGGCGGCGCGGGTACGGAGCTCACGGCTGAGGTCGGCGAGGGCGGTGTCGTCGCCGGCGCGCAGGACGGCTTCCGCGGCGAAGGCCGCCCATTCGGCGTCGTCGGAGGGGCCGAGGCGGAGGGGCTCGGGGGGCTGGTTGAGGGCGATGGGGACGGGGAGGGTGGTGGTCGCGTTCTGTTCGGCGAAGGTGTCGAGTTCCCGGGTGAGACGGCGGGTCCACTCCGGCATGCGGGCGGCGCGGTGCCGGGCGGCGGGCCAGCCTGCGGCGTCGCCTGCGGCGAGGCCGAGCAGGAGCCCCTCGATACGACGCCGCTTCACCGCAGCCCCTCGCGGCAGCCGCCCCCCAGGGGGCTCCGCCCCCGACCCCCCCAATCCCTCGCCCACCCACCACCCGACTCGGTTCCTTGAGAGGTCGGCGTCGAGGGGCGTGGCCCGGTAGGTGCGAAGTCCGCCGTCGAAGGCCGCCGCTCGGTCGACAGGGAGGCCGGGGTCGAGGGCCGCTCGGTCGGCAGGGATGGCGGCGTCGAGGGCCGTGGCTCGGTTGACAGGGAGGCCGGGGTTGAGGGCCGTGGCTCGGTCGGCAGAGATGGCGGTGTCGAGGGCCGTGGCTCGGTCGGCAGGTAGGCCGGGGGCGTGGGCCGCTCGGTTGCCGGGGCGGTGGGTGTCGAGGGCCGTGGCTCGGCCGGTAGGGAGGTCGGGGTCGAGGGGCGCTCGGTCGGTTGAGAGGTGGGGGTCGAGGGGTGGGGCTCGGTTGGTGCAGGCGTTGATGTCGAGGGGTGGGGCTCGGTGTGGGGCGGAGGGGGTGGGTCGGTTGGTGGGGAGGAGGTCGGGGCCGGCGTTCTCGGGGGCGCTCCTGTCAGGAGTGCCGCCACCTCCAGTACGTGTTGGCCCGCCATCGACGGCAGGCAGCTTCCCCTCGCCGGGCCGATTGCCGCGGCCCAGTCCGGCGGGATCGCCTTCTCTCCTTGCGTCGCCCCCGCCAGCGCCCCCGCCACCGCTGCCGTCGTGTCCGCGTCGCGGCCCATGTTGACGGCCGTCAGTACCGCATCCCGGAAGTCGCCGTCCGCCGCCGCGTACGCGCCGAAGGCCAGGGCCACCGCCTCCGGGGCCAGGTCGGTCCACGGGTAGCCGCCGATGACGACCGCGGAGCGGACCGCCCGTTCGCCCCGGTGGGCCACCGAGACGGCTCGGCGCAGGGAGCGGGCCGTCCAGGAGTCGTCCGGGATCACCGCCAGCGCGGCCGCGACCACCGCCGTCGGCGGGGCTCCCGCCATCGCGGCCGCCACGCCCGCCGCCACCGCCTGGCCGCCGTAGATGCCCTCGCCCTCGTGGCTGACCGAACCGTCGATCGCGACGAGCCGGGCCGCCTCGACGGGCCGGCCCGCCGCGAAGACGCCGAAGGGGGCCGCCCGCATGGCCAGGCCGTCGCTCCAGGCGTGCCGGTGCTGGGCGGAGATGGGGGCGGCGAGGCCCCGGCGGAGGTTCTCCAGGGTGCCGCGCTCGCTGAAGCCGGCGCCCTTGAACGGGCCCTCGGCGCGGTCGGCGATCCACTCGTGCCAGGCCGCCTCGACGTGGGCCGGGGTGAGCGCCGAGCCGTGGCGGGCGAGGAGCAGGCCGGAGAAGATCGCGTACTCGGTGTCGTCCGTGCCGGCCGGGGTGTCGGTGACGTACCCCGTGATGCGGCCCCAGCGGGCGCGGATCTCGGAGGGCTTCATGTTCTCCGCCGGCGCCCCGAGCGCGTCGCCCACCGCCAGGCCCAGCAGCGCGCCCCGCGCCCGGTCGTGCAGAGGGGAGGCGCGCTCGTCGGGGGCGGGGGCCGGCGGGGTGCAGACGATCGATGACATGGGCGGGCCTCTCCGGGAGGGGCTTCGCGCCGGGGCGCGGAACCGTTTGCGGATGTGTCCCACCAACGGCGGTTGACCGCAGCCTGCCAGGCCTCCACGTCACCCGGTCGACATTTGTGCAGCCCATCGCACAAGTGAGCGGAGAGAGGTAAAACCGCAGGTTAGCCGAGCCTTTCCTTGCTGGCGGCGGGGAATGGCGGAGCGTAGTGTCGATGTTGTCAAAAGGTGGATTCAGTCCAGACTTAGCTTTGCCTCAGCTTAGGTGGGGCATCTTCGAGACCTGTTGGGGGACCCGCATGGCTGTCATCGAGACCCAGGCGACGCTGCACGAGGCGCACCGCGACAACCACACCCACCGGGACGTGAACGGAGGGTGGCTGCGGCCCGCGGTCTTCGGTGCCATGGACGGGCTCGTCTCCAACCTCGCCCTGATCACCGGTGTCGCCGCCGGGGCCGTCAGCCATCAGACCATCGTCATCACCGGGCTCGCGGGACTGGCCGCCGGCGCCTTCTCCATGGCCGCCGGCGAGTACACCTCCGTCGCCTCGCAGCGCGAGCTCGTCGAGGCCGAGCTGGACGTGGAGCGCAGGGAGCTGCGCAGGCATCCGCAGGACGAGGAGGCCGAGCTGGCCGCGCTGTACGAGGCGAGAGGGGTCGAGGCGTCACTCGCCCGGGAGGTCGCCCGGCAGCTGTCCGCCGATCCCGAGCAGGCGCTGGAGATACATGCCCGCGAGGAGCTGGGCATCGACCCCGGCGACCTGCCCTCGCCGCTGGTCGCCGCCGTGTCGTCCTTCGGCTCGTTCGCGCTGGGTGCGCTGCTGCCCGTACTGCCGTATCTGCTCGGCGCCACCACGCTCTGGCCCGCCGTGCTGCTGGCGCTCGTCGGGCTGTTCGGCTGTGGTGCCGTGGTGGCCAGGGTGACCGCGCGGACCTGGTGGTTCAGCGGTCTGCGGCAGCTCGCGCTGGGTGGCGCCGCGGCCGGTGTGACGTACGCCCTGGGCAGCCTGTTCGGAACCGCCGTAGGATAGCTGGACCGCTACTTATGCGTTGGGCCGCATAAGTAGCCGTTACTCGCTGGTTTCGAACGCTTAACCACTGGGCATGAGCCGTAAGCACCGCAGGCAAGGACGCCTGACGTGCACCTGTGGGGTGTCGGCGACGCTCACCCCCGCCCCCGCGGACCGATGGACACGGATCTGTCCGGATCGGTCCCCCACCACCTTCACCGCATGAGCGGTACCCCGCCGTAAACCCCTACGGCGTCCGCATGTTGGAACGGTGTATCCAGTTCCCGAGAACCGCTCCATCATGTAACCTGCGTGAAATTTCGCAACAAAAACGCAGAGGGCCAGCGTCGTCCCTCGGCACCTGCTATATGCCACTGACGACGACGGGAGAGCCGATGCGTACGCCGCGCCAGCCGTCCCAGCACTCCACGAATGGCCTGAACTGGTCGTTCATGGATGCTCGCCCTGCTGCGCAGGGTATGTACGACCCCCGCAACGAGCATGACGCCTGTGGCGTCGGCTTTGTGGCCACCCTCACCGGCGAGGCGAGCCACGCGCTGGTCGAGCAGGCGCTCACGGTTCTGCGCAACCTGGAGCACCGCGGCGCGACCGGCTCCGAGCCCGACTCCGGTGACGGCGCCGGCCTGCTCTCCCAGGTACCCGACGCGTTCTTCCGTGAGGTGGCCGGATTCGAACTTCCGCCGGCCGGTTCGTACGCCGTCGGTATCGCCTTCCTTCCGGAGGACGGCATCCAGGACGCCGTCTCGCGGATCGAGACGATCGCCGGCGAGGAGGGCCTCACCGTCCTCGGCTGGCGCGAGGTTCCGGTCGCCCCGGAGCTGCTCGGCGCCACCGCCCGCTCCACCATGCCGGTCTTCCGGCAGGTTTTCGTCACCGACGGCGCCAGCGAGGGCATCGCGCTGGACCGCAGGGCGTTCGTGCTGCGCAAGCGCGCCGAGCGCGAGGTGGGCGTCTACTTCCCCTCGCTGTCCGCCCGGACCATCGTCTACAAGGGCATGCTGACCACCGGCCAGCTGGAGCCCTTCTTCCCGGACCTGTCCGACCGCCGCTTCGCATCCGCGATCGCGCTCGTGCACTCCCGGTTCTCCACCAACACCTTCCCGTCGTGGCCGCTCGCGCACCCCTACCGCTTCGTCGCCCACAACGGTGAGATCAACACCGTCAAGGGCAACCGCAACTGGATGGTCGCCCGCGAGTCCCAGCTGGTCTCCAACCTGTTCGGCCCGCAGGACAAGCTGGACCGCGTCTTCCCGATCTGCACGCCCGACGCCTCCGACTCGGCCTCCTTCGACGAGGTGCTGGAACTCCTGCACCTGGGCGGGCGCTCGCTGCCGCACTCGGTGCTGATGATGATCCCGGAGGCGTGGGAGAACCACGACTCCATGGACCCGGCCCGGCGCGCCTTCTACGGCTTCCACTCCACGATGATGGAGCCCTGGGACGGCCCGGCCTGTGTCACCTTCACCGACGGCTCCCAGGTCGGCGCCGTTCTCGACCGCAACGGTCTGCGCCCGGGCCGTTACTGGGTCACCGACGACGGCCTGGTCGTGCTGGGCTCCGAGGTCGGCGTCCTCGACATCGACCCCGCCAAGGTCGTCCGCAAGGGCCGGCTGCAGCCCGGCCGGATGTTCCTCGTCGACACCGTCGAGCACCGCATCATCGAGGACGACGAGATCAAGGCGAGCCTCGCCGCCGCGGAGCCCTACGCCGAGTGGCTGGAGGCCGGCGAGATCGAGCTGAGCGACCTGCCCGAGCGCGAGCACATCGTGCACACGCACGCCTCGGTCACCCGCCGCCAGCAGACCTTCGGCTACACCGAGGAGGAGCTGCGCGTCATCCTGGCGCCGATGGCCAAGGCCGGTGCCGAGCCGATCGGCTCCATGGGCACCGACTCGCCGATCGCGGCCCTGAGCGAGCGCCCGCGGCTGCTCTTCGACTACTTCACCCAGCTGTTCGCGCAGGTCACCAACCCGCCGCTGGACGCGATCCGGGAAGAGCTGGTGACGAGCCTGCGCTCGTCCCTCGGCCCCGCGGGCAACCTGCTCGACCCGAACGCCGCCTCCTGCCGCTCGGTCGTGCTGCCCTTCCCTGTGATCGACAACGACGAGCTGGCCAAGCTCATCCACATCAACGCCGACGGCGACATGCCCGGCTTCAAGGCCGCGACCCTGTCCGGCCTGTACCGGGTCTCCGGCGGCGGCGACACCCTCGCCGCGCGGATCGAGGAGATCTGCGCCGAGGCCGACGCGGCCATCGAGAACGGCGCCCGGCTGATCGTCCTGTCGGACCGGCACTCGGACGCCGAGCACGCGCCGATCCCCTCGCTGCTGCTCACCGCGGCCGTCCACCACCACCTCATCCGCACCAAGCAGCGCACCCAGGTGGGCCTGCTGGTCGAGGCCGGTGACGTCCGCGAGGTCCACCACGTCGCCCTGCTGATCGGCTTCGGCGCCGCCGCCGTCAACCCGTACCTGGCCATGGAGTCCGTCGAGGACCTGACCCGCGCGGGCACCTTCCTGCCGGGCATGGAGTCCGAGCAGGCCATCCGCAACCTGATCTACGCCCTCGGCAAGGGCGTCCTCAAGGTCATGTCCAAGATGGGCATCTCCACGGTCGCCTCCTACCGGGGCGCCCAGGTCTTCGAGGCCGTCGGTCTCGACACCGCGTTCGTCGAGAAGTACTTCAACGGCACCGCCACCAAGATCGGCGGCGTCGGCATCGACGTCATCGCCAAGGAGGTCGCCGCCCGCCACGCCAAGGCGTACCCGGCCTCCGGCATCGCGCCGGCCCACCGCGCCCTGGACATAGGCGGCGAGTACCAGTGGCGCCGCGAGGGCGAGCCGCACCTGTTCGACCCGGAGACGGTCTTCCGCCTCCAGCACTCGACGCGTGCCAACCGCTACGACATCTTCAAGAAGTACACGGGCCGGGTGAACGAGCAGTCCGAGCGGCTCATGACGCTCCGCGGGCTCTTCGGCTTCAAGTCCGGTGCCGAAGGCCGCGCGCCGATCTCCGTCGACGAGGTCGAGCCGGTCTCCGAGATCGTCAAGCGCTTCTCCACCGGCGCCATGTCGTACGGCTCCATCTCGCGCGAGGCCCACGAGACCCTCGCCATCGCCATGAACCAGCTGGGCGGCAAGTCCAACACCGGTGAGGGCGGCGAGGACCCGGACCGGCTGTACGACCCGGCGCGGCGCAGCGCCATCAAGCAGGTGGCGTCCGGCCGTTTCGGCGTGACCTCCGAGTACCTGGTCAACGCCGACGACATCCAGATCAAGATGGCCCAGGGCGCCAAGCCCGGCGAGGGCGGCCAGCTGCCCGGCCACAAGGTCTACCCGTGGGTCGCCAAGACCCGGCACTCCACCCCGGGCGTCGGCCTGATCTCGCCGCCGCCGCACCACGACATCTACTCCATCGAGGACCTGGCCCAGCTGATCCACGACCTCAAGAACGCGAACCCGCAGGCGCGGATTCACGTCAAGCTGGTCTCGGAGGTCGGCGTCGGCACGGTCGCGGCCGGTGTGTCGAAGGCGCACGCGGACGTCGTGCTCATCTCCGGCCACGACGGCGGCACGGGTGCCTCCCCGCTGACCTCGCTGAAGCACGCGGGCGGCCCCTGGGAGCTCGGCCTCGCCGAGACGCAGCAGACCCTGCTGCTCAACGGCCTGCGGGACCGGATCGTGGTCCAGACCGACGGCCAGCTGAAGACCGGCCGTGACGTGGTCATCGCCGCGCTGCTCGGCGCCGAGGAGTTCGGTTTCGCGACCGCGCCGCTCGTCGTCTCCGGCTGCATCATGATGCGCGTCTGCCACCTGGACACCTGCCCGGTCGGCGTCGCCACCCAGAACCCGGTACTGCGCGACCGCTTCTCCGGCAAGGCCGAGTACATCGTGAACTTCTTCCGGTTCATCGCCGAGGAGGTCCGCGAGATCCTCGCCGAGCTGGGCTTCCGCTCCATCGAGGAGGCCGTCGGCCACGCGGAGGCGCTCGACGTCACCCGCGCCGTGAACCACTGGAAGGCGCAGGGCCTGGACCTGGCCCCGCTCTTCCACGTGCCCGAGCTGCCCGAGGGCGCGGCCCTGCACCAGACCGTCCGGCAGGACCACGGCCTGGAGAAGGCCCTGGACAACGAGCTGATCAAGCTCGCCTCGGACGCTCTGGCCGCCTCCAGCGCCACCGACGCCCAGCCGGTGCGCGCCCAGATCAAGGTGCGCAACATCAACCGCACGGTCGGCACCATGCTCGGCCACGAGGTGACGAAGAAGTTCGGCGGCGCGGGTCTGCCCGAAGACACCATCGACATCACCTTCACCGGCTCGGCCGGCCAGTCCTTCGGCGCCTTCCTGCCGCGCGGTGTCACGCTCCGCCTGGAGGGCGACGCCAACGACTACGTCGGCAAGGGCCTCTCCGGCGGCCGGGTCATCGTGCGCCCCGACCGGAACGCCGACCACCTCGCCGAGTTCTCCACCATCGCGGGCAACACCATCGCGTACGGCGCGACCGGCGGCGAGCTGTTCCTGCGCGGTCGCAGCGGCGAGCGGTTCTGTGTCCGCAACTCCGGTGCGCTGGTGGTCTCGGAGGGCGTGGGCGACCACGGCTGCGAGTACATGACCGGCGGTCACGCGGTGGTCCTGGGCGAGACGGGCCGCAACTTCGCGGCCGGAATGTCCGGCGGCATCGCGTACGTCATCGACCTGAACCGCGACAACGTCAACGTCGGCAACGTGGACGCCGTCGAGGCCCTGGACGACACGGACAAGCAGTGGCTGCACGACGTGGTGCGCCGGCACGCCGAGGAGACCGGCTCCACGGTCGCCGAGAAGCTGCTCGCCGACTGGGACACGGCCGTGCGGCGGTTCAGCAAGATCATCCCCAGCACGTACAAGGCAGTGCTCGCCGCCAAGGACGCCGCCGAGCGAGCGGGTCTCTCCGAGACCGAGATCACCGAGAAGATGATGGAGGCGGCGATCAATGGCTGACCCGAAGGGCTTCCTGACCCACGGCCGTGAGGTCGCCCGGACCCGTCCCGTCACCGAGCGCGTCCAGGACTGGAACGAGGTCTACGTCCCCGGCTCGCTGCTGCCGATCATCAGCAAGCAGGCCGGCCGGTGCATGGACTGCGGCATCCCGTTCTGCCACAACGGCTGTCCGCTGGGGAACCTGATCCCCGAGTGGAACGACTTCGCCTACCGCGAGGACTGGACGGCCGCCTCGGAGCGCCTGCACGCGACCAACAACTTCCCGGAGTTCACCGGTCGCCTCTGCCCGGCCCCGTGCGAGTCGGCGTGCGTGCTCGGCATCAACCAGCCGGCCGTCACCATCAAGAACGTCGAGGTCTCGATCATCGACAAGGCGTGGGACGCGGGCACCGTCGCTCCGCAGGCCCCGGAGCGCCTGTCCGGCAAGACCGTCGCCGTGATCGGCTCGGGCCCGGCCGGCCTGGCCGCCGCCCAGCAGCTCACCCGGGCCGGCCACACGGTCGCCGTCTACGAGCGCGCCGACCGTGTCGGTGGCCTGCTCCGCTACGGCATCCCCGAGTTCAAGATGGAGAAGCGGCACATCAACCGCCGTATCGAGCAGATGCGCGCGGAGGGCACCCGCTTCCGTACCGGTATCGAGATCGGCCGCGACCTCAAGGCGACCGACCTGAAGAAGCGGTACGACGCGATCGTGATCGCCGCCGGCGCCACGACCGCCCGTGACCTCCCGGTCCCCGGACGGGAGCTGAAGGGCGTCCACCAGGCGATGGAGTACCTGCCGCTGTCGAACAAGGTCCAGGAGGGCGACTACGTCACCTCCCCGATCTCGGCCGAGGGCAAGCACGTCGTCGTCATCGGCGGCGGCGACACCGGCGCGGACTGCGTGGGCACCGCCCACCGCCAGGGCGCGGCCTCGGTCACCCAGCTGGAGATCATGCCCAGGCCGGGCGAGGACCGGGCGCCGCACCAGCCGTGGCCGACCTTCCCGATGCTCTACAAGGTCACCTCGGCGCACGAGGAGGGCGGTGAGCGGGTCTACTCCGTCTCCACCACCCACTTCGAGGGCGACGAGGACGGCAACGTCCAGTGGCTGCACCTCACCGAGGTGGAGTTCATCGACGGCAAGCTGACCCCCAAGCCGGACACCGAGCGCCGGATCCCGGCCCAGCTGGTCACCCTCGCGATGGGCTTCACCGGCACCGACCGGGACAACGGCCTGGTCGAGCAGTTCGGTCTCGACCTCGACGAGCGCGGCAACGTAGCCCGCGACGCCGACTTCCAGACCAACGTGCCGGGCGTCTTCGTCGCCGGTGACGCCGGCCGTGGCCAGTCCCTGATCGTCTGGGCGATCGCGGAGGGCCGCTCGGCCGCCAAGGGCGTCGACCGCTTCCTGACCGGAGCGAGCGAACTCCCGGCCCCGATCCGCCCGACGGACCGCTCGCTGATGGTCTGACCCACCCCGAAGAACGTCCCGTACAAAGGCGTACGGAACACCATGCGGCGCCTGCCCGCCAGTCCCCGACCGGACGACTGGGCAGGTGCCGCAGCATTTCTCCGATCAAGTACTCTCGGCCTCCTGACCGTGAACCGGGGGGAATCAGGGGGAACAGGGATGGCCGCGATCAGTCTCAGCAAGATGGAGCAGGCCGCGCCCGCGCTCGTCGGTTCCTACCGCTCCGCCGGGATCTCCCTCACCAAGCACGGACTCGACGGACTCCGGGCCGCCGTCTACCTGGTCGTCGACTACTCCGGTTCCATGAAGCCGTACTACGCCGACGGCAGTGTGCAGGCCCTCGCCGACCGGGTGCTGGGCCTCTCCGCGCACCTGGACGACGACGGCCGGGTCCCCGTCGTCTTCTTCTCCACCGACATCGACGCGGTCACCGACATCGAACTCGCCGAGCACGAGGGCCGTATCGAGAAGATCGCGGCCGGGCTCGGACACATGGGAAAGACCAGCTACCACCTGGCCATGGACGCCGTCATCGACCACTACCTCGACAGCGGTGCCACCGCGCCCGCCCTGGTCGTCTTCCAGACCGACGGCGGCCCGATCAACAAGCTCGCCGCCGAACGCTATCTGTGCAAGGCGGCCAGGCTGCCGCTGTTCTGGCAGTTCGTCGGCTTCGGCGACCCGCACAGCAAACAGTTCGACTTCCTGCGCAAGCTCGACGAACTGGCGGTGCCGGGCAGGCGGGCGGTGGACAACGCGGGCTTCTTCCACGCCGGTTCGGACCCGATGAAGATGCCGGACGGACGGCTGTACGACCGTCTCGTCGGCGAGTTCCCGCAGTGGCTGGCGGCGGCGCGGGCGGCGGGCATCGTACGGGCCGACTGAGCCGACCGACTTTACGTCGCACCGTTGGCTGTCGGGGTCCTGTCGTGCCACCCTGAGGGGTGATCCGGCGGGGAGGCGACGCGACGTATGGACGACGCGGCACGAACGGTGAACGGCTCGGTACGGGTGGGGACTTCGGCGGGCAGGGAGAACCCGCCGGGCAAGGGTGAGAAGCTCGCGGACTGGGCCGACGGGCGCCTCGGGATATACGGCCTGGCCAAGGCCAACATGCGCAAGGTGTTCCCGGACCACTGGTCCTTCATGCTGGGCGAGGTCTGCCTCTACAGCTTCCTCATCCTGATCCTCACGGGCATCTACCTCACGCTCTTCTTCGAGCCCAGTGGCGCCGAGGTCGTCTACCACGGCTCCTACGGGCCGATGAACGGCATCATCATGACCAAGGCGTACGAGTCGACGCTGCACATCAGCTTCGACGTACGCGGCGGACTGCTGATCCGGCAGATCCACCACTGGGCGGCGCTGGTCTTCGTCGCCGGGATGTTCGTCCACATGATGCGGGTGTTCTTCACCGGCGCCTTCCGCAAGCCGCGCGAGGTCAACTGGCTGTTCGGCTGGACCCTGCTGTTCCTCGCCATCCTCACCGGCCTGACCGGCTACTCGCTCCCCGACGACCTGCTCTCCGGCACCGGCGTCCGGTTCGCCGACGGCGCGATCCTGTCGATCCCGATCGTCGGGTCGTACATCTCGATGTTCCTGTTCGGCGGGGAGTTCCCGGGCCACGACATCATCTCCCGGTTCTTCCCGATCCACGTCCTGCTGCTTCCCGGGATCATGCTGGGGCTGGTGGTGGTCCACCTGATCCTGGTCTTCTACCACAAGCACACCCAGTACCCCGGGCCCGGACGCGACCAGAAGAGCGTCGTCGGCATGCCCTTCCTGCCGGTCTACATGGCCAAGGCCGGCGGCTTCTTCTTCCTCACCTTCGGCATCCTCGCGATCATCGGCGCCATCGCCACCATCAACCCGGTGTGGGCCTTCGGGCCGTACCGCCCGGACCTGGTGACCACCGGCGCCCAGCCCGACTGGTACCTCGGCTTCTCCGAGGGCCTGATCCGCGTGATGCCCGGCTGGGAGATCAACGCCTGGGGCCACACCCTGGCGCTCGGTGTCCTCATCCCCTTCTCGCTCTTCCCGCTCTTCCTCGTGGCCATCGGTGTCTATCCGTTCGTCGAGGCCTGGATCACCGGCGACAAGCGCGAGCACCACATCCTCGACCGCCCGCGCAACGTCCCCGTCCGCACCGCTCTCGGCGTGGCCTGGCTCAGCATCTACTGCGTCCTGTTGATCGGCGGCGGCAACGACATCGTGGCCACCCATCTCCACCTCTCCATCAACTCGATCACCTGGTTCGTGCGGATCTCCGTCTTCGTCGTCCCCGTTCTCGCCTTCATCACCACCAAGCGGATCTGCCTCGGCCTGCAGCGACGGGACCGCGACAAGGTGCTGCACGGCAGGGAGACCGGCCTCATCAAGATGCTTCCGCACGGCGAGTACATCGAGGTCCACGAACCCCTCAGCCAGGGCAGCCTGTTCGTCCTCACCCAGCACGAACAGAACCCGCCGTACGAGGTCGGCCCGCTGGAGGACGCGAACGGGGTACGCCGAAAGGTCACGGCCGTCCAGCGGGTACGCGCGAGCCTGGCGAAGGGCATGTTCGGCCCGGACACCCACATCCCGAAGCCGACGCAGGAGGAGTACCGGGAGCTCACGAGCGGCGATCACCACTGAGCGCCGTGAGTGGAGCGCCCCGAAAGGGGCGCGGGGCTGTATCGGAAATGCGGCTACCGCCGCGTGGGCGCGATCAGCCCCCACCGGCCCGCGGCTGAGGACGATCGAGAACCACCCGTCCGCACTCCTCCGGCGTCCCCCAAGCCGCCCGCAACGCCTGCGCCTTGGTCACCCACAACGACAGGTCGTACTCCGCCGTGTAGCCGATCGCCCCATGCAGTTGCAGCGCGGCCCGCGAGCTGAGGTACGCCGCCTCGCACGCGCTGAGCTTCGCCGCGGCCACATCCGACGCAGTCATCGTCACCGCCGCCCCGAAGACCACCGGCCGGGCGAACTCCAGCGCGATCTTCACATCGGCCAGCCGGTGCTTGACCGCCTGGAACGAGCCGACGGGCACCCCGAACTGACTTCGCTGCTTCACATACGCCACCGTGCTGTCGAGCAGTGCCAGCCCGGCCCCCAGCGCCTGCGCGGCCACCGCCAGCCGCGCCCAGGTCAGCGCACCTGCCCACGCCGGCTCCGCGCTGATCAGCTCGCCGACCGGGGCGAGCGGGGTGAGCCGGCGCGCGGGGTCCAGGGACCGGCGGACCGCACCGGCGCCGGGGGACAGCCGCAAGCCCTCCGGCGTCGCGGCGAGCCGCACATCCGCCGCGTCCCCGTCCAGTGCGTACCCGTACCCGTGCTCGGCGAGCGTCACCGTCGCCAGGGTCTCTCCCGAGGCGATCCCCGGCAGGAACCGCTTGGCGAGATCCGGGCTCTCACCGAGCAGCACCGCCGCGGCCACCGTCTCCACCAGCGGCCCGGGCACCGCATACCGCCCCAACTCCACGAACGCGAGAGCGAGTTCGACGGCCCGGCGCCCTTCCCCTCCGTGCTCCTCGGGCACCGCGAGACCGAACACCCCGGCCGCGCCGATACGCCCCCACAGGGCCCGCCCGCTCGTGTGCTCCCCGCGGCTCCACTCCCGTATCACCGCCGGTGTGTCCGCTGCCGTCAGCAGTGCCCGCAGGGAGTCCGCGAAGTCACGCTGCTCGGTGTCGAGGCGGAAACGCATGTCAGCGGCGTCCCTTCGGCAGGCCGAGCAGGCGCTCGGCGATGATGTCGCGCTGGATCTCGTTGGTGCCCGCGTAGATGGGCCCGGCGAGGGCGAAGACGTATCCCTCGGACCACGAGGTGTCCGCCAACTCGCCCTCCGTGCCCAGCAGATCGAGAGCCGTCTCGTGCAGCGCCAGGTCCAGCTCGGACCAGAACACCTTGTTCAGGCTGGACTCGGGGCCGAGCGGCTCGCCGTCCAGGAAGCGGGAGGCGGCGGCGTAGGTGAAGAGCTGGTAGGCGCGGGCGCCGATGACGGCGTCGGCCACCCGGCCCGCGGCGGACTCGGGGGCGCCCCGCGCCCGCCACAGGTGCAGCAACCGGTCGGCGGCGGCCAGGAACCGGCCCGGTGACCGCAGCGTCAGACCCCGCTCGTTGGCCGCCGTCGACATCGCTGTCCGCCAGCCCTGGCCCGGTTCGCCGATCACGTCCTCGTCGGGGACGAACACCTCGTCCAGGAAGAGTTCCGCGAAGGCCGGCTTGCCGTCGAGGCGGCCGATCGGGCGGACCGTGACCCCCGGGGCGCGTAGGTCGAACATCAGGTAGGTGAGCCCCTGATGCGGCTTGGGTGTGTCCGGATCGCTGCGGAACAGGCCGAAGGCGCGGTCGGCGAACGCGGCCCGTGACGACCAGGTCTTCTGGCCGACGAGCAGCCAGCCGCCGTCCGTCCGCACCGCCTTGGAGGTGAGGGAGGCCAGGTCGGAACCGGCCCCGGGCTCGGACCAGGCCTGCGCCCAGACCACCTCGCCGGTGGCCATCGGCGGCAGCACCCGCGCGCGTTGTTCCTCCGTGCCGTGGTCGAAGAGAGTCGGGGCGAGCAGGCTGACGCCGTTCTGGCCGACCCGGCCCGGCGCGCCCGCCGCGTGGTACTCCTCCTCGAAGACCAGCCAGCGGATCAGCCCCGCGTCCCGGCCGCCGTACCGCTCGGGCCAGGACACCACCGACCAGCGGTCCGCGGCCAGTTCGGCCTCCCACGCGCGATGTGCCGCGAAGCCCTCCGCGGTCTCCAGGGAGGGGAGCGGGGGGTCGGGTACATGCTCCGCCAGCCAGGCGCGGGCCTCGGCGCGGAACTCCTCGTCGGCCGGGGTGTGGGTCAGGTCCACGGTCGCCGTCACCGTCCTTCCCTAACAAGTGTTTGGTAGGTTAGCGTGGGCCTATGACAGGCGTCGAGAGTCCGGAGTACGTGCCCGGGCACGGGCTGCTGGAGGGGCGCACCGCCGTCGTGACCGCCGCGGCCGGGGCGGGGATCGGCGGTGCCACCGCGCGCCGCTTCCTGGAGGAGGGCGCGCGCGTGCTGATCAGCGACGCGCACGCGCGCCGGCTGAAGGAGTACGAGGCCGAGCTGGCGGGTGCGCATCCGGGATCCGTGACCGCGGTGCCCTGTGACGTGACCGACGAGACGCAGGTGCGGGCCCTGTTCGACGCCGCCGTACGGGACCACGGGCGGCTGGACATCGTCGTCAACAACGCTGGCCTGGGCGGGACTTCGGCCCTGGTCGACATGGACGACGAGCAGTGGGCGCGGGTCCTGGACGTCACTCTCAACGGCACCTTCCGGTGCCTGCGCGCCGCCCTGCGGCTCTTCCGCGAGAGCGGACGGGGCGGGGTCGTCGTCAACAACTCCTCCGTCGTCGGCTGGCGTGCCCAGGCCGGACAGGCGCACTACGCCGCCGCCAAGGCCGGGGTGATGGCGCTCACCCGGTGCGCGGCCATCGAGGCGGCCGAGTACGGGGTGCGGGTCAACGCCGTGGCGCCCAGCCTTGCCATGCATCCGCACCTGGTGAAGGTGACCTCCGCCGAACTGCTGGCGGAGCTGACCGCGCGCGAGGCCTTCGGGCGGTACGCCGAGCCCTGGGAGGTGGCCAACGCGATCGTCTTCCTGGCGTCCGGCTACTCCTCGTACCTCACCGGAGAGGTCGTCTCCGTCAGCAGTCAGCATCCCTGACCACCGGAGCGCCGACAATGGACCCGTGCCGACCAAGAAGAAGCCCCAGGTGACCGCCGCGAGCAGGCGCGCGGCAGCCGCCGCTCCGGCTCGACGCCGCGAACTCCTCGAAACCGCCGCCGAGGTCTTCGCCGAGCAGGGCTACAACGCCACCACCGTACGCAAGATCGCGGACCACGCGGGCATGCTCGCGGGCAGCCTCTACTACCACTTCGACTCCAAGGAATCGATGCTGGAGGAGATCCTGCGGACCTTCCTCGACGAGCTCTGGGGCGGCTACGACACCGTCCTGGACGCCGGGCTCGGTCCCCGCGAGACCCTCGAAGCCCTGGTCACCGAGTCCTTCCGGGAGATCGACCGGCACCGTGCCGCCGTGGCGATCTACCAGAAGGAGAGCAAGCAACTGGTCGTGCAGGAGAGGTTCGCCTTCCTCGCCGAGTCGCAGCGCAAGTTCGAGAAGGCATGGCTGTCCACGCTGGAGCACGGGGTCGCCGCGCACGTCTTCCGCGCCGACCTCGACGTCCGGCTCACCTACCGGTTCGTGCGCGACACCGTGTGGGTCGCCGCCTCCTGGTACCGGCCCGGCGGACAGCACAGCCCGGAGGAGATCGCCCGGCAGTACCTGTCGATGGTGCTGGACGGGATCGCCGTCCGTGAATAGCTCACCCATTTGCTGAAAACCCCTTTCTGTCGAGGGAGTTGCTGACATGGCCGAGGCCTACATAGTCGAAGCGGTGCGTACGCCCGTCGGGCGGCGCGGGGGCGGACTGAGCGGGGTCCACCCGGCCGATCTGGGCGCCCATGTGCTGACCGCCCTGGTCCGGCGGTCGGGCATCGACCCGGCGGCCGTCGAGGACGTCGTCTTCGGCTGCCTCGACGCGGTCGGACCGCAGGCCGGTGACATCGCCCGGACCGCCTGGCTGGCGGCCGGACTGCCCGAGGAGGTGCCGGGCGTGACCGTCGACCGGCAGTGCGGCTCCTCCCAGCAGGCCGTGCACTTCGCCGCGCAGGCCGTGCTCTCCGGCACCCAGGACCTGGTGGTCGCGGGCGGCGTCCAGAACATGTCCCAGATCCCGATCGCCTTCGCCTCCCGGCAGGCCGCCGAGCCGCTGGGGCTGACCGAGGGCCCCTTCGTGGGCAGCGACGGCTGGCGCGCCCGGTACGGCCGGCAGCCCGTCAACCAGTTCGCCGGCGCCGAGATGATCGCCGCCAAGTGGGGCATCAGCCGCCGGGACCAGGAGGAGTTCGCCCTGAACTCCCACCGCAGGGCGCTGCGCGCCATCGACGAGGGCCGCTTCGAGCGCGAGACCGTGCCCTACGGCCCGGCCGCCGTGGACGAGGGCCCACGCCGGGACACCTCCCTGGAGAAGATGGCCGCCCTGAAGCCGGTCGTCGACGGCGGCACCATCACCGCCGCCTGTTCCTCCCAGGTCTCCGACGGCGCCGCCGCGATGCTGCTCGCCTCCGAACGGGCGGTCCGCGAACACGGGTTGTGCCCCCGCGCCCGCGTCCACCACCTCTCCGTCCGCGGCGAGGACCCCATCCGGATGCTCTCCGCCCCGATCCCGGCCACCGCGCACGCCCTGAAGAAGACCGGCCTCACCATCGACGCCATCGACCTCGTCGAGATCAACGAGGCCTTCGCCCCGGTCGTCCTCGCCTGGCTCAAGGAGACCGGCGCCGACCCCGCCAAGGTCAACGTCAACGGCGGCGCGATCGCCCTCGGCCACCCGCTCGGCGCCACCGGGGTCAAGCTGATGACCACCCTCCTGCACGAACTGGAGCGCACCGAGGGCCGCTTCGGCCTCCAAACCATGTGCGAGGGCGGCGGCCAGGCCAACGTGACGATCATCGAACGGCTCTGAGCCGCTCCAGCCCCTGAAGCACCTCCTCGGCCTCCTTCACGACGCGGGCCACCAGCTCCGCGCACGACGGCAGGTCGTCGATCACGCCGGCGACCTGTCCGGAGGCCATCACCCCGAGGTCCGTGCGGCCGTCCACCATCGCCGACCGGAGCAGCATCGGGGTGTTGGCGGCGAGCAGCAGCTGACTCCAGGACAGGGTCTTGCCGTGCCGGAGGGCGAGGCCGTCGCGGGCCATCTGCGGCCAGGTGAGGCCGGAGAGCCTGCGGAAGGCGGCCGCATGGCGCACGGCCCGCAGCAGCCGCCGCGTCCGGCCGGTGTTCTCCAGGGAGTCGACCAGCGGGGTGCGCAGCATCCGGTGCGGCAGCCCGTCCACCGCCCTGGTCACCGTGACGTCCCTGACCGTCGCCGCCAGATATCTCGCCTTCACCGCGTCCGGCACCGTCGAGTCCGAGGTGAGCAGGAAACGGGTCCCCATCCCCACTCCCGCCGCCCCGTAGGCCAGCGCCGCCACCAGCCCCCGGCCGTCGAAGAAGCCCCCGGCGGCCACCACCGGTATCCGTACCGCGTCCACCACCTGCGGCAGCAGCACGCTCGTCGCCACCTCACCGGTGTGCCCGCCGCCCTCACCGCCCTGCACGATCACCGCGTCCGCACCCCAGGCCGCGACCTTCTCGGCATGCCGCCGCGCCCCGACCGAGGGGATCACCACCACGCCCGCCCCCTTCAGCTCGGCGATCAGCTCGGGGGAGGGGGCGAGCGCGAACGACGCCACCCGCACACCCCCGTCGACGATCAACCGGACCCGGTCGCCGGCGTCGGCCGCGTCCGCCCGCAGATTCACCCCGAACGGGGCGTCCGTACGGCACCGCACCTCGGCTATCGCGGCACGCAGCTGGTCGAGGGTCATCGTGGCGGAGGCCAGGATGCCGAGAGCCCCGGCGTTGGCCGTCGCGGAGACCAGGCGGGGGCCCGCCACCCAGCCCATCCCCGTCTGCACGATCGGATGCCGGACCCCGACCAGCCGGGTGAGCGCGGTCTCCATCAGCCCGCGACCTCCTTCGTCCGCGCGCCGCCGGGATCCAGCACCTCACGGATCAGCCGCAGCTCCTCCGGGCCGGGTTCGCGGGTGTACGGCACCTCGTCCGGGACGGTGAGCTCGAAGTCCGTGGCCTCCCGCACCTGGCCGGCGCTCACCCCCGGATGCAGTGCGGCCAGCCGCATCGAGCGGTCCGGCGTCTCGAAGTCGAAGACGCCCAGATCGGTGACCACCCTCGGGATGCGGTGGAAGCGTTCCGTGCCCGGGTGCTCGGCCACCCGGTCGTACCCCACCCCGCACACCATGTCGACCTTCGCCACGAACACCCGCCGGGAGTGCTTCGGGACCCAGTAACTCGTCGGGTTGTTCAGTGTGTTCAGGGGCGCTCCGCGCACCCCGAGCAGCTGGCGGCGGGGCCGCGACCAGTCACCGATGGCCGAGATGTTCTGGTTGCCGTACCGGTCGAGCTGGCTCGCGCCCATCATCACGTGCCGACGGCCACCGGCCACCAGGGTGAGGTGCTGCCGGTAGGGCAGCCAGCCCTCGGGGGTGCCGTCCGGGCGGACCAGCAGGGCCTCGCCGTCGGTCAGCAGCAGGTCAGGGGCGAAGGTGAGCCGGGCCAGCCGGGCGCCCAGGGAGGGGATCAGGCCCATCGGGCTCGCCAGGATCTCACCGGAGCCGCGCCAGGCCTCGGCGCAGGCGATGACGCAGTAGTCGGCGCGCAGCACGTCCATCAGCCCTGCTCCTCCTGCCAGTTCCGCACCGCGGAGCGGTAGGCCTGCTCGTCCCCGGCCAGGAACCGCTCGGAGAACTCCGTCCACGGGGTCCTCGCGTACAGCCGCTGGAAGTCCTCGTCCCGCCCGTGGTCGGGCGCGCAGGAGGTGAAGTGCGCACCGCCCGGTGCCTCCACGACCCCCGTCACGTGCAGCCGCTTGACCAGCAGCGACTGCGCGGCCGCCGCCTTCGTCAACTCGGCCGTGTCCACGATCTGTTCGCAGGAGACATAGGCCGTGTCCGCCGCCTCGCAGAACAGGTCGTCGAAGTACGGGTCCGGGCCCAGATACTGTCCGTTGCCCAGCCGGTCGGCGCGGTTGACGTGGACCAGGGCCGCGTCCAGGCGCAGGGCGGGCATCGCCACGAACGTCTCCCCGTCGTCGTACGGCGACGTCACCGTCCGCAGGCCGGGGTTGACCCGCATGACGTCCGAGGCGAGCCCCGCGCGCACCGGCAGGAAGGGCAGCCGGTTCGCGGCCGCGTGCAGGCCCCACATGAACATGCCCTCGTCGACCTCCGTCAGCTCGAAGGCCCCGCGCTCGCGCGCCGCCCGGTAGTGCGGTTCCAGCGGGATGGAGTCGAGGGTGACGAAGGGCGTCACCAGCCTGCGCACCCGGCCGGCCGCGACCAGCATCCCGACGTCCGGGCCGCCGTAGGAGACCAGGGTGAGGTCGTCGATGCCGCTCCGGAGCACGGCCCTGACCAGACACATCGGCTTGCGTCGGGAACCCCAGCCGCCGATGCCCAGGGTCATGCCGCTGCTCAGCCGTGCGACGGCCTCGTCCGCGGTCATCGTCTTGTCAGTCACTCCCCGCACCCTCCTTCCCGAAGGTGTCACGGACCCGGTCGGCCACCCCGCTGAGGGCGGCCTCGAAGGTGAAGCCCTGTTCCAGGCGGTAGCTGCGCCGCACGTCGACCGGGTCGATGCCGTTGATGGCGGCCTTGGCCAGGCGCAGCAGCCGGCCGTCCTTGGCGGCTATCTCCCGCGCCAGCTCCAGTGCCGCGGAGAACAGCTCCCCGCGCGGCACCACCCGCCACACCGAGCCGTGCGCGTGCAGCTGGGCCGCGGTCGCCGTGCGCGAGGTGTAGTAGAGCGTCCGCATCAGATGCGGCGGGACCAGCCGGGCCAGATGCGTGGCCGCGCCCAGCGCGCCCCGGTCCAGCTCGGGCAGCCCGAAGACGGCGTCCTCGCTCGCCACGATCGCGTCCGCGTTGCCCACCAGGCCTATCCCGCCGCCCAGACAGAATCCGTGCACGGCCGCCACCACCGGGGTCTCGCACTCGTACACCGCCGCGAACGCCTCCGCGCAGGCCCGGTTGGCGCCGAGCAGCGCCTCGTTCCCGTCCGCCTGTATCTCCTTGATGTCCACGCCCGCGTTGAAACCGCGGCCCTGTGCCGTCAGCACCACGCACCGGGTTTCGGGCTCGCGGCCCGCCGCGCGCACCGCGTCCGCCAGCGCGAACCAGCCGCGCACCGGCAGCGCGTTCACCGGCGGGTGATCGACGGTGACCAGCGCGACGCCCTTTTCCGGAAACGAGGTGGAGACACTCATGGACGCATCAGCTACCTTCGCACTCAGCTACCTTTCCACCAAACATTTGTTAGGTGTGAGGCTTCGAAGCTAGCAGCCGGTGCGAGCAAGCGGGAGGCCCTGTGGAAAACCTGGCCCGAGGCCCTGTGGACGACTCGATGCACGGCCGGACCGTCGTGGTCACCGGCGGTACCCGGGGTGTGGGCGCCGGGATCGCCCGGGCCTTCGCCGAGGCCGGCGCACACGTTCTGACCTGTGCCCGCCGACCGCCCGGACAACCCCTCGACGGCGTCGAGTTCACCCCCCTCGACCTGCGCGACCCGCCTGCCGTGCGCGCCTTCTTCGACGCCCTGCCCCGGGTCGACGTGCTCGTCAACAACGCGGGCGGCACCCCCTACCGGCGGCTCGCCGAAGCGGATGCCGAGCGGCACGCCAGGGTGATCGAGCTGAACCTCCTCACCCCGCTGACCGCCTCCCTCGCCGCCTACGAGCACCTGCGGCGGGCCCGGGGAGCGGTGGTGATGATCGGCAGTGTCAGCGGCGGCCGCCCCTCGCCGGGCTCGGCCGCCTACGGCGCGGCCAAGGCGGGACTGGAGAGCCTCGCCCGGTCCATGGCGGTGGAGTGGGCGCCGGAGGTCCGGGTCAACACGCTGGTCGTCGGCATGGTCCGCACCGAGCTGGCCCACCTGCACTACGGCGGCCAGGACGGCGTCGACGCCGTCTCCCGCACCGTCCCGCTGGGCCGCCTCGCCGCCCCGTCCGACATCGGCGCCGCCGCCGTCTTCCTCGCCTCCGACGCGGCCGCCTACATCAGCGGGGCGAGCCTGCTCGTGCACGGCGGCGGGGAACGGCCCCCCTTTCTCGATGCCGCAACTGCCAACAAGCCGTCCGACCAGGAGGACTGAGATGAGCGGAATCTGCGCGGGCCGGGTCGTGGTCGTCACCGGCGCCGGGCGCGGGCTCGGCCGGGCCCACGCGCTGGCCTTCGCCGCCGAGGGCGCCCGGGTCGTCGTCAACGACCTCGGTGTCGGCCTCGACGGCGTGCCGGGCCCGGACAGTCCCGCCGGGGCCGTCGTGGACGAGATCCGCGCGGCCGGCGGCGAGGCGGTCGCGCACGGCGGTGACATCGCGACCACCGCCGGCGCCGCCTCGCTGATCGGGACGGCCGTGGAGACCTACGGACGGCTCGACACCCTCGTCAACAACGCCGGCTTCCTGCGCGACCGCATGCTCGTCAACCTCGGCGAGGACGACTGGGACGCGGTCATGCGGGTGCACCTCAAGGGGCACTTCCTGCCGCTGCGGCACGCGGCCGCACACTGGCGGGCCGAGGCCAAGGCGGGCCGCACCCCGGTGGCCCGGATCGTCAACACCAGCAGCGGAGCCGGACTGCTGGGCTCGGTCGGGCAGGGCAACTACAGCGCCGCCAAGGCCGGCATCGTCGGCCTCACCCTGGTCGCGGCAGCCGAACTGGCCCGCTACGGCGTCCAGGTCAACGCCGTCGCCCCGGCAGCCCGCACCCGGATGACCGAGCGCGCCTTCGCCGCGACCATGGCCGCCCCCGGCTCCGGGTTCGACGCCATGGCGCCCGAGAACGTCTCCCCGCTCGTGGTCTGGCTGGGCTCCGCCGCCAGCGCCGGAGTCACCGGGCGGGTGTTCGAGACCGAGGGCGGCCGGATCACCGTCATGGAGGGCTGGCGAGCGGGGCCGACCGCCGACAAGGGCGCCCGCCGGAGCCCGGCCGAGGCGGGGGAGACGGCACTGAAGCTGCTGGCCGAGGCGACGGCGCCGGGGGCGGTGTACGGAGCCTGACCGGCGGGTTGGACGTACTTGGGTCTGCGCCCGGTGCGGCGAGAGGGCGTGCATGGCGTCGTGAGGCAGGCGGGAATTGTCAGACAGGCCCTACGTGTCGCACTCCAGCACCGTCCGGCACAGCGAGCACCGGGCCCGGACCCGGCCCCGGACCGGCACCCTGATCCGCTGGTGGCAGGTGGGGCACGGGAACGAGACCCGCAACTGACCGCCGCCGTCGGGCGTGAAGGTGTAGGGGGTACCGGAGTGCGGGGCGGGGGCCGCGGGGGCGTGCCGGCGGTCCCGGGCGTAGCGGCGGCGACCCGCCCAGCCCGCCGCGGTCAGCGGCGGCTGCTCCTCGTCCTGGCGGGCCCGCGCCATGCCCTTCTCGTACGCCGTGTAGGCCTGCGGGCTGGTGAACCAGACGGACGGGTCCTCATGGAAGACCAGGGCTCGCTTCGCCAGGACGTAGCCGAACTCCTCCGGGGTGAGATAGCCGAGCTTCTGGGACGCCTCCCCGTGCTCCCGGTAGGCGTCGAGCAGCAGCCAGCCCGCGCCCAGGTAGGTGGTCGCCGTGTCCGTGAGGATCTCGTTCGCCGAGGTGCTCGGGAAGGACAGGTCCAGCCGGTGCAGATAGACGTGCATCACCTCGTGGGCGAGGGCCGCGCCGATGTCCCTGCGGTGGGTGCGGAAACGGTCGTTCAGCTCGATGAAGTACTCCGGGCCCGCGGTGAGTTCGACGTTCGCCGCGTGGGTCATCTCCCGGAAGCCGATGATCATCCTGGCGTCCGGCAGCCGGAAGTGCCGGACCATCTCGTGGGCGACCCGCTGGGCGCCGAGGTGGAGGTCGTCGGTGTCGCAGAACGCGACGTCGGCGGGGAGCACGCTGGTGGCGAAGGTCTGGACGGTGTCGTACGACAGGCGCCGGTACAACGCCGTGATGGCGGCCCGCACGGTGTCCAGGTGCGGGTAGCCGTGTTCTACCGGGCCGCCGTTTGCCACGTCCCTTACCCCCACCGACGTCGCCGGAGCTGTCTTTCTCAGTATGCGGGGGGGATGGACGAAAATCGGGGGCGGAAGGCTGTTCGGTGCCTGCGGGTTCGCGGGGGCTTGTCGCGCCCACGCGGCGGCAGCCGCAAATCGATACAGCCCCGCGCCCCTAGAGGGGCGACAGCCGCACTGTTCGTTGATCTGTTTCCTGGAGTTCCAAGATCCAGACCTCGTTCGTGCCCTCCCTCAGGACCGGGCCCGGCACGTACAGCGACGCCTGCGGACCCGCCGACCAGTAGCGGCCCAGGTTGAAGCCGTTGATCCAGACGAAGCCCCGGGTCCAGCCGGGGAGTTCCACGCGCGCGTCTCCCGCACCGCGAACCATGACCGTCCCCCGGTACAAGCCCGGCGCGCCGTCCGCCGGAAGCGGACCGAAAGACACCGCACTCACGCCCTCCTCGAACGCGTCCAGATCCAGGCCCCGCGCGCGTATCCCGTGCAGGAACTGGCGTTCGTGCAGGAGGCCGCCGGTGATGCCCTTCGTCTCGCCCGAGCGGGGGCCGTAGTTGACGCGGCCCAGGGACTCCACCCAGAGCTCCACGCGCGCGGGGCCGGCGATCGCCTTCTTGAGCTGGGGTTCCTCCTCGGTGAGCACGCCGGCCCGCTCCCCGTCGACGTACACGACCGCCAGATCGCGCAGCCCCCGCGCGGTGAGCGGATACGGCTGGCGGGGTCCCGGCACGTCCGCCTCGTAGCGGACCAGACCCCGGCCGATGCCCAGCTCCTCGAAGGTGGGCGGGACGGCGTGCACGCGTTCCGGGCCGCCGAGCGCTTCCAGGACGCCGGCCAGGGGCGCCCAGCCGGTGATCGCCACGTCCGTCGCCGAAGGCAACGCGGCCGGGGCGGGCGGCGGTTCGGGCAGCGGCTCGGCGTGGTACTCGGTCAGCACCTCCCGGAATCGCCAGAACTTCTCCGTGGGGCGGCCGTACTCGTCGATCGGCGCGTCGTAGTCGTACGACGTGACGTCCGGCTCCAGCGGGCCCTCGTGCAGCTCGCCGCCGGGCCGGTTGGCGCCCGCCCAGCCGGCGAAGTTGGTGCCGCCGTGCGCCATGTAGACGTTCACGGAGGCCCCGCAGCCGAGGATCTCCCGGAGCGCCGCCGTCGCGTCCTCCGCGTCCCGTACGACGTGCTCGCCGCCCCAGTGGTCGAACCAGCCGCACCAGAACTCCATGCACATCAGCGGGCCCCGCGGCCGGTGCCGGCGCAGCGTCTCGAAGGCCACGCGCGCGTGGGAGCCGAAGTTCACCGTCGCGAGCAGCCCGGGGACCGAGCCGCCGGTGAGCATGTGGTCCTCGGGGCCGTCCGAGGTGAACAGCGGCACCGTGACGCCCTCCGCGCGCAGCAGGCCGGTGAGATGCGCCAGGTAGTCGGCGTCGGAGCCATAGCTGCCGTACTCGTTCTCGACCTGGACCATGATCACCGGGCCGCCCCGGTCCAGCTGCCGGGGCACGACCTCGGACAGCAGCCGGTTGAACCAGCGGTCCACATACTGGAGGAAACGCTCGTCACGCGTGCGTGCCCGGGCACCCAGCTCGCCCGTCACCCAGTGCGGCAGACCGCCGTTCTCCCACTCCGCGCAGATGTACGGCCCCGGGCGCACGATCGCCCACAGGCCCGCGTCCCGCGCCGCGTCCAGGAAGCGGCCGAGGGCCTGGACGTCCTGGAAGGAGCCCGGGCGCGGTTCGTGCAGGTTCCACGGGACGTAGGTCTCCACGCAGTTCAGCCCCATGGCGCGCAGCAGCGCCAGCCTGTGGTCCCACTGCTCCTCGTGCACCCGGAAGTAGTGCAGCGCGCCGGACAGCAGTCGCACCGGGCGGCCGTCGAGCAGGAAATCCGTTTCGCCCACCGTGAAGTCGCTCATAGGCTCACCTTGGACCCCTGGTGGGCGCCGAGACCATGGACAAAGATCGGCAGCAGTTGGACTGAAGAGCCGAGAAGAAGGAGCGCGCAGTGCCGGGAGGGGCGCCCGTCTTCCACACCTGGATGCGGTTCTTCACACCCGGCCCCGTCCAGCACCGTCTCGGCCTGGTCTGCCAGGGCGTCGGCCTCCAGTACGGCGCGGTGCCCGCCGTCGGCCCGCGCGTGCTCGACGGGCACGTCGCCGTGGTGATCAGCTCCGGCCGGGGCTGGTACCGCGCACCCGACGGGCGCCGTACGACGGTGACCGCGCCCGCGCTGGTGTGGCTGACACCGGGCGTCCCGCACCACTACGGGCCCGACCCGGACAGCGGCTGGGACGAGGGCTTCGTGACCTTCACCGGGCCCGACACCGCGACCTACACGGAACTCGGCTACATCGAGCCCGAGCGGCCCGTGGTGCCCCTCGCGGACGCCGCCGGACCCCGGGACGTCATCGCCCGCATCGCCCGGGCCGCCCGCCACGGAAACCCCCTCCTGGAGGTCGAGACCGGCGCCGCCGTGCACGAGCTCCTGGTCGCCCTGCGTCGCGCGCGTGCCGACCTCGCCCCCGACGGGGACCCGGTGCTGCAGGCGCTCGCCCGGGACGCCTGCACCGGCATGTCCGTCGCCGACCACGCGGCCCGGCACGGCATGACCCCGGCCGAGCTGCGTACCGCCGTCCGCCGGATCGCCGGGTGCAGCCCCAAGGACTACCTGATCGGCATCCGGCTCGGCCGCGCCCAGGAACTCCTCGCCACCACCGAACTGTCCGTGGCCGCCGTCGCCCGCCGCGTCGGCTACGACGACCCCGCCTACTTCTCCCGCTTGTTCACCCGCCGCGTCGGCATGGCCCCCGTGCGCTTCCGCGCCCAGCAGAGCCGCGCCGTCCCGGACGACTGGAACGACGGCCTCGGCGAGGACGGCCTCGGTGAAGGCCCTTAGCGATCGCGCGGTAGTCCCCTTAGGGTTGACGCCCATGACCACCAGCAACACCGGTACCGGTGACGTCGACCCCGCCGTCCGCGCCGAGCTCGGCCGGCTGCGCGACAGTATCGACAACATCGACGCGGCCGTCGTCCACATGCTCGCCGAACGCTTCAAGGCCACCCAGCAGGTCGGCCGCCTCAAGGCGGTCCACCGGCTGCCCCCGGCCGACCCGGCCCGCGAGGCCCGCCAGATCGCCCGGCTGCGCGCCCTCGCCGAGAGCGCCAAGCTCGACCCCGCCTTCGCCGAGAAGTTCCTGAACTTCATCATCGCCGAGGTGATCAGACACCACGAGTCCATCGCCGAGGACACCGTCGGCGACCGGACCGCGGACGCGCACTGACCCGGCCGTACGCCCCGACGAGCGCCCCGGCCCCGCCGGTCCGCCGGCGGTGACCCGGCACTCGAACGGGTGTGCAACTGCCGGGCCGCCGCCGGCCGTACCGCGTCCACCAGCGCCGTCCCGTCCCGTCGCGCGGCCAAGGGTCGGACATAAGCCGCGTACCACCCCCACCCCTGTGCGTTGTCGGTGTCATCGGGCAGCATGGCCCGCATGTCCGTACTGACTCGCGACGAAGCGCAGAGCCGCGCCGAGCTCCTCGACGTCCACCGCTACACGATCGACCTCGACCTGACCACCGGGGACGAGACCTTCGACTCCCGAACCGTGATCAGGTTCACGGCCCGATCCGACGGCGACACCTTCGTCGAGATGAAGCCCGTCGAACTGCGCGCCGTCAGCCTCGACGGACAGCCCCTCGACCCCGGGGCGCTGGACCAGGACCGGCTGCCCCTGAAGAACCTCACCGCCGGGGAGCACGAGCTGCGCGTCGACGCCACGATGCGCTACTCCCGCACCGGCGAGGGCATGCACCGCTTCACCGACCCCACGGACGACGAGACGTACGTCTACACGCAGCTCTTCCTGGACGACGTGCAGCGCGTCTTCGCCGCCTTCGACCAGCCCGACCTGAAGGCCGTCTTCGAGCTGTCCGTCAAGGCCCCCGAGGACTGGACCGTGCTCGCCAACGGGGTCCCCGAGCGCCTCGGCGAGGGCCGCTGGCGGGCCGCCGCCACCCCGCTGATCTCCACCTACCTGGTCGCCGTCGCCGCCGGCCCCTGGCACTCGGTGCGCACCGAGCACCGCGGCCTGCCCTTCGGCATCCACTGCCGTCGCTCGCTCGCGCCGCACCTGGACGCCGACGCCGAGGAGATCCTCGACATCACGCGCGCGTGCTACGACCGCTACCACGAGAAGTTCGAGGAACCGTACCCCTTCGACTCCTACGACCAGGCGTTCGTCCCCGAGTTCAACGCCGGCGCCATGGAGAACCCCGGCCTGGTCACCTTCCGCGACGAGTTCGTCTACCGCTCCGCCGTCACCGACACCGAGCGGCAGACCCGCGCGATGGTCATCGCCCACGAGATGGCCCACATGTGGTTCGGCGACCTCGTCACCCTGAAGTGGTGGGACGACATCTGGCTGAACGAGTCGTTCGCCGAGTACATGGGCTACCAGACCCTTACCGAGGCCACCCGCTTCATCGACACCTGGGTCGACTTCGGCGTGTCCCGCAAGGCCTGGGGCTACGACGCCGACCAGCGCCCCTCCACCCACCCGGTCGCCCCCGAGGCCGTCGACGACACCGCAGCCGCCCTGCTCAACTTCGACGGCATCTCCTACGCCAAGGGCGCCTCCGCGCTGCGCCAGCTGGTCGCCTGGATGGGCGAGAAGGACTTCCTCGCCGGCATCAACATCCACTTCCGGCGGCACCGGTTCGGCAACGCCACCCTCGCCGACTTCATCGACTCCCTCGCCGCCGCCACCGAACGCGACGTGCACGCCTGGGCCGACGCCTGGCTGCGCACCACCGGCGTCGACACCCTCACCCCGGTCCTCGCCACCACCCCCGACGGCACCCGCACCCTGACCGTCGAGCGCACCGGCAGCCGCCCGCACCGCGTCTGCGTCGGCGTCTACGACCGGGACCTCGCCGACGAGGGCCGGCTGACCCTGCGCGAGCGCATCGACCTCGACGTCCCGCAGAGCGCCCCGCAGGCCCTCGGCAAGCGCCCCGCGCTGGTTCTGCTCAACGACGGCGACCTGACCTACGCCAAGATCCGCTTCGACGCCGAGTCCGCCAGGACCGTCCGCGCCGCCCTGTCGGGCCTGCCCGACCCGCTCACCCGCGCGGTGGTGTGGAACGCCCTGCGGGACGCGGTCCGCGACGGCGAACTCCCGGCCGCCGACTACCTGGAGACCGCCCGCGCCCATCTCCCGCGCGAGACCGACCTCGCCCTCGTCCAGGGCGTGCTGGCCTTCACCGCGGTCCAGGTCGTCGACCGGTACCTCAGGCCCGAGGACCGCCCGGCCGCCCTCGCCACCGTCTCCGCCCTGTGCCGCGACTTCATCCGGCGCACCGAGGACGGCGACAACCCCGGCCTGCGCCTGATCGCCGTACGGCACTTCGTCCGCGCGGCCGCCCACCCCGAAACCATCGCCGCCTGGCTCGCCGAGGGCACCGTGCCGGGCGGCCCCGAGCTCGACCCCGAGCTGCGCTGGCGCATCCTGGGCCGGCTCGCCGTCCTCGGCGCCACCGACGAGGCGCAGATCGCCGCCGAACTGGCCCGCGACCCCAGCGCCAGCGGCCAGGAGGGCGCCGCCCGCTGCCGGGCCGCATTGCCCGACCCGGAGGCCAAGCGCAGGGCCTGGGAGGCGATGTTCACCACGGACGACCTGTCCAACTACCTGTTCACCGCCACCGCCCAGGGCTTCTGGCACCCCGAACAGGCCGACCTGGTCCGGGAGTACGTGCCGCGGTACTACGGGGACGCGGCCGCCGTCGCCGCCCGGCGCGGCCCCGCCATCGCGGTCGCCGCCGGCCGGGAGGCCTTCCCCACCCACGCCGTCGACGCCGAGAACCTCGCCCTGGGCCGGGCCTGTCTGCGCGACGCCGACCCGGTGACGGCCCTGCGCCGCCGGCTGACCGACGAACTCGACGACCTGGAGCGGGCGTTGCGGGTCCGCGAGGCGTAGGGCGGCGGACGTAGGACGACACGAGCGCGGGGGGGGGCCCCGGACGAAGGGGGGGCCCGCCCCCCCCCCCCCGCACCGGGGCGCCCAAAAACACACAAAAAAAGAGAAAAAACAGATGAGAGAGACC
>NZ_JBSHAF010000005.1:295338-310875 GCF_053611365.1 Streptomyces sp. NPDC054813 | reverse complement strand
CCCGCGCCCTCGGGGGGGGGGGGGGGGGGGGGCGCGGGGGGGGGGGGGGGGGGGCGGCGCCCCCCCCCGCCCCGCCGCGCCCCCCCCCGGGGGCGCCCCCCCCCCCCCGCCGCTCCTAGGCTCGGTGCCGAAGAAGCACCAGAGAACAGGGAGAAACCCGTGATCGTAGTCACCGGTGCCACCGGCAACGTCGGCCGTGCCCTCATCGCACGTCTCGTCGCCGCCGGGCGGCCCGTGCGGGCGCTCACCCGCGCCCCGGAGACGGCCGGCCTGCCCGACAAGGCCGAGGTGGTGAGGTTCCGGCCGGACGACCAGGCCGCCCTGTTCGAGGGCGCGGACAAGGTCTTCCTGTACGTCCAGGGCGCGGGCGGCCGGATGCCCGAGCTGTTGGACGCGGCCCGTACGGCCGGGGTGCGGCAGGCCGTCCTGCTCTCCTCCGGGATCATCCGGGAGGGCGCCGACGAGACCCACCCGATCCACGCCATGCACGCCACCGCCGAGCGGCAGATCCGCGACAGCGGCCTCGCCTGGACGTTCCTGCGCCCCAACGCGTTCGCCACCAACGCCCTCCAGTGGGCGCCCCAGATCCGGGCCGGCCACACCGTCCGCGGTGTCTTCGCCGACATGCTCACGGCACCCATCCACGAGGACGACATCGCCGCCGTCGCGGAACGCGCCCTCCTCGACGACGGCCACGAGGGTGCCGTCCACCGCCTCACCGGCCCCGCCGCCACCACCAACACCGACCAGATCGCCGCGATCGGGCGGGCCGTCGGCCGGGACCTGGCCTTCGTCGAGGTGGGGCCGGAGGAGGCGGGCCCGCTGCTCTTCCCGCAGACACCGCCGGAAGTGGTCAGGGGCCTCCTGAAGACCTTCGCGGACACCGTCGGCGTCGCTCCCGAGATCACCGCCACGGTCGAGAAGATCACCGGCAGCCCGGCCCGCACCTTCGAGCAGTGGGCCGAGGACCACGCGGCCGACTTCCAGCCCTGACGGCCCTGAAGGCCGCGAAGGCTCTGAAGGCCGCGAAGGCTCTGAAGGCCGCGAAGGCTCTGAAGGCGGCGAAGGCTCTGGGCGGCGGAGGCCGCGAAGACCGCGAGGTCCTGACGGCCTGGAGGTCTGACGGCCTGGAGGTCTGACGCCTTGAGGCCCGACGGCCTGGAGGTCTGACGGCCTGGAGGTCTGACGCCTTGAGGCCCGACTGCCTTGAGGCCTAACGGCCTTGAGGTCTGACGGCCTTGCGGGTTCTGGCGTCCTGACCCGGGCTCTCAGCCCGCCGCCAGCCACAGCTCCGCCCGCCGCACGCCCACTTCCCGGGGCCCCGCTCGGCGGTTGCCCACCTCGCTCGCCCTGGGCGCCTGCGCGCCCAGCGTGAAGCCGAGGCGCTCCAGGAAGCACTCCCCGGACCGCCAGCCCGGCGGCACACTCGCCGTCACCAGGGACACCCCCTCGGCATGCGCGAGCAGCGACTCGGCCAGCGCCCGCCCGAGGCCCCGGCCCCGCGCCCAGGGCGCCAGCAGGAACAGGCCCACCGCGACCGCCCCGGGCACCGGATGGTTCCGTACCGCATCCACCAGGCCCGAGACGACCCCGTCCCGCTCCAGCACGAGCAGCACCTTGTCGCCCGGGTCGGCGCCCTCGGGCAGGCCGTAGAACAGGCTCTGCACGTCGCCCGGCCCGGACGGCAGCCCCGTCGCCGCCACGAACCAGTCCTCGCACGCCTCGAACAGGTCGAGCAGCGGCGCCTCGTCCGAGGACAGCGGCTCCCGTACCAGCACCCGCTCACCGGGCACGTCGATCATCCACGCGTCAACCACCCGACCGACGTTAACCCCGGTCAGCGTCTCAACGCCCCGTCGCCGACTGCTTGGACGCGCCCCGGGCACACCGCCCCGACATGTTTTCCCCGCACGGCAGTACCCACTTTCGGGTTTCGATCGTTGAGCTTTGGGGGCGCGCAGACCCAATCCCGTACAAGCTGGAACTCCCCCCATGGACAACCCCTTTCGGCCGGCGCCCCGAGGAGACCCATGAGCACGCCGCCCCTCGCATCCGGACCCCAGGGCCCCGACGCCCTGCGGCCCCTGCTCGACACCGTGCTCGAGGCGCTGCGCGACGGCGGCCGGGCCCGCGGCGGACCGCTGCCGGCGGGCGGTCCGGAGGCGGTGGCCGAGCGGGTCGCGGACGCCGTCGGGGACGTACTCCCGGACGACGGCGACCCCGACGCCCTGCGCACCCTGGTGACCGCCCTCGCGGCGGGCGCGGCCGACCCCGCCGACCCGCTGTGCGCGGCGCATCTGCACTGCCCACCGCTCGCCGTCGCCACCGCCGCCGACCTGGCCGCGAGCGCCCTCAACCCCTCGCTGGACTCCTGGGACCAGGCCCCGGCCGCCTCCGCCCTGGAAGCCATGGTCACCCGCGCCCTCGCCCATGCCATCGGCCTCTCCGACGCCGTGGTCACCAGCGGCGGCACCGAGTCCAACCAACTCGCCCTCCTCCTCGCCCGCGAGGCCCTGGGCAGCGGTGTCGGGCTGATCTGCGGCGCCAACGCCCACCACTCGCTGCCCCGGGCCGCCTGGCTGCTGGGCCTGCCCGACCCGGTCGTGGTCCCGGCGCCGAACGGCATCCTCGACCCGGCCGCCCTGCACGCCGCCCTCACCCACCTGCCGAAACCGTTCGTCGTGGCCGCCACCGCCGGCACCACCGACGCCGGTCTCATCGACCCGCTCCCCGAGATCGCCGGCCTGTGCGCGGCCCACGGGGCCCGACTGCACATCGACGCCGCCTACGGAGGCGGCCTCGCCTTCAGCGACCGGCACCGGGACAAACTCGCCGGTCTGGAGCGCGCCCACACCGTCACCCTCGACTTGCACAAACTCGGCTGGCAACCGGTCGCCGCCGGCCTCCTCGCGGTCGCCCGCCCGGCCGAGTTCGGCGTCCTCCACCACCGCGCCGACTACCTCAACGCCGACGACGACACCGAGGCCGGCTACCCCGACCTGCTCGGCCGGTCCCTGCGCACCACCCGGCGCCCCGACGTCCTCAAGATCGCGGTCACCCTCAGGACCCTGGGCCGCTCCGGACTCGGCGCACTGGTCGACCAGGTGTGCGCACGGGCCCGGGAGTTCGCGGCCCTGGTCCGGGAGCACCCCGGTTTCGAACTCCACGACCGCCCGAACATCAGCACGGTGCTGTTCCGCCCCACCGGAGCCACCGACGAGGACGTCGCCGGCATACGGCGCAGGCTGCTGCACGACGGCCGGGCCGTCCTCGGCCGGGCCCGGCTCGACGGCCGGCTCTGGCTCAAGGTCACCCTCCTCAACCCCCACACCCGGCCGGACGAACTGGCCGTCCTCCTCAAACTCGTGGAAGGAACGACGCCCCAATGAGCTCGCTGCCCAACCCCCCACACCAGGAGCCGGAAGCACCCCGCGACCTGGTCGGCATCGGCGTCGGACCGTTCAACCTCTCCCTCGCCGCCCTCGCCCACCCGCTCGCCGAACTGGACGCCGTCTTCTACGAGCAGCGCCCCGGCTTCGACTGGCACCCCGGGCTGCTGATCGACGGCGCCACCATCCAGGTCCCGTTCCTGGCCGACCTGGTGACCCTCGCCGACCCCGCCAGCCCCTGGTCGTTCCTGAACTACCTGAAGTCCCGCGACCGGCTCTTCCCGTTCTACTTCGCCGAGCGCTTCCACATCCGGCGCGCCGAGTACGACGCGTACTGCCGCTGGGTCGCCGAGAGCCTGCCCGGGCTGCGGTTCTCGCACCAGGTGGACGCGGTCCGCTGGAACTCCGAACGGGACCTGTTCGAGATCGACTTCACCCAGCTCGACGCCGAGGGCGAGGCCGAGGCCCTGGGGCGTACGTACACGAAGAACGTCGTGCTCGGGGTCGGCACGGTTCCCCACGTGCCCGACCCGCTCAAGCCCCTGGTGGAGGCACCGGGCGTGCCCGTCGTGCACGCGGCCGACTACCTCGACCACCGCGAGGCCTTCCTCGCCGCCGAGCATGTCACCGTCGTCGGCTCCGGACAGTCCGGCGCCGAGGTCTTCCTCGACCTGCTGCGGCACCGCCCGGCCGGCCGCGAGAAGCTGCACTGGATCGGGCGCAGCGAGGCCTTCGCGCCCATGGAGTACTCCAAACTCGGCCTGGAGCACTTCACGCCCGACCACACCCGCTACTTCCACGCCCTGACCGAGCCCGTCCGGGACCGGCTGGTCGCCTCCCAGTGGCGGCTGCACCGGGGTATCGATGCCGACACCATCGCCGCCATCCACGACGAGCTCTACCGCCGCACCCTGCACGGCGGCTGGCCCGACGCCGTCCTCACGCCCGGGGTCCAGGTCCGTACGGCCGGACGTATCGCCACCACCAAGATCGAGCTCCATCTGGAACACCTCCAGCAGGGCAGCCGCTCCCGGCTCGCCACCGACGCCGTGGTGCTGGCCACCGGCTACCGCGAGCGTCCCCTGGGCCGGCTGCTCGCCGGGCTCGACCCCTACCTGCGCCGGGACAGCAGCGAACGCCCGCGCGTGGACGAGCGGTTCCGGCTCGTCCTCGACCCGTCGGTGACCGGATCCGCGTACGTGCAGAACGCCGAGCTGCACACCCATGGTGTCGGCGCCCCCGACCTGGGCCTCGCCGCCTGGCGCAGCGCCACCATCCTCAACTCCCTGACCGGCAAGGAGCCTTACCCGCTGCCCGCCCGCACGGCCTTCACCAGCTTCGGCCTGGAGCGGTCGGAGGAGAGGGTTCCCACGCAGAACGGGCAGCGGCCGAGGCAGCTCACCCCTCTGGTCGACTGAGCGACGGTCCCCGGTCCGGGGACCGGCGCCCTGCGCCCCGTCAGAACACCGGCGTGCCGTCGCGGGTCAGCTTCCAGTCCGCCGACGCGAAGTCCTTCGGGTCCAGGACGCCCTTGGCGGTCACCCACTCCGCGATCCGGGTGCGGATCTCCGTCGACTCCGACCACAGCTCCTTGGCCGAGGCCACGTGCGGGAACGCGCCACCGCCGTTGGCACGGTAGTTGTTCACCGCGAGCACGAACTGCCCGGCGTCGTCGAGGGCCGCGCCGTCATAGGTGAGGTTCCTGATCCGGGACCCGGCCGGCTGCGCGATGTCGATCTCGTACCGCAGGCCCGAGACGTAGTCGTAGTTGTAGTCCGGACGGTTGCCCGCGTTGGTCAGCTTCTCCACGTCGACAGGCGCGCCGGCGGCCGTCTGCACGAAGTACTCCGCCGAGTACTCCAGGTAGGCGCGGACCTGAGCGCCCGTCATCACCTTGGCGACCAGGGTGTTGTCGTAGACGTAGAGGCCGGACAGGTCCCGGATGGTGACCTCGCCGGCCGGGATCTGGGAGGTCCGGGAGAACGGCGAGGCCTGCGCGAGCACCGGGAGCGCGGCGTACTCGGTGCCCGCCAGGGCCGCCTTGACCACGTCCTCCTGGACCTTGGTGATCAGGTCGATGATCGGGGCGTCCCGGTAGCGGGCCTCGACCGTGGTGAGGGTCTCGGTGGCGGTGCCGACGACCTGGTTGACGTACGCCACCACCTTGGCGTGCTCGTCCTTCAGCAGCCGGGTGATCTTCGGGTCGTCGGCGACGGAGTTGGAGTTGCGGAGCGAGGCGGCGACCGACTCCACCTCCCACCTGCCCTTGGCGAACACCAGCTCGATGTCGAAGAGGGCGAGGCGCTCGGCGTAGCACAGCGGCTCGGAGAGGACGACGGTCTTCCCGGTGGCCTCGTTGACGACCTTCAGCTCCGGGATCTCCACGTGCGCGTGGCCGACCAGGATGGCGTCGATGCCCGGCACCTGCCTGGCCACGTTCGCGGCCGCGTTCTCGACGTAGGGCACCTGGTCGCCGTAGGACGAGGTGCCCGAGGTGCCGGAGTGGGCCGAGACCACGACCACGTCCGCGCCCATCGCCCTCAGCTTGGGCACCCACTTCGCGGCCTGCTCCTCAAGACCCGGGAAAGCCAGCTTGCCCTGGACGTAGGCCTTGTCCCAGATCGCGATGCCCGGGTTGGTCAGGCCGAGCACGGCGACCTTGACCGGCGGGGCGCCCGGGACGTGGAACTTCTTCATGAAGTACGGCGGGAAGGCGGGCCTGAGAGTCTTCGCGTCGACCGCGTTGGCGCCGAGCAGCGGGAAACGCAGCTGGTCCTCGAACCTGCGCAGGGTCTCGATGCCGTAGTTGAACTCGTGGTTGCCGAGCGCCGCCGCGTCGTACCCGATCGCGTTCATGGCCTGTGCCATCGGGTGCACCGGACCGCCCTTGGCGGTGATCGGGTCGACCTTGGCGTAGTAGTACGTCAGCGGGGTGCCCTGGATGGTGTCACCGGCGTCCAGCAGCAGGGTGTTGCAGCGGCCCTTCTCCTCACGCACCTGGTTCACCAGGGTCGAGACGCGCGCCAGGCCCAGCGCGTTGCCCTTGGCGTCGGTGTACTCCGCGTCCTTGAAGTAGTCCCAGTTGAAGACGTTTCCGTGCAGGTCGGTGGTGCCCATGACGGTAAGGGAGTACCGCTTGGGGTGCTTGGCGGGCTTCGGGGAGGCCTGGGCGGCCTGCGCCGGAGCCGCCGCCGCTCCGGCGACCGCCACTCCCGCCCCGGTGGCGGCGGACTTCGTCAGGAACTTCCGGCGATTCAAGGGCATGTCTTGATCTCCTCGGGAAATGGTCAACGACGCGCGTAGATTCTGTCTTGGACATGACCGACGGCAACAGGTCCGGGAGGTTGCGATCTGGTGACCCGGGCTGTGAACTCCGGTGCGCACACCCGGGGATGACATGACAGAGTGGGGCGTATGACCGCACCCTCGCCCGAGGACCGCAGGCCGGCCGGCACGCCCGAGGCACCCCTTCTCGTCGTGCGCGGCGAGGCCGAGCTGGAGGTCGAGCCCGAGCTGGCCCGGATCGGCGTCACGGTGAGCGCCCGGGGCCGCGACCGCCGCTCCACCCTGGACGACCTCACCCACCGCAACACCGCCGCCCTCGACCTGATCAAGTCCTACGGCGAGGCGGTGGCACACCTGTCGACCGGGACCTTCTCCATCGCCCCCGAACTCGCCGAACGCGGCCGGGGCGAGCGGGTCCGCAGCTACCAGGGCCGGGTCCAGCTCACCGCCGAGTTCACCGACTTCACCGTCCTCGGCGAACTCACCACCCGCCTCGCCGACTTGGAGCTGACCCGGGTCGACGGCCCCTGGTGGTCGCTGCGCCCCGACTCACCCGTGCACGGCGAGGCCCGGCGGCAGGCGGTCGCCGAGGCGGTGCAGCGCGCCCGGGAGTACGCGAGCGCCCTCGGCACCTCCCTGGCCGCCCTGGTCGAGCTGGCCGACACGGGCATCGACGGTCCTCAGCCGCGCCGGGCGGCTTTCGGCGGCGGGGTCCGACGGATGGCGGCCGCCGCGGAAATCGCCGAGCCCGCCGAACCCCTCGATCTCGAACCTCCGCGACTGCACGTAGCCGCTCAGGTCAGCGCGCGATTCACGATGGCGCCGCCGGAGCTGTGACCCGGGAAGCGATGTTCGGTATTTCGAATAGATGAGCGCTCACATTCCCGCGTTCAACATATGCGAGATGCTCATCGGAGCGGGTCGCCGCACAATTCAACACTTGTCAATAGGCCTTCACGCAAAGGTTGTTGGGTCGTCATGTGCGACCAATTCTCTACCCGCCGGTAAGGCCTAGGCTCGAAGCATGCGCCGAGCAAAGATCGTTTGTACTCTGGGGCCCGCCACCGACTCGTACGACCAGATCAAAGCCCTGGTCGAGGCCGGAATGGACGTCGCCCGATTCAACCTCAGCCACGGCAGCTACGCCGAGCACGAGGAGCGCTACCAGCGTGTCCGCAAGGCCTCCGACGAGACCGGTCGCAGCGTCGGGATGCTCGCCGACCTTCAAGGCCCGAAGATCCGCCTCGGCAGCTTCACCGAGGGACCGGTACTCCTCGAACGCGGCGACACCTTCGTCATCACCGTCGAGGAGGGCGCCGAGGGCGACCGCCGACAGTGCGGCACGACGTACGCCGGCCTGGCCGACGACGTCACCCCCGGTGAGCGCGTCCTCGTCGACGACGGCAAGGTCTGCCTGGAGGTCACCCACGTCGACGGCCCCCGGGTACACACCACCGTCGTGGAAGGCGGCATGGTCTCCGACCACAAGGGCCTCAACCTCCCCGGCGTCGCCGTCTCCGTCCCGGCCCTCTCCGACAAGGACGAGGCCGACCTGCGGTGGGCGCTGCGCACCGGCTTCGACGTGATCGCCCTGTCCTTCGTGCGCAGCGGCCGGGACGTCGAGGACGTCCACCGCATCATGGCCGAGGAGGGCCGCCGCCTCCCCGTGATCGCCAAGGTGGAGAAGCCGCAGGCCGTCGAGAACATCGACTCCATCGTGGCCGCCTTCGACGGCATCATGGTCGCGCGCGGTGACCTGGGCGTGGAGATGCCGCTGGAGCAGGTGCCGATCGTGCAGAAGCGCGCCGTCAAGCTGGCCAAGCGCAACGCCAAGCCGGTCATCGTCGCCACCCAGATGCTCGACTCCATGATCGACAACTCCCGGCCCACCCGCGCCGAGGCCTCCGACGTCGCCAACGCGGTCATCGACGGCACGGACGCGGTGATGCTGTCCGGCGAGACCAGCGTCGGCAAATACCCCATCGAGACCGTCCGGACGATGGCGAAGATCGTCGAGGCGGCCGAGGAGGACATCCTCGCCAAGGGGCTGCCGCCGCTGACCGAGAGCAACAAGCCCCGCACCCAGGGCGGCGCGGTCGCCCGGGCCGCCGCGGAGATCGGCGACTTCCTCGGCGCGAAGTTCCTGGTCGCCTTCACCCAGTCCGGAGACACGGTCCGCCGGCTCTCCCGCTACCGCTCGCCGATCCCGCTGCTCGCCTTCACCCCGGAGCCGGCCACCCGCTCCCAGCTCAACCTGACCTGGGGCGTCGAGACCTTCCTCGGCCCGCACGTCGACTCCACGGACAAGATGGTCGATCAGGTCGACGAGCTGCTGCTGAAGTACGGCCGCTGCGAGAAGGGCGACGTCGTGGTGATCACGGCGGGGTCGCCTCCGGGGGTGTCCGGCTCGACGAACATGGTGCGCGTGCACCACATCGGCGAGGACGACAGCCCGAAGTGACGGGACGGATCCCCGTCAGTGCTTGGGGCCGACGTGGTCGTCCATGAGTGCCACGTCGGCTCTCCTGGCGACGGAGATGTTGTACGGGTTGCCGCCGCGGGTGCAGTGCGTCCACCGGACGCCGAGCTTGTCGAGGGTGGCGGTGTACAGGCCACGGATGTCGTCGGACTTGTTGGTGAAGAAGTAGCGCGGGTATTCGTACCGCTTCCGCTCACCGCCGACCATGCGGGTCGTCCAGTTGGTGATGCGGCAGCCGTCGGAGTGGGTGAGACCGCGGATGAATTCCCAGGGGTGGGCGTCGACGATCGCCTGCTGCCAGGGTTCGAGGGCTATACGGCGGTCGTGCTTCTTGCCGGGGCCGTGTTGGGGGAAGAGACAGTGCAGGTGCTTCGAATAGACCTTCACGTTGCGGCAGCCGACCTTGCGGACTCGGCAGACGGAGTTGTCGGGGAAGACGGCGCGCATGGCTTCTTCGCAGTCGTCCATGAGCCCGGGCCATGACTCGGCACACGTGATCATGAGGTTGGGCACGCGGTGCTCCGAGTACCGGCTGATGTGGCCGTCGCCGAGATAGAGGCCGAGCAGGTAGCTGTATGCCGCGAGGTCCAGGTCACGGCCGTCGCAGCGTGGACACTTCGGGCCGTGCCTCCCTGGGCACTCGCCACGTTTCGCGCGATCCTGGTGCTTCCAGTAGCCGATCGTGCCGAGTGGAACGTTGAACCGGCGGGCGACCTCAGCGTTCCCTGCGCCGTTTCGCAGCAGCGTCAGCGCCTTGTGTCGAACCTCTGTCCCGTGAAAGATCATGCGACCACTCTGCGTGACTGATCGTTGCCGAACGCAGCAAAAAGCGGAGGTTCACACGACGTGAACCTCCGCTTCAGAGGTGCCGGGTATGGGATTCGAACCCACACGTCCTTGCGGACAGAGGTGTTTGAGACCTCCGCGTCAACCAGTTGCGCCAACCCGGCTCAGTAACCCTGGAGGAGTGTACCGGGTCACTGGTGACGAGCGCAGCTAGGTACGCTGCTACTAAGCAGCACCCCTGCCCTGAACGAGGAGCCCCCGTGACCGCCGCCGAGTCGCCCCAGCCAGTCGACGTACCCGACGACGACAAGTCGCACGTGCCTCCGCTGACGACCCGTGTCGTCATCGCCGAGGACGAGGCCCTGATCCGGCTCGACCTGAAAGAGATGCTGGAGGAGGAGGGGTACACCGTCGTCGGCGAGGCCGGCGACGGTGAGCAGGCGGTCGAACTCGCCCGCGAGCACCGCCCCGACCTGGTGATCCTGGACGTCAAGATGCCCAAGCTGGACGGCATCTCGGCGGCCGAGAAGATCGCCGCGGAGTCCATCGCCCCAGTCCTGATGCTCACCGCGTTCTCGCAGCGCGACCTGGTCGAGCGGGCGCGGGACGCGGGCGCCATGGCGTACCTCGTCAAGCCGTTCAGCAAGAGCGACGTGGTCCCGGCGATCGAGATGGCCGTCTCCCGCTTCACCGAGATGAAGGAGTTGGAGAAGGAGGTCGCCGACCTCACCCTCCGCTTGGAGACCCGCAAGCTGGTCGACCGCGCGAAGTCCATCCTGCAGACCGAGTACGGCCTGAGCGAGCCGGCCGCGTTCCGCTGGATCCAGAAGACGTCGATGGACCGCCGTATGTCGATGCAGCAGGTCGCGGAGGCGGTCATCGTGGACAGCGACGAGAAGAAGTCCCACAAGGGCTGACCGGCCGTCGTGCCGGCGAGGACGTACGACGAGGCCCGCGCCCCGGAGAAGGGGGCGCGGGCCTCGTCGTTCAGAACCGTGTCGAACCGGTGTGTCAGTCCTCGCCCAGATAGGCCTTGCGGACCGACTCGTCGTGCAGCAGGTCTTGTCCGGTCCCCGACAGGACGATGTTGCCGACCTCCATGACGTGCCCCTGGTCGGCCAGCGACAGCGCCGCCTGCGCGTTCTGCTCGACCAGCAGGATCGTCGTGCCCTGGGACTTCAGCTCCGCGATCGTCGCCATGATCTTCTGCATCATGATGGGCGACAGCCCCATGGACGGCTCGTCCAGCATCAGCAGCTTGGGCTGGGACATCAGCGCCCTGCCCATCGCGAGCATCTGCTGCTCACCGCCGGAGAGGGTGCCGGCGGCCTGCTTGCGCCGCTCGCCGAGGATCGGGAACAGGTCGTACGCCCGCTGGATGTCCTTCTCGATGCCCGGCTTGTCGTTGCGCAGGAACGCACCGAGGCGCAGGTTGTCCTCGATGGTCATGCGCGGGAAGATGTGCCGGCCCTCGGGGGAGTGGGCCAGGCCCAGCGAGACGATGTTGTGCGCCGGGATCTTCTTCAGCGACTTGCCGTTGAACCGGATCTGTCCGCCGACCGGTTTGAGCAGCCCGGACAGGGTGCGCAGGGTCGTCGTCTTGCCGGCGCCGTTGGTGCCGATCAGGGTGACGACCTGGCCGGCCTCGACCTTGAAGGAGATGCCCTTGACGGCCTCGATCTTGCCGTAGGCGACCCGCAGGTCCTCTACTTCGAGCAGTGCGGTCATCGGTCGTTCTCCTTGCCGGGCGCGGCGTCGGTCGGGGACTCGGCGTGCGCCTCGGCCGCCTCGACCTCGGCGGCCTCCTCGTCGCCGGGCGCGTTCTCGAACGGTTCGCCGAGGTACGCGGCGATGACGCGGTCGTCGCCCTGCACGGTCGCGCTGTCGCCTTCGACGAGCTTCTCGCCCTGTACCAGGACCGCGACCCGGTCGCAGAGGTTGAAGATGAAGCGCATGTCGTGCTCGATGACGAGGACGGCGATGCCCTTGTCGCGGATCTTGAAGACCAGTTCCTCGGTGGTCCGGGTCTCCTGCGGGTTCATGCCGGCCGTCGGCTCGTCGAGCAGCAGCAGCCCCGGCTCGCTGGCGAGGGCGCGCGCGATCTCCAGCTTGCGCTGCTCGCCGTAGGGCAGGTTGCGGGCGAGGTGCTCGGCCTTGCGCTCCAGGCCGACGAACTCCAGGAGTTCCATGGCCCGGGCCCGGGAGGCCGCCTCGGCGCGGTGGAAGCCGGGGCCGCGCAGCAGCGCGGACCACAGGCCCTCCTTGGTGCGGGTGTGCCGGCCGACCAGTACGTTCTCCAGGACCGTCATGTTCGCGAACAGCCGGATGTTCTGGAAGGTACGGGCGATACCGGCGGCCGTGACCTTGAAGGACTTGGGCGGCAGCACCTGGCCCTTGTAGCGGACCTCGCCCTCGGTGGGGATGTACAGGCCGGTCAGGCAGTTGAAGAAGGTGGTCTTGCCGGCTCCGTTGGGGCCGATCAGACCGACGATCTCGCCGCTGTTGACGGTGAGGTTCACATTGCGTACGGCGGTCAGGCCGCCGAAGCGCATGGTCACGCCGCGTGCGTCGAGCACGGTCTCGCCGGGGTCGGTGGCGCCGGACGAGGCGTCCTGGACGGTGGTGTCGGTGGTCATCGTGGTCACGCCCCTGCCTTGGTGAGGACGGCGGGCGCTTCGGCATCTTCGTGGAACTCGAGCTGGCGGCGCCGGTTGGGGATGAGGCCCTCCGGGCGGAAGCGCATCAGCAGGATGAGCGCCACGCCGAAGGCGAAGAGCTGGTAGTCGCCGAGGAACTGCAGCTTGGCCGGGATCAGGTAGAGCAGGGACGCGCCGACCAGCGGGCCGGAGATGGTGCCCATGCCGCCGAGTACCACCGCGGCCAGCAGGAAGGCCGAGTTGGGCGGCACGACGTAGGCGAACTGGTACTGCTCCGGGGTCACCGTGTAGGTGACGTGTGCCTGGACCGAGCCGGAGAGGCCGGCGAGGCAGGCGCCCAGGGCGAACGCGATCAGCTTGACCCGGAAGCCGTTGATGCCCATGGCGAGCGCGGCCGTCTCGTCCTCGCGGATGGCGACCCAGGCGCGGCCTATGCGGGAGTCGCTGCTGCGCCGGAAGACGATGACCACGATGAGCGTGATGATCAGCATCAGCAGCAGGTAGTTGGCGAAGCGGCCGATGTTGGAACCGAGGATCTGGTGTTCGGCGCCGAAGTCGAAGCCGAGGATGTCCAGGTTCGGGATCGAGGAGATGCCGTTGGAGCCGTTGGTGACGTCCGGGCCCGAGGTGCCGTCCAGGTTGAGGACGGTGATGCGGAAGATCTCACCGAAGCCGAGCGTCACGATGGCCAGGTAGTCGCCGCGCAGTCGCAGTGTCGGCGCGCCGATGACGACACCGAAGATCATCGCGACGGCCGCGCCGAGCAGCGCCGACGCCCAGAACGGCCACTGCACGTGCAGTGGTGAGGACGGTGAGCCGGAGACCAGGGCCGCGGTGTAGGCGCCGACACCGAGGAAGGCGACGTAACCGAGGTCGAGCAGGCCGGCAAGGCCGACGACGATGTTCAGGCCCAGTGCGACGGTCGCGAAGATCAGGATGTAGACGCCGATCGTCGCGTACTGGTCGTTGGACTGGGTGAAGGGGAAGGCGGCGGCGGCCAGGAAGGCGCCGGTCATGGTGATGTTGCGGTGCTTCCCGGTGATCGCCGAGACCCGGGCCACGATCCCGGCCTTGGAGAGGGCGGCGAAACCGAAGCCGGCCGTGAGGAGGAAGCCGATGAACAGTTCGTCGTACGAGGTGCCGACGCCGTAACTGAAGACGATCAGGCCGACGGCCATGGCCGCGACGATCACCAGGATCTCGGCCCAGGAGGGCAGCGGGCGGCCCGGGGCCGGGGCCTTGGCGGCGAAGGACGCGCGGAAGGTGCTCCAGTTCTGCCGGGACTTGTGCCTGAACAGCTCCCAGCCGGTGTCGTCGGGGTCGACCGGGTCGGGCTCCGGCCGCTCGAACGGCAGGGCCAGTGCGCCGACCAGGGCGGCGAGTGTGGCGATCGCGACGACGAAGCCGCCCGGGTCCAGGTTCACCACGCCGCCGAGTTCGTCGCTGATGGCGATGACGGTGTACCAGGCGGTGGCGAAGGTGCCCAGTGCGGCCATCTTCAGCGCGCTCTCGGCGCTGCCCGGCGTGAGCGCGCCCAGGCCCCGCACGCCGTAGGAGGCGAGGCCGAACAGGGTGGTGAGGAGGCCGCCGATCAGGACCAGGACCTGCAGGCCGCCCGGGTAGCCGTAGACCGTGAGGTCACCGGGGAACGCGGAGGTCCAGGTCCAGGACATGAACGTGGAGACGACGGCGAGGGCGCCGCCGCCGGTGGCGAGGGCCCGGCCCAGGGGGGCGGGCAGACCGATGAGGCCGGACGCGGCGGGCGCGGGGGCGCTGTCGGTCTCGGGGGACCCCGGGGTTTCGGGGGTCTCGGATGCGGTGGTCTCTGTGGTCATCGGTGTCACGCCCTGTCCGCGACGCGTTCGCCGAGCAGACCTTGTGGCCTGAACAGCAGTACGAGGATGAGGAGTACGAACGCCCAGACGTCGGCCCAGGACTGGCTGCCGAACTGGCCCATGCCGGGGATGTTCGAGATGTATGCGGTCGACAGGGCCTCGGCGACGCCGAGGACGAGGCCGCCGAGCATGGCGCCGTAGATGTTGCCGATGCCGCCGAGGACGGCCGCGGTGAAGGCCTTCAGGCCGAGCAGGAAGCCCATCTTGAAGTCGATCTGGCCGTACTTGAGGCCGTAGGCCGTACCGCCGACGGCGGCGAAGGTGGCACCGAGGGCGAACGCGATCACGATGATGCGGTCGGTGTTGACGCCCATCAGCTTCGCGGTGTCCGGATCCTGGGCGGTGGCCTGCATGCCACGGCCGGTCCGGGTGCGCATCACGAAGTAGGCGAGGAAGGCCATGCTGAGCGGGGCCACGACCACCAGGAAGATGTCACCGGTCTGGATCGTGACGTTGCCGATGTTGAAGGGGCCGCCCGGGATGGTCGGGAAGGTCCGGGCGGACTTCGCCTCGGGGTACCAGGCCCACACCGCCTGCTGGAGGGCCAGGGAGAGGCCGATGGCGGTGATGAGGGGGGCGAGACGCGGGGCAGTGCGCAGCGGGCGGTAGGCGAACCGTTCCGCTCCCACGGCGACCAGGACGGACACGATGATGGCGCCCACGAGCATCAGCGGCAGCGCCACCCACATCGAGGTGCCGTCGGGCAGTACATACGCGTAGACCGTGAGCGCGCCGAAGGCGCCGGTCATGAAGATCTCGCCGTGGGCGAAGTTGATGAGCTGGACGATGCCATAGACCATCGTGTAGCCGATGGCGACCAGCCCGTACATGGATCCCAGTAGCAGGCCGTTGACCAGCTGCTGCGGCAGTTCGTTCACCGCATGTCCTCCGAGACGTTCGGAAAGTTCGACGGATGAGGCCGGATGCGAGTCCGGGGGGGGGGGGGGGGGGGCCGCCCCCCCCCCCCCCCCGGCGCGCGGGGGGGGGGGGGGCGCCGGGGCGGGGTGGGCTAGGGGCCGGCGTCGCGGAACCGCACCCCCGCCCAC
>NZ_JBSHAF010000005.1:220245-295328 GCF_053611365.1 Streptomyces sp. NPDC054813 | reverse complement strand
TCGGCGCGGGCCCCGCCTCCGCGAGGTCCAGGGTCCCGCTCTTGGTTGTGGGGGGGGGGGGGGCCGGCGCCGCGCGCGGGGGGGGGGCCGCCCCCCGCCCCCCCCCCCCCCCCGCGGCTCGGTGCTGCGGCGGGTGTGGGTCAGCTGCTCGGCGTGTACGTGCCGGAGGTAGCGGCCTTCCAGGCTCCGCCCGTGACCTTGTAGACGGTGAGCTGCTTGTTGGTCGCGTCACCGTACTCGTCGAAGGAGACCTTGCCGGTCACACCGTCGAAGGAGACGTTCTGCACCGCGGCGGTGATCTTCGCGCGGGCGTCGGACGGAAGCTTGCCGCCGTTGTCGTCGACGACCTTCTTCACGGCTTCGATGATCGACCAGGCGGAGTCGTAGGAGTAGCCGCCGTAGGCGCCGTACGCCTCCGTGTAGCCGCCGGCCTTGTAGTTGTCGACGAACTCCTTGGCGGAGTCGAGGGTTTCGACGGGGGCGCCGACCGAGGTGGCCATGTCGCCGGTGGCCGCGGTGCCCGCCAGCTTGATGAAGTCGTCGGCGTAGATGCCGTCACCGCCGACCAGGGGGATCTTGGCGCCCGCGGCCTTGAGCTGCTTGCTCAGCGGACCGGCCTGCGGGTACTCGCCGCCGTAGTAGACCACGGTGGCGCCCGAGTTCTTCACCTTGGTGACGACCGCGGAGTAGTCCTTGGAGTCGGGGTTGATGTGCTCGGTGCCGACCACCTTGCCGCCGAGCTTCTTGAACTCGTCGGTGAAGGTGGCGGCGAGGCCGGCGCCGTAGGTCTTCTTGTCGTCGATGATGAAGGCCTTGGTCAGCTTCGCCGTGTTGTACACGTACTGCGCGGCGTACGGGCCCTGGATGGCGTCCGTGGTCGCGGTACGGAAGTACGACTTGTACGGCCGCGCCTTCGTCGTCTGCCAGTTGTCGCCCTGGGTCAGCGCCGGGTTGGTGTTGGCCGGGGAGACCTCGACCAGCTTGGCGTCGTCGAACACCTTCTGCATGGACTGGGCGACGGAGGAGTTCAGCGGGCCGACCACGCCGTAGACGCTGTTGTCGCTGACGAAGGCGGAGGCGTTGGCCTGGCCGGAGGAGGGCTGGGCCTGGTCGTCCTTGGCCTCGATCTTGAAGGTGACGCCGTCGACGTACTTCTTCTTGTTGGCCTGCTTGACCGCCAGGTCCACCGAGTTCTTGATACCCAGGCCGAGCGCGGACAGGTCGCCGGTCAGCGGGGCGTCGACGCCGATGGTGACCGTGGTGCCACCACTGCCCGAGTCGGAGCCCTTGTCGCCGCTGTCGCGCGAGCCGCAGGCGGTGAGGGTGAGTGCTCCCGCTGCCAGAGCTGCGGTGATGGCGATGAGCGAACGTTGACGCACGATCAGTCCTTTCCCCTGAACAACCGCATCCCCGTGGAAACGGTCGAGTCGGGCGCCCTGTCGAAGTGAAGATTTCAACGGCGCCGTGACTGGCCGTGACTCTAAGCGGGCTGAGGGAACGTGGAGGAGGGTCTGACCGATGCTGTGACGCTCTTGTTATGACACGAGGTAATGCAGAGCGGTACATGGTGTCGAGAAGAGTGGAATTCAGGCCGATTCGCTCCGTCCGCATGGTGAGAACCCGCAGGACCGGCCGTAATCGGATCAGGCGTCTCGGGACTTTTGGTGATTACTCGAAGCGCTTACCGGCGGTTGCTGCAGGCGACTTTCAGGCCGCGTGACAGGTGTTGTGCGTAGCGGGACCCGAGGATGAAACTCTGTACTTGTATTGCGCGCGTATTACGCAGAGTTACGTCCAGGAAAGGAAGTCCGGCGTCCTTCGGAACCGTCGCACAGTCGGTCACATGCATGGTTATCGTGACGTCGCGCGGTGAGCCCGCCTTCGTCCGGAAGGGGACGCGGGGCGTCTCGGTCAGTGAGAGGCCGGCGTAGGGCTGGTTGATTTGGTCCACGGTGACCGGTGGTCCCTCCAGCACGCTCATCCGCACCGCGAAGCTGAAGCTGCGGATCGGGGCGCCGGGCGGAGTGGGCCGGTCGCCCAGGAAGGCGAACGCCACCGTCTGTGCGGGGTAAGGGACTTCGGGCGGCGGCGGGTCGTGCGGCCGGGTCGTGTAGAGGTAGCCGCCGCCGGCCAGCACGGCGGCGGTCACGGCCAGGGCGAGGGCGGCGCGACGGCGGCCGGGGTGCGGGGGAGGGGCGGTTTCCGGCTCGGGGAGGTCCCGGCCGTGGGTGCCCTCGCCCGGCTCGACGGGGCCGATGCCGGTCGTTCCGCTCACTGCCAGGGGCCTCCTGTCGGTGCGCCGTCGCGGTATCGCTCGGTGCAGGCGGCACGTGACCGGCGCTCGATCAACTGGTCTGCGGCAGCGGCACCTTGACGGTGTTTCACGGCCCGCGCGGCGTCCACGACGTCCCGGAGGATCTCGTACTGGCCGTTGGACAGCCCCATCGACTGGTAGTCGCCGTAGGTACCGCTGTCGAGCACCTCGCGTGACCAGTGCGCGACGATCGCGGCGCACAGCGCGGCGTCGGAGGTCGCCGAAGGTGACGCCGAAGGTGACGCCGAAGGTGACGCCGAAGGTGACGGGGAGCCCGCGGTGGTGTGAGCGGGGGTGCCGGTGGTGCCGGTGGTGCCGCAGCCGGTCAGCAGAGCGAGGCCGAGACCCAGTGCGGTCGCTCCACCCGGCAGGGTGCCTCCTCGCCGTCCCATGCGCCGACGTTAAGGGCGGGGACGGCGGGGAGCAATGGGCCCGTCGGTGACGGCTCTCGGCCGCGGGCGGCGGGCGGGTCCAAGCCCTGCGGCCGGGCGGGGCTCGGTCCTGCGGGTCGAGGGCACGCGGCCCTGCGGGGGCGACGGTGCTCAGCCCTGCGGGGTCGAAGGTGCTCAACCCCGGGGGCGACGGTGCTCAACCCTGGGACGAGGGTGCTCAACCCTGGGACGAGGGTGCTCAGCCCTGGGTTGCGGAGGGGAGAGAGTCGCCCTTCAGGTCGCGCAGCAGGCAGGTGAGTCGGGCCGTGCACACCCGACGGCCCTCCTCGTCGCTGATCACGATCTCGTACGTCGCCGTGGAACGCCCCCGGTGGACCGGCGTGGCCACGCCGGTGACCAGGCCGGAGCGCGCCCCACGGTGATGCGTGCAGTTCAGGTCGACGCCGACCGCGATCTTCGAGCTGCCGCCGTGCAGCATCGACCCGACCGACCCCAGGGTCTCCGCCAGCACCGCGCTGGCCCCGCCGTGCAGCAGTCCGTACGGCTGGGTGTTGCCCTCCACCGGCATGGTGCCGACGACCCGGTCCGCCGAGGCCTCGATGATCTGCACGCCCATCCGGGTGCCGAGGTGGCCCGCCGAGAACAGGGCGGGCAGGTCGACGCCGAGGGCGGCGTACTCGTCGATGACCTCCTGCGGGAACTTCACTCGCTGCTGCTCGCCCATGGCCCGGCTCCGATCGTCGTACGGCTGTCTCTCTCCACTGAGCAAACGCTCAGTAGGCCGCCGATTCTTCCAGACGGACTGAGCGTTTCCTCAGACGGCGGGCGTCGGCTGCGGCACACCGCTCTCCAGACGGACCACGACGGACTTGCTGGCCGGGGTGTTGCTGGTGTCGGCGGTCGCGTCGAGCGGCACCAGCACATTGGTCTCCGGGTAGTACGCGGCCGCGCAGCCCCGGGCCGTCGGGTAGTGCACCACCCGGAAGCCCGGCGCCCGCCGCTCCACGCCGTCCTTCCACTCGCTCACCAGATCGACGTACGACCCGTCGGCGACACCCAGCGCCCGCGCGTCCTCCGGGTTCACCAGGACCACCCGGCGGCCGTTCCTGATGCCCCGGTAGCGGTCGTCCAGACCGTAGATCGTGGTGTTGTACTGGTCGTGCGAGCGCAGCGTCTGCAACAGCAGCCGGCCCTCGGGCAGTTCGGGGTACTCGACGCTCGCCGCCGTGAAGTTCGCCTTGCCGGTGGCGGTCGGGAAGCGGCGCTCGTCGCGCGGGCCGTGCGGCAGCGCGAAGCCGCCCGGCTGCGCCACGCGCGCGTTGAAGTCCTGGAAACCGGGGATCACGCGCGCGATGCGGTCGCGGACGGTCGCGTAGTCCTTCTCGAACTCCTCCCAGGGGGTGGCGCTCTCGTCACCGAGCACCCGGCGGGCGAGCCGGCACACGATCGCCGGCTCCGACAGCAGATGCGGGCTCGCGGGCTCCAGGCGCCCGCGCGAGGCGTGCACCATGCCCATCGAGTCCTCGACGGTGACGAACTGCTCGCCGCTGCCCTGGAGATCGCGCTCGGTGCGGCCGAGCGTCGGCAGGATCAGCGCCCGCGCGCCCGTCACGACGTGCGAGCGGTTGAGCTTCGTCGACACGTGCACGGTCAGCCGCGCCCGCCGCATCGCCGCCTCGGTGACCTCCGTGTCGGGGGTCGCGGAGACGAAGTTGCCGCCCATCGCGAAGAAGACCTTCGCCTCGCCGTCGCGCAGCGCACGGATGGCCCGCACGACGTCGAAGCCGTGCTCACGCGGGGGCGCGAAGCCGAACTCCTTCTCCAGAGCGTCCAGGAAGGCCGGGGCCGGGCGCTCGAAGATGCCCATCGTGCGGTCGCCCTGCACGTTCGAGTGGCCGCGGACCGGGCACACGCCCGCGCCGGTACGGCCGATGTTGCCGCGCAGCAGCAGGAAGTTGACGACCTCGCGGATCGTCGGGACCGAGTGCTTGTGCTGGGTCAGACCCATGGCCCAGCAGACGATCGTGCGCTCGGAGGCGAGCACCATGCGCAGCGCCTCCTCGATCTCCGCGCGGGCGAGACCGGTGGCGGCGAGCGTCTCGTCCCAGTCGGCGGCACGGGCGGCCCTGGCGAACTCCTCGTAGCCGTGGGTGTGTTCGCGTACGAACTCCTCGTCGACCGCGTCTTCGGTCTCCAGGATGAGCTTGTTGAGGAGCCGGAACAGGGCCTGGTCGCCGCCGATCCGGATCTGCAGGAACAGGTCGGTGAGCGCGGCGCCCTTGAGCATGCCCTGGGGGGTCTGCGGGTTCTTGAACCGCTCCAGACCGGCCTCCGGGAGCGGGTTGACACTGATGATCTTCGCGCCGTTGGCCTTGGCCTTCTCCAGCGCCGACAGCATGCGGGGGTGGTTGGTCCCCGGGTTCTGCCCGGCGACGACGATCAGGTCGGCCTTGTAGAGGTCTTCGAGCAGGACGCTGCCCTTGCCGATGCCGATGGTCTCGCTGAGCGCCGAGCCCGAGGACTCGTGGCACATGTTGGAGCAGTCCGGCAGGTTGTTGGTGCCCAGCTCGCGTGCGAACAGCTGGTACAGGAACGCGGCCTCGTTGCTGGTCCGGCCCGAGGTGTAGAAGACGGCCTCGTCGGGGGAGCCGAGGGCGGCGATCTCCTCACCGATGATGTCGAAGGCACGCTCCCAGCCGACGGGCTGGTAGTGGTCGGCGCCCTCGGCGAGATACATGGGGTGGGTGAGCCGGCCCTGCTGGCCGAGCCAGTAGCCGCTGCGGTGGTGCAGATCGGCGACCGGGTGCTCGGCGAAGAACTCGGGCGTCACCCGGCGCAGGGTGGCCTCCTCGGCCACGGCCTTGGCGCCGTTCTCGCAGAATTCGGCGGCGTGCCGGTGATCGGGCTCGGGCCAGGCGCAGCCGGGGCAGTCGAAGCCGTCCTTCTGATTGACCCGGAGCAGCGTCAGCGCGGTGCGCTTCATCCCCATCTGCTGCTGGGCGATGCGCAGGGTGTGCCCGATGGCCGGCAGCCCCGCGGCCGCGTGTTTCGGCTCCGCGACCCGCGGCGCGTTCTGGACCGGGTCCCCCTTGGGCGGCTTCGTCGCCATCGCACGATCTCCCTCTACGCCGGCACCAGTGCCCTGTGGACCCGATACTCGCACGCGCCGCCGACAACGATCGAGGGCGGTCGGCCGAGCGCAACGGAACCAATGCTTGACAGAGTTGTGCCTCCCGGCTCACCCCGTTCTTGAGTTTTCCGCCGCAACGGCAATCAGCCACGACGGGTGCTGTCCGGCGGTGCCGGCTCACCGCGACGCGAACCGTCGGGCCTCGCTGTCAGTGCGGCGTGGCAGGATCGGGGGTGTGGCAGAGACAGCATCGAAGAAGACCGACAAGACCCCCAGTGGGACCCGCCCCCGGCTGATGCTCATGGACGGGCACTCGCTGGCCTACCGCGCGTTCTTCGCGCTGCCCGCGGAGAACTTCACGACCGCGACGGGCCAGCCGACGAACGCGATCTACGGTTTCGCGTCGATGCTGGCCAACACCCTGCGTGACGAGGCGCCCACACACTTCGCGGTGGCCTTCGACGTCTCGCGCAAGACCTGGCGCTCCGAGGAGTTCACCGAGTACAAGGCGAACCGCTCCAAGACCCCGGACGAGTTCAAGGGCCAGGTGGAGCTGATCGGCGAGCTGCTCGACGCGATGCACGCGCAGCGCTTCGCCGTCGAGGGCTTCGAGGCCGACGACATCATCGCCACCCTTGCCACCCAGGCCGAGGCCGCGGGCTTCGAGGTCCTGATCGTCACCGGCGACCGTGACTCCTTCCAGCTGGTCACCGAGCACACCACGGTGCTCTATCCGACGAAGGGCGTCTCCGAGCTGACCCGGTTCACTCCGGAGAAGGTTTTCGAGAAGTACGGCTTGACGCCCGCCCAGTACCCCGACTTCGCAGCCCTGCGCGGCGACCCGTCCGACAACCTCCCCGGCATCCCCGGCGTCGGCGAGAAGACGGCCGCGAAGTGGATCAACCAGTTCGGTTCCTTCACCGAGCTGGTGGAGCGCGTCGACGAGGTGAAGGGCAAGGCCGGCCAGAACCTCCGCGACCACCTGGAGTCGGTCAAGCTCAACCGCCGGCTCACCGAGCTGGAGCGCCGGGTCGAGCTGCCGAAGTCGGTCGCCGACCTGGAGCGCGCGCCGTACGACCGCAAGAACGTCGCGATGATCCTGGACACCCTGGAGATCCGTAACCCGTCGCTGCGCGAACGGCTCTACGCCGTCGACCCCGGCGCCGAGGAGACCGAGTCCGCGCCGGCCGCCGAGGCGGGTGTGGCGGTGGACGGCACCGTCCTCGGCACCGGTGAGCTGGCCGGCTGGCTCGCCGAGCACGGCACGCAGGCGCTGGGCATCGCCACCGTCGACACCTGGGCGCTCGGTACCGGCTCGGTCGCCGAGGTCGCGCTGGCTGCGGCCGGGGGAGCGGCGGCCTGGTTCGACCCCGCCGAGCTGGACGAGGCCGACGAGAACGCGTGGGCGGCCTGGCTGACCGACGCCGCGAGGCCCAAGGTCTTCCACAACGTCAAGGGCGCCATGCGGGTCTTCGCCGAGCACGGCTGGAGCATCGACGGCGTCAGCATGGACACCGCGCTCGCCGCCTATCTGGTCAAGCCCGGCCGCCGCTCCTTCGACCTCGACGCGCTGTCCCTGGAGTACCTGCACCGCGAGCTGGCGCCGGCCGCCGCGGCCGACGGGCAGCTGGCCTTCGGCGCGGACGACGGCGCCGAGGCCGAGGCCCTGATGATCCAGGCCCGCGCGATCCTCGACCTGGGCGAGGCTTTCGAGGGCCGGCTCCAGGAGGTCGGCGCGGCGGACCTGCTCCGTGACATGGAGCTGCCGACCTCCGTCCTCCTCGCCCGCATGGAGCGGCACGGCATCGCGGCCGACCGCGCGCATCTGGAGGCGATGGAGCAGATGTTCGCGGGCGCGGTCCAGCAGGCCGTGAAGGAGGCGCACGCGGCGGCCGGGCACGAGTTCAACCTGGGCTCGCCCAAGCAGCTCCAGGAGGTCCTCTTCGGCGAGCTGGCGCTGCCCAAGACCAAGAAGACCAAGACCGGCTACACCACCGACGCCGACGCGCTCGCCTGGCTGGCCGGCCAGACCGAGAACGAACTGCCGGTGATCATGCTCCGCCACCGTGAGCAGGCCAAGCTGCGGGTGACGGTCGAGGGCCTGATCAAGACGGTGGCGGCGGACGGCCGTATCCACACCACGTTCAACCAGACGGTGGCCGCGACCGGCCGGCTCTCCTCCACGGACCCGAACCTCCAGAACATCCCGGTCCGTACCGACGAGGGCCGGGCGATCCGCCGGGGCTTCGTGGTGGGCGAGGGCTTCGAGTCGCTGATGACGGCCGACTACAGCCAGATCGAACTGCGGGTGATGGCCCATCTCTCCGAGGACGAGGGCCTGATCGAGGCGTTCACCTCCGGCGAGGACCTGCACACCACGGTCGCCTCCCAGGTGTTCTCCGTCGACCGCTCGGCCGTCGACGCGGAGATGCGCCGCAAGATCAAGGCGATGTCGTACGGCCTCGCGTACGGCCTGTCGGCGTTCGGCCTCTCCCAGCAGCTGAACATCGACGCCGGCGAGGCCCGGGCTCTGATGGACACGTACTTCGAGCGGTTCGGCGGCGTCCGTGACTATCTGCACCGGGTCGTGGACGAGGCACGGGCGACCGGCTACACGGCGACACTCTTCGGCCGCCGCCGCTACCTCCCCGACCTCAACAGCGACAACCGCCAGCGCCGCGAGGCGGCCGAGCGGATGGCGCTCAACGCGCCCATCCAGGGCACCGCGGCGGACATCGTCAAGATGGCCATGCTGAAGGTGGACGGCGCGCTGCGCGAGGCGGACCTGAAGTCCCGGATGCTCCTCCAGGTCCACGACGAAATCGTCCTGGAGATCGCCCCGGGCGAGCGCACCGAGGTCGAGGCGATCCTCCGCCGCGAGATGGCCGACGCGGTCCACCTCAGGGCCCCGCTGGACGTCTCGGTCGGCGTGGGCCCGGACTGGGAATCAGCAGCGCACTAGCCTCCGGCGAGAGCCGACGGGGGTGCGTTCCCCCGCGACCGGCAGCGGCAAGGATGCGGGGCATGGGTATACGCATGCTTCACGGCCGGACGCCCCAGATCAGGCCCCCGGCCAGGGCCCGCTCCGCCGCGGCGCAGGTCACGGAGGCCTCGTCGGCCCCGGCCATGGCACCCGGCGCCAGCTCCGCCCGCATCCCCACCGACCTCGCCGTCACCGTGCGCAAAGCGGTCGCCCGCCTCCGGCGCAGACTCCGCACCCGCCCCGCCCCGCGGCAGTGGCTCGATCTCGCCCGCAGCTATCTCGCGCTGCTCCTCAGCGCGCTCCCCGGCCCTCGCCGCCCCCGCACCATGACCGTCTTCGTGGCGACCCTCACCGAACGGCCGAAGGGTTCCGGCGCACACCGTCGGCCACCGGAGCCGGACGCCACACCCTGACCGTCACGGCGTACCCCAGCACCCCGAGCAGCAGCCCCGCGCCCGCCCCGAAGAGCACCGTCGGCAGCAGCTCCCAGGGCTTCGCCGTCGCACCCCAGTAGGCCCACCACCGCGTGGCCCGCTGCACCGCGGCCACCAGCGCGCAGCCGGCGATCCCGACCCAGGCCCACCACCGGTCCCGTACGGACAGCAGCGGCACCCCCACCGGCTCCTCGGCCGGGGCCCGCCCTAGCGCACGGAGCACGAACACGGCGAGCACGGCCGCGGCCACCGCCGAAGTGCCGTACTGGAGCAGGGTGTAGAGCGGTACGCCCGAAACGTTCCGGCCGATCGCGGGGATCAGCCGGGTCCCCCAGCGATCGTGGTGTGTGAACGCGTCCCAGACGACATGGGTGAGCGCGCCGAGCACGGCGGAGACGTACCACCGGGCGGCGACGGAAAGACCGGCACGCGCGCGTGGCGCCCCGCAGCGCACCAGGGCCGCCGGGCGCCCCTGCCGGGTCCGGGGCAGCAGGGCCACCAGCGGCTCCCGTACCAGCACCCACAGCGCCACCAGCGCCCAGGAGAAGAGCACGTCCACGGTGAAGACACCGGTGAAGGAGTGCGTGAACCCGCCGAACTCCATCGCGTCCGGCACCGCGCTCGCCGCGTAGTAGGTGAGGTCGGGGGAGAAGGACCCGGCGAAGAGCACCGCCGGCACCAGCCGCCCGCGCCCGGTCCCGTCACCGCGCACGACGGGCAGTACGGCGGCGGCGTGGCTGAGAGTGAACGGCACCCGGTCTCCCTGGAGCAGTCGTCGGCCGGAGCGCCGAACAAGTGATCGCGTACGGCAAGTATCCGCGACACCACCATCGTTCAACGGGGAATGGCCAACTGGTGAAAATCGGGCACCGCCGGGTGTCCGCGGAATGGAAGTTGTCGTAGTGTCGCCTGGGTCGCCGCCCCGGCGGGTACTCCGGATGCGCTACCTCACGACACGAAAGAGGTAACAGGGGGCAACCACAGCACCAGGTCAACCGTCACACCAGAGGCGAGCAGACAGACGGAGACGGGCGCTCAGAAGGCGCCCATGGGAGGGGTTCACCTTATGGCGGCGCAATTCGGCAGGCGGCTGCGCAAGGGAGCGGCGACGACCGCCGCGGCCGCGTTGGCGGTAGCGGCTCTGTCCGCGTCCCAGGCACCGGGCGCGACGGGCGGCGACACGGGCCGGCAGACGAACGCCGGTGCCAGCACCTCCGCACCCGACGGAGCCGGCGCGGCCGACGGCGCCACCGGCAACTCGCCGTACTACACGGACCTGCCGCCGCTCAACAGCCCGAACCCCAGCGCCAGTCCCACCGCCTCCTCGTCGAGCATCGGCACCGCCGTCTCCCGGGGCGCGGCCGAGGCCGGCATACCCGCCACCGTCCTCGACGCCTACAAGAAGGCCGAGGCGGAGCTGCGCGGCTCCAAGCCGGGCTGCAACCTGCCCTGGCAGCTGCTCGCCGCCATCGGCAAGGTGGAGTCCGGGCAGGCCCGCGGCGGCGACGTCGACGCCGAGGGCAACACCCTGCACCGGATCCTGGGCCCGCAGCTCGACGGCAACGGCTTCGCGCTCATCCAGGACACCGACGGCGGCCAGTACGACGGCAACAGCCAGTACGACCAGGCCGTCGGCCCCATGCAGTTCATCCCCTCCACCTGGGCGTGGGCGGGCCGCGACGGCAACGGCGACGGCGTCAAGGACCCGAACAACGTCTACGACGCGGCGCTCGCCGCCGGCCACTACCTGTGCCGCAACGGCTGGGACCTGTCCGTCCAGTCCGCCATGAACAGCGCGATCCTCAGCTACAACAACTCGCAGGACTACCTCGACCTGGTGCTGTCCTGGTACGAGTTCTACCGCAAGGGCACCCACTCGGTCCCGAACGGCACCGGCACCGTGCCCAGCCACCGCAGCGACGACGACAAGCCCGGCAGCGGGTCCGGCTCCAGCGGCTCCAGCGGCTCTCCGACGCCCAGTGCACCGGGCACCCCGAAGCCCGACGAGCCGAAGCCGGGCGGCCCGAGCACGACCCCGACCCTGCCGCCCACGGCCACCGACACCGTGGACCACCTGGAGGACGCGGGCACCGCCAAGCTCACGGCGATGGCAGGCGACGCGTTCACCAAGAGGATCAGCACGCGCGCGGAGACCAAGGCGGGCCGGATCGTCGCCAAGGTCCGGGTCCGGTTCACCATCGTCGGGGACACGGACGCGACCTTCACCGGCGGCGAGAGCGTCGCCACGGTCACCACCGACAGCAAGGGCGTCGCGGTCGCACCGGCGCTCCAGGCGGGCGAGAAGACCGGTGACTTCACGGTCCGCGCCAGTGTGGTGGGCCGTACGGCGAAGGGCGTCGACTACGCGGCGAGCGTCACCGCGCGCGCCGCCGACACCCTCGCCCTCGCCAACACCACCGCGCTGACCAGCACCCCCGGCGCCGAATTCGCCGACCAGGTGCAGGCGAACGCCACCTACCGGGGCGCCGTCGCCGACCAGGTCGCCGCCACCGCCACGCTCGTCAAGTCGGCGGACGACGCCACCGAGAACGACAAGGGCCCGTACTTCAAGGACGCGAACGGCAACCCCGTCCGGACCCTCACGGACCTCAAGACGGACGAGAACGGCCTGCTCACGCTGCCCAAGCTGTACGCGGACGACACCACCGGCACGTTCCTGCTCCGCATCACCACCACCGGCGGTGCGACCCTCACCGTCGAACTGACGGTCGCCGCGGCCGACACCTCGCCGAGCCCGTCGCCGAGCCCGTCCGCGTCCGAGTCCGCGTCGTCCTCCGCCTCCCCGAGCGCTTCCGCCACCCCCTGATCCACGGTCGTACGACCACGAGGGCGCCCTCCCGCCGACGCGGGACGGCGCCTTCGGCGTCGTACGACCTGTTCTCATCTCACTCTCCCGTTGCTACGGTGCCCGCACCTGACGATCCATCAGGAAGACCGTCGGGAAGCAGTCGGCCGTCGGGAGGCCCCGCATGCGTGCCCTGATCGCCGCCGCGACCGGTCTCGCCCTCGCGCTGGTCCTGGTCGTCACGATCAGCGCCCTGGGGTCGCCGGCCGGGAAGACGTCCCCCAAGCCGCTGCTCACGACGGTGCCGTCACATCCGTAACCGCCGCCCCGGGAGGCCGAGATGCGCCGCAAGGCCAGTCTGGTCCTGCTCGCCTGCGCCGTGTTCTTCGCGGCACTGTCCCCGCTGCTGCGCTGGTACGCCTTCCCGCGCCTGGCCAAGATCCCCGCCAACCAGTACCAGGACATGGTCCTGGAGGCGAAGGACGCCACGCTCCTCGACTACGGCACCATGAAGGCGAAGAAGGTCCCCCGGGTCACCATCGTGCAGACCCTCAAGGGCGATGTGGCGGCCGCGCAGAAGATCGAGAAGACGGCGGGACGGGACGTCGTCGTCTGGGACGGCCTGTCCTACGTCCAGGGCCCCGACGGCAAGATGGTCTCCGAGATCCCCGAGCGCTACATCTTCGACGCCCACAGCCAGGAACCCGTCCATGCCACCGGCGAGATGGTCGACGGGGACCCGGTGAAACGGGACGGCATCGAGTTCAAGTGGCCGTTCCTGACCGAGAAGCGGGACTACGAGTACTTCGACGCGCAGACCCGCACCACCAACCCCATCCATTACAAGGGGACGCAGACCTTCCGGGGCGTCGAGGTCTACTACTTCGAGCAGACCATCCCCTGGACCAAGGTCCCCATGCCCAAGAAGATGCCGGTGCAGGGCATCACCCCCGAGACGGTCGCCAAGACCGGCACCACCCGCTGGTACACCACGGTCCGCAAGTTCTGGGTCGAGCCCGTCACCGGGGCACCCGTCTACGGCGAGGAGATCCACAAGGAGGAGCTGCGCGGCGGCACCCTGCTGGGCGGCCGCGCCAAGGTGACGGCCTTCGCCGGCGACGTGAAGATGCGCGAGGACTACATCGAGCACACGGTCGCCCTGGTCGAGCAGAACCGCACCCTCGTCCTGATGCTGACCTCCTACCTCCCGTGGGGCTTCCTCTCCCTCGGCATCGCGCTGCTCGCCCTCTCGCTCTGCCTGGAAGCCTTCGGCCGCCGCCCGGCCGACCCGGAACCGGCCGCGTCCACGGCCCCGGAACCGGTCAGCGCCTGAGCCGCGCGTTGGTGTGCCGGGTGGGCTCGGCGGCGGCGGGATCCTCGGGCCAGGGATGCTTCGGATAGCGACCGCGCAGTTCGGCCCGTACGCCCTTGTACCCGTCCCGCCAGAAGGAGGCGAGGTCGGCGGTGACGGCGGCGGGGCGCCCGGCGGGCGACAGCAGATGCACGAGCACCGGCACCCCGGCCACGGCGGGTGACTCCTGCGCCCCGAACATCTCCTGCACCTTCACGGCGAGGACGGGCTGCTCGGGGTTCTCGTAGTCGACCCGGATCCGCGACCCACTGGGTACGACGATCCGCTCGGGCGCCAGCTCGTCGAGCCGGCCCGCCTCCCCGCTCGCCCACGGCAGCAGCCGCCGCAGCGCCTCCCCGGCGTCGATCCGCCCGAGGTCGGCCCGGCGCCGGGCCCGGCTCAGCTCCGGTTCCAGCCACTCGTCCACGCGCGCGTGCAGCGCGTCCTCGGAGACGTCGGGCCAGGGCTCCCCGAGGCGCAGACGGAGAAACGCGAGCCGCTGCCGCAGTACGGCCGCGTCGGGCGTCCACCGCAGCAGGCCGAGCCCCTCCTGCCGCAGCCCGTCGAGGAGCGCGGCGCGGACGAGGGCCGGGTCGGCGTCCCGCAGCGGCCGCACCACGAGCTCGATCGCGCCGAGCCGCTCCACGCGCCGCGCGACGATGTCCCCGTCGGCCCAGCGGACCTCCTGGTCCTCGGAGTACAGCGACGCGGCCGCCGACCTGGCCGTGCCCTCGTCCACCACCGCGGCGAGCCGCACACGCGCGTGCCCTCTGCCGAGGGGACGGTCCGCGACGGCCACCGAGAGCCAGGGGGCGCCACGCAGCGGGCTGCCGTCGGCGAGCTCGGCCCGGGTGCCGGAGGCCATGAGATACGACCCGCCGTCGGCCTTGGCGACGCGCTCGGGAAAGGCGAGAGCGGCGACGAGTCCCACCGTGCGGTCGTCGACCGAGCCGTCCGAGGCGCGCTGGTCGTCCACCGTGCCGGCCGACATGCCCTGGTCGCCCGCCCGGAGCCGGCGTACCTCCGCGAGCCACCGGCCGGCGTAGGCGTCGCCGCCGCGCCGGGCCGCCCGCAGCGCGCCCGCCAGGTCGTCCCCGTACTCCCGCGGCGGCTCCTCGCTCAGCAGCGCGACCACCTCGGCACTCCCGCCTGGGCCGTCCAGCAACGCCCGCCCCAGCCGTGGATGCACCCCCAGCCGGGCCAGCCGCAGCCCCCGTTCCGTGGCCCGTCCGGCGGGATCGACCGCCCCGATCGCCGTCAGCACCTCCCGCGCCGCCGCCATCGCCCCGCCCGGCGGCGGATCCAGCAGCGCCAGCCCGGCGGCCCCGGGATCACCCCAGCAGGCCGCCTGGAGGGCGAACGCCGTCAGATCGGCCACCTTGATCTCCGGCGCCGGAAAGGAGGTCAGACGAGCGTCCTCGGCCTCGGACCAGCAGCGGTACACCGCTCCCGGAGCCTCCCGCCCGGCGCGGCCCGCCCGCTGCCGCCCGGCCGCCCGAGACGCCCGTACCGTCGCCAGCGCGCTCAGCCCGCGCGCGTGGTCGACCCGCGGCTCCCGCGCCAGCCCGGAGTCGACGACCACCCGCACCCCGGGGACGGTGAGCGACGACTCGGCGACCGCCGTGGCCAGGACCACCCGGCGCCGCTCCCCGGGGGCCAGCACCGCGTCCTGCACGGACGCCGGTGCCCGGCCGTGGACCTGGAGCACCGCCACGTCCCCCAGGTCACCCAGCTGGGCCGCCACCCGGGCGATCTCGCCCACGCCCGGCAGGAAGCACAGCACGTCCCCCGGACGCTCGGCCAGGGCCCGTCGCACCACCGACGCCACATGCGTCAGCAGCGCCGGGTCCACGCGCATCCCGTGCGGCGGCCGCACCGGCCGCACCGGCGGGGCCCACACCACCTCCACCGGGTACGACACGCCGTCGGCCTCGACCACCGGCGCACCGCCCAGCAGCCGCGCCCACCCCTGCGCGTCCGTGGTCGCCGAGGCGGCCACCAGGCGCAGCTCCGGGCGGAGCGTCTCGCGAACGTCCCAGAGGAAGGCCGCCACCGTGTCGGCGTCCAGATGCCGCTCGTGGCACTCGTCCAGGACGACGACATCCACGCCCGAAAGCTCCTGGTCGCGTTGCAGGCGCTGCAACAGCACACCGGTCGTGACGACCTCCACGCGCGCGTGCCGCCCCACGACGCGTTCGCCGCGCACGGTGTAGCCGACGCTCCGCCCGACCTGCTCACCGAGCAGCCAGGCCATCCGGCGGGCCGCCGCGCGCGCCGCGATCCGGCGGGGCTCGGCCACGACCACCCGCCGCGCGGGCCGCCCGCCGTCCAGCAGCCCGGCCAGCGCCAGTGGCACCAACGTCGTCTTGCCGGTGCCGGGCGGTGCCACCAGGACGGCGGTGCCGGGCCCGTCCAGGGCGTCGTCCAGACCCGGCAGGGCCTGTCGTACGGGCAGCGCCTCCAGGGCGTCGTAACGGATCACGGCCCTAGTGTCTTACGGCCGCCGAAAACGTCCCCACGCGCGCGTGCCCCTGCGCGCGTGCCTTTGTTCCGAGCCGCCGACGGCTCAGGTCCGCTCGCACACGAAGATCGCGGTCCCCGGCACGAGGTTGCCCCGCAGCGGCGACCAGCCACCCCATTCGGCCGTGTTCCAGGCCGGCCACTCCGGCTCCACCAGATCGACCAGCCGCAGGTCCGCGGAGACGATGTCCCGGACCCGGTCGCCGAGCGTGCGGTGGTGCTCGACGTACACCGCGTGACCGTCCTCGTCCTGCTCGACGTAGGGCGTGCGGTCGAAGTAGGACGCGGAGACCGAGAGGCCCTCGGGGCCCGGCTCGTCCGGGAACGCCCAGCGGACCGGGTGCGTCACGGAGAAGACGAAACGGCCCCCCGGGCGCAGCACCCGCCGCACCTCGCGCAGCACCAGACGCGGGTCGGCGACGAACGGGAGCGCGCCGTACGCCGAGCACGCCAGGTCGAAGGAGCCGTCGGCGAAGGGCAGCGCGCCGGCGTCGGCGCAGACGAGGGGAAACGATCCGCCGATGCGCAGCGCGTGCTGGAGCTGGCGGTGCGAGAGATCCAGGGCGACCGGACGGGCGCCCTGGGCAGCCAGCCAGCGCGAGCACTGGGCCGCGCCGGCGCCGATCTCCAGGACGTCCTTGCCCTTGAGGTCCTCCGGCGGGCCGAGCAGCTCCGCCTCCACCTCGTCGAGGCCCTCGGGACACCACACGAAACGGTCGTCGCCCAGGAACGTGCCGTGCTCGACCTGGTACTCGTCGGCGTTGCGGTCCCACCAGCCCCGGTTGGCGCGGCTGCTCTCCGTGACCCCGGCGGCACGCCGGGTGGCTTCGGGTTCGGCCTCTGTTCCGGTCTGTGACCCGGCCTCTTCGCGGTCGAACGAATCGGGCTCTTGGATGATCGGCTCCCTCGTCGTACTCTTCCGTGCAACCCGTTCGGGGGGGTGTCACGGAGGAGGTCTGTCAGGCCTGCGTGGCCTCACGGGACGGCTTTTGTGCCGGGTATGCGGCGATCCGCCCCGGGTGTGCGCCTTCGCGCATTGACCCTGTCCGGCTGCCCCCGTATGCTACAAGTTGCGCTGCGGGCCTGCGCACCTCAGACCTAGCAGGCTGCGCTCGCATCTGTTGTATGTCCCCTCGGTTGTCGAGGCGTCACCAGTGGTTCAGGTGACGCTTCCTAGGCTGTCCGGCTTCTACAGAGCGAAACAGGCTCCCGGCGTAAGCAGTACCTACGACTTCAATGTCCGTACCGGAGCCCTTTCTCACATGACGAGCAGCACCGAGACCACCGCCACCACCCCGCAGGTAGCGGTCAACGACATCGGTAACGAGGAAGCCTTCCTCGCCGCGATCGACGAGACGATCAAGTACTTCAACGACGGCGACATCGTCGACGGCGTCATCGTGAAGGTCGACCGGGACGAGGTCCTGCTCGACATCGGTTACAAGACCGAAGGTGTAATCCCGAGCCGCGAGCTCTCGATCAAGCACGACGTCGACCCCAACGAGGTCGTCGCCGTCGGTGACGAGATCGAGGCCCTTGTTCTCCAGAAGGAGGACAAGGAAGGCCGCCTGATCCTCTCGAAGAAGCGCGCCCAGTACGAGCGTGCCTGGGGCACCATCGAGAAGATCAAGGAAGAGGACGGGATCGTCACCGGTACCGTCATCGAGGTCGTCAAGGGTGGTCTCATCCTCGACATCGGCCTCCGTGGCTTCCTCCCGGCCTCCCTGGTCGAGATGCGCCGCGTCCGCGACCTCCAGCCCTACGTGGGCAAGGAGCTCGAGGCCAAGATCATCGAGCTGGACAAGAACCGCAACAACGTGGTCCTGTCCCGCCGCGCCTGGCTGGAGCAGACCCAGTCCGAGGTCCGCCAGACGTTCCTCACGACCCTCCAGAAGGGTCAGGTCCGCTCCGGTGTGGTCTCCTCGATCGTCAACTTCGGTGCCTTCGTGGACCTGGGTGGCGTCGACGGTCTGGTCCACGTCTCCGAGCTGTCCTGGAAGCACATCGACCACCCGTCCGAGGTTGTCGAGGTCGGCCAGGAAGTCACCGTCGAGGTCCTCGACGTCGACATGGACCGCGAGCGTGTCTCCCTGTCGCTGAAGGCGACCCAGGAAGACCCGTGGCAGCAGTTCGCCCGGACCCACCAGATCGGTCAGGTCGTCCCGGGTAAGGTCACCAAGCTGGTTCCGTTCGGTGCGTTCGTCCGCGTGGACGAGGGCATCGAGGGTCTGGTCCACATCTCCGAGCTGGCCGAGCGCCACGTGGAGATCCCGGAGCAGGTCGTCCAGGTCAACGACGAGATCTTCGTCAAGGTCATCGACATCGACCTCGAGCGTCGTCGCATCAGCCTCTCGCTGAAGCAGGCCAACGAGTCCTTCGGTGCCGACCCGGCCTCGGTCGAGTTCGACCCGACCCTGTACGGCATGGCTGCCTCGTACGACGACCAGGGCAACTACATCTACCCCGAGGGCTTCGACCCCGAGACCAACGACTGGCTCGAGGGCTACGAGACCCAGCGCGAGGCGTGGGAGCACCAGTACGCCGAGGCGCAGCAGCGCTTCGAGCAGCACCAGCAGCAGGTCATCAAGAGCCGCGAGGCCGACGCTGCCGCTGCCGCCGAGGGTGGCGAGGCTGCCGCTCCGGCCGCTTCGGGTGGCGGTTCGTACTCCTCCGAGGGTGCGGACACCTCCGGTGCGCTGGCCTCTGACGAGGCGCTGGCCGCGCTGCGTGAGAAGCTCGCGGGTGGCCAGAGCTGAACGCCAGCCGCTGGGCTTAGCTAGCCGGTAACTGAGGGGCCGTACCTTTCGAGGTGCGGCCCCTCAGTGTTTTTCCGGGGGGTGCGCCTTTGTGCGCATGCGCGGGCCCGCTGTGGCTGATCGCGCAGTTCCCCGCGCCCCTGGAGGGCGCTTCACTTCCCGTTCGCAGAAACGTGTGGGATACACGAGTAACCGCTGGGCCGTAACGCGGCGCTGGGACGCTTCCCCGGTCTTCGTTCAAGATCGAGAGAGGAGTCCAGGCATGGCACAGCCTCAGTACAGGTCAGGGACGAGCCGGCGGACGTTCCTGCGCAACGTCGGTCTCACCGGCGGCGCCGGCACCATGCTCGCCACCATGGGAGCCCTCGGCCTCGCGCCCACCGCCCAGGCCGCCCAGGGCGAACAGCCCTTCCGGGCGCCCGGCGCAAGCGACTTCACCCTCACCGGGCGCGCCGCGGCCAGGGTCGTCATCCTCGGCGGCGGCATCGCCGGCCTCGCGACCGCGTACGAACTGGGCAAGGCCGGCTACGACTGTACGATCCTGGAGGCCCGGGACCGTACCGGCGGACGCAACTTCACCGTGCGCGGCGGCGACTCGACCACCGACCTCTACGGCCATACGCAGACCGCGCGGTTCGCCGACGGCCACTACATGAACGCCGGGCCGGCCCGCATACCGCAGTGGATGATCACCCTCGACTACTGCCGCGAACTCGGCGTCCCCATAGAGGTGTTCACGAACACCAACGCCGACGCGTACCTCTACAACGAGTCCGCCGGCATGACGAGGCCCGAGCGCTACCGCACCGCCAAGGCCGACGTGTACGGCTACGTCGCGGAGTTGCTCGCCAAGGCCACCGACAAGGGCGCCCTGGACAAGGAGTTGACGGCCACCGACCAGGAGCGGCTCGTCGAGTTCCTCAAGGACTGGGGCGAACTCGGCGACAAGCTGACGTACGAGGGCGGCGAGCGGCGCGGATACACGACCGTACCGGCCGCCGCCGGCACACCCGGCGTGCTTCTCGGCGATGTCCCGGCCGCCTCCGAGGTGTTCGCGAGCGGTGTCGGACGCTACTTCTCCTTCGAGTTCGGCTTCGACCAGGCGATGCTGATGTTCCAGCCGGTCGGCGGCATGGACCGGATACCCAAGGCGCTCACCCGCGCGATCGGCGCCCACCGAATCCGTACCGGAGCCGTCGTCTCCAGGATCACCGACAAGGGCGACGGCGTCACCGTGACCTACACCCAGGGCGGCCGTACCAAGGCCGTTGACGCCGACTACTGCGTGGCCGCCATGCCGCCCAACATCCTCGCCAAGGTGCCGCACAACCTGGGCTCCGGCGTGCAGAGCGCCCTGGCGGCCGTCACCCCGTCGTCCGCAGCCAAGATCGGCCTCGAATACCGCTCCCGCTGGTGGGAACTGGACCACCGCATCTACGGCGGCATCACCGAGACCGACCAGGACGTCACCCACATCTGGCACCCCTCGTACGGCTTCCACGGTGAACGAGGCGTCCTCATCGGCTACTACAACTACGACGACGACGCCGACTCCTATGCCAAGCTCACCCCGGCCCAGCGCGAACAGCGCGCCGTGGCCGCCGGCGTGAAGATCTACGGCGACAAGTACCGCACCGAACTGGCCTCCTCCTTCTCCCACCACTGGCGCCAGACCCCCCATCTGGAGGCCGCCTGGCACGACACCCCCGGCGGTCCCGACGACGTGCGCTACAAGCCGCTCAACGAGCCCACCGGCCGCGTCTACTTCGCCGGCGACTGGCTCAGCTACATGGACGCCTGGCAGCACGGCGCGTTCAGCTCCGCGCGAAAGGCGGTCACGGCACTGCACGCGCGCGTGCTGTCCGCGTAGGGCGCGACAGGGCGGTGCCCGCACGGGCACGGGGCCGCGTTCTTCGGCACGAGAAGAGCGGACTCCGGCATGAGAAGAAGGTGAGTGGTCGGTTCATCGGAGCGGCGGCGGGAATGCCCGCCGCCCCTGCCACGTTGTCCCGTACGAACACGAGGAGGAGCGGTCACAGTGCTTGATCCGCAGGGTTTGTACGCATGGGAGCCGAAGGGCCTCGCCGTGGTGGACATGGCGCTGGCCCAGGAGTCGGCCGGTCTTGTCATGCTCTACCACTTCGACGGATACATCGACGCGGGCGAGACCGGCGACCAGATCGTCGACCGGCTCCTCGACTCGCTGCCCCACCAGGTCGTCGCCCGCTTCGACCACGACCGGCTCGTGGACTACCGGGCCCGCCGCCCGCTGCTGACCTTCAAGCGGGACCGCTGGACCGAGTACGAGGAGCCGACCATCGAGGTCCGGCTGGTCCAGGACGCCACGGGCGCACCGTTCCTGTTGCTGTCCGGCCCCGAGCCGGACGTCGAGTGGGAGCGCTTCGCCGCGGCCGTACGGCAGATCGTGGAGCGGCTCGGTGTCCGGCTGTCCGTGGACTTCCACGGCATTCCCATGGGCGTTCCGCACACCCGTCCCGTCGGCCTCACACCGCACGGCAACCGCACCGACCTCGTCCCGGGCCACAGCAGCCCCTTCGACGAGGCCCAGGTGCCCGGCAGCGCCGCGTCGCTGCTCGAATACCGCCTCATGGAGTCCGGCCACGACGTCCTGGGCGTCGCCGCGCACGTCCCGCACTACATCGCCCGCTCCGCCTACCCCGACGCCGCCCTGACCGTCCTGGAGGCCATCACGGGCGCCACCGGTCTGGTGCTCCCGAGCATCGCGCACGCGCTGCGCACGGACGCGTACCGCACGCAGACGGAGATCGACCGCCAGATCCAGGAGGGCGACGAGGAACTCACCGCCCTGGTCCAGGGCCTTGAGCACCAGTACGACGCCGCCGCGGGCGCCGAGACCCGGGGCAACATGCTCGCCGAGCCGGTGGAGATCCCCTCGGCGGACGAGATCGGCCAGGAGTTCGAGCGCTTCCTCGCGGAGCGGGAGGGCGACAACTAATCCCCCTCCGGGACCTACACCGGGCCCGACGGGCCTTGAAGCAGTACCGGTTCGGTGGGGTCCGGGTCCGCTCGGCAGCAGGGCCGGTCGGGCCCGGTGTCGGTGGCAGGGCCTAAGCTTCGGGGCATGCTGAAAGTGGGCCTCACCGGCGGGATCGGCGCCGGCAAGAGCGAGGTGTCGCGGCTGCTCGTCGGGCACGGCGCGGTGCTGATCGACGCGGACCGCATCGCGCGTGAGGTCGTCGAGCCGGGAACCCCCGGTCTGGCGGCCGTCGTCGAGGCCTTCGGGCCGGACGTGCTCGCCGCCGACGGCACCCTGGACCGGCCGAAGCTGGGCTCGATCGTCTTCACCGACCCCGAGAAGCTCGCCGTACTGAACTCGATCGTGCACCCCCTGGTCGGGTCCCGCTCCCGCGAGCTGGAGAACACGGCCGCCACGGACGCGGTGGTGATCAACGACGTTCCGCTCCTCACGGAGAACGGCCTCGCGCCGTTCTACGACGTCGTGGTCGTCGTGGACGTCGCCCCCGAGACCCAGCTCGACCGGCTGACACGGCTGCGGGGAATGGCCGAGGAGGACGCACGCGCGCGCATGGCCGCGCAGGCGACGCGCGAGAAACGCCTGGAGATCGCGGACATCGTGATCGACAACGACGTACCCCTGGACGTACTCGAAGAGCGGGTCGCCCAGGTGTGGGCGGACCTCGTGCGCCGGGCGCGGGAGGGCGGTACGGATTGACGGTCACGCGTCTTCGAAATAGCGGGCACCCGTCCGGGCGTTGAACCGCTTCAGTGAGGGAAGGACTTTGCCGTGCCCGAGACCAGCGGTTCGACCGGACGTACTCCGGAGACGCATGTCATCGACTTCCGTGCCGCGGAGCAACTGCTCAACGCACGGGACCCACGGGGTGCGGTGAAACTGCTCGACGGAGTGATCGCCGCACACCCCGAGAACACCGCCGCCCGGCTGCTGCGCGCGCGAGCCTTCTTCGCCGCCGCGCAACTGCGCCCCGCCGAGCTGGAGTTCACCATCGTCCTGGAACGCGAGCCGGACAACGCGTTCGCGCACTTCGCGCTCGCCCGCACCTACCAACGCCAGGGCCGCGCCGACCTCGCGATACGCCACTTCCGGCTCGCGGCCGCCCTGGACCCCAACCCCGAGTACCTGAAGGCGGCCCGCTTCGACGACGCCGGGTGAGCGGACAACTCCCCAGGGCAGCCGGGTCCGACGACGCGAGACCGAATGCTCTCCAGGGCCGCCCGGTTCGTGGGCACGTGAGCCGTGTCCGCCCGAGGCCACCCCGTTTCGAGGGCGCGGGAGCGGATGTTCGGCTGAACCGCCCGGTTCGTGGGCGCGTGAGCGGATGATCAGCCGGCTCGCCCGAGTCGGCCACCCGTGAGCGGACGGCTGCTCACGGGTGGCGGTGCTGCGGCGGGCGCCGCAGTCGCCGCGGGCCGCTGTCCGCCGGCCGGTACGGCGGCACATCACGGCCCGGCTGATAGTGCGGGCCCTGCCTGATGTGCCTGAGGATCATGGTCATGTCGGCGGTGGCCACCAGCCACAGCACCCCACAGGCGGCCGCCCAGCCCGGACGGCCGACGAACGCGAACGCCGCCGTGCCGAAGATCGCCCAGGTCACGCCCCACACACTCAGCCACAACCGCGCCCGCAGCGCACTGCGCGCGGTCGCCGGTTCACTGCCCGTACGCATCATGGATCACCACTCCTCCTTGCAACGTACTCTTCGACCAGGACGTTCACCAAGGGGGACCCCGCCGTGCTGCCGGACGCCGACGACCTGCCCGACCTGCTCCTCGACCTCGCCGTGCCGCACGAGGACATCAACGAGGTGGTGGCCCTGCGGCGGACCGTGACCGCCGATCCCGGAGTGCTGCGGCTGCTCGCCGAATGCGCCGACGAGGTCACCGGCGCCACGGCCGCTCCGGCTGCCCCGGCGGGGGCCGACGGCCCGTCCGGGCTCGGCGAGCTCACCGCCACCGCTCCGGCCGCACTGGACGGCTACTTCCTGGTCTACGTCTTCCTCGCCGCACTGCCCCACGCCCACGCGTACCACCAGGCGCGGGGCATCCCCGCCGACGTGTCCCGGCGCACGCTCGCCGACCTGGGGCGCGGTATGACGCTGCACCGCAGGCGCTACGGCAGGGGAGGACTGTCGGCCCTCCAGGCGTCCTGGCTCATCCGCCACTTCCGCGGCGAGCTCTACCAGCTGGGCCGGCTGCAGTACGAGCGGGCCCGGCTCGGCGAGCGCACGGCACGGGCGGTCACGGCGACCGCGTCGGGCTCGTCCGGGTCCGTGGCTCCGGGGCAGCCCTGCCTGAACCTGCACATACCCGACTACCGCGGGCCGCTGACCCCCGGCGCCTGCGACCGCTCGCTGGCCCTGGCACGGGAGTTCTTCCCCCGGTACTTCCCCGAGGAGGAGTACGCGGTCGCGACCTGCCACTCCTGGCTGCTCGACCCACAGCTGAGGCGGTACCTGCGAGCGGACTCGAACATCGTCCGCTTCCAGGACCGGTTCCGGGCCGGGCACGAGGACACCGAACCGGTCGACACCACAGCGGTCCAGTTCGTCTTCGGCGCCCCGGACCTGCCGGTACAGGACCTGCCCCGGCGCACGTCGGTGGAGCGGGCGGTCGGCGACCACCTGCGGGCGGGCGGCCACTGGTACCTCGGACACGGATGGTTCCCCTGGAGAGAGTGACGCCACGGCGGGAACGCCCTTACGGGGGTGGGCCGTTGTCCGGGCATGACAGTTGAAATGCGGGAGGGGTACGAGGGGACAGGTCCCGGTGCCATCACTCCGGACGGCTGCGCGGTGGAGCTCTACTCGCGGCTGTCCGTCGGCAGCGAGCCGGACATCATCGAGGCGGCGGTCCCGGCCGGCGCCCACATCCTGGAACTGGGCAGTGGCGTGGGGCGGATGACCCACCCGCTCCTGGAGCGCGGGTTCACGGTCACGGCGGTGGACGAGTCGGCGGAGATGCTGGCGCGCGTCCGCGGAGCACGCACCGTACACAGCACCATCGAAGGGCTCGACCTGGGCGAGAAGTTCGACGTGGTGATACTCGCGTCGTTCCTGGTGAACACCGGGGACGCGGAGGTACGCCGGGGCATGCTGCGCACCTGCGTGGCACATGTGGCGGACGGCGGCTGCGTGCTCATCCAGCGGGAGGGCGCCGACTACCACTCGAAAGTGCCGAGGGAACGGGTCGACCCCAGCGGCTACACGGTACGGATCGCGTCCGTGGAGCCGGTCGGGGACGGGGTGAACTCGGTGCGCGCGGAGTACGAGTTCCCGGACGCGGCCTGGACACAGACGTTCCTGGCCCGGCCGCTCACCCAGGAACAGTTCGAGGAGGCGCTCACGGAAGCGGGACTGGAGGTGACCGAGTACCTGACCGAGGACGGGGTGTGGGTGAGGGCGGTACCGGCGCCCTAGCGAGAAGCGGCGGGCGGCCGGGAAATCCCGGCGGCGGTCGATGAGTTCTCCGGCGGCGACGGGTCTACCCCTGTGACAGCAACAGGGACCGCTTCCCCTAGGAGAACCCCATGGCCGAGCCCACCGCTTCCGCCTCCCTCGCCGCTTCCGCCGCTCTCACCGCCCCTGCCCCGGCACCGGCCCCCGTCGTCGCCGAGTCGGCGACGGCTCGGGGCCGCCGGGCCCGCCTGGCCCTGCGCACGGTGCAGGTGCTGCTCGCCCTCTTCTACGCCGTCGCGAGCGCGCTGCCCAAGCTGATCGCGCACCCGTCGGCTGTCGAGTCCTTCGACAGGATCGGCTGGGGCAGCCCGGGCATGTACACCATCGGCGCGCTCGAACTGGCCGGTGCCGTCGCCCTGTTGATACCGGTGCTGCAGTCGGTGGCGGCGGCGGCACTGAGTGCGCTCATGGTGGGCGCGTTCATCGTCCAGCTCACCGTCTTCGACGGCCAGTACGCGGCGACCCCGCTGATCCTGATCGTGCCGCTGGCCCTGATCGCCTGGGCCCGGCGCGGACAGAACGCAAGGCTGTGGGGACTGGTGCGACGACGGGCATGACACCCCGCATTCGCCGAACGAGAGCAGAGCCGGAACCCGACCTGGCCGAGCCCTGTGGAGTCAGCCCCGGTGGATCACCGTCCGCCGGGGCGTCCGCCGTCCGGTCGGCCCATTCCGCTCGTTCCGCCCGCGCCCCCCATTCCGCCGAGGCCGCGCAGGCGTTCCAGATCGCGGCGGTCGCGCTTGGTGGGGCGGCCGGTGCCGCGGTCGCGCAGGCCGATGGGGACGAAGGCCCCGCGGGGCGGGGGCGGCGGCGAGTTGTCGACGTAGCACTGGGCGGCCACCGGGGCGCCGACCCGCTTGCGGATCAGGCGCTTCACGATGACGATCCGCTCCCGCCCCTCCTGGCGCAGCCGCACCTCGTCGCCGACGCGCACGGAGTGGGCGGGCTTGACCCGTTCGCCGTTCACCTGGACGTGCCCGCCCCGGCAGGCGGTGGCTCCCATCGAGCGCGTCTTGATCAGGCGCACAGCCCAGATCCAGCTGTCGATCCGCACGTTCTCACCGGGAGCGGGCCCCGCGGCCTCGGCGGCGGCGACGGCCGCGGCGACGGCGGCGGGGTCGGAGTCGGGGGCCTGGACGGCAGGCGCTACGGTGCCTTCGGCAGGCCCGGCCGGGACGGGGTTTCCCGTCCCACCGCTCTCGCGCTCCCTGCTCTCGCCCGCGTCCTCAGAAGCCATGCCCCGACCTTAGCCCCCCGAGCCGAGAGAAACGGAGCCGATTTCCCGGACGCCCATGTGCCCCGCTCGCGTCGACCGGATCGATCCGGCGCGGCCCGGTCCGCCCGGCTCTACCGTTGACCTTGTGCCCCACCCCCCGCCCTCCCCTCCCCCTCCTCCCTCCCCGCCCACCCCCCTCGACCTCCTCGACCAGCGGGTCAGCGCCTGCCGGGCCTGCCCTCGCCTGGTCGCCTGGCGCGAGGAGGTGGCGCGTACCAAGCGCGCCGCGTTCGCCGAGTGGACGTACTGGGGCCGGCCCGTCCCCGGCTTCGGGCCGCCCGACGCCCCGCTGCTGATCATCGGCCTCGCCCCGGCCGCGCACGGCGGCAACCGCACCGGCCGGATGTTCACCGGCGACCGCTCCGGCGACGTGCTGTACCAGGCGCTGTACGACGTCGGGCTCGCCTCGCAGCCGACGTCGGAGCGCATGGACGACGGTCTGGAGCTGTACGGCGTGCGCATCACCGCGCCCGTGCACTGTGCCCCGCCCGACAACAAACCAACCCCCGAGGAGCGCGACACCTGCCGGTCCTGGCTGGTCGAGGAGCTGACGTTGCTGCGGCCGACGGCGCGCGCCGCCGTCGTGCTCGGCGCCTTCGGCTGGCAGGCCACGCTGCCCGCGTTGGCCGCGGCCGGCTGGAGAGTGCCCCGGCCCCGGCCGGCCTTCGCCCACGGCGCCCGGGTCGACCTCGACGGCCTGGACCTCTTCGGCTGCTTCCACGTCAGCCAGCGCAACACCTTCACCGGCCGCCTCACCCCCGAGATGCTCCGCGATGTGCTGGCGACGGCGGCGGAGGCGGCCGGGCTGCGGTGACGGGCGGGGGCGGCCGGGCTGCGGTGACGGGCTGCGGGCGGCGGGCGGCGGGCGGCGGGCTCAGACTATGCGGGCCGCCGCCACCGGGCGGTCGGTGACCGGGCGGGTGCCGGTGGACGCGGACGAGTTGACGCTCCAGCGGTAGCGGGAGAACGCGCCGGTGGCGTTGGCGGCGTAGAACATCATGTGGGCGATGCCGACGCCCTGGAAGCTCTCGCCGTCCACGTTGCTGACCATGCGGGTGTCGGGGTACTGCGGGTAGTTGCTCAGGCCGTACACGCCGTGCGGGTCGGACGTGCAGTCGATGATCTCGACGGCGTACTGGGTCTCGTCCGGGAAGTCGGCGACCCCGCTGAAGACCCCCTTGACCTCACGGACCACCACGATGTGTCCGGTGCTCTCGGTGACCTGCCCGTTGTAGTCGACCGCGATCAGATCGCCCGGCCGTAGGTCGGTGACCTTGCGGACGGGACGGAAACGCGGGCCGCCGGTGTCCTTCAGGAAGGCCGCGCAGTAGTTTGCGGCCTCCGGGCCCCGCTGCCGGAAGTACTGGAGGAAGTAGGCGTCGGTCGCCCAGCCGTAGGTGTGTCTGAGCAGCGCCGTGACGAAGGACGCACAGCGGGCCCGGGCCACCCAACTCGCCAGGTCGTCCGGGCGGCCCCAGCCGACGGTCGCCGTCGCGTTCGTCAGATAGACGTTGTTGGCGCGTGCCGTGGCGCCGCTGACCAGGGCGACCTCGGCGGCGCTCAGGGCGCGGCCGTAGGCGCGGACGTCGTCGATCGCGCCCTTGAAGCGGTTGACATAGCCGCCGTCCCAGCGGGCCCGGCCGATGCTGAAGCCCTCGGGCGCGGCCCAGGACAGGGTCGTGTCGGCGCTGCCTTCCAGTACGCCGTTCACATACAGCTGGACGCGGGTGCCGTCCCAGACACCCGTGAGGTGGGTCCAGACGCCCGTCCTGGTGACAGGCGTGGCGGCCAGTGCGGAGATCTTGGCGCTCTGGTCCTCGCTGCGCACCTTGAAGGCCCAGGTCCCGGCCACGGCGTCGTACTGGAGCAGGAAGCGGCTGACGCTGCCGCCGTCCTGGCTGACTGCCGTGTACGTGTGGGTCAGCACGGCGTCGTCGGCCAGCCGGACCCAGGCCGCGACCGTGAACGGAGCCGTGGTGTCCAGCACCGAGCCGGTGGCCGCGTGGGCACCGGAGGTGCCGTCGAAGCTCAGCTCACCGCCTGCCCGCAGAGTGGTCCAGCCCGCCCCGGAGCCCAGGGCGACGGGATGCTCCAGGCCGGAGCGGTCGGTGCCGGAGCCGTCCAGCGGCCAGTGCCCGGCCAGTCCCGTCGGCAGATGGCCGGCCGCCAGCATGCGCTGGTAGTGCACCAGTCGCTCGGCCTCGGCCAGATGCGGTACGGCGACCGGGGCGAACGGCGTGTCCAGCGGGGTGTCGGCCGCGGCGGTCCCCGCGCCCGCCGCCAGGCCGCCCACCCCGCCCATCCCCACGAGTGCGGCTCCGCTCGACAGCCCCCGACTGTTCACCATGGTCGTGCCTCCCCGTGTGATCCGATCGGACCCGTTCCGATCTTCACTGGTGATGAGAAATCTAGGAGATCTCCGTGCGAACTGGTGTTCCTGTGGACAACTCGACGCGAGGTCAGAGCCGCTGCTCGGTCTCCTCGCCGAAGAGGTGCCGTACCGTCGACCGGTAGTTGGCCTGGACGTGGCCGAGGGCGAGGGCGCGGGCGCGGTCCGGGTCGCCGGAGGCGATCGCGTCGTACAGCTCGCGGTGTTCGGTGAGCAGTTGCGGCCACTCCTCGTTCCGCCGGGTGAGCCAGCGCAGCCGGCCGTCGACCGGTTCCATCACCGAGATGAGCAGGCTGTTGCCGGCCAGGGCCAGGACCCGGTCGTGGAAACGGGTGTTGATGTCGGTGATCGTCTCGGCGTCCCCGGCCCGCGTCGCGGTGGCGGCCCGGTCGAGCAGATCCCGCAGCTCGGCCAGGGCCTGCGGGGTCGCCCGCGTCGCCGCCAGCCCGGCCGCGTACACCTCCAGCGCCTCGCGCAGTTCGAAGAGCTCCTTGACGTCGGTCGGGGTCAGTCGGCGTACGACGGTCCGGCGGGCCGACTCGAAGAGGACGAAGCCCTCGGCGACCAGGGCCCGGATCGCCTCCCGGACCGGCACCCGGGACACCCCGAACCGCTCGGCCAGCTCGCGCTCGACCAGCCGGTCGCCCGGGCCCAGACGCCCCGCGATGATGTCCTGCCGCAGGGTCGCGAGGACGCGCTCGCGCACCGCGCCCAGGGGTTCGATCTTCGTCGTGGGGGATCCCATGAGGCCATCTTCGCCGACCCGAGGGGGCTTTTACGGAGCCGTAACGGGACGGACATCGGTCGGAACGCTTGACGGGAGGACCATGACGACAGTTTGGTATACCAAACGCGCGCATCATCCGGCAGTCACCCTCCGCCCTCCCCGTCCCCGTAGCCCGTTGCCCCCGCGGTCCTCGTAGTCCCCGCGGTCCTCGTAGTCCTCGCGTTCCTCGTAGTCCCTGGAGGCCCCGTGTCCCTGGCCGACCGCGCCGAAGCCACCGGCGCACCCGCGTTCGTCCCCGACCCCCGGCTCACCAACGAAGACCTCGCCCCCGCCGAGAAGCGGAACTGGAAGGTCTTCGACCTCTTCGCCATGTGGATGTCCGACGTCCACAACCTGGGCAACTACACCTTCGCCGCCGGCCTGCTGGTCCTCGGTATGAACGTGTGGCAGGTCTTCACCTCCCTCCTCGTCGGCTTCGTGCTCATCTACGTCGGCATGAACTGGATGGGGCGGATCGGCCAGCGCCACGGCGTGCCGTTCCCGGTGGTCAGCCGGATCAGCTTCGGCGTCTGGGGCGCCAACATCCCGGCCCTGATCCGGGCCGTGATCGCCATCATGTGGTACGGCATCCAGACCTACCTGGCGTCCGTCGCCGTCAACGTGATGCTGCTGGCGGCCTGGCCCGGCCTGGAGCCCTGGACACACCACTCCTTCCTGGGCCTGGACGCGCTCGGCTGGATCTCCTTCGTCTCCCTCTGGCTGATCCAGGCGGCGATCATCAGCCGGGGCATGGAGACGATCCGCAAGTTCCAGGACTTCTGCGGCCCCGCGATCTGGCTGGTCATGATCGCACTCGCCGTCTGGATCCTCGCCAAGGCCCACTGGACCATCTCGCTCACCTCCACCCCGCACCCGGTGTCGACCGGCGAGCAGTGGCGGCAGTGGTTCGGCGCGATCGGCCTGATCCTCGCCACCTACGGCACGCTGATGCTCAACTTCTGCGACTTCTCCCGCTTCGCACCGGACTACCGCACCGTCCGCCGCGGCAACTTCTGGGGTCTGCCCGTCAACTCGACGGCCTTCGTGGTCGTCTCGGTGATCGTCACGGCCGGCTCGCTGGAGGTCTTCGGCGAGGCCATCACCGACCCCGCCGAGCTGGTCGCCAAGGTCGGCAACACCTGGGTCCTGGTCGTGGCCGCACTGACCTTCGCGGTCGCCACCATGGGCGTCAACATCGTCGCCAACTTCGTCTCACCGGCGTACGACCTGGCCAACGTCTGGCCGCAGAAGATCAGCTTCCGGGTCGGCGGCATGATCAGCACGGTCGCCGCGCTGGTCGTCACCCCCTGGAACCTCTTCTCCAACCCCACCGTCGTCAACTACTTCCTCGGCGGCCTCGGCGCCTTCCTGGGCCCGCTGTTCGGCGTGATCATGGTCGACTACTACTGGGTCAAGCGCGGCAAGGTGGACGTCGAGAAACTGTTCGACGCGACGCCGGGATCGCCGTACCACTACCGCAAGGGCGTCAACCCCAAGGCGCTGTGGGCGTTCCTGCCGTCGGCGGCGGTCGCGGCGGTGCTCGCGCTGGTGAAGACGTTCAGCGAGGTGGCGCCGTACTCCTGGTTCATCGGAACGGCGCTGGCCGCCGGACTGTACGCGGCGCTCTGCCGCACCGACCGAGCCGTCGCACCCCGGGAGGCCTGACGACCGTGCGGATCGTCGTCACCAACTGCAACACCACGCAGGAGATGACCGAGGAGATCGTGCGAGGTGCCCGGGCCGCCGCAGGCCCGGGCACCACCGTGACCGGGCTGACCCCGGACTGGGGGCCCGAGTCGGCGGAGGGCTGGCTCGACAGCTACCTCTCGGCCGCGGCCGTCATCGACACGCTGCGGACGTACGACGGCCCGCCGTACGACGCGGTGGTCATGGCCGGCTTCGGAGAGCACGGGCGGGAGGGCGTAAGGGAGTTGGTGGACGTACCGGTCGTGGACATCACCGAGGCGGCCGCGCATCTGGCGTGCCTGCTGGGACGCCGGTACGGCGTCGTCACGACCCTGGAGCGGTCGCGCGGACAGATCGAGGACAGCCTGGAGACGGCCGGCGTGGCCCGCAACTGTGCGGCCGTGACGGGCACCGGACTGGGCGTCCTCGACCTCGCCGGGGAGCCCGGGCGTACGGAGGCCGCGTTCCTCGCGGCGGCCGAACGCGCCCGGGACGCCGGCGCCGAGGTCCTGGTTCTCGGCTGTGCCGGGATGACCGGACTGCAGCGCGCGGTGGGGGAGAAGCTCGGGCTTCCGGTGGTCGACGGGGTCGGTGCGGCGGTGAAGCTGGCGGAGTCGCTGGTGGCGCTGGGTCTCACGACCAGCCGGGCGGGCAGTTACGCGAAGCCGTTGCCGAAGCGACGGGCCTGGGGAGCGGCCGGGTCCGCATAGCGGGGGCGGCGCAATGGACTCACACCCTTCGAAGCCACGGCACGGCACCGGCGGCAGGTCCGGTACGCGGGTTCAGGGCCGCCACACGTACCGCACATCCGGCTCCCGCTCCTCGTTCCCGCTGCCGTCGGTGTACTCGGCGGCGACGAAACCGTGCCGCTCGTAGAACCGGTGGGCGGGCTTGTTGACCTGGAACGTCCAGAGCGTGAGCCCCTGAGGGGAGCGCTCCTTGGCCAGCGAGACGAACCGGTCACCGACACCCCGCCCCCGCCACTCGGGGGCCAGGTACAACTGGGACAGCAGATCCCCCGCGAGCACCATCACGCCCACGACGCGACCGTGCGCCTCCGCGAGCCAGGTCTCCCGCTCCGGCACCACGACATCCCGGAAGTACGCGCGCACCTCGTCGTCGGAGCGCGCCCGGACGACGGTGGGCAGGGCAGCGGAGTACGACCGCAGCCAGACGTCGGCGACGGCACCGGCGTCCGGTCCGACCGCCCGGCGCAGCACGGCCTCCTCACCCGCGCTCACGCACGCGCCCCGTCGGGCACGACGGCCCTGGTCGTGACCCCCACCAGTTGACCGGTGTATCCGAGGCAGGCCGCACCGACGAGCTTCCCCTCGGCCTTCAGCAGAACGGAACCGGCCGGGGACCCGAGCTGTGTGCCGGCCTTGCCTACCGACACGTGAGAGCAGGCGCGCGACGGGAGGAGTGCCGAGGTGGCGGTGCGTTGGATCACTGGGTCTCCTGGAGTGTCCTGGATCAACGACGGACAGCCTGCCGATCGTCCTCCCTCGCACCAGCGGCCCGCACGCGAATTTCCCGGAGCGTGTCCCACGGGCAGGGCGGCCGTTCATGCTGGAGGAGTGCGTGGACCCGGAGGACCCGAGTTCCTGAAGAACGGCTCCGGTCACCACGTACCCGGCAGCCGGGCTCCCGCGCATGAGGAGGCGGACCGCATTCAGTTGCGGGACGTGTTGACGTGTTTCCCCCGCTCGAAAATACGTGGGAATAGGCCAGTTCCCGCTGCTACCGTCCTTCACGTGGCGAAACTCAATCAGATCATCGCGGTCGAGAAGGGCATCAAGTCCAAGGCTCATCAAGACCTGACGGCAGCTCATCACGGGTTGCAGAAACCCGCGTTGCTGGCCGGAATCTCGCGGACGTATCAGCCGAAGGACGAGGAGGGCGAGCAACTGCCGCCCGAGTCCACGCGGGTTCAGGTGAAGGCCGAGGACGTGTTGCGGGAGACCTCGGCCACGCTGACGCGGCTCTTCGACGTGACCGCCACCAAGGACTGGGCCAACTGCGAGGCCAGGGCCGACGTGAAGGTGGACGGGCGGGTGCTCGTCGCCGCCGTACCCGTGGCCTATCTGCTGTTCCTGGAGAAGCAGCTCGTCGATCTCAACACGTTCGTGCGGAAGCTGCCCGTGCTCGACGCCTCCGAGTCGTGGGTGCAGGATCCGTCCACCGACGCCTGGAAGACCGAGCCGGTGCGGACCCTGCGGACCAGGAAGGTGCCTCGCAACCATGTGAAGGCCGAAGCGACCGAGAAACACCCGGCACAGGTCGAGGTGTACTACGAGGACATTCCGGTCGGGTATTGGACCACCGTGAAGTTCTCGGGTGCCCTGCCCGCCCGCCGCATCAACGAACTCCTCGACCGGGTCGAGAAGTTGCAGCAGGCCGTCAAATTCGCCCGCGAAGAGGCGAACGGCGCCGACGTCGTCGACCAGCGGGTCGGGGACGCCGTGTTCGGATACCTCTTCGGGTGATCGAAGACGACTGAAACAGAAGACTCCCCGGTCCTTTGCGGCCGGGGTGCGCGAGGAGCGCAAAGCTGAAGCTGAGGCTTGTCGTGACGAGCGGTCGTACCCCACAGAACACGGGGCGGACCGCGTTGAATCTCAGACTCTCGCTCCAGACTCAGCATTCGCCGCCGATCGCCGGATCGAACGGGCCCGGGCCCCAGCACGTCGAAATGCAGGTTCAAGTCCTGCCCGCGCAGCTCGATGCGTGGTGGTCCAAAGGAAGGACGCGGCGACCTCACGACTGACCCGGGTTCTCAAGTGTGCCGGCGTGTGACGATGGGCGGCTCTCCAGGGCCCGGGGGCAGGCTACGCCCCCGGGCCCGTTCCCGTTCGTCGTGAAATTGCGTTCATAAAGAACACGGCTCTTCGCCCCACTTGTCACACCTCGGAAATACGAACGGGCCTTTCCTTACGGGAACACGATCTACGGTGGGAACACCGAAGCCGACAGCCCGGCCACCGTCGTCCGAAGGCACACCCCGCCCTCGCCCGGACAGGAGCCCCGTGTCACCTCGTATCGCCCTGCCGCCCTGGCTCGCCCACGCCCTGCGCGCCCAGCGCGGGCCCGTGCCCTGGAGCGCCGTGACGAGAGGGGCGCTGGCCGCCGGGCCGCTGCTGCTCACCGCGGTCGCACTCCACCACACCTCTCTCGGAGTCGTCGCCGCCATCGCCGCGATGCTCGCCGGGATCAACGACCGGCCGGGCAGCCGACGGGCCGCCGTACGCCGGCTCGGGGTGCCCGCGGCGGCCGGGGCCGTGGGGCTGCTCGCCGGGACCTACGGCGGCGAACACCTCACCGCCGTCCCCCTGACCCTGCTGCTCACCGGGCTCGGGCTGGTCGCCGGCGGGATGAGCGCCGTCGGGCCGGTCGCCTCCGGGGCCGGGACGCAGTTACTGGTCGCCGCCGCCATCGGCGCCGGGATGCCGGTCGTCGAAGCGGGCTGGCAGCGGGCCCTCGCCTTCCTCGCCGGAGCCGGCTGGCTGCTGGTGCTGCGGCTCGCCCTGCCCACCCCGGGCGCCCTCGCCGGCGACTACCGCTTCGACGGGGAACGGGACGCCGTCGCCGCCGTCTACGACGCTGTCGCCGACCTGCTCGACGCGGTCGGCGGCGAGGCCGCCCTCGGCCGGCGCAAGGCGCTGAGCACCGCGCTCGACCATGCCCAGGACGCGCTCACCGGGCCCCGGTTGCGGCGGTACGCCAGTTCCGCCGCCGAGCGCCGGCTGCACGCGCAGTACGCCGCCGCGCTGCCCCTCGCCGAGGCGGCCACCGCCCTCGCCTGGGCCGAGGAGCCGATATCCGAGCGGGCCGCCGAGGGGCCCCGGCGGCTCGCCGTCGCGGTCCGGGGGACCGGCGGCACCGGGCCGCTGCCCGCGCCGTCGCGGTCGGCACCCGCCCTGCGCGCCCTGGACGACGCGCTGCTGCGCGCCGCCGAGGCCTTCGACCGGGCCGAGGCCGAGGGCGCGGAGCACCGGCCGCCGGCCCGGCGCCGCAGCCCGAAGGAGGTCCTGCGGGCCGCGCTCGGCAGCGGCGGCCGGGAGTACGGGCTGCGGGTCGCCCTCTGCTTCGGGGCCAGCGCCGCCATCGCCCAGGCCCTGCACCAGGCCCGCTGGTACGGCGAGCACCAGCACTGGTACTGGCTGCCCGCCACCGCCGTCTTCCTCGTCAAGCCCGACCTCGGACCGCTCGCCTCCCGGGTGCTGTGCCGGGCTGCCGGGACCGTGCTCGGCGCCCTCGTCTTCGCGGGCTTCGCCGCCGTACTGCCCCGGCCCGAGGGGCTCATCGCGCTGGTCGCCGTCTGCGGAGCGGTCATCCCGGTGTCCACCCGGCACTTCGCCGCCCAGACCGCCGCCGCCACCGTGCTCGTGCTCGCCCTGGTCATGGTCGGCGGCGAACCGCAGGCCTCGCTCAGCCGCATCGGCGAAACCCTGCTGGCCTGCGCGATCGTGCTGATCGTGGGCCATCTGCCGATGGCCGGGAAGCGGGGCGGGGGAGTACGCGCCCGGCTGGCGGCTGCCGGGCGGGCCGCACACGCCTACCTCGACCACGTACTGAGCGAGTCCGACGACCGCGGCGAACGCTGGGCCCTGCGCCGCGAGGCCTACCGCACCCTCGCCGAGGCACGCACCACGATCGCCCTCGCCGCCGCCGAACTCCCCGCCCTCGCCCGGCACGCCGAGGGCACGGACGCGGTGGCGGCCGTACTCGAACGGCTCGTGGACACCACCACCGCGTGTGCCGTGCACCTCGACGAGACGGGGCGGCTCACCGCCCGGCACACCCGGCAACTCGAAGACCTGGCAGCCGAGTTGGAGCGTGGCGGGCAACGGCTCGGGCTCGCGGTGCCGCGGATGCCGGTCGCGGTGTAGTCGCGGTGTCGGGAACTTCGGCCGCGCCGTACGCGTCAGTCCTCGAACCGTGCCCACACCGGTGCGTGGTCCGACCCCGGTGCTCCGCGCCGCTCCGCCGGGTCCTCGCCCACCGACGGCAGGGACGGTGGTGCGGTGGTGCCGGGCAGGCCCGTGCCCGCCTCCGTCAGGCGGTGGACCAGGTGGTGGCTGAGGAGGATGTGGTCGATGAGCTCATGGCGGCCGGAGTCGACGCGGGAGTAGCGCTGCTCGGCCGGTATCCGCGGGGCTGTGTCCCACAGCCGTACCGCGTCGCCCTTGTCGGCGTGGTCGTAGCCGGTGGTGCCGATCTCGGAGCCGGGCGGGCCGAGCAGGATCTGGGTGGTGGCCGCCTGCACCTCGTCGTTGAGGTCGCCGAGCACCGCCACATCCCTGGACTTGCCCTGCCCGGCCAGCAGTTCGTCCGCCAGCGCCCGCAGGGCCGTCGCCTCGGCGGCGCGCCGGAAGAGGGCGTACGCCCCGTAGCGCGCCCGTTCGCCCTCGTCGTGCGGGTAGAAGCGGTCGCCGGGGTAGGTGAGCAGCTTGGACTTGAGGTGGGCCACCGCCGCCGTCAGCGGGCCGGCCGGGGTCTGGACCGTCACGGCCAGGAAGCCGCGCCCGGCCCCGGTGGCGGTTCCGTCCGAGTCGTCGGTCTGCACCGGGTCCAGCTGAGCCGGCAGGGCCGCCGTGTCGGACACCACCGTCAGCTCGGTGCGGGCCAGGAAGCCGACCCGGATACCCCGTCCGTCGGGATGCGTGGAGAGGGCGATGCGCCAGTTCCCGCCCAGCAGTTCGGCCAGGTCCGCCAGGGCGCCGGGGTCTCCGACCTCCTGGACGCCGAGCAGGGCCGGGTCGAGTGCGCCGATCACGGAGGTGAGGTCGGCGAGCTTCGCCTCGTACGGGGACTTGTCCTTGGGGCCGTAGGGGCTGCCGGGTCGGTAGAGGTTCTCAAGGTTCCAGGTGCCGAGGAGCATGCCCGGCTCCTTCCAGGAGGTGGTGCGGCCAGCGTGCTCGTCCGGGCCGGTACGCGACAGCGGCAGGACAGGATGCGCGGTTCGGCTCACACGGCCCGACGACCGTGCCCTACGTTGGGGCGATGAGCTCCGCTCCTGCCGATCGTGGTTCGTCGCCTGCCGACCGTGGCTCCGCTCCTGCCGATCGTGGTTCGTCGCCTGCCGACCGTGGCTCCGCTCCTGCCGACCGTGGCTCGTCGTCCGCCGATCGCGGTTCCGTCCCCGTCGATCGTGGCTCGTCGTGCGCTGATCGTGCTTCCGCTCCCGCCGATCTCGTCATCACCGGCTGTACTGCGCTCACCCACGACGAACAGGAACGGATCGTCTTTCTGGAGGACGCCTCGATCGTCGTGCGGGACGGAGTCGTGGAATCCGTGGGAACACAGGGCGAGACCGCCGCCTTGGAGCGGATCGACGCGCGCGGGCAGGTCGCCATGCCGGGGCTCGTCAACTGCCACACCCACGCACCGATGGTCGCGCTGCGCGGACTCGCCGAGGACCTGCCGACCGAGGCGTGGTTCAACGACGTCGTCTGGCCCGTCGAGGCCAACCTCACGGAGCGGGACGTGGAGTTGGGGGCGCGGCTCGCCTGCGCCGAGATGATCCTGGGCGGGGTCACCTGCTTCGCCGACCACTACTTCCACATGGACGCGGTCGCCGCCGTCGTCGCCGAGTGCGGGCTGCGGGCCCACCTGGGCGAGGCGTACTTCTCCTCGCAGGGGCCCGAAGGGCGGGAGCGGTCGGTGGAGTTCGCGCTACGGCACCGGGGCGGCGCGGACGGCCGTATCACCACCGCCCTCGCCCCGCACGCCCCGTACACCGTCACCGACGCGGACCTCGCCGCCACCGCCGAACTCGCCCGTGCCCACGGACTGCCCGTGCACCTGCACGCCGCCGAGAACCGCGACCAGACCGACACCAGCCTCGCCCGCCACGGCGCCACCCCCATCGAGATCCTGGACCGCGCCGGGCTCCTCGACACCGAGCTGCTCATCGCCCACGGCACCGGCATCCTCGACCGCGACCTGCCCCTGCTGGAGCGCACCGGTGGCCGCACCGCGGTGGCGACCGCGCCCCGCGGCTACCTGAAGTTCGGCTGGCCCACCACCACCCCGGTGCGGGCCCTGCGCGCCGCCGGCGTCCCGGTAGGCCTCGCCACCGACGGCGCCGCCTCCAACAACTCCCTGGACGTATGGGAGTCGATGGAGCTCACCTCGCTGATCCAGAAGTCCAGCGAGGGCGATCCGCGCTGGCTGACCTCCCGGCAGGCCCTGCACCACGCCACCCTGCAGAGCGCACGGGCCGTCGGGCTCGGCACCCGCATCGGCCGTCTCGCCCCCGGCCGCCGCGCCGACATCGTCCTCGTCGACCTCACCGGGCCGCACACCCAGCCCGTCCACGACCTCGCCGCCACGCTCGTGCATAGCGCCCGCGCAGCCGACGTCCGCACGACGATCGTCGACGGCCGTGTCCTGATGCGCGACCGCGAGCTGCTCACCCTCGATGTGCCCGCGATCGTCAGAGAGCTGGGGGAGCGACTCCCTGCCCTCGTCGACCGCAGTCAGGGCCGACGCATCCAGGAGTACGACACCTGACGGTGACGCCGAAAAAAATCTTTGACCGCGCCGATGAGTTCTCCTCCCGTCGGCGGTCACCACCCGGAACCGACCGTCGTACAGGAGGGCCCATGTCGCTTCCGGAGATCGTCTCGCGTGAGCGGTGGCGTGCCGCGCGTGAGGAGTTACTGCTCAAGGAAGAGGCGCTCACGCGCGCGCGGGACGTGCTCAACGCCGAGCGGCGCCGGCTCCCGATGGTCGAGGCGGACCCCGAGTACGTGTTCGAGGGCGGAGACGGCAAGGTCACCCTGCTCGACCTCTTCGACGGGCGGCCCCAACTGATCGTCTACCACTTCATGTTCGCTCCGGAGTGGGAGGCCGGCTGTCCCAACTGCTCCGCGTTCCTGGACCAGATCGGCCACCTCGCCCATCTGCGGGCGCGCGGCACCTCGTTCGCGGCGGTGTCCCGGGCGCCGTTCACCAGGATCCTGCCGTTCAAGGCGCGGATGGGCTGGACGCTGCCCTGGTACTCCTCGTACCACAGCGACTTCAACCGTGACTTCGGGGCGACCCTCCTGGTCGACGACGAACCGGTCGAACGGCCCGGCATCAGCTGCTTCCTGCGGGAACACGACCGGGTCTTCCACACCTACTCCGCCCACGACCGTGGCCTCGACGGACTCGGCTCGACCAGTTCCCTGCTCGACCTGACCGCGCTCGGCCGGGTACCCGCGGGCAGCGAGCGGGTTCGTTATCACGACGAGTACGAGGACTGACACAAGCGGTCACGAAGGTGGCCGAAAGTCAACGGACTCTCACCCTCCGCGCCGGTGACGTGTCGGCTATGTCTCAGTACCGTCACCGGGCGAGCCATTCGTGTTCTCCAGAGCGTTAACTCCTACAAGTACGACGCACTTCTGGAGGTGCAGGATGGTGAACGGGCGAACCGTGCTCGAACGCTTTCCCGCAGGCGGACCGCGAGGATCATGGCCGGCGGAGGAGTTCGCGCACGCGCGGCGACTCGAAGGCATGCCCGCAGAGGTCGTGATGGACCTGGCGACGGACACGTTCCTGGTCATCGTGCGCGGCGGCGACGGAGCCCAGGGCTAACCCGGGGCTAACCCACCTTCCGGGCGGGCACCTTGGCCGTGAACTGGTCCGCCTGGAGCGCGTACAACTCCGCGTAGACACCGCCGTTCGCCAGGAGCTCGTCGGGGGTCCCGGACTCCACGACCCGGCCCTGGTCGAGGACGTGCACCAGATCGGCGTGGCGGACCGACGCCAGTCGGTGGGTGATCAGTACGACGGTCTGCCCGCTGCCCGCCAGCGCGCGGATCTTCTCGAAGACCTCCAGTTCGGCCCGGGCGTCCAGGGCGGCGGTCGGCTCGTCCACGATCAGGATGCGCCCGCGCCGGTAGGCGGCCCGCGCGATGCCCAGCCGCTGCCACTGACCGCCGGACAACTCGTGCCCGCCGCTGAAGTTGCGGGCCAGCAGGGTGTCCAGGCCGCGCGGCAGGTCCTCGACCACCTCCTCCGCGCCCGCCTCCGAGACCGACCTGGTCAGCCGCTCCTCGGTGAGCGGCGCCGACGAGCGGCCGACGGCCACGTTGACCTTGGCGGTGAAGGGCCAGCGCTTGAAGTCCTGGGCCACCATCGCGATGCGCTCGGCGAGCCGGTGCCGGTCGGCGCGCGCCGCGTCGACCCCGTCCCACAGGATGCGGCCCCGGTCCGGCTGGTACAGCCCGGCCAGCAGCTTGACCAGGGTGGTCTTGCCGGAGCCGTTCTCGCCGACCAGGGCGACGATCCGGCCGAGCGGGAGTGCGAGGGTGACGTCGTCCAGGGCGGGTCGGGTGGCATCACCCGGATAGGTGAACGTGACGTTCTCGAAGCGGATCTCCCGCGGATCCTCCGGGAGCGGGTCGCCGCCGGTCGGGATGGCCCGCTCGGCCGCCTCGACGTACAGCCGCTCCAGGTCGCCGACGAACAGCGCCTCCTCGTGCAGCGTGTTGATCTCCAGCACCAGCGTGTTGAGGCTCGCCGAGCCGGTGCGGATCGCGATCACCGCCGTACCGGCCACCGACAGGGCCATCGCCCCGCTCAGCAGCAGCGCGCCCAGCGTCGCGTACGTGGCGACGGTCGCGAGGCCGGTCCAGGCCGCCGCGATCAGGCCGGTGCGGGCGGCGAGCCGGGCCAGCCGGGCCTGCTCCGCCTCCGCCGTCTCCGACATCGCCCGGAAGTGCCGTAGCAGGAAGGGACCGACGCCGTGCACCCGGATCTCCGGCGCCGCCTCCGGCTCGGTGAGCAGGGCGCTGATCAGGTGGCCGGCGCGGGCGTGCTGCACCCAGGTGTGGAACGACTCGTAGCGGCGCCGGGCGTTGGTCAGGGCGCCCCAGGCGCTCGGGATCGTCATGGTGATCAGCAGCGGCAGCAGGGCCGGGTGCAGCACGGTCAGCACACCGGCCGCCGCGATCAGCGAGATCATCGCGTTCACCACGCGCGTGCCGTACATGATCATGCGGCGGGCGGAGGAGGCGCCGTACTGCGCGGTGTCCAGCAGCTTGTGGAAGGCGTGGTCCTCGATCGCGGCGAGCTCGACGGCCGCCGCGCGCTCCAGGTACATCTCGGTCGCCACCCGCTCGACCTTGGGTTCCAGGCGGCCGGTCGCGTAGGTGGACGCGGCGCGCAGCAGGGCCGCCAGGAACATCACGGCGGCCATGATCACCAGGGCGGGGGCGGCGCCGCGCAGCCGGTCCTCGATGGTGCCGGTGCCGATCAGCCGGCCCAGCACGCTGTTCACGGCCAGCAGGCTCACGGCCTGGGTCACGCCGATGGTCACCTGCGCGGCCAGCACCACACGCGCGGCGCCGGCGTCCGCCTGGCGGGCCAGCCGCAGGCTGGACATGAGCATGCCGGGCAGACGGGTCAGCATCGCGCGGAGGTCCAGCTCCAGGAAGGCGTCCCCGTGCTGGTTCCATCCCATGTCGTAGCGGAGCGGCCCCCCGAACAGCAGCCGCTCCGACTCCGACACCTCGGACGCCGCCGTGTCCCGCCTCTTCGTCACCGAGTTCCTCCCCAGGGCCGTCGACGAACGGCCACTATCGCGGCCACGGCGCCCGCCGGGCAGGGCGTGCGACAGGGCTCGCGGGGCACGGGGGAGTGCGCCGGGGGTGCGGGGTGAGGATGGGGGTGGGCCGACGATGTGCCCGCCGGCCGTTACCCCCGTCGGTCTCGCGCCGCTGTCCGCCGAAGCCGCGCGGCGGTCACGCGCTGAGCGGGCGGGACCACTCCGGTGTCGTCCCCGTCACCCGGCACAGGGCGAGGTAGAGCGGTATCGGCGGGGTGTACGGCACCGTGCCCTCGGGGCGGTGGATCAGCCGGGCGGCGCCGGGGAGCGGGGCCCCCGGGCTGTAGTCGGCCGGAGCCGGCCAGCTGAGGGCGTAGTCGGAGTCGGAGGGGACGATCCACCACCAGCGCGTGCCGTCGGCATACACACAGCCCACCCGCGGCAGCCGGGGTACCACCAGCGGCCCGAGACGCGCCGGTACGGCAACGGCGTCGCAGCCCAGCGGGGTCGTCATGCCCTCGGGCACCGGGAGCCGTCGGGCATCGTCCGTCGCCGTCGGTCGCTGGCCGCGTTGCAGCCGGACCAGGGTGTCGAGGCCGAGCGACCGGCCGGCACCGGGGATGCCGTTCACGGTTGCCTCCGCCCGGGCACCGGGCGCAGCGCGGCCTCCGACTGCCCCTCTTCCCCGGAACCGGGCGAGGGACGGTGGACCGGGCTGTGCGCGGGCCCGTGCGACGGGTCGCGCGAGGGTCCGCGGGACGAGCCCGGGTCGGGGCGTGCGCCCCATCCCAGGTCGTTGCGGGGTTCGGCGGTGCCCTGGGCGGCATCGGTCTGGCGCCGCAGCTCCGCCCAGACCAGCAGCCCGGGACCGTGTTGCTGAGCCCCCCACGCCTGGCACAGCGCCTCGACGAGGAGCAACCCCCTCCCGTGCTCCTCCTCCGGACGCTGTGGGGACGGGTGGGGCTCATCCGGTGCACAGCCCTCGTCGTGCACGGCTATGCGCACCGTGTCGTCGTGGTCGTGCAACTCGCACACGACGCGACTGCTCGCGGTGTGCACGATCGCGTTGGTGACCAACTCGGATATGACGAGTACGGCGGTGTCACAGGTGTCCGCGCAGACCGACCAGCCGGTCAGCCGGGCACGCACCAGGCGTCTCGCCTGGGCGGGGGAACCCGGATGAGCGGCCAACTCGAACCGGAACCGGCGCTCGGCACCGCCCCCACCAGGGGCGACAACCGCGGCAGCGCCGAGACCGAGACGGTCTGCGGCGGCGTCTGTTCCTAAGGGCGGGGACGGAATCACGCTTGCCACTATCGCCCCGCCGTGAACACTTGGCAAGAGTCACTCTGAAAAATGCAGAGTGCTGTGTGACGCGGTCAGGGGCCGTGGCACACTGCTCGCAACAGCATGTCGAGCGGCGCCAGTTGGGATCAGTGAGGATCCGACGGACCGATCCGGCCAATGCGATCGATGCGACTGAACCGGAAGTTTCCGGTTTTTTCGGTCAATTCGGTCACCCTGTCCGGTCCGGTCGCCCCGTCAGATCTTCGAATGAGCCTTCGAATGGCGCCGCTGGGCCGTCAGCATGCCGCTGACACCTGTAGCCGGGTGACACCTGTATGTGGCGGCGACCGTGCCGCCGACGAGCGCAAGTGGCGTTCCGGCCAGGGAACTTCGTGGAGGTGGAGCGTGAGCGAGCCGCGGTCCGCGCCGACCGTGGGCCAGGTGGTCCTCGGTCGGCGCCTCCTTGACCTGCGTGAACGCGCCGGGCTCAAGCGTGAGGAGGCCGCCCGTGTACTCCGCGTGGCGCCTGCCACCGTCCGCCGTATGGAGATGGCCGAGGTCGCCCTCAAGATCCCGTACCTCCAACTGCTCCTGAAGGCATACGGGGTGACCGACGACGAGGCCGACGTCTTCGTCCGGCTCGCCGAGGAGGCCAACCAGCCCGGCTGGTGGCAACGGTTCCACGACATCCTGCCCGGCTGGTTCTCCATGTACGTCAGCCTGGAGGGCGCGGCGAGCCTGATCCGCTCCTACGAGCCGCACTTCGTACCCGGGCTGCTGCAGACCGAGGACTACGCGCGCGGGGTGCTGAAGTCGGGAGCCGTCGGCCAGACCCAGCCGGAGGAGATCGAGCGCCATGTCGCCCTGCGCATGCAACGCCAGGATCTGCTCACCCGTGATGACGCCCCCCGCTTCTGGGCCGTGATGGACGAGACCGCCCTGCGCCGCCCGGTCGGGGGCCCGGAGGTGATGCGCGCGCAGATCGACCGGCTGCTGGAGGTCACGAAGCTGCCCAATGTGACGCTCCAGGTCGCCCCGTTCACGAGCGGGCCGCACCCGGGGACGTACGGGCCCTTCGTGCTGTTCCGATTCGCCATGCCCGAACTGCCGGACATGGTCTACAGCGAGTACCTGACCGGCGCCGTCTACCTGGACGCGCGCACCGAGGTGGCAACCCACCTCGAGGTCATGGACCGCATGGCGGCGCAGGCCGCTACGGCACAACGCACGAAGGAGATCCTCCGGGATCTCCGCAAGGAGCTGTGAATGGATCGCATCAAGCCCCAGTCCGGGCCGCGGAACCGCACCGAGCGGATCTACAACGGCATGCCCGCCCGGGAACTGGGCAGCGAGGGCTGGCACAAGCCGTGGAGCGGCGGCAACGGCGGCAACTGCCTGGAGGCGATGAAGCTGGCCGACGGCCGGATCGCCCTCCGCCAGTCGACCGACCCCGACGGACCGGCGCTGATCTACACCACGGACGAGATGACGGCCTTCATCGAGGGCGCCAAAGCGGGGGAGGCCGACTTCCTGCTCTCCTGAAGCTGCTTGTTTTTTTCTTGTTCAACTTCTTTGTAATGGTGCTGAATTGATCATCGACCCTGTCGGACGCTTACGGAGTGCCTCGTGATCGACACCAGCAAGCCGCATCCCGCGCGGATGTACGACTGGTACCTCGGCGGCAAGGACAACTACCCGGTCGACGAGGAAATGGGCAGGCAGATGCTGGCCCTCGACCCCCGGGTGCCGGTGATGGCCCGGGTCAACCGCGCCTTCATGCACCGCACCACCCGGTGGCTGGCAGAGCAGGGCGTACGGCAGTTCCTGGACATCGGCACGGGCATCCCGACCGAGCCCAACCTGCACCAGATCGCGCAGGGCGTCGCACCCGACACCCGGGTCGTCTACTGCGACAACGACCCGATCGTGCTGGTCCACGCGGCCGCCCTGCTGCGCGGCACGCCCGAGGGTGCGACCGAGTACCTCCAGGCCGACGTGCGTGACCCGGCGGTGATCGTCGCCGGCGCGCGCGAGGTCCTGGACCTCGACCGCCCGGTCGCGCTGTCGCTCGTGGCCCTGCTGCACTTCGTCCCCGACGAGGACGGGGCGCACGAGCTGGTCGGCCGGCTGCTCGCCGAACTGCCGTCCGGCAGCTACCTGACGATGACCCATGCCACCGCCGACTTCACCCCGGAGGAGTCGGCGGCGGCCACCGCGAAACTCAAGGCGGCCGGAGTCACCCTGGCGCTGCGCTCCCGGGAGGAGTTCGGCCGCTTCTTCGACGGCCTGGACCTGGTCGACCCCGGCGTCTCGGTGGTCCACCACTGGCATCCGGAACTGGGCGAGCCGGTGCCGGGGCAGGACGACGGGGTGATTCCCGGCTACGGGGCGGTGGGGCGCAAGCCGTAACGGTCTCTTCGGCCCAGGTCAGAGCCACGACCACCGGCGCCGGGGCGCGTCCACCAGTCATCAACACCCTCCAGGACCGACCGCCGACAGGGGGACGCGCGGGGGTGGCCCTGCCTGACGGCGGAACGAAGGATGGGGGCGCCCCACGCCGACCCACTCCCGACCGACCGCGACACGCCTCCTACCGCCATCACCCCGTCGGCGTTGAACTCCAAGCCGCTCGCAGTCCACTTTCCGGCCCACCGCGAGGGGATTTCGTGAGCCGGGAGGAGAGCACGGCCCGGCGCTCCTCCTCCGGCAGTACTCCCCGCCTCCTCCACAGGACCGAGGACCCGCCGCCTTACGGCGGCCGTCCCACATCCCGCGCTCTCACCTACACGGTCATCGGCCGGTCGTACGGTGATATCGGCGCCGGCAGCTGCGAACTCCCCGTCAGATAGCGGTCGACGGCCGCCGCCACGGCCCGCCCCTCCGCGATCGCCCAGACGATGAGCGACTGCCCGCGCGCCGCGTCCCCGGCGGCGAAGACGCCGGGCACGTTCGTGGTGAACTCGGCGTCCCGGGCGATCGTCCCGCGCGGCTCCATCACCAGCCCCAGCTGGTCGATGAGCCCGTCCTCCCGGTCGGGGCCCGAGAACCCGAGCGCGAGCAGCACCATGTCGGCGGGCAGCGTCCGGCCGGTCCCGGGCACCGGCCGCCGCGCCGCGTCCACCTCCGCCAGGTGCAGTGACCGCACATGCCCGCTCCCGTCGCCGGTGAAGTGGAGCGTCGAGGCCGCGAACAACCGCGCGTCCGCATGCGCGTCGGGCGCCGTCTCCAGGTCCCGCGCCTCCTCGTGCGCCGCCGACAGCCGGTAGATCTTCGGATACGTCGGCCACGGCTCGACGTCCTCGTCCCGCTCCGCCCCCGGCTGCGCGTAGATGTCCAGCTGGGTCACCGACGCGGCCCGCTCCCGCACCGCCGTCCCCAGACAGTCCGCCCCCGTGTCACCCCCGCCCACGATCACCACGTGCCTACCGGCCGCCGACATCGGCGACCGGGCCAGATCCCCCTCGCCCACCCGGTTGGACAGCGGCAGATACTCCATCGCCTGGTGTATCCCGTCCAACTCCCGGCCCGGCACCGGAAGTTCCCGCCACGCCGTCGCCCCGGTCGCGATCACCACCGCGTCGTACCGCGTCCGCAGCTCCGCCGCCCCGATGTCCCGCCCCACCGTCACCGAAGTACGGAACTTCGTCCCCTCGGCCCGCATCTGCCCCAGCCGCCGCTCCAGATGGTGTTTCTCCATCTTGAACGAAGGGATGCCGTACCGCATGAGCCCGCCCAGCCGGTCGTCCTTCTCGTACACGGCGACGGTGTGGCCGGCCCGGGTCAGCTGCTGCGCCGCCGCGAGGCCGGTCGGACCGGACCCGATCACCGCCACGGTCCGCCCGGACAGCCGTTCCGGCGGCCGCGGCGAGGCGAACCCCTCCGCCCAGGCCCGGTCGGCGATGGCGCACTCGACGTTCTTGATCGTGACGGCCGGCTGGTTGATGGCGAGCACGCACCCCGCCTCGCACGGCGCCGGACACAGCCTCCCCGTGAACTCGGGGAAGTTGTTCGTCGCGTGCAGCCGGTCGCCCGCCGCCCGCCAGTCCTCTCGTGACACCAGGTCGTTCCACTCGGGGATCAGGTTGCCCAGCGGACACGCGTCGTGGCAGAACGGCACCCCGCAGTCCATGCAGCGGTCCGCCTGCTTGCTGATGATGGGCAGCAGCGCCCCGGGGACGTACACCTCGTCCCAGTCCCGGACCCGCTCCTCGACCGGCCGCCGCGGCCACTCCTCACGCGGCGTGGTCATGAAACCCTTGGGATCGGCCATGGTCGACTTCCTCGCGTGCGACTGCCCCAGGCCATGTGTCATCGGGCGGCACTCTTTCGGCCACGATACGTCCGCTCGGTCGTGCCCGCAGAGTGGCTGTCAGCGCCATCTGCCGGGGCTTCCCCAGCCGGAGGCCAGCTGACGGCCAGCCGGCGGCCAGTCGGGTGTCGGTTTTCTCCTATGCCTCCCTCAGGACAGGGCCAGTACATAGACGACCGCCGCCGCGGCCGACGCGAGGGTGCGCACATGGTTCCACCGCGTCCACTCGCGCACATACGCCGGCCAGTAGGAGGCGGCCTCCGGGGTGCCCGGCTCCAGCGAGGCCAGCGCCTCGTTCCGGGGCACGTTCGCCACCAGGGTCAGTCCGAACGAACCGGACAGATACAGCGCGCTGCCCAGCAGCAGCTCCGTCTTCCCCTCGTCCGGCCACACCACGAACGTCACCACCGCGATCATCGCGCACAGCACCGCCGACCCGGCGAACACCAGCATGAACGCGGGGGTCACCGCGGTCCGGTTGATCGCGTTCATCGCGCCGACCCCCTGTGCCGGTGGCAACGCGGCCAGCCCGCGCATCACGAAGGTCGAGAACGCGCAGAACACCCCCGCCACCAGCCCGGTCCCCAGTACTCCCAGCAGGACCAGTACGTAATACGGCCCGTCGATCACAACCACCACACTCACTCTCGCCCCTCGCCTCGGACACCGTCGCCATTCGAGTCATTGCCCACGCCCGTCCTGCCCGGCTACCTACCTGCTCACCTCCCGTGCCCGGCCGCTTCCGGCCGGCTGTTCCGCCCGGCGTCAGCCGGTGAGGCGGATCTCCACCCCGGCCTCCCATGCCCGCAGCACCACCTCCACCGTCCTCGCGATCCGCCGCCGCGCCTCGTACCGCGGCACCCCGCCCATCAGCAGCTGGTCGTACGACGTGTCCACATGCCGTACCCCCGCCACCACCGCCGAGACCACCGCCCCCTCCGTGAGCGCCCGCCCGGCCCTGGTCCGCCCCACTCGCCCGCTGCCCCGCACCGACGCGTGCGCCGCGATCGCGCGGGCCCGCTCCGTCGGGCAGCCCGGGAACAGGCGCAGGATCTCCGCCGCGAAGGCCTCCGTGAACCGCACGTCCTCCGCCGCCCGCCGCCTCGCGTCCCGCGCCCGGCGCCGCCGCCGCGCCTCGGCGTCGGCCAGACACCGCGCCTCGGCCCGGGCCAGTGCGGCCTCCTCGACGAGGACGCCCTGCCGTTCGTACCGGCTCTTGCGCCGGTTGAACCGCACCACCACCGCCGACAGCGTGCTCTCCTCCCGCGACCGCCGGGTCAGCGCGGTGTCCCCACGCGGAAGGAACACCAGATGCCCGAGATCGGCACACTCCAGGCACCGCGGCGCCCCGTCCTCCAGCACCAGCATCGACAACGGCCCCCGCCGGCAGGCCGCACACCGCTTGTGCCGAAGAGGCTGCACCACCAGAAGTCCACCGTGGTGAGGGGGAGTTGCGAGGCGCGTCATATGCGGTTCTTTCCCCTTCCGGGCCAGGGATCTCACGTCCGTACGGCGGCGGGCACACGACGTGCGGTTCGGTCAGGAGCGGGAGTACGACCCGGCCGCCCTCGGCCAGCCCCGCGGCTCGGGGCGCCGGGGCATCACGGCGAACCTCACCGGGGTGCCCCGGCCCCGGCACGGCCGCCGCCCGGGCCGCGCGGCATCATGACCCCGTGCGACTCGAAGCGATCACCTGGGACCGGCTCGCCGAGCGCCTCGCCGAGCGGCTGGCCGAGCTGAAGCCCGCCGACGGGGGCGCCTGGCCGCGTGTCGCTCTCGACGGCGCCCCGGCGGCCCGGCCCGGGGACCTCGCGGAGCGCGTCGCGGAGGCGTTGCGCCTGCGGGGCCGGCCTTCGCTCGTCGTGGGCGCCGAGGGCTTCCTGCGCCCCGCCTCGCTGCGTCTGGAGCACGGTCGCCGCGACGCGGAGTCGTACTACGGCGGCTGGTTCGACACCAACGCCCTGTGGCGGGAGGTCTTCGGCCCCCTCGACCCCGGCGGGACCGGACGTGTCCTGCCCGACCTGTGGGACCCGGCCACCGACCGAGCCACCCGCAGCCCCTACGTCCAACTCCCTCCCGGTGGCCTCCTGTTGCTGCATGGGCCGCTGCTGCTGCGGCACTGGTTCCCGTTCGACCTGACCGTCCACCTCCTGCTGTCTCCCGGCGCCCTGCGCCGCCGTACTCCCGAGTCCGAGCACTGGACCCTGCCCGCCTTCGAGCGTTACGAAGCCGAGACCGACCCCGCCGGCACGGCCGACGTCCTGGTCCGTGCCGACGACCCGCGGCATCCGGCGTGGAGCGGCTGAGCGTCCCGCGGCAGGCCCTGCCGCCCTGCTCGCATCGGCCGATTCGGCAAACCGCTTTTATATGTGCATGCATGTAACTAGTCTGGTCGCATGCCGACCTCCTCGAACCTCCCCGCCACTTTCGACGACTCCGTCCGGGCCCTCCTCGACGGCAAGAACTTCGCCAGCGTCGCCACCCTCGGCCCCGACGGTGCCCCGCAGAACTCGGTGGTCTGGATCAAACGCGAGGGCGACACCGTGCTGTTCTCCTCCACGGACGGTCGCCAGAAGGTGCGCAACCTCCGCCGTGACCCCCGCGTCAGCCTCACCGTCTTCGACCTGGCCGACCCCTACCGCTCGGCCGAGATCCGCGGCACCGCCGAGATCCTCCCGGACGAGGCCAAGCGGCTCCCGTCCGAGCTCTCCCACAAATACCTCGGCATCGACCCGCCCGCGGAGAAGGACGACGAGGTGCGCGTGATCATCAGGGTCGTCCCGCGCCGGGTCATCGCCTTCTCAGCCTGAAGCCGCCCAGGGGCCGTGGTCCCTGGTGCCGCCCGTCGTGGGGCTCAGAGCCAGCCGTTGCGCCGGAAGCCCCGGTACAGCACCAGACAGGCCAGGGATATGACGCCGATGACGAGCGGGTAGCCGAACCGCCAGTGCAGCTCCGGCATGTGATCGAAGTTCATGCCGTAGACCCCGCACACCATCGTGGGCACGGCGATCACCGCGGCCCACGCCGTGATCTTCCGCATGTCCTCGTTCTGGGCGACCGTCACCTGCGCCAGATGCGCCTGGAGAATGGAGTTGAGCAGTTCGTCGAAGGACGCGATCTGTTCCTTGGCCCGCATCAGATGGTCGAGCACGTCCCGGAAGTAGGCCTGTATCTCCGGGGCGATCACCCGTATCGGCCGGGTGGTCAGCTCCTCCATGGGCCTGCCCAGCGGCACCACCGCCCGCTTCAGCTCCAGGAGTTCACGCTTCATCTGGTAGATCCGCCCCGGGTCGGCTCGTGCGCCGTTCTCCGCGAACACGTCCGCCTCGACCTGGTCGATATCGGCCTGCACCGCGTCCGTGACGTTCAGATAGTCGTCGACCACATGGTCCGCGAGCGCGTGCAGCACCGCCGCGGGGCCCTTGGCGAGCTGGTTCGGGTTCGCCTCCAGTTCCTCGCGCAGCGGCCCCAGCGAACCGTGCCGGCCGTGCCGCACCGTGATCACGAAGTCCTCGCCGACGAACACCATGATCTCGCCCGTGTTCACCACCTCACTGGTTGCCGTCAGCTTCTCGTGCTCGACGTAGCAGACCGTCTTGAACACCGCGAAGAGCGTCTCGCCGTACCGCTCCACCTTGGGGCGCTGATGGGCCTCGACCGCGTCCTCCACGGCCAGCGGGTGCAGGTCGAACAACTCGGCGATGCCCGCGAACTCGCTGTCCGTCGGCTCGTGCAGCCCCAGCCAGACGAACCCCTCGCCCTTCTTGCGTACCCGCTCCACTGCCGAGTAGAGATCACTGCACTCGGGGACCCGCGCTCCGGCCTCGTACGTCACGCAGTTGACCACCGAGGAGCCCAGCGGGGACCGTGCGTGATGGTTGAGGTCGACGCGGGGCCGCCGCCGGGCCAGCCGCGCCACCTTGCGCAGGCCGCCGGCCCTGCCCAGCCCTGTGACCTTCCGCAGATTCCCTGCCATCGTCATCCGGATCTCCTTGCCTGGATCCCCTCGCGCAACGCTTTCGCGCCCTGCCGGGCAAGTCTGCCAGCCCGGTGTGAGACACGGGTAAGCCTGTGTGAGCAGCGAGTTCCGGTTGGTTCCCGCCTGTGGACAACTCGGCTCCCGAGGCCTGTTCCCGCCGGTGGCCACGAATTCCCCACGTCCGGCGGTCGTACTCCCTCCGTACGCGAGCGTCGGCCGTACCGAGCGTCGGCCGTGCCCGACAACCCGGGCAACGGGGATGATCCCTTCATGACACAAGCGGACGGATATCTCCTCGACAACCGCCAGAGCGAGGCTGCACAGCGCTTCGACGCCTTCGCCGCCCTCTTCGACCCCACCACCTTCCGGCACCTCGAGGCATTGGGTATCGGACCGGGCCGGCGCTGCTGGGAGGTCGGGGCCGGCGGCACTTCGGTGGTCTCCTGGCTGGCCGGGAAGGTCGGACCGACCGGCCAGGTCGTCGCCACCGACATCGACACCTCGCTGCTTGCCACGGCCGCCCACGCACCGGTCGAGGTCCGCACCCACGACGTCGGCACCGAGGAGCCGCCGGGGGAGGGCTTCGACCTGGTGCACGCCCGGCTCGTGCTGGTCCATGTCCCGGACCGGGAACATGCGTTGCGCTCCATGATCAAGGCCCTGCGCCCCGGCGGACGGCTGCTGATCGAGGACGCCGACCCCGCCCTCCAGCCGCTGACCTGCCCCTACGAGTACGGCCCCGAGCAGCGGCTCGCCAACCGCCTGCGCCAGGGCTTCCGCAAGCTCCTCGCCGAACGCGGCGCCGACCTGTCGTACGGGCGCAAACTCCCGCGGCTGCTCCGGGCGGCCGGGCTGCACCAGGTGGAGGCCGACGCCTACTTCCCCGTCGCCTCGCCCGCCTGCACCGCCCTGGAGTCCGCGACGGTCCGGCAGATCCGCGGCCGGCTCGTCACCGCGGGTCTGGCCACCGACGGGGAGATCGACCAGCACCTCGCCAACGTGGCGGCGGGGAGCATGGACCTCGCCACGGCCCCGATGATCTCGGCATGGGGCCACAAGGAGTAGGCCCACCGGACAGGGCGCCGGCCCTGCCGCTTCCGGCCCTGGTGTCGTGTCAGCCGTGGACGGGCGGTCTGGCGCCCACACGTTCCACCGCCCTCGCGCCCGCCCGGCAGCCCCGCGCCGCCGCTTCCCCGGGATCCGCGCCGGCTACCAGCGCGGCGAGGAACGCCCCGGTGAAGGCGTCACCGGCGCCCGTGGTGTCCCGGGGCGTCGCCGGTTCGGCCGGGACCCGCGCGAGGACGCCACCCGCCTCGGCGACCAGCGCGCCGTCAGCCCCCGCCTTGGCCACCACCAGCGGCACACGGCGGCTCAACTCGGCCGCCGCGTCGGCAGGATCGGTCAGCCCCGTCAGCAGACAGGCCTCGTCCCGGCTCGGCAGGAGGACGTCCACGCCTTCGACGAGCGCCAGGAAGCGGTCCACGCCCAGCGCCACGAGGAACCCGGCCGACGCCGGATCCAGGCTCACCGGCACGCCACGCGCGCGTGCCGACGCCAGGGCCACCGCCACCAGTGCCCGGCTCGGCTCGGAGAACAGCAGATAACCCGAAAGGTGCAGCCGGGCGACCCCGTCGAGCAACGCGTCCGACCAGTCGGCGGGCTCCAGCCGCAGCGACGCCCCGCTGTCCGTGAGAAAGGTGCGCTCGGCCGAGTCGCCGTTGTCGACCAGGCAGACGACCATCCCCGTTGCGGCCTCGGGGTCCACCACGAGCTGTGGCCGCACCCCGGCCGCGACCAGCTCCCGCCGGTGCCACTCTGCCGCGTCCGCACCGACCCGCCCCAGCAGCCGTACATCCGCACAGCCCGTACGGGCGGCCCAGCAGGCCACGTTGGCGCCCGCTCCGCCGGGCACGGTCCGGATCACGGCGGCCGTGTCCGTGCCGGCCGCGAGTGGTCCCCGGTGCCGCGCGACGACATCGGTGACGACGTCCCCGACGACCAGCAGCGCGCCCTCTCCGCCAGTCCTCACCTCCTGGTCCACGCCGACGCGATCCGCGCCGCCAGCCGTACGTTGCCACGCACGGCCGCCAGGTTGGCCTCCAGTGAGGCGCCGTCCGTGTGCCGGACCAGATAGTCGAGCAGGAACGGCGTGACCCCCTGACCGGTGATCCCCTCTTCGGCGCACGCCTGCAGCGCGTCGGCGAGCACACGCGCGTGCAGTGCGGGATCGAGCTGCTCCGCCTCCGGGACCGGATTCGCGACGATCAGGGACGTGTCCGCCGCGTCGAGCGCGTCCTGCGCCCGCATGACCTCCGCGACCTGTACCGGAGTCTCCAGCGTCCAGTCGACCGGGTAACCGGAGTCGGACAGATAGAAGCCCGGGAAGCGCTCCGTGCCGTAACCGGCCACCGCCACACCCAGGGTCTCCAGACGCTGCAGGGTCGCCGGCACGTCCAGGATCGACTTCACGCCCGCACATACCACCGTGATCCGGGTGCGCGCCAGCAGACCCAGATCGGCGGACTCGTCCTGGGTCACCGACCACTCCCGGTGCACCCCGCCGAGACCGCCCGTCGCGAACACCCGGATGCCGGCCAGCGCCGCCAGCTGCGCCGTCGCCGACACGGTGGTCGCCCCGCTCGCCCCCGCCGCCACGGCGAGCGGCAGGTCGCGGTGGCCCAGCTTGCGGATCCCGTCCTCGTTGGCGATCCGCTCCAACTGGTCCTTGGCCAGGCCGACATGGGGCTGCCCGTCCAGAACCGCGATGGTCGCGGGTACGGCACCCTCGTGCCGTACCGCCTCTTCCAGCTCCAGCGCCACCTGGAGGTTGCGCGGGCGCGGCAGCCCGTGCGCGATGATTGTGGACTCCAGGGCCACCACTGCCCGGCCCGCGCCGAGCGCCTCACGGACCTCTTCCGACACCACCAGCACCACGCGCCTGCCTCCTGTCCGTCGGTCTTCCCTCATCTCTGGCGGGCGGCACACCCGGATAAACGCTTTCCGCCCGTGCCGGACGCCACCAGCCTGAGCCGCATGACGAATCACACGGCACGTCTGGACCATGTCGTCCTCTGGGTCGCCGACCCGGTCGCCCGGCCGACTTCTACGAGCGGATGCTCGGCCTGGAGCCTTTGAAGGTCGCCGAGTTCACCGCGGGAGAGGTGTCCTTCCCCTCCGTACGTGTCGACGAGGAGACGATCTTCGACCTCGCACCGCATACCCTCGCCGCACGCATGCCGGTGCCCCCCGGCTCGGCCGGCCACCCGGCGAACCACATCTGTCTGTGCCTGCCGTCCGACGCGTTCGACGCCTTGCGCGCGCCTCGCCGAGCACGGCGTCCCCATGACCGACATCGGCCACGGCTCCTTCGGCGCCCGCGGGAAGGCCCAGCACGACTTCTGCTTCCACGACCTGGACGGCAACGTCGTCGAGGCCCGGCATTACGACCGACCGCCGCTCCTGCCCGGGCGCCTCAGAACAGCGGCTCGGGCAGGACGCCCTCGAGGGCGAGCAGCTTCCGCTTGGTCTCCAGACCGCCGCCGAACCCGCCGATGCCGCCGTCGCTCTCCACCACCCGGTGACACGGCACGACGACCGGCAGCGGATTGGCGCCCATCGCCGCGCCCACCGCCTGCGCCCCGCCGGGCTGCCCGACCCGCCCGGCCAGGTCGCCGTATCCGACCACGGTGCCGTAGGGGACACCGGCGGCCAGTTCGCGCAGCACCTGCCGGTTGAAGCCGGAGATCAGCGACCAGTCCAGCGGCAGGTCGAAGTCCTGCCGCTCGCCCGCGAAGTACGCCCGCAGCTGGCGTATCGCCTCGGCCAGCACCGGCGCCGCGGCATCCTCGACGGGCTCGGCGCCCAGCCGGGCCGCCAGCCGCTCCAGGGTCCGCTCCCGCACCGCGTCCGTGGCGTGGAACACCACGGTGACCAGGCCCTCGCGGGTCGCCGCCAGCAGCAGCGGACCGATGTCGGTGCCCGCGACGGCCCACACCACCCGCTGCTCGTACTGCCCTTCGCTGTCCATGCGACCCACCGTACGACCCGCCACTGACAACGCCGGCCCGTCCGGCCGCGCTCAGCTCGCGCGCAGTGCGGCCCGCACCACGTCCGGCTTGTTGGTGATGATCCCGTCGACGCCGTAGCCGACGGCCTTCCAGGTGGTGGCCGCGTCGTCCACCGTCCAGGTGAAGACGCGCAGCGGCGTGCCGTGCGGGCCCTCGAGCGAGTGCACGGAGGAGACATAACCGGTGGAGATCGACCCCACCGACGGGTTGATCAGGTCCGCAAAGCGCGCGTACCGCTGCAGGGCCGACACGGGCGGTGTGCCGAGGTAGCCGGTCGTCACGGCGGGCCTGAGACCGTGCACGATGCGCAGGCTGTCGGCGCTGAAGCTCTGCACGACGAACCGGCCGAGGTGCGGTCCGTCCAGCCAGCCCTCGTTTCCCAGCAGCTTGACGATCTGCTGCTCGATGCCCGGGTACAGCTCCGGGTTCTTGATCTCCAGGAGCAGTTTCTCGTGGTTGTGCTCGATCCTGCGCATGTACTGCGCCAGCGTGGGCACGCGCGTGCCCGTGTAGGAGGGGGAGAACCAGCTGCCCGCGTCCAGCCGGGAGATCTCGGCGGCGGTGAAGTCCTTCACCTTCCACGGCGCCCGGCCGGGGAAGACCTGTTCGACGTTCGTGGTGCGCGCAAGGCTGTCGTCGTGGAGAACCACCAGCCGGCCGTCCCTGGTGCGCTGGACGTCGTTCTCGACCCAGGTGAAGCCCAGTGCGGCCGCCTTGTCGACGGCGGCCAGCGTGTTCTCGGGTGCGTAGGCGCAGGCGCCCCGGTGCGCGAGCACCGTGGGCTCGCGTACGTCGCCGGCCCGGGCGGCGGGCACGGGGCTCAGCAGGGCGGCCGTGCCGAGCAGCGCGGTGGTCGTGGCGGCGACGGCACGCGCGTGCATGTGTGCTCCTCACGTCGGATGAATACGGACAGCACAAGACTGACAGCAAGGAGTCAACAGCAGCCGGGTGCGGGACGGCCACAGATTGAATGGAGTTACCCAACTCCGCTCACTGGTGCCGCACAACTGCGGCAAAGCCGTGTTTCTTTGCCGGAAAATCGTTCGACCATTCCGGTGCGGGTCATACTCTCTGCGTCAACCCTGACCGCTCGGGCGGTCCTGGGACGGGGGCGCATATCAAATATTCCGGGACGCAAAGGGTGAAGGGCAGCCACGTATGCAGGGCACGGTCGACGGATTCAGCTACGGGGTCGTCACCCCGCTGGTGGCCTATGTGATGGCCTGCCTCGGCGGTGCCCTCGGACTGCGCTGCACGACCCGGGCGATGCTGGTGGCCCAGTCCTGGCGGCCCGCCTGGCTCGCCCTGGGGTCGGCCGCGATCGGCTCCGGCATATGGACCATGCACTTCGTCGCCATGATGGGGTTCAGCGTCAGGGAGACGCCGGTCCACTACGACAAGACGATCACCTTTGCGAGCCTCGGCCTCGCCATCGTCATGGTGGGTGTCGGGATCTTCATAGTCGGCTACCGGGGTGCCACCGGAACCGCGCTCTTCACGGGCGGCACGATCACCGGTCTGGGCATCGCCTCGATGCACTACCTCGGCATGGCCGGCCTGCGCCTCAACGGGACCCTGGAGTACAACACGCTCACCGTGGGCGCGTCGGTCGTGATAGGTGTCGTGGCCGCCAGCTCGGCCTTGTGGGCGGCCGGGCAGATCCGCGGCTTCCTGTGGAGCGTCGGCGCGAGCCTCGTGATGGGACTCGCCGTCAGCGGCATGCACTACACCGGCATGGCCGCCATGACCGTGCACCTCCACAACACCGGTGCCACGCCCCCCGGCGACTCGCCCGCCTCCCTGCTCGCCCCCATGCTGATCGGCCCGCTGGCCTTCCTCTGCCTCGCCGCCGCCGTCGTGGTGTTCGACCCCATGATGATCATCGGCAGGCCGGACCCGCTCCGCGTGGAGCACAAGCCGGGCGTCCCGGCCGACGAGGTCACCCACCACCCGAGCCGCCGCCCGCAGCTGCGCATCGGCCGCCAGCAGAGCCACCACAGCTCCCGCACTCCGCAAAATCGCTGATCAGAACCGGTTGTCAGTGCGGGGTCGTACGGTGGAACCCATGCGGCCCGTTTCCCACATCGAACGCACGGTGGCGCCCTTCGAGGTCGTCAGCCCGTACCAGCCCAGCGGCGACCAGCCGGCGGCCATCGCCGAGCTGGCCAAGCGCGTCGAGGCCGGTGAGAAGGACGTCGTCCTCCTCGGCGCGACCGGCACCGGCAAGTCCGCCACCACCGCGTGGATGATCGAGAAGCTCCAGCGCCCCACCCTGGTGATGGCGCCGAACAAGACGCTGGCCGCCCAGCTGGCCAACGAGTTCCGCGAGCTCCTCCCGAACAACGCGGTCGAGTACTTCGTCTCGTACTACGACTACTACCAGCCCGAGGCGTACGTCCCGCAGTCGGACACCTACATCGAGAAGGACTCCTCGATCAACGAAGAGGTCGAGCGACTGCGCCACTCCGCCACCAACTCGCTGCTCACCCGCCGCGACGTCATCGTGGTCGCCTCCGTGTCCTGCATCTACGGCCTCGGTACACCGCAGGAGTACGTCGACCGGATGGTCCCGCTGCGGGTCGGCGACGAGATCGACCGCGACCTCCTGCTGCGCCGCTTCGTCGACATCCAGTACACGCGCAACGACGTGGCGTTCACCCGCGGCACCTTCCGCGTCCGGGGCGACACCATCGAGATCTTCCCGGTCTACGAGGAGCTCGCCGTCCGCATCGAGATGTTCGGCGACGAGATCGAGGCGCTGTCCACGCTGCACCCGCTCACCGGCGAGATCATCAGCGACGACCAGCAGCTGTACGTCTTCCCGGCCTCCCACTACATCGCGGGTCCCGAGCGGCTGGAGCGGGCCGTCAACGACATCGAGAAGGAGATGGCGGAGCGCCTCACGGAGCTGGAGAAGCAGGGCAAGCTCCTGGAGGCCCAGCGGCTGCGCATGCGCACCACGTACGACATCGAGATGCTCCGCCAGATCGGCACCTGCTCCGGCGTGGAGAACTACTCGATGCACTTCGACGGCCGCTCGCCCGGCTCTCCGCCCAACACCCTGCTCGACTACTTCCCGGACGACTTCCTCCTCGTCATCGACGAGTCGCATGTCACCGTGCCGCAGATCGGCGCCATGTACGAGGGCGACGCCTCCCGCAAGCGCACCCTCGTGGACCACGGCTTCCGGCTGCCCTCCGCCCTGGACAACCGCCCCCTGAAGTGGGAGGAGTTCCAGGAGCGCATCGGGCAGGCCGTGTATCTGTCGGCGACCCCGGGCACCTACGAGCTGTCCCGCGGGGACGGCGTCGTCGAGCAGATCATCCGCCCCACCGGCCTCGTCGACCCGGAGGTCGTCGTCAAGCCCACCGAGGGCCAGATCGACGACCTGGTGCACGAGATTCGCAAGCGCACCGAGAAGGACGAACGCGTCCTCGTCACCACCCTCACCAAGAAGATGGCCGAGGACCTCACCGACTACTTCCTGGAACTCGGCATCCAGGTGCGCTATCTGCACAGCGACGTCGACACCCTGCGCCGCGTCGAGCTGCTGCGCGAGCTGCGCTCCGGCGAGTATGACGTCCTGGTCGGCATCAACCTGCTGCGTGAGGGCCTCGACCTGCCCGAGGTGTCCCTGGTGGCCATCCTCGACGCCGACAAGGAGGGCTTCCTGCGCTCCGGCACCTCACTGATCCAGACCATCGGCCGCGCGGCGCGCAACGTCTCCGGCCAGGTCCACATGTACGCCGACAAGATCACCCCGGCGATGGAGCGGGCCATCGACGAGACCAACCGCCGCCGGGAGAAGCAGGTCGCCTACAACACGGCCAACGGCATCGATCCGCAGCCGCTGCGCAAGAAGATCAACGACATCGTCGCGCAGATCGCCCGCGAAGAGGTGGACACCGAGCAGCTGCTTGGCTCGGGCTACCGAAAGCAGAAGGACGGCAAGGCGGCCAAGGCCCCCGTTCCGGCCCTGGGCGACAAGGCGGCCAAGGGCGCGAAGGCCGGCAAGGCGGCCAAGGGCAAGGCGAAGGAAACGGTGCCGACCGACCGTCCGGCGGCCGAACTCGCCGAGCAGATCGAGGAGATGACGGAACGTATGCGTGCCGCCGCCGCGGATCTGCAGTTCGAGATCGCGGCCCGGCTGCGTGACGAGGTCTCCGAGATGAAGAAGGAACTGCGTCAGATGAGGGAGGCGGGCCTGGCCTGAACCCCGAGTCGCCGCCGGACCTCGGCAAGGGCGCGAAGTGTTGCAACACCGACACAAACCGCGGGCCGGGGTTCGGCACTGTCAGCGGCGCTGCATAGGGTTTTGGACAACCGCGCACTTCGCGGCAACCGGGGACATCCGACGAGGGGACAGCAGCCGTGACCGTCAACATGACCAAGGGTCAGGCCATCAGCCTGGAGAAGAAGGACGGCGGCTCCCTGAGCGCGGTCCGCATGGGTCTTGGTTGGAAGGCGGCACCCCGGCGCGGGCTGTTCGGCTCGCGCACCCGGGAGATCGACCTGGACGCCTCGGCGGTGCTGTTCGCCGACAAGCAGCCCGTCGACGTCGTCTTCTTCCGCCACCTGGTGAGTGACGACGGCTCGGTCCGGCACACGGGCGACAACCTCGTCGGCGGCGCGGGGCAGGGCGGCGACGACGAGGCCATCCTCGTCGACCTCGCGCGCGTCCCGGTCCACATCGACCAGATCGTCTTCACCGTCAACTCCTTCACCGGCCAGACCTTCCAGGAGGTGCAGAACGCCTTCTGTCGACTGGTCGACGAGACCAACGGCCAGGAACTCGCCCGCTACACGCTCGACGGCGGCGGTGAGTACACCGCACAGATCATGGCGAAGGTGCACCGCTCCGGCTCGGGCTGGACGCTGACGGCCCTGGGCGTGCCGGCCAAGGGCCGCACCTTCCAGGACCTGGTGCCCACGATCCTGCCGGTCCTCTAGGAGAAGCCCCGCGGCGCACGACGACACGACACACAGGGGGACATGGGCGATGGCGGCCGAGCTGAAGCGCGGGCAGAACCATCCGCTCTCGCGGAACCGGATCGAGATCCGGATCTCGGCCGATGTGCCGGTCGTGGCCGGGGCCACCCTCGCCGACGACGCCGGCCGGGTGCGGGACGCCGACCGGGTGGCCCATCCGGGCGCACCCACCCTGCCCGGGATCGAGGTCTCCCGGCAAGCGGCCGCCGAACACCGGCTCGCCGTCGACGTCGACGCCCTGCCCGAGGCCGTGCACCGGGTCAGCGTCCTGATCGCTCTGCCCGCAGCCCTCGGCGGCCCGTTCCGCTTCGGCGCGGTCGCCGCGCCGCGCGCCGCGGTCACCGGCCTCGACGGCACCGAGGTCGCGGGCTACACCCTCGCCGGCCTGGACGCCGAGTCGGCGGTCGTGGCCCTGGAGCTCTACCGCCGCCAGGGCGCCTGGAAGATCCGCGCGGTGGGCCAGGGCTACGCGGAGGGCCTCACCGCGCTCCTGACCGACCAGGGCCTGCCGCAGGCCGCCGAACTCGCCCGCGGGATCGAGGAGGCGGTGGCGCGCGGTGTGGCCCGGTCGGTCCCGGTGCACACGGACACCGGCCGCTCCCGTCGTACGGCCGCCTCCGTCGCCGGCCCCGATCCGTCCGGCACCAGTGCCGGGTCCCCGTACGACGTTCAGGCACCCGGCGACGGCAGCGACCAGCCGATCCCTTCCGGCGGACCTGGCGGACCTGGCGGACTCGGTGGATCAGAGTCGGCACTCGGTGACGGCCGGTCCCAGGTCTCTGAAGGACCCGCCGCGGCCGCCACGCCCGTCGGTGGCCCCATCGACTACACGCATCCCAGGCGCCGCCAGGCGTCCTCGCCCACGGCGTCGGCGGCCCCGGCGGCGCCCGCCCCGGCCGACGGGCCCGTGCCGCCCGTCGCCGGCGATGCGGTCGGCTGGTCCATGGACGAGCGGCTGTACAACCAGGTCTGGGGCATGTTCGAGGACCTGGCCCGCTCCACGGCCGCGTACCGCAGTGCCGTCGACTTCGCCGAGTCCCGTATGGAGAAGGAACTCGACCAGGTCCTCGCCGACCCGCGCAGCCGCCTGGGCTCCACGGGCGACGCCGCACGCGAGGCGGCCCGCGCCCGGCAGGCCCAGCTGGTCGACCAGGCCCAGACGGCCCTCGACCGCGACCTCGCCCAGCTCACCGCCGAGTCCGAGGTCGTCGAGCCCGCCCTGCCACCGGCGTACGCACGCTGGGACAACCCCGTCTGGCATGCCTACCAGGCACCGACGGAACCGCCGATGGCCGTGCGACTGGGCGACCTGCACCTTGCGGAGAGCGATCCGCTCCGCATCCCGATGCTGGTCCGGCTGCCGCTGGAGCGGGGCCTGTGGATCGACAGCGGCCTCACCTCGACTCCCGACGGTGGCTTTCCCGACGCCGATGACCTGCGGCACCTCGCCCTGCACACGGCGGTGGCGCTCGCGGCCCGGCTGCTCGCCGTACACCCGGCCGGGGAGTTCGGCGTACAGGTCATCGATCCGGCCGGTTCCGGTGCCTCCGCGCTCGCCCCACTGACGGGGGCCGGCGTACTGGCCGGGCCACCCGCGACCGGCGCGGCCGGTGTGGTGGAGGTACTGGGTCGACTGACCGAGCGCGTCGACCTGGTGCAGATGGCCGTACGCGGCGGCGCGGCGGATGCCCTGCCGCCCGGTCTGGACATCTCCCGGCAACTGCTGATCGTCAACGAGTTCCCGCACGGTTTCGACGACCGCGCCGTCACTCAGCTGCGCTATCTCGCGGACGAGGGCCCGGACGTCGGTGTCCATCTCCTGCTGGTCGCCGACCGCGAGGACGCCGCCGCCTATGGACCGTTGCTCGATCCGCTGTGGCGTTCACTGATGCGACTCACGCCGGTACCGGACGATCACCTGGCCGACCCGTGGGTGGGGCATGCCTGGACGTACGAGCCCTGCCTCGTGCCGGCCGGGAGCCAGGTGCTCCAGCAGGTGCTCAGCCAGGTCGCGATCGCGCGTACCAAGCGTATGTAAAGCCACCTGACCAGGCGGCTTGGTCTTTCTTTTACCAATCGCTTTACCTTTCCTTGGTGATTGGGGTACTGTTTTCCTCACGGAGGGGAGTACTCCCTATCTGCTGCGGCGTACCCGTCAATACGGATCCGACCGGATCCCGGGGCGTCGGCCCGTCTCGGGTGGAAGAGACCTCCGGCAGCGATGACGCTGGCCCTTTGCCATTCACAAACCGGAGGCGCAGTGGATGTGTCCGTGACCCTTTGGGTCCTCACCATCTTGGGTCTGGCCGCCCTCATCGCGGTCGACTTCTTCATCGGCCGCAAGCCGCATGACGTATCCGTCAAGGAAGCCGGAATCTGGACCGTCGTCTGGATCGCCCTGGCCGGACTCTTCGGCCTCGGCCTGCTCGTCTTCGGCGGCAGCCAGCCGGGCGGCGAGTTCTTCGCGGGCTTCATCACCGAGAAGTCGCTGAGCGTCGACAACCTCTTCGTCTTCGTCCTGATCATGGCGAAGTTCGCCGTGCCCTCGCAGTACCAGCAGCGGGTGCTGCTCGTCGGCGTCCTCATAGCCCTGGTCCTGCGGGCCGTCTTCATCGCCGCGGGCGCCGCGATCCTCGCCAACTTCTCCTGGGTGTTCTACCTCTTCGGCGCTTTCCTGATCTGGACCGCCTGGAAGCTGATCCAGGAGGCCCGGGCCGACGAGGAGGAAGAGGAGTTCGAGGAGAACAAGCTCCTCAAGGCCGCGGAACGCAGGTTCGGTGTGGCCGACCGCTACCACGGCACCAAGCTGTGGATCCAGCAGAACGGCAAGCGGGTCATGACCCCGATGCTGGTCGTGATGCTTGCGATCGGTACGACCGACGTCCTGTTCGCGCTGGACTCCATCCCCGCGATCTTCGGCCTGACGCAGGACCCGTACATCGTCTTCACGGCCAACGCCTTCGCGCTGATGGGTCTGAGGCAGCTGTACTTCCTCATCGGCGGTCTGCTGAGGAAGCTGGTCCACCTCTCCTACGGCCTGTCGATCATCCTCGGCTTCATCGGCGTCAAACTCGTGCTGCACGCCCTGCACGAGTCCGGCGTCCATGTCCCGGAGATCAGCATCCCGGTCTCGCTCGGCGTCATCTGCGCGGTCCTGATCGTCACCACGATCACCAGCCTGCGGGCCTCCGGGAAGCAGGCGGCGGCCGAGGCGGCGCAGGGCCGGAGCGAAGGCGCTCCGAAGGACAGCATCGACGTCTGACCGCGTCGGACGTAGGAACAACCACTCCGTGGAGCGGTGCGAAGCGCATTGCCGACCCGCCGCTCCCGGTGCTTCGTTGGGTGGCGGAGCGTCCCCGGTCGGGGGCGCCGCCACCCGGTGGAGGCAACCGTGACATTCGTCCAGATCATCGACTTCGAGACCGACCGCATCGACGAGATGAGGGCCCTCGCGGACGAGATGGGCAACCAGTTCGCCGGCGGTGAGAACAGCCCGACGCGCCGACTGATCCTCAGGGACCGGAGCCGGCCCGGCCACTACCTGGGCGTGATCGAGTTCAACTCCTACGAGGAGGCCATGCGCAACAGTGACGACCCCGAGACGAGCAAATTCGCCGAGCGGATGGCCGCCCTGTGCACCCGCCCGCCGTCCTTCGCCGACTGCGACGTCGTGGACATGACCGACTTCGCGTAACCGTTCGATCGACCGCACCCGTACGACCCCGGGGGCCGTCCCGCGCCGACGGCGAGCCCCCCGGGGGGGCCGAAAAGACTGGCATGCGAACCCTGTACGCCTCTGCCACCATCGCTGCATGATCACTCGGCTCAGGTCGCTCACCACTCAGTGGACGTTCCTCGTGCCGGTGCTCGCGGTCGTCCTGCTCCTGTTCACCTGGGGTCGTGATCTGCCCGGCGCGGTCGTCGCACTGGTGACCGTGGTCCTCGCCGGATCCGTGCTCGCCGCCGTCCACCACGCCGAGGTCGTCGCCCACCGGGTGGGCGAACCCTTCGGCTCCCTGGTCCTCGCCGTCGCCGTCACGATCATCGAGGTGGCCCTGATCGTCACCCTCATGGTCGACGGCGGCGACAAGAGTTCCACCCTTGCCCGGGACACCGTCTTCGCCGCTGTGATGATCACCTGCAACGGCATCGTCGGCGTCTGTCTCCTCGTCGCCTCCCTGCGCCACGGCACCGCGGTCTTCAACCCCGAGGGCACCGGCGCCGCCCTCGCGACCGTGGCCACCCTGGCTACCCTCAGCCTGGTCCTGCCGACCTTCACCACCAGCAGACCGGGCCCCGAGTTCTCCGGCGTCCAGCTGACCTTCGCGGCCCTTTCCTCACTGATCCTGTACGGCCTGTTCGTCGCCACCCAGACCGTGCGGCACCGCGACTACTTCCTGCCGATCACCCGGCAGGGCGAGGTGATCGCCGGCGACGACCACGCCGAGGCGCCCTCCGCGCGCACCGCCCGGATCAGCCTGGGCCTGCTGGGCCTCGCGCTCGTCGGCGTCGTCGGACTGGCCAAGGGCGTGTCGCCGACGATCGAGTCCGGCGTACAGGCGGCCGGACTGCACCAAGCCGTCGTCGGCGTGATCATCGCCCTGCTGGTGCTGCTTCCCGAGACCATCGCGGCCCTGCGCTCCGCCCGCCGCGACCGTGTGCAGACCAGCCTCAACCTGGCGCTCGGCTCGGCCATGGCCAGCATCGGGCTGACCATCCCCGCCGTCGCCCTGGCCTCCATCTGGCTCTCCGGCCCCCTGGTACTCGGCCTCGGCGCCACCCACATGCTGCTGCTCGCGCTCACCGTGGTGGTCAGCTCCCTCACGGTGGTGCCGGGCCGGGCCACACCGCTCCAGGGCGGCGTCCATCTGGTGCTGTTCGCCGCCTATCTGGAGCTGGCGATCAACCCCTAGCGCGCACTCGCCCGGTGACCGGATCACCCGATGACCGGCTCGGCCGCCGCTACCGGCATCGGGCGCGTCTCCGGCAGCAGTGCGAAGCAGCCGAGGCTCAGCAGCGCGATCGCCGTCAGATACGTCCCCACAGCCCACGGCACCCGTCCGCTGTGCTCCGCCAGCGCCGTCGCGACGATCGGGGTGAGCGCGCCTCCGAGGACCCCGCCGAGGTTGTAGCCGACGGCGGCGCCGGTGCAGCGCACCCGGGGCTCGTACAGCTCCGGCAGATAGGCGGCGACGACGGAGAACATGGCGATGAAGGAGACCAGCGCGCCCGTGAACCCGAGGAACATCAACAGGGGCTCACCGGTCGCCAGCAACGCGACCATCGGGAACATCCACAGCGCCGAGGCCGTGCACCCCGCAAGACACAGCGGTCGTCGCCCGTAGCGGTCGCCGAGCAGGGCCATCACCGGTGTGAGCGAGCCCTTCACCACCACGGCGGCCATGATGCAGACGAGCATGACGGTCCGGCTCACCCCGAGCCGGTCCGTCCCGTACGCCAGCGACCAGGTGGTCACCGCGTAGAACACCGCGTACCCGACCGCGAGCGCCCCCGCCGTCAGCAGCACCAGCCGCCAGTGATGCCGTACGACCTCGGCGATCGGCACGCGCGCGTGGTCGTCGAGTTCCAGGAACCGGGGGCTCTCGGCGAGCGACGAACGCAGCCACAGCCCGCTCAGCGCCAGCGCTCCCGCCGCCCAGAACGGCACCCGCCACCCCCACTGCGCGAACTGTGCTTCGGACAGCGACGCGGACAGGGCCAGCATCACGCCGTTGGCGAGCAGAAAGCCTACGGCCGGGCCGATCTGCGGAAAGCTCGACCACAGGGCGCGCCGCCCAGGGGGCGCGTGCTCCGCGGTCAGCAGCACTGCCCCGCCCCACTCCCCGCCGAGCCCCAGCCCCTGCAGAAAGCGCAGCACGAGCAGCAGCACGGGCGCGGCCACGCCGATCGTGCCGTACGTCGGCAGGCAGCCGACCGCGACCGTCGAGGCGCCGGTCAGCAGCAGGGACGCGACCAGGACCGGACGCCGGCCACGCCGGTCCCCGATGTGCCCGAACAGTACCGAGCCCAGCGGGCGGGCCACGAACCCCACACCGAACGTCCCGAACGCCGCCAGCGTGCCTGCGAGCGGCGAGAACGTCGGGAAGAACAGCGGCCCCAGGACGAGCGCCGCGGCCGTGCCGTAGACGAAGAAGTCGTAGAACTCGATGGCGGTCCCGGCGAGCGAGGCGGCCGCCAGCCTCAGCATCGAGGGAACCTTTACGGTGCGTACATCGTGCATGCCGCGTCAACTACCCACGGTGACCGTCCGTTACGGGGGCGCACGGCGCCCTTCACGGGCGCCTCGGCGCACCGTGATAAACCGGTCTGAGCCGCGGTCCACCCAGGGCCGCTCATCGTCCGAACGGACCGGAGGAAGTGTGCCCCGCACCCTGGCCAATGCCCCGATCATGATCCTCAACGGGCCCAACCTGAACCTGCTCGGCCAGCGCCAGCCCGAGATCTACGGCTCCGACACGCTCGCCGACGTCGAGGCCCTCTGCGTCAAGGCGGCGGCCGCGCACGGCGGCACCGTGGACTTCCGGCAGTCCAACCACGAGGGCGAACTGGTCGACTGGATCCACGAGGCGCGCCTCAGCCACTGCGGGATCGTCATCAACCCGGGCGCCTACTCGCACACCTCGGTCGCCATCCTGGATGCCCTCAACACCTGCGATGGGATGCCTGTGTTGGAGGTCCACATCTCCAACATCCACAAGCGCGAGTCGTTCCGGCACCACTCCTATGTCTCCCTGCGCGCCGACGGCGTGATCGCCGGATGCGGCGTGCAGGGCTATGTGTTCGGCGTGGAGCGGGTGGCGGCGCTGGCCGGCGCCGCCACGGCAGACGCCTGACGCCTCAGAGCCGTCCGGCCTCCACGATCCGCCGCAGGAAGCGCCGGGTGCGCTCCTGCTGCGGATCGCCGAACACCTGCTCGGCGGTGCCGTGTTCGAGTACGACGCCGCCGTCGAGGAAACAGACCTGGTCGGCGACGTCCCGGGCGAAGCCCATCTCGTGCGTCGCCAGCACCATGGTCATGCCCTCGTCCTTCAGACCGCGGACCACGGTGAGCACCTCGCCGACCAGCTCCGGGTCGAGGGCGGCGGTGATCTCGTCGAGCAGCAGCAGCCGGGGCCGTACCGCAAGGGCGCGCACGATCGCCACCCGCTGCTGCTGACCGCCGCTCAACCGGTCTGGGTAGGCGCCCGTCTTGTCACCCAGCCCGAGGCGTTCCAGGAGCTCCCGGGCCCGTTCCTCGGCCTCCGCGCGGGAGACGCCGTGCACCCGTCGCGGTGCCAGGGTGATGTTGTCCAGCACGGTCATGTGCGGGAAGAGGTTGTACGCCTGGAAGACCACGCCGATACGGCGGCGTACCGCGTCCTGGTCCGCGCGCGGGGCGGTGATCTCCTCGCCCTCCAGCCAGATCGCTCCGTCGTCGATCTCCTCGAGGAGGTTGGCACAGCGCAGCAGCGTCGACTTGCCGGAGCCGGACGCGCCGATCAGCGCGGTCACCGTGTGCGGGGCGACCGCCAGGTCCACGTCCCGCAGCACCACCGAGCCGCCGAAGGTCTTGCGGACGGACTCCATGCGCAGGACAGGTGCGTCGCTCATATGGATCCTCCCTGGGCCCGCTGCCGGTCCATCCGTGCCGTCACCCAGTCCGTGAAGCGGGTCATCGGGATGGTCAGCGCCACGAAGAGCAGCCCGGCGACGATGTACGGCGTGTAGTTGAGGCTGCGGCCCACGATGATGTCGGCCGCCCGTACGGCGTCGATCGCACCGCCGATCGACACGAGACCGGTGTCCTTCTGGAGCGACACCAGGTCGTTCAGCAGCGGCGGCACCTGGCGTCGTACAGCCTGTGGAAGGATCACATGGCGCAGGGCCTGCCGGTTGGTGAGGCCGAGCGAGCGGGCCGCCGCGCGCTGCGAAGGGTGGACCGACTCGATGCCGGCGCGGAACACCTCGGCCACGTAGGCGGAGTACGTCAGTGTCAGCGCGGTACCGCCCAGCAGCACCGGATCGACCGTCACGCCCTGCAGCCGCAGCGCCGGGACACCCAGGACCACGATCATCAGGTTGATGATCAGCGGCAGCCCGCGGAAGAAGTCGGTGTACGCCGCCGCGAGCGCCCGCAACGGGAAGAACACCGGCCCGCGCAGCGTGCGCGCGATGGCGATCAGCATGCCGAGGACCAGTACGGCGGCACCGCAGACGACCAGCAGCCGGACGTTCAGCCACAGCCCTTCGAGGACCTTCGGCAACGCCTCGCGCGCGTACTGCCCGTTGAAGAACGTCTCCTTGGTGCGCGGCCAGCCGGGCGCGTTCACGACGACCAGGTAGAGCACGACCGCTGTGACCAGCGTCGAGAGCGCGGCGATCGCGGTGGCGCGGCGGGCGCGGGCACGCCTGTAGCGCTCCCGTTCCAGCCGCCGTTCGGACGGGGTGTAGCCGTCGCCCCCGTGCGCGGCCATGTCACTCGTGCCGTCCGCGCCCTCCCGGCCGGACCCGTCCTTGGTGACGGTCACTTGAGCACCGGGGCGTCGACGGCGTCGGACAGCCACTGCTGCTCGATCTTGGCCAGTGTGCCGTCCTTGCGCAGCGCGTCGACGGCGTTCGTGACGCACGAGGTGAGCGCGCTGCCCTTGTCGAGGACCAGGCCGAACTGCTCGGGCGTGCCGCCCTGGTTCTCGAACTGGCCGACGATTTTCGCGTTCGTCACCTCGGCCGAGGTGATGTAGAAGGCGGTCGGCAGATCGACCACGATCGCGTCCACCTGGCCGTTCTTCAGCGCCGACTTGGCCTGGTCGTTCTTGGCGTACACGGCGGGCTGCTGCGACGGCTTCACCACGTCGGTGATGTAGTCGAGGCTGGTGGTGCCGACCTGGGCGCCCAGCTTGAGGCCCTTCAGATCCGCGATACCGGTCGCCTTCGCGGCCTTGCTGCCCTTGAGCGCGATGACCGCCTGGCGCACGTCGTAGTAACCCGAGGAGAAGTCCACGGCCTTCTTGCGCTCGGTGCTGATGGACACCTGGTTGATGTCGAAGTCGAAGGTCTTCACACCGGGCGCGAACGCCTTGTTGAACGGCACGCTCTGCCAGACGACCGCGCTCTTGTCGTACCCCAGTTGCTTCGCCACGGCGTACGCGACCGCCGACTCGAAGCCCTCGCCGTTGGCCGGCTTGTCGTCCTTGAACCACGGCTCGTACGCCGGTTCGTCCGTCGCGACCGTCAGCCTGCCGGACGTCTGGGTGGCCAGCTTGCCCTTGGCGCACGTGGTTCCGGCCGAAGAGGAAGACCCGCCGGAAGCCTTCTCCTCCGGCTGCGGAGCACAGCCGACAGCGGTGGCGAGCAGGGCTATGGTGGCGGCGGCGACAGCGCGACGCAGTGCGCTCGGGGCAGGGTGCATGGCGGGAGAGTGACAGCGAACGCCGCGTATGTCCAGGTCAAGGGGTTATCTGTCCGCATAGTGGGAACCGGTGTTGCGGTCTTGTGAACGTTGCCCGTCGCGGGTTGCGAAGCGACCATGCCGGGGCCGCCGGTCGAGGGCGGGGAATGGTGACCGGCGGCCCGTACCGCGCAGGAGCCGTCATCCTGTGCGGGGCTGACACCAGTTGACCGCGCAACGACGCGCAGGGGGAGCGTGCGCTGGACCCCGGCGCGTGCGAACTGTTCACACGGGGCGCGCGACGAGTCCGCGCGGGGCGTGTGCCGTAGTGCGCGCCGGGCGGGGGTGAAGAGGCGCGCGCCGGGCGCGAGTTGAGAATCACGCGCCGGGCGCGGACGGCTCACGCGGATGGCTCACGCCCACGGCTCACGCTCATGGCGTGCGTACCCGCCGGCGCTCACCACCCGCGCGCGTGCCACTCCGGCAGGTGCGGGCGCTCCGTGCCCAGTGTGGTGTCGTTGCCGTGCCCCGGGTACACCCAGGTCTCGTCCGGCAGCACGTCGAAGATCTTCGTCTCGACGTCGTGGATCAGGCTGGCGAAGGCCTTCGCGTTCTTGTGCGTGTTGCCCACCCCGCCGGGGAAGAGACAGTCCCCGGTGAAGACGTGCGGGTGGCCGTGCGGGTCGTCGTAGACCAGGGCGATGGAGCCGGGGGTGTGACCGACGAGGTGGCGGGCGGTCAGTTCGACCTGGCCGACCCGGATGACGTCGCCGTCGTCGACGGCGACGTCGGTGGTGACCGGGATGCCGGAGGCGTCCTCGCGGCCCGCGTACGTCCGTGCGCCGGTGGTGGCGACGACCTCAGCCAGCGCCTGCCAGTGGTCGCCGTGCTGGTGCGTGGTGACAACGGACGCGATGCCGTCGTCACCGATCATGCCAAGGAGCGTCTCGGCGTCGTTGGCCGCGTCGATCAGCAGTTGCTCGTCCGTGGCGCGGCAGCGCAGCAGATAGGCGTTGTTGTCCATGGGCCCGACCGCGATCTTGGTGATCATCAGGTCCTTGAGCTCGTGCACGTCCGCCGGTCCGCCGACCGTCACCTCTCCGCTGTACGTCATGGCGGTCAGCCTATAGCGGGGAGTGGCCCGCGAGGTGCCGTGCGCTACAGCGGCGGAAGCGCGGGCAGGGCGCCGCCCCGCACCGTCAGGGCCGAACCGTCACGGCGACCGGCGAGCCAGCCGAGCAGATCCGCGGCGCTTCCTTCGATGCCGACCGGGTCTCCGGGGGCGCCACCGCCCGTCGTCCAGACGCGGCCGCCGTCGGCACGCAGTCCGGTCGAGGGAACGTCCCGGTGGCCGCCGAAGCGTTCCGCCAGGAAGTCGATCTCGCGTTCCGTGAACTCCGCCGGGAGGTCTTCCAGCTCGTAGCCGATCCCGAGGTCGACGTGGTGCAGCTCGACCTCGCCCCAGCGCCGGAACGGGACCCGTGCCGCCGCGTCGGTGACCCCGTTGCGCAGCTCCACCGTGCGCGTCCAGTCCGCGGGCTCCGCCCCGCGGGCCCGGAACCGGGCGTCGCTTTCGCGCAGGTCGGCGAGGTGGGCGTCGAGCGGGCGCGGGGCGTCCCGCTCGATGTCGGCGTCCCGGGCCCCGCCGGAGACGTACATGGGACGCCCGTCGAGGACGTTCGTGAGCGCGTCCGCGTTGCGGGCGAGGTGGGCCAGGACGTGACCGACCGTCCAACCGGGCAGCCGTGACGGTCGCGCGACGGACGCGTTGTCCAGTTTGGCGACTGCGGTGAGGAGCCGGTCCGTCGCTTCCTGTACAGACGCCAGGTCATGAGCGTGATCAATCATGCGGCTGACAGTAGCCCCGCCACTCCTTCGGGTGAAGGTTTCGCACGAGGTCCGTAAATCGAATGCGCGTGCTATATCGTCGGTGGCGGCGTCGGGCATGCTGGATGGTCCGGGATTGTTTACGCATCCAGGAATCCAACCGGCGTTGTCAGTGGCTCCCCCTAGTCTGAAGAAGCACGGGGCCCTGCCCCTGTCACTTCTCTCAAGAAAGGTGCGGACCGGCTGTGGCCGACCGTCTCATCGTCCGTGGCGCGCGCGAGCACAATCTGAAGAATGTCTCGCTCGACCTGCCTCGTGACTCGCTCATCGTCTTCACGGGGCTGTCCGGGTCGGGCAAGTCCTCCCTGGCCTTCGACACGATCTTCGCCGAGGGCCAGCGGCGCTACGTGGAGTCGCTCTCCTCGTACGCGCGCCAGTTCCTCGGGCAGATGGACAAGCCGGACGTGGACTTCATCGAGGGCCTGTCCCCGGCGGTGTCCATCGACCAGAAGTCGACCTCGCGCAACCCGCGCTCGACGGTCGGCACCATCACCGAGGTCTACGACTACCTGCGTCTGCTCTTCGCGCGCATCGGTAAGCCGCACTGCCCCGAGTGCGGCCGACCGATCTCCCGCCAGTCGCCGCAGGCCATCGTCGACAAGGTGCTGGAGCTGCCCGAGGGGAGCCGCTTCCAGGTGCTTTCACCGCTGGTGCGCGAGCGCAAGGGCGAGTTCGCCGACCTCTTCGCCGACCTCCAGACCAAGGGCTACTCCCGCGCGCGCGTGGACGGCGAGACCGTTCAGCTCTCCGAACCGCCGACGCTGAAGAAGCAGGAGAAGCACACCATCGAGGTGGTCGTCGACCGCCTCACGGTGAAGGACACCGCCAAGCGCCGCCTCACGGACTCCGTGGAGACCGCGCTGGGCCTGTCCGGCGGCATGGTCGTGCTCGACTTCGTCGACCTCCCCGAGGACGACCCCGAGCGCGAGCGCATGTACTCGGAGCACCTGTACTGCCCGTACGACGATCTGTCCTTCGAGGAGCTGGAGCCCCGCTCCTTCTCCTTCAACTCGCCCTTCGGCGCCTGCCCCGAGTGCACCGGCATCGGCACGCGCATGGAGGTCGACCCGGAGCTGATCGTCCCCGACGAGGACAAGTCCCTCGACGAGGGTGCCATCCACCCCTGGTCGCACGGGCACACCAAGGACTACTTCGGCCGCCTGATCGGCGCCCTCGCGGACGCGCTGGGGTTCCGCACCGACATCCCCTTCGCCGGCCTGCCGCAGCGCGCCAGGAAGGCCCTGCTCTACGGCCACAAGACGCAGATCGAGGTCCGCTACCGCAACCGGTACGGACGCGAGCGCGTGTACACGACGCCCTTCGAGGGGGCGGTGCCCTTCGTCAAGCGCCGGCACAGTGAGTCCGAGAGCGACGCCAGCCGGGAGCGCTTCGAGGGCTACATGCGCGAGGTGCCCTGCCCGACCTGTCAGGGCACGCGCCTGAAGCCGATCGTCCTCGCGGTCACGATCATGGACAAGTCGATCGCCGAGGTCTCGGCGATGTCCATCAGCGACTGCGCGGAATTCCTCGGCGAGCTCAAGCTCAACGCGCGCGACAAGAAGATCGCCGAGCGCGTCCTGAAGGAGGTCAACGAGCGGCTGCGGTTCCTGGTCGACGTCGGTCTGGACTACCTCTCGCTGAACCGCGCGGCCGGCACGCTCTCCGGCGGCGAGGCGCAGCGGATCCGCCTGGCCACCCAGATCGGCTCCGGTCTGGTCGGTGTCCTGTACGTCCTCGACGAGCCGTCGATCGGCCTGCACCAGCGCGACAACCACCGGCTGATCGAGACCCTGGTCCGGCTCCGCGACATGGGCAACACGCTCATCGTCGTCGAGCACGACGAGGACACCATCAAGGTCGCCGACTGGGTAGTGGACATCGGCCCCGGCGCCGGCGAGCACGGTGGCAAGGTCGTACACAGCGGCTCCCTCAAGGAGCTGCTGGCCAACGAGGAGTCGCAGACCGGCCAGTACCTGTCCGGCAAGAAGGCGATCCCGCTGCCTGACATCCGCCGCCCGCAGGACCCGTCCCGTCGGCTCACGGTGCACGGCGCCCGCGAGAACAACCTCCAGGACATCGACGTGTCCTTCCCGCTGGGCGTGTTCACGGCCGTCACGGGTGTGTCCGGCTCCGGCAAGTCGACGCTGGTCAACGACATCCTGTACACGCATCTCGCGCGCGAGCTGAACGGTGCGCGGAACGTCCCCGGCAGACACACGCGGGTGGACGGCGACGACCTCGTCGACAAGGTCGTGCACGTCGACCAGTCGCCCATCGGCCGCACCCCGCGATCGAACCCGGCGACGTACACCGGTGTCTTCGATCACGTCCGCAAGCTGTTCGCCGAGACCACTGAGGCGAAGGTCCGTGGCTACCTGCCGGGCCGCTTCTCCTTCAACGTCAAGGGCGGCCGCTGCGAGAACTGTGCGGGCGACGGCACCATCAAGATCGAGATGAACTTCCTCCCGGACGTCTACGTCCCGTGCGAGGTCTGCCACGGAGCCCGGTACAACCGGGAGACGCTGGAGGTCCACTACAAGGGCAAGTCCATCTCCGAGGTCCTGAACATGCCCATCGAAGAAGCCATGCACTTCTTCGAGGCCGTCCCGGCGATCAACCGCCACCTCACGACGCTGAACGACGTCGGTCTCGGCTACGTCCGTCTCGGCCAGTCGGCGACCACTCTGTCCGGCGGTGAGGCACAGCGCGTGAAGCTCGCCAGCGAGCTGCAGAAGCGCTCCACCGGGCGTACGGTCTACGTCCTGGACGAGCCGACCACGGGTCTGCACTTCGAGGACATCAGCAAACTGCTGAAGGTCCTCGCCGGCCTCGTCGACAAGGGCAACACGGTCATCGTCATCGAGCACAACCTCGATGTGATCAAGACCGCGGACTGGGTCGTCGACATGGGTCCGGAAGGCGGTGCCGGCGGCGGACTCGTCGTCGCGGAGGGCACGCCCGAGGAGATCGCCGCCGTCCCGACCAGCCATACCGGCAAGTTCCTGCGCGAGATCCTCGGCGCCGACCGCATCAGCGATGCCAGCTCGGTGAAGGCCCCACGCAAGACGGTGGCGAAGAAGACGGTCGCGGCCAAGTCGGCGGCGAAGAAGACGGCGACCGTCACGGCCGCCGACAACACGGCCACGAAGAAGGCGGCCGGGGCCACGAGGAAGACGGCGCCCGCGAAGAAGACGACCCGGGCCCGCAAGGCCTGAGGTCCCCGGGCGGCCGGCTCGGACAAATCCAGAAAAGTGGGGGGGGGCGGCGGGGGGGCCCCGCCCGCGGGCCGGCGGGGCCGGCAACGCCCACCCGCGCCCGCCCGGGGCGGCGCACGAGCTCGCAGAAACTAAACCACACA
>NZ_JBSHAF010000005.1:178294-220235 GCF_053611365.1 Streptomyces sp. NPDC054813 | reverse complement strand
CCGCTGGGGCGCCGGGGGGGGGTCGGCGCGCCGGGCCGCGGCGCCAAACCAAACCCCCCCCGCCGCCGCGGGCCCGACAGCCCCGGGGCGCCCCCCCCCGCTCGTTCCATCATCAGCCGCCCGATCCTCGCGGCGGCGACGAACCTTGACTCATCAACAGCGGAATCAGCGCGGTGTCAGCGGGACCCTTGAACAGGCGACGGAGAGCCGAACGTCCCTTACAAGTCCCCTAGTTCGGAGGCGTACGGCGGCTCCGCACCCGCCCGGGAGCAGGTGATCGCGGCCGCCCGCGCCGCGAATCGCAGCAGCCTGGTCCAGCCGTCGGCGCCCAGTCCCGCAAGCGCCTCGGCGGACAGGGCGTCCTGGGCGGCGAGTCCATGCAGCAGAGCCGCGTTCACGGTGTCCCCGGCACCGATCGTGTCCACGACGTCGACCTCCTCACCAGGAATGGCGTACACGGTGCCGTCGGGGGTGAAGGCGCTGAGACCGTCACCGCCGTGGGTGATCACCACTGCGGAGGGGCCCGACGCCAGCCACTCGCGCGGGGTACCGCCCAGCCACAGCGCGTCCTCCTCCGAGAGCTTGAGGAGAGTCACCGAGGGCAGCCAGCTCTTGAAACGCGCCCGGTAGGCGTCCGGATCCGTGATCAGACCTGCCCGGATGTTCGGGTCGAGGGCGGTGAACAGACCCTGCCCGGCCGCACCGCGCATCAGCTCCTCGTAGGCGCTCGCCCCCGGTTCCAGGACGAGCGAGAGCGTGCCGAAGGAGACGGCACGGGTCGTGGCGGGCAGGCCGGTTGGTGAGGTGAACAGACGGTCGGCGGTGCCGTCGACGTAGAAGGAGTAGGAGGCGGAGCCCTGTGCGTCGATCGTGGCGGCCGCGAGAGTGGTCGGCTCCGTGCCACGCACCACGAGGGAGACATCGACTCCCGCGCGCCGCAGCCCGTCCAGCAGGGCCTCGCCGAAGGCGTCGTGCGAGGTGCGGGAGCAGAACGCGGTGGGGGAGCCGAGGCGGCCGAGGGCCACGGCGGTGTTGTACGGGCCGCCGCCGAGCGCCGGCTGCAGGGCCGCGAGGGCGCCCGCGCCCTGCGGTACCAGGTCGATCAGTGCCTCACCGGCGACGACGATCACGAGACGGTTCCTTCCTCGGGGTACTCGGAATGCTGGTGGTGCTCTGACTGCTCGGACTGCCAGGACCGCCGGACCTGCTGGGAGCGTGCGGACCGCTGACGCGACCCCGCCGACGAGGCTGACCGGACCGACCGGGTCCGCGCGGTCGCCGCCGCCCCGCCGTCCTCCTCCTGACAGCCGCACGACGTCCGATGCACGAAGGTGCACGGAAGCCGTACGGTCCTGGCCGCCCGGTCCTTTGCGGACAGCCGTTCGAGAAGCACGCGGACCGCCTCGGCGCCGATCTCCCTGCTGGGCTGGGCGACGGCGGTGAGACGAGGCGAGAACAGATCGGCCCAGGCGAAGTCGTCGAAGCAGCACAGGGCGATGTCGTCCGGCACGGAGAGGCCGTGTGCGCGCAGGGCGCGCAGGGCGCCGATGGTCATCGCGTTGTTGGCGGTGACGAGCGCCGTGGGTGGCGCGGTGAGCGCCATCAGGGCGGCGGTGGCCCGCTCGGCTCCGGCGGACTCGGAGTTGCCGGGGACGACCAGACCGTCATCGAAGGGCAGCCCGGCGGTGGCGAGCCCCTGCCGGTAGCCGGTGATCCGTTCACCGGTGGTGCTGAGCCCGGGCAGCCCCGCGACCAGGCCGATCCGGCGGTGCCCGAGACCGGCCAGGTGGGTGACGAGCCGGGCCGTCGGTTCGGTGTTCTCGGCGCAGACCTGGTCGAAGCGCGGGGCGCTGTCCGCACGGCCGTCGATCACCCGGTCGAGGAGGACGGCAGGTACGGCGTGCCGGTCGAGGTAGGCGAGGAGCGCGCGCGGGTCGGCGGAGGGGGCGACGATCATGCCGTCGACGCGGCGCTCGTGCAGAAGCTGGACGACCTTGCGTTCATGTTCGGGGTCGTCGTGCGGATCGGCGATGAGCAGGCTGTAGCCGTGCTCCAGGGCAGCGGCCTCGACACCCTGAAGGATCTCCGTGAAGTAGGGGTTGCTGATCGCGGACACCGCAAGCCCGATCGAGCGGGTGCGGGAGGTCACCAGGGAGCGGGCGAGGGTATTGGGCGTGTAGCCCAGTTCCTCGATGGCGTCGAGCACCGCCTGACGTGTGTGGGGCAGCACGGGACGCGTCTCGTTCAATACATGGGAGACGGTCGCGACGGAGACGCCGGCACTCCGGGCGACGTCGGCCATGGTGGGCAAGGGGCTCCCCTCCTTCGCTTCCCGCTCTTCGGCAAGGCTCTGCGGTGCCCTCCCGGGCTGCGGTGTGCCTCGGCCGGGAAGTTACTCCATCCGGAACCGTCGCGTAAACGCTTACGCAAGCGTTTACGTCCGATCGGGTGAACTCTCCCCAGAGCATGCGCACACCTTCTCCGCCCGGACCGTCGGCGGTGCCGGGTGAGCCGCCCAAGCCCCACCGGCCTCCACCTCCGGCCCCGGGTGCCCCCAACCTCGCCAGCACCTCGTTCATACCCCGACCCACCTCGAAAGCTGGACGATCTGCCCGGGTATCGTCGCTCTGCCCCGCCACGGCCACCGCTGCAATCGATACACCCCACCCCACCCCACCCCGCTGGAGCCCCTGATGCCCGCCGCCCGATCCTCCGCCAGCCGCCGTACCGTCCTGCGGGGAGCGGCGGTCACACCGGTCGCCGGGCTCGGGCTGGCCGCCTGCTCGGCTCCCGGCGGCGGAGCCTCGGCGGACGCGACGCCGACCGCCCCGGTCGACCTCGGGGCCGAGAGCGAGGTCACCAAGGGCGGCGCGAAGCTCTACCGGGAGCACAACGTCGTCGTCAGCAGGTCCGCCGACGGTGCCCTGAAGGCGTACAGCACGATCTGCACGCACGCGGGGTGCCCGATCAACAAACTCCAGGGCACGACGCTGGTCTGCCCCTGCCACGGCAGCGAGTTCGACGCGGTCACCGGGAAGGTGGTGCGGTCACCGGCCACCGAGCCGTTGAACGAACTGCCGGTCAAGGCCCCGAACGGCCGGCTCGTGGCAGGCCCGGGCGCCTGACCCGAGGGAGACGGTTCAGCGCCTGGTCATTCCCAGTCCCAGCCGATCCCGAGAAGGCCCGGCCGTACCCGGGGCTCGACCAGGTGGACGGAGCGGTGCAGCCCGCTCAGCGGGAGGGCCTGCCGGCCACTGCGCGGGGCCGCCGCCGAGTGCTGGGCGAACCGGTGGCAGTGCGTCGGCAGCGCGTCCGCGGTGAAACGGACCTGGAGGGTGTACTGGCCGCCGGGAAAGCCGAAGTCGCGGACGTACTCGCGGGAGACACCTGCCGTGCCGTCCTCCACGGCGTAACGGAAGAGAAAGGTGTCGCCGGAGCGCAGGCGGGTGCCGAAGAGGAGTTCGGCGACGAGCAGGCCGGTCTCCGGGTCCGAACGGACGCGTCCGGTGCGGCAGTTCTCCAGGGCGCGCACGGTCATGTGCTGCGGGGTGCAGCCGGGGTCGCCGTGGTGGACGGCCACGAAGCGGTCGACACCGTCCCGGTGGGCGCGCACGATGTGCTGCGACTCACGGGCGGCCAGCTCGCGGTGGGCGCCGATCCGCACGCGCTCGTGGTGTCCCAGGGTGTGCAGACCGCCGTCGAGGGACCAGCCGAGTTCGGACTGCAGCCGGTCCAGGACGTCGGAGGCCTCGATCAGGGAGCGGTAGGAGCGGGCGGCGGGGCGGCGTACGGCGGGGCCCTGGTCGGCATCGGCGAGCAGCCGGATCAGGGACTCGTCCGGGAGCTGGAGTATCTCCTCCAGCGCCCGGACGGCCCGCAGTGACTCCGGGCGCTGCGGGCGACGGGCTCCCTGCTGCCAGTAGCTCAGGCTGGTGACGCCCACTTTGACCCCGTAGCGCGAGAGATGGTGCTGTACGCGCTGGAGCGGCAGCCCGCGGGCGGCGATCGCGGCGCGCAGGGCCACATGGAAGGGGCCGCCCCGCAGGGCCGAGTCCAGTTCCGCGGTGGCGACGTCCGCGTGCTGTGTGCCGTGCCGCATGCAGGAGGGCCTTTCTCTTGGGGTTCACCACGGCTGGTCAGGCCGTTGGCGGGGGTCCGGGGCCACCCCGTCGGCGTCGGGGCGGCCGCACCTGGGTACGCCGCGTCCGCAGGCCGCTGCTCAGGGCCCCGAGTTCCCCCGCATTGAAGCGTGTTGACCAATCCCCGACAACACCTTCGGCCGGCCGAGGGCGTCCACCTGGCCGAGGCGTGACCTCGGCGCCGGAAGGATCGCGCGGGGGAGAGGGCGCCGTGGCTGCCCGGGGGGACCGAAGCGTGTTCGCACGCACGGCGCCGATTTGGGGAGGAAGCCGCGCAAGGTCCGTTGCGATCGGCCCGGCGGTTCCGTGCCGGTCACGGGCCGGGTATGGGCCGGGTATGGGCCGGGCACGCGTTGGCGGAGTGCCGGGTCGGCTCGCGATGCCACCGAGGTGGCCGATTCCGAGATGCGCTTCCGGAGCGGGCAGGGCTGGCCGCGCCAGGAAGCGCGGGTCCCTCGCTCTGACAGCGGAGAGCCGCACGGCGACGGGGCTGCACCGCGACGGAGGCTGCACCGCGACGAGGGCCGCACGGCCGCCCCGGGGCAGATGCAGATGCCGCCGGCCCCCTTGCCGTTGCCGGTCCCGCCCCCCTGGCCCCAGCGCCCCAGCCGGTACGCCGCCTCCGGACACCCGGCAGCCCCCCGCCCTGTCAGCCCCCGGACGCGCACCGGCCCAACCCGGTCCGACCGACCCAACCCGGTCCGACCGGTCCTGCCGGTTCGACCGGTTCGACCGGTCCTGCCGGTTCGACCGCTCCCGCCCATCCAACCGGTCCGGCGGCCCACCGGCCCCGTCGGGGTTGTCCACAGGCTCGTCGCGGTGTCGGTGCGCGCCAGTAGGGTGTGAGACATGGCCGACCCCTCCAGCTACCGCCCCAAGCCGGGACAGATCCCGGACTCTCCCGGGGTGTACAGGTTCCGCGACGAGCACCGCCGGGTGATCTACGTCGGAAAGGCGAAGAGCCTGCGCCAGCGCCTGGCGAACTACTTCCAGGACCTGGCGGGCCTGCACCCCCGCACCCGGACGATGGTCACCACCGCCGCGTCCGTGGAGTGGACCGTGGTGTCCACGGAGGTCGAGGCGCTTCAGCTGGAGTACTCCTGGATCAAGGAGTACGACCCCCGGTTCAACGTCAAGTACCGCGACGACAAGAGCTACCCGTACCTCGCGGTGACGATGAACGAGGAGTTCCCGCGCGTCCAGGTGATGCGCGGTCACAAGAAGAAGGGCGTTCGCTACTTCGGGCCGTACGGCCACGCGTGGGCGATCCGGGACACCGTCGACCTGCTGCTGCGCGTGTTCCCGGTGCGCACCTGCTCCGCCGGGGTGTTCAAGAACGCCACCCGCACCGGCCGCCCCTGCCTGCTCGGCTACATCGGCAAGTGCTCCGCCCCCTGCGTCGACCGGATCTCCCCGGAGGACCACCGCGACCTGGCCGAGGATTTCTGCGACTTCATGGCCGGCCGCACCGGCACCTACCTCCGCCGTCTGGAGAAGCAGATGATGGAGGCCGCCGAGGAGATGGAGTACGAGCGGGCCGCCCGCCTGCGCGACGACATCGAGGCCCTGAAGAAGGCCATGGAGAAGAACGCGGTCGTGCTCGCCGACGCGACCGACGCCGACCTGATCGCGGTCGCCGAGGACGAGCTGGAGGCGGCCCTCCAGATCTTCCACGTGCGCGGCGGGCGCGTGCGCGGTCAGCGCGGCTGGGTGACGGACAAGGTGGAGGACGTCACGACCGGGGCGCTCGTGGAGCACGCCCTCCAGCAGCTCTACGGCGAGGAGAGCGGGGACGCCGTCCCGAAGGAGGTGCTGGTCCCGGCCCTGCCCGAGCCGGTCGAGCCGGTCCAGGAGTGGCTCACCGGCCGCCGCGGGTCGAACGTCTCGCTGCGCATCCCGCAGCGTGGCGACAAGAAGGCCCTGATGGAGACCGTGCAGCGCAACGCCCAGCAGGCGCTCGCCCTGCACAAGACGAAGCGTGCCTCCGACCTCACCACCCGTTCCCGGGCCCTGGAGGAGATCGCCGACGCCCTGGACCTGGACAGCGCTCCGCTGCGCATCGAGTGCTACGACATCTCGCACCTCCAGGGCGACGACGTCGTGGCTTCCATGGTCGTCTTCGAGGACGGCCTGCAGCGCAAGAGCGAGTACCGCCGCTTCCAGATCAAGGGCTTCGCCGGCCAGGACGACGTGCGCTCCATGCACGAGGTGATCACCCGTCGCTTCCGCCGCTACCTCGCCGAGAAGGAGCGGACCGGCGAGTGGGCGGAGGAGGACGGCACGGATAGCCCCGTCCCGGACGCCGGCGCACCCTCGGACGCCGATGCGCGTACGGATGCCGGCGCCCTCACAGCCTTCGGCGCACCCACGCCTTCCTTCGGCGAACCCACACCTTCCGGCGCATCCCTGGCCGCCGGTACTCCCACGACCGCCAGCACCTCCACGGCCGACGCCGCCGACGCCGCCGACGGCGACAACGGCCCGATCAACGGATTCAAGGACGACGACGGTCGGCCCAGGAAGTTCGCCTACCCGCCCCAGCTCGTGGTCGTCGACGGTGGCCAGCCCCAGGTCGCGGCGGCCAAGCGGGCGCTCGACGAGCTGGGCATCGACGACATCGCGGTCTGCGGCCTCGCCAAGCGCCTCGAAGAGGTCTGGCTGCCCGAGGACGACGACCCCGTGGTCCTGCCCCGCACCAGTGAGGGTCTCTACCTGCTCCAGCGTGTCCGCGACGAGGCGCACCGCTTTGCCATCACCTACCAGCGCACCAAGCGCGCCAAGCGATTCCGCTCCGGCCCGCTGGACGACGTTCCGGGCCTCGGCGAGACTCGCAAACAGGCGTTGATCAAGCATTTCGGCTCGGTGAAGAAGCTGCGATCCGCCACAATCGAGCAGATCCAGGAGGTGCCGGGGATAGGCCGCAAGACGGCCGAGACCATCGCCGTGGCCCTCGCCCAGGCGGCCCCGGCCGCGCCTGCCGTGAACACGGCGACCGGAGAGATCATGGATGACAGGGAAGACGAGGCGCCCGAGACGACGGCGGACGCCTCGGGGGAGCCCGTACCCGCGGGTGCCCCGGACGATCGGGGGCAGGAGAGATGACCGAGCGCGACGCACAGCCCACAGCCCGGCGAGATCCGGCGCTCAGCGAAACACAGGGCGCGCGCGAAACACAGGGCGCGCCCAAGGAAACGCACAACGAGGCGGGCCAGGATCAGCCGCAGCAGACGGAAGCGGAAGCGGTCCAGGAAAACGGAGCAGAAGTGAGTACCGATGCCACTCCGGCCGGAGTGCCTGAGGCGGCCATCCCCGAGCTGGTGATCATCTCCGGCATGTCCGGAGCGGGCCGTTCGACGGCGGCCAAGTGTCTGGAGGACCTCGGCTGGTTCGTCGTGGACAACCTCCCACCAGCCCTCATCCCCACCATGGTCGAGCTGGGCGCCCGCTCCCAGGGCAACGTGGCCCGGATCGCGGTCGTCGTCGATGTGCGCGGCCGGCGCTTCTTCGACAACCTGCGCGAGTCCCTCGCCGACCTCGACAGCCGGGGCGTCACCCGCCGGATCGTCTTTCTGGAGTCCTCGGACGACGCGCTGGTCCGCCGCTTCGAGTCGGTGCGGCGCCCGCACCCCCTGCAGGGCGACGGCCGGATCGTGGACGGCATCGCCGCCGAGCGCGAGCTGCTGCGCGAGCTGCGCGGCGACGCCGACCTGGTGATCGACACCTCCAGCCTGAACGTGCACGAGCTGCGCGCCAAGATGGACGCCCAGTTCGCCGGCGAGGAGGAGCCCGAGCTGCGGGCCACCGTGATGTCGTTCGGCTTCAAGTACGGCCTGCCGGTCGACGCCGACCTGGTCGCCGACATGCGGTTCCTGCCCAACCCGCACTGGGTGCCGGAGCTGCGCCCGTACACCGGCCTCAACGAGGAGGTGTCGGCGTACGTCTTCAACCAGCCGGGCGCCAAGGAGTTCCTCGACCGGTACGCCGAGCTGCTGCGGCTGATCGCGACCGGGTACCGGCGCGAGGGCAAGCGTTATGTGACCATCGCCATCGGCTGCACGGGCGGCAAGCACCGTTCGGTCGCCGTCTCCGAGAAACTCGCCGCCCGTCTGGCCGCCGAGGGAGTGGAGACCGTAGTCGTGCACCGGGACATGGGGCGCGAGTGACCGGACGCTCTCCACGGCTGAGCAGGCTGCGCCGGGTCGTACCCGAGTCCCGTTCGGGCCGCCCCGTCGAGGCCCGCGGCGCCCGGCCGCGCCGGCGCGGTACCCAGCCCAAGGTGGTCGCCCTGGGCGGCGGCATGGGCCTGTCCGCCTCGCTCGCCGCGCTGCGCCGGATCACCGGCGACCTCACCGCCGTCGTCACCGTGGCCGACGACGGCGGCTCCAGCGGGCGCCTTCGTGACGAACTCGGTGTGCTTCCTCCGGGTGATCTGCGCAAGGCACTCGCCGCGCTGTGCGGTGACGACGACTGGGGCCAGACCTGGGCCCGGGTCATCCAGCACCGCTTCCAGTCCAAGGGCGACCTGCACGAGCACGCGGTCGGCAATCTGCTGATCGTCGCCCTGTGGGAACAGCTCGGCGACCACGTCCAGGCCCTGGACCTGGTCGGCAAGCTGCTCGGCGCGCACGGGCGGGTGCTGCCCATGTCCGCCGTGCCGCTGGAACTGCAGGCCCTGGTCAAGGGGCACGATCCGGAGCGGCCGGAGGAGGTGGACATCGTCCGGGGGCAGGCCACGGTGGCGCTGACGCCCGGCGAGGTGCAGTCCGTGCACCTGGTGCCGCACGGCCCGCCGGCGGTGCCGGAGGCCGTCGCGGCGGTCCTGGACGCGGACTGGGTGGTACTGGGCCCCGGGTCCTGGTTCTCCTCGGTGATCCCGCACCTGCTGGTCCCCGATCTCCTCGACGCGCTCACCGAGACCAAGGCCCGCAAGGTCCTGTCGCTGAACCTCGCACCGCAGCCGGGTGAAACCGAAGGCTTCTCCCCGCAGCGTCATTTGGAGGTTTTGGGCCGACACGCCCCTAAACTCGCCCTGGACGTGGTGCTGGCCGACGAGGCCGCCGTGCCCGACCGCGACTCGCTCACCGAAGCCGCCAAGCGGCTGGGAGCCGCGGTCGAGCTGGGCCCCGTGGCCCGGACCGACGGATCACCCCGGCATGATCCGGAGCTGTTGGCCGCCGCGTACGACCGTATTTTTCGGATGCATGGAAGGATCGGCCCATGGCGATGACGGCAGCGGTGAAGGACGAGATCTCCCGGCTACCCGTCACCCGGACCTGCTGCCGGAAGGCCGAGGTCTCCGCCATCCTGCGGTTCGCGGGCGGCCTCCACCTGGTGAGCGGGCGCATTGTGATCGAGGCGGAGCTGGACACCGCGATGGCGGCTCGGCGCCTCAAGCGGGACATCCTGGAGATCTTCGGACACAGCTCCGAGCTGATTGTGATGGCGCCCGGCGGACTGCGCCGCGGCTCGCGCTATGTGGTGCGCGTGGTTGCGGGCGGCGACCAGCTGGCCCGCCAGACCGGGCTCGTGGACGGGCGGGGCCGCCCGATCCGGGGCCTGCCTCCGCAGGTGGTCTCCGGGGCGACCTGCGACGCGGAGGCGGCCTGGCGCGGCGCCTTCCTGGCGCACGGTTCGCTGACCGAGCCCGGCCGCTCGTCCTCCCTGGAGGTGACCTGCCCCGGCCCGGAGGCCGCGCTCGCCCTGGTCGGGGCGGCCCGTCGGCTGTCCATCGCCGCGAAGGCCCGTGAGGTGCGCGGGGTGGACCGGGTGGTCGTCCGGGACGGTGACGCGATCGGCGCGCTGCTCACCCGCCTCGGCGCGCACGAGTCCGTGCTGGCCTGGGAGGAGCGCCGGATGCGCCGCGAGGTGCGGGCCACCGCGAACCGCCTCGCCAACTTCGACGACGCCAACCTGCGCCGCTCGGCGCGCGCGGCCGTCGCCGCCGGTGCCCGGGTCCAGCGGGCCCTGGAGATCCTCGCCGACGAGGTCCCCGAGCACCTCGCGGCGGCCGGCCGGCTGCGGATGGAGCACAAGCAGGCCTCCCTGGAGGAGCTGGGCGCGCTCGCCGACCCGCCGCTCACCAAGGACGCCGTCGCGGGCCGGATCCGCCGCCTGCTGGCGATGGCCGACAAGCGCGCGTCCGACCTGGGCATCCCGGGCACCGAGGCCAACCTCAGTGAGGAGATGGCCGACAACCTCGCAGGCTGAGTCACCGTCAGCACACCGGTGCCGACGACCCCTTCGGCCGTCGGCACCGGTGTTTGCGTCTCTTTTAGGCCACCGTGAACTGTCTGTGAGGCGCCCTTGACTCGATCATGGAGTGTCATGAGCCTGGCAGGGGTTCGCCGCCGTGGCGGACCACTGCTAGGGGGGTTCATGAGACACAGAGCGAGATCGATCCTCGCTGTCGGCGCGCTCCTGATCGGCGGAGCCGCACTCGCACCCATGGCCCAGGCGCAGACCGGGGGTTCGGCGAAGCCCGACCCCGACGAGGTCAAGGTCTTCCACGCCGACGTCACCAAGAAGCAGATTCCCCTGCTGCTCAAGGCCGGCCAGGACGGCCATGAACTCGGCGACCAGGTCAGCGGATCCGGCAAGACCGAAGTCGAGGTCTATCTCACCGACGGGCAGGCCCGGACCCTGGAGAAGCAGGGTGTCGACCTCACCGAGCACACGCTGTCGGCCAAGGCGGAGACGCGGGTCGCGGACGCCTCCCAGGGCGTGTTCCGCCCGTACGGCGGCAGCGGCGGGCTCAAGGAGGAGATCCTGCGGACCGCGCAGGCCAACCCCGGCCTCACCAAGGTCGAGTCCATCGGCAAGACGCTGAACGGCCAGGACATCCTCGCGCTCAAACTGACCAAGGGCGCGAAGAACTCCAAGGATGGTTCCAAGCCCGCCGTGCTCTATGTGTCCAACCAGCACGCGCGTGAGTGGATCACGCCGGAGATGACCCGCCGGCTGATGCACTACTACCTGGACAACTACAGCACCGACAAGCGCATCAAGAAGATCGTCGACTCGACCGAGCTGTGGTTCGTGCCGTCCGCCAACCCCGACGGCTACGACTACACCTTCCAGAACTCCGACACCCGCCTGTGGCGCAAGAACCTGCGGGACGTCAATGGCGACGGTGTCATCAGCACCGGTGACGGCGTCGACCTCAACCGGAACTTCGGCTACAAGTGGGGCTACGACGACGAGGGTTCGTCCCCCAACCCCACCAGCGAGACCTACCGCGGCGCGAGCCCCGAGTCCGAGCCCGAGACCAGGGCGCTGGACGACTTCGAGAAGCGCGTCGGGTTCACATACGGCATCAACTACCACTCGGCCGCCGAACTCCTCCTCTACGGGGTCGGCTGGCAGGTGGCCACGCCGACCCCGGACGACGTCCTCTACAAGGCGCTGGCCGGCACCCCGGACAACCCGGCGATCCCCGGCTACCACTCGCAGGTCTCCTCGGAGCTGTACACCACCAACGGCGAGGCGGACGGCCACGCGTCGAACGTCAACGGGATGGCGATGTTCACCCCCGAGATGTCGACCTGTCAGACGGCCTCGAACATAGACCCGAACGACGCCTGGAACGCCGCCGACTGCCAGTCGGTCTTCAACTTCCCGGACGACGAGACGCTGATCCAGGACGAGTTCGCGAAGAACGTGCCGTTCGCGCTCTCCGTCGCCGAGACCGCCGCCCACCCCGACCAGCCGGTCTCCGCGGTCGGCCTGAGCGCCGCCGACTTCACCCCGGCCGCGTTCTCCACGTCGTACTCGCGCGGCGCCGACCAGGAGGTCTCCGTCGTCGTCCGCAAGGCGATCCGCGACAAGGAGCTGAAGTACCGCGTCAACGGCGGCCGTACGCTCGACATGGCGCTCAAGCGCTGGAAGGGCGGCGAGACCTACGGCGGTGAGGACAACCTCTACTTCGACGAGTACCGGGCCAAGGTGAAGGACGGCGTGCCGGGCGACAAGGTCGAGGTGTGGTTCACCGGGGAGACCAGGAGCGGCAAGAAGGTCTCCAGCTCGCACTTCACGTACACCGTCGCCGAGCGGCCCAAGGCGGACACCCTGGTGGTCGCCGAGGAGGGCGCCAAGGCCACCCAGGCGCAGACCTACGTCGACGCGCTGAAGGCGGCCGGGCACAAGGCGGTCGTCTGGGACGTCGCCACCCAGGGCGCGCCCGACGCGCTCGGCGTGCTGAAGCACTTCAGGACGGTCGTGCACTACTCGGGCACGAGCGGCCCCGGCAACGACACCCAGCTCCAGCTGCGCGCCTACCTCAACGAGGGCGGCAGGCTGATCGAGGCGGGCGAGCTGGCCGGCGGCAGCGTGAACCTCGGCGACGGCACCCCGTCGAACGACTTCAGCCAGTACTACCTGGGCGCCTACTCCCGCACCTCGACCAGCGGGGCCACCGGATTCACCGGCTCCGGCGCGCTGGACGGCTCCGGCGGCGCGCTCAGCGGCACCTCCGCCAACCCGCTCGACAAGGCCGGGACCTACGCCGTCACCTCCGACGAACTCGCCGCCGACACCTACCCGCAGTTCGCCAGCGCGGGCGGGGGCCAGTTCGCCGGGACCGTCAACCCATACGGGCCGTACTCGGGGTCGTACATGGCCGCCGCGGTCCACACGGACGACGCCTACAAGCGCCTCACCCGCACCATCGACCTCACCGGCGTCACCGCGGCCGACCAGCCGGCCCTGAGCGCCAAGCTGCTCTGGGACACCGAGCCCGGCTACGACCACGCGGTGGTCGAGGCGCACGTCGTGGGCGCCGACGACTGGACGACCCTGCCCGAGGCGGGCGGTGCCACCAGCGACGCCGTGCCGAGCGAGTGCGGGGCCGGGTTCCTGATCGCCGAGCACCCGTGGCTCAAGCACTACCTGACCATCACCGGCAACCAGTGCGCCGCGAGTGGCACCAGTGGCTCCTGGCACAGCTTCACCGGCAGCTCGGCGGGCTGGCAGTCCGTGAAGTTCGACCTGAGCGCCTACGCCGGGCGGACCGTCGAGGTCTCCATCGGCTACATCACCGACCCGAGCACCGGCGGACACGGCGTCCTCGTCGACGACGCCTCGCTCCTGACCGGTGGCAAGGCCACCGAGACCGAGGGCTTCGAAACCTCCCTCGGCCCCTGGAGCGTCAGCGGACCGCCGGCGGGCAGCCCGGCCGTCCTCAAGGACTGGGAGCGCACCGGAGCCCTGTTCAGGACCTACGGAGCCGTCACCACCGACCGCACCGTGCTGCTCGGTTTCGGCCTGGAACAGGTCAGCTCGGCCGCCGATCGTGCCGCTCTGGTGAAGAAGGCGTTGACGGCACTCGACAACTGACGGCGACGGCACTCGACATGTGAGCCGACCCGCTCACGAACGAGTGACAACGGGCTGAAACGCGGTCGGCATTCCGTGACAAAACCGCGTGATACGACCCCCGATCCGGGGCGGTCCGTACCCCTACTGGCGGGTACGGACCGCCTCGCCGTGTATGGGGCATCTGGATGTCACCTCGGGAGCCTCAGGGAGGTAGGGTCGTGGGTGGTCGGGGACATCCCAAATACAGCTCGCCGGCACCGCATGGCCGGCGTACCAACGAGGAGATCGGTTCGTGACGATCCGCGTAGGCATCAACGGCTTCGGTCGTATTGGTCGCAACTACTTCCGCGCGCTGCTGGAGCAGGGTGCTGACATCGAGATCGTGGCTGTCAACGACCTGGGTGACACCGCGACCACCGCCCACCTGCTCAAGTACGACACGATCCTTGGGCGTCTCAAGGCCGAGGTCTCGCACACCGCCGACACCATCACGGTCGACGGTCACACCATCAAGGTCCTGTCCGAGCGCAACCCCTCCGACATTCCGTGGGGTGAGCTGGGCGTCGACATCGTCATCGAGTCGACCGGCATCTTCACCAAGAAGGAAGACGCCGCCAAGCACATCGCCGGTGGCGCGAAGAAGGTCCTCATCTCGGCTCCGGCCAAGGACGAGGACATCACCATCGTGATGGGCGTCAACCAGGACAAGTACGACCCGGCGAACCACCACGTCATCTCCAACGCCTCCTGCACCACCAACTGTGTGGCGCCGATGGCGAAGGTCCTCGACGAGAACTTCGGCATCGTCAAGGGCCTGATGACGACGGTGCACGCGTACACGAACGACCAGCGGATCCTGGACTTCCCGCACAAGGACCTGCGTCGCGCGCGTGCCGCCGCCGAGAACATCATCCCGACCACCACCGGTGCCGCGAAGGCCACCGCCCTGGTCCTGCCGCAGCTCAAGGGCAAGCTCGACGGCATCGCGATGCGCGTCCCGGTCCCGACCGGCTCGGCCACCGACCTGGTCGTGACGCTGCAGCGCGAGGTCACCAAGGACGAGGTCAACGCCGCGTTCAAGAAGGCCTCCGAGGACGGCGACCTGAGCGGCTACCTGGCCTACACCGAGGACGAGATCGTCTCCTCGGACATCGTCGGCGACCCGGCCTCCTGCACCTTCGACTCCTCCCTGACCATGGTCCAGGAGGGCAACACGGTGAAGATCCTCGGCTGGTACGACAACGAGTGGGGCTACTCCAACCGCCTCGTCGACCTCACGGTCTTCGTCGGCAACCAGCTCTGATCGGCCAAGCAGGCACCTCGATGCGGTAGCAGGGCTCGGGCAGCGCACGGTCGCGCTGCCCGAGCCCTGACGCACGTAAGGATCGACCCGGCATCTACGGTTCGATCAGCCCTCGTACGATCAAGAGCCCTCCTGTAGGAGTCCCCAAACCATGAAGACGATCGACGAACTCCTCGCCGAAGGGGTCGACGGCAAGCGGGTCTTCGTCCGCGCCGACCTCAACGTGCCGATGTCCGACGGCCTCATCACCGACGACGGCCGTATCCGCGCCGTCCTGCCCACCGTCAAGGCCCTCGCCGACGCGGGCGCCAAGGTGGTCGTCGCCTCCCACCTGGGCCGTCCCAAGGGCGCCCCGGACCCCAAGTTCTCGCTGCTCCAGGCCGCTGAGCGGCTCGCCGAACTCCTCGGCGCCCCGGTCGCCTTCGCCCAGGACACCGTCGGCCCCGCCGCCCACGACGCGGTGAACGGCCTGCAGCCCGGTCAGGTCGCGGTCATCGAGAACCTGCGTTTCAACGCCGGCGAGACCGCCAAGGACGACACCGAGCGCGGTGAGTTCGCCGACCAGCTGGCCGCCCTCGCGGACGTCTACGTCGGCGACGGCTTCGGCGCCGTGCACCGCAAGCACGCCTCCGTCTACGACCTCCCGGCCCGGCTGCCGCACTACGCCGGTTACCTGATCGCCACCGAGGTCGGCGTCCTGAAGAAGCTCACCGAGGACGTCAAGCGCCCCTACGTGGTAGTCCTCGGCGGCGCCAAGGTCTCCGACAAGCTCGCCGTCATCGACGAACTGCTCGGCAAGGCCGACCGCCTCCTCATCGGCGGCGGCATGGTCTACACCTTCCTCAAGGCCAAGGGGTACGAGGTTGGCAGCTCCCTCCTCCAGGAGGACCAGCTCGGCACCGTCACCGAGTACCTGGAGCGCGCCGAGAAGACCGGCGTGGAGATCGTCCTGCCCGTCGACACGCTGGTCGCTCCCGAATTCCCGGACCTGTCGGGCAAGGCCCCGTCCCACCCCGCCACGGTCGCCGCGGACGCCATGCCGGCCGGCCAGATGGGCCTGGACATCGGCCCGGAGACCAGCAAGCTGTACGCCTCGAAGCTCGCCGACGCCGCCACCGTCTTCTGGAACGGCCCCATGGGCGTCTTCGAGCACCCCGACTACGCCGCGGGCACCCGGGCGGTCGCCCAGGCTCTCGTCGAGTCCAAGGGCTTCACCGTCGTCGGCGGCGGTGACTCCGCAGCCGCCGTGCGCATCCTCGGCTTCGACGAGAACGCGTTCGGACACATCTCGACCGGTGGCGGCGCCTCCCTCGAATACCTCGAGGGCAAGACGCTCCCCGGCCTCGCCGCACTGGAGGACTGACCCCGTATGACCACTCGCACGCCGATCATGGCGGGCAACTGGAAGATGAACCTCAACCACCTCGAGGCCATCGCGCACGTCCAGAAGCTCGCCTTCGCCCTGGCCGACAAGGACTACGAGGCCGTCGAGGTCGCCGTCCTGCCCCCCTTCACCGACCTGCGTTCCGTGCAGACCCTGGTCGACGGCGACAAGCTCAAGATCAAGTACGGCGCCCAGGACCTCTCGGCGCACGACTCCGGCGCCTACACCGGCGAGATCTCCGGCCCGATGCTGACCAAGCTGAAGTGCACGTACGTGGTCATCGGCCACTCCGAGCGCCGGCAGTACCACGCCGAGACCGACGAGATCGTGAACGCCAAGGTCAAGGCCGCCTACAAGCACGGTCTGACCCCGATCCTGTGCGTCGGCGAGGAGCTGGAGGTCCGCGAGGCGGGCAACCACGTCTCCCACACCCTCGCCCAGGTCGAGGGCGGTCTGAAGGACGTCCCGGCCGAGCAGGCCGAGTCCGTCGTGATCGCCTACGAGCCCGTCTGGGCCATCGGCACCGGCAAGGTCTGCGGTTCCGGGGACGCCCAGGAGGTCTGCGCCGCGATCCGCGGCAAGGTCGCCGAGCTGTACAGCCAGGAGCTGGCCGACCAGGTCCGTATCCAGTACGGCGGCTCCGTCAAGGCCGGCAACGTGGCCGAGATCATGGCGCAGGCCGACATCGACGGCGCGCTGGTCGGCGGCGCCTCGCTGGACGCCGACGAATTCGTCAAGATCGTGCGCTTCCGCGACCAGTGAGCAGAACTGCGAGTAGGCGGTAGCGGCGATCCGTCGTACCCTTGCGGGGCCGAAACTGTTATTGGAGCTGCGTTCCGAGCTTCCATACGAGATTCGGCCCCGCAGTCCATCCGTTTCCGAGGAAGTTGGTCCAGCCGTGGTTTTGGGGTTCTCGATCGCCCTGATCGTCTTCAGCCTGCTGATGATGCTGCTGGTGCTGATGCACAAGGGCAAGGGCGGCGGCCTTTCCGACATGTTCGGTGGTGGCATGCAGTCCTCCGTCGGCGGCTCCTCGGTCGCCGAGCGGAACCTGGACCGGATCACCGTGGTGATCGGTCTGCTGTGGTTCGCGTGCATCATCGTCCTCGGCATGCTGATGAAGACGAACAGCTGATCCGCGACTCGCACACACGCACAATCCGCACGTAAGGCCCCATGTTCGGTACGCGCACCTGAGCGCGGCCTATCATGGGGCTTGCGTCTAGGTGCGGGGGCGGTAACTCCCAACACTGGACGCGCGTTGGGCCTTACGTAGACTGAGGCGCTCGCAACGAAGCGACACGCCGACTCGCTTCGCGGCACCATCACGCAGGGAGTTACGACCGTGGCAAGTGGCAACGCGATCCGAGGTAGCCGGGTCGGGGCGGGGCCGATGGGCGAGGCCGAGCGCGGCGAGTCCGCGCCGCGTCTGCGCATCTCCTTCTGGTGCTCCAACGGGCACGAGACGCAGCCGAGCTTCGCCAGCGACGCGCAGGTGCCCGAGACCTGGGACTGCCCGCGCTGTGGCTTCCCGGCCGGTCAGGACCGGGACAACCCGCCGGACCCGCCGCGCACCGAGCCGTACAAGACGCACCTCGCGTATGTACGGGAGCGGCGCAGCGACGCGGACGGCGAGGCGATCCTCGCCGAGGCGCTCGCCAAACTGCGGGGCGAGATCTAGGAGTTGAGGCCGGCCGGGTGCCCGAGGGCGCCTGGCCGGAGCTGTCTTCGCGGCCGGGCTCCGGGCCGTTGTCAGTGGTGCCCTCTACGGTTTGTGCATCGGCGAATCGTGAGGGGGCGATGATGACGGTGCAGGAGCGGGCGCCCGCGTGGCGCGGGGGATTCGGGCGGCTGTGGACGGCCGCCGTGGTCTCCCGGTTCGGAGACGCGTTACGGACGTCCGCGCTGCCGCTGCTGGCCGTGCGCCTGACCGACGACCCGCTCGCCATCGCCTCGGTGACCGCCTGCGGCTATGTGCCGTGGCTGCTGTTCGGACTGCTCGGCGGCGCCGTCGCGGACCGGGTGGACCAGCGGCGCGCGATGTGGGCCGTGGACACGGTACGAGGGCTGCTCGTCGCCGCCTTCGCACTCGCCGTGGGGCTCGGCCACGCCTCGATCCCGCTGCTGCTCCTGCTCGCCTTCGCGCTGACCACGCTCCAGACGCTCTTCGACAACGCGTCCACGGCCCTGCTGCCCTCCCTGGTCGACCGGCAGACACTGGGTGGGGCCAACGCCCGGCTGATGACCGGACAGCAGATCGCCGGCGGCCTGCTCGGCGCCCCGCTGGTTCCGCTGCTCCTGACGGCCGGCGCGTTCATGCCCTTCGCGGCCGACGCGAGCACCTACCTGGCGGCCGCCGCCCTGGTCGCCTCCTTGCGGACACGGCCACCCGAGCGGGCGCCACGCCCGGCCGGCAGCACCCTGCGCACCGAGATCTGCGAAGGCCTGCGCGCCCTGTGGCAGGACCGCGCCCTGCGCGCCACCTGCGTGGCCACCCTGCTCTGCAACATCGGCATGGGCGCCCTGATCGCCACCCTGGTGCTGCACGTCACGCGCTGGCTGCATGCCGGCACCGCGGGATACGCGGCGGCCATGACCGCGTACTCGGTCGGCAGCATCACCGGCGGCCTCCTCGCCCAGCGCATCGCCCGCCGCACCGGGCGGGTGGGCGCGCTGCTGGTCGCCGGGACCGTCCAGACGTCGTCCCTGCTCCTCATCGGCACCGTCCGCCACCTCGGCGCGCTCGTCGCCGGGATGTTCCTGCTCGGCGCGATGAACATGGTGTGGAACGTCAACCAGGTCACGCTGATGCAGCAACGCGCGCCCGAGTCGATGACCGGCCGGATCGCCGCCGCCTTCCGCACCTCCTCCACGTCCGGCGCGCCGCTCGGCGCCCTCCTCGGCGGAGCCGTCGCCGGGGCGTACGGCCTGAACGGGCCCGCGCTGCTCGCCGCCGTCCTGTTCGGTCTGGCCGTCACCTCGTTGATACCGGTGCGCAAGCCGGACGTACCTGTTGTTGCGCCGCGGGACGGCGCGACAGCAGGCCGCGTCCCACGCTGATCAATTAGGTTGGAACGGCAGCGGGGCAGGTACGCAACAGGACAGGTGCAAGGAAGAAGGCTGAAGTCGTACATGAACGCAGACGGCCGTACCAGGCTCAACCAGACGCCCGAGTGGACCGCGCTCGCCAAGCACCGGGAGGAGCTCGCCGACACCCATCTGCGGGACCTGTTCGCGGCCGACCCGGCGCGCGGCACGGGCTACACCCTCCAGGTCGGTGACCTCCACATCGACTACTCGAAGCACCTGGTCAACGACGAGACGCTGCGGCTGCTGCGCGAGCTGGCCGCCGCCACCGACGTCTTCGGCCTGCGGGACGCCATGTTCCGCGGCGAGAAGATCAACGTCACCGAGGACCGCGCGGTGCTGCACACGGCGCTGCGTGCCCCGCGAGACGCGGTGATCGAGGTCGACGGCGAGAACGTCGTACCGCAGGTGCACGCGGTCCTGGACAAGATGAGCGGCTTCGCGGACCGCGTCCGCTCCGGCGCCTGGACCGGCCACACCGGCAAGCGCATCAAGAACGTGGTCAACATCGGCATCGGCGGCTCCGACCTCGGTCCGGCGATGGCCTACGAGGTGCTGCGCGGCTTCACCGACCGCGATCTCACGGTCCGCTTCGTGTCCAACGTGGACGGCGCCGACCTGCACGAGGCGACCCGCGACCTGGACGCGGCCGAGACGCTGTTCATCATCGCCTCGAAGACGTTCACGACGATCGAGACGATCACCAACGCCACCTCGGCCCGCAACTGGCTGCTGGGCGGGCTGAAGGCCGGTCAGGACGCCGTCGCCAAACACTTCGTGGCCCTGTCGACCAACTCCGAGAAGGTCGCCGACTTCGGCATCGACACGGAGAACATGTTCGAGTTCTGGGACTGGGTCGGCGGCCGCTACTCCTACGACTCCGCCATCGGGCTCTCGCTGATGATCGCGATCGGCCCGGACCGTTTCCGTGAGATGCTCGACGGCTTCCACCTGGTCGACGAGCACTTCCGCACCGCCCCCGCCGAGTCCAACGTCCCGCTCCTGCTGGGACTGCTGGGCATCTGGTACGACAACTTCCACGACGCCCAGTCGCACGCGGTCCTGCCGTACAGCCATTACCTGTCGAGGTTCACGGCGTACCTCCAGCAGCTGGACATGGAGTCCAACGGCAAGCACGTGGCGCGGGACGGCAAGGAGGTCGAGTGGACCACCGGCCCGGTCGTCTGGGGCACGCCCGGCACCAATGGGCAGCACGCCTACTACCAGTTGATCCACCAGGGCACGAAGCTGATCCCGGCGGACTTCATCGGCTTCGCCGAGCCGGTCGCCGAGCTGAGCGGTGAACTCAAGGCGCAGCACGACCTGTTGATGGCGAACTTCTTCGCCCAGACCCAGGCGCTGGCCTTCGGCAAGACGGCCGAGGAAGTCCGTGCGGAGGGCGTGCCGGAGGAGCTCGTTGCGCACAAGACCTTCAAGGGCAACCGCCCGACGACCACCATCCTCGCCCGCGAACTGACCCCGTCGGTCCTGGGCCAGCTCGTCGCCCTCTACGAGCACAAGGTGTTCACCCAGGGCGCCGTCTGGAACATCGACTCCTTCGACCAGTGGGGCGTGGAGCTCGGCAAGGTCCTCGCCAAGCGCGTGGAACCGGCACTGACGGAGGGCGCGAAGGTACCCGGCCTGGACCCGTCGACAACGGCCCTGGTGGCCAAGTACCGGGAGCTGCGCGGGCGTTAGGCCCGGTCATGAAAGAACCCGTACGGCCACCGGGCCGTACGGGTCTTTCGCGGGTTCCTTCAGGGCTTCGTCACGGCGAAGCCGGTGGGTACAGCGAGCGGGGTAGCTGGGCCGCCGCCGCCGCGTCCAGGAGCCAGAGGGTGCGCTGGCGGCCGCGGGCGCCCGCGGCCGGGGCCTGGATCTCGCCCGCGCCCGAGAGGGCGATGGCGACGGCCTCGGCCTTGTCCTCGCCCGCCGCCAGCAGCCAGACCTCGCGGGCCGAGCGGATGGCGGGGAGGGTGAGGGAGACCCGGGTCGGCGGCGGCTTCGGGGAGCCGTGGACGCCCACCACCGTGCGCTCCGTCTCCCGGACCGCGGGCAGCTCCGGGAAGAGCGAGGCCACGTGGGTGTCCGGGCCGACGCCCAGCATCAGGACGTCGAATGTCGGCACCGAGCCATGGTTCTCCGGGCCGGCCGCGCGGGCCAGCTCCGCCGCGTAGGACTCGGCGGCCGCCTCCACGTCCGCGCCCCAGGGACCGTCCGACGCGGGCATGGCGTGCACGCGCTTCGGGTCCACCGGGACCTGGTCGAGCAGGGCCTCGCGGGCCTGGGTGTCATTGCGCTCCGGGTCGCCCTCGGGCAGGAAGCGTTCGTCGCCCCACCACAGGTCGATCCGGCTCCAGTCGATGGCGTCCCGCGCCGGTGCCGCCGCGAGGGCCGCGAGCAGGCCGTTGCCGTTGCGGCCGCCCGTGAGGACCACGGATGCCTCGCCCCGGGAGGCCTGGGCGTCCACGATCTTCGTGATCAGGCGGGCCGCGGCGGCCTGCGCCATCAGCTCCTTGTCATGGTGCACGACCAGCTGGGGGGTGCTCATGGCGACTTCACCCTCTTCTTCAGCGGTTCCTTCGCCGCCGCTTCGGGCGCAGCAGCTTCCGGGGCAGCGGCTTCGGCGGCCGGTTCTCCTTTGGCAGGCGCCTCCGGAGCCGGAGCGGCCGGCGCCTCTGGCGCCTGAGCGGCCGGAGCCTCCGGTTCCGCGGCCGGCGAGGCCGACACGTTCAGCCGCTCCACACCGAACCTCAGCGCCGACGCGTAGGTGTCGTCCGGGTCGAGCCGCCGCAGTTCCTCCGCGATCAGCTCGGCCGTCTCCCGCCGCTTCAGCGCCACCGCCCGGTCCGGCTGGCCGTCGATGGACAGGGTGGCGAGGGAGCCGTCCGCGCGGTCGAGCGCGATCGCCCCCTGGCTGGTGTCGAGACGGACCGCCGTCAGGCCGGGGCCCGACGAGAGGGAGCGCTTGACGGGGACGTCCAGCCGGTCCGCGAGCCACATCGCCAGCAGCTCACAGCTCGGGTTGAACTCCTCGCCCTCCACCTCGACGGCCTTGACCTCGCAGACCACCTGGTCCAGAGCCGCCGCCAGCATCGAGCGCCAGGGCGTGATCCGGGTCCAGGACAGGTCCGTGTCGCCGGGGGTGTAGGCGTCCGCGCGGGCGGACAGCTCCCGTACCGGCTGCTCGGAGGAGTAGGTGTCGGTGACCCGGCGCTGGGCGAGGGCGCCCAGCGGGTCCTTCGCCGGGTCGAGCGGGGCGTTGACCGGCCACCAGACGACGACCGGCGCGTCCGGCAGCAGCAGCGGAAGCACGACCGAGTCGGCGTGGTCGGCGACCTCGCCGTACAGCCGCAGCAGCACCGTCTCGCCGGAGCCCGCGTCCGCGCCCACCCGGACCTCGGCGTCCAGGCGGGACGCCGTACGGTCGCGGGGGGAGCGGGAGACGCGCTTGATGACGACCAGCGTGCGCGAGGGGTGCTCGTGCGAGGCGTCGCCGGCGGCCTTCAGGGCGTCGTACGCGTTCTCCTCGTCGGTGACGATGACGAGGGTGAGCACCATGCCGACGGCGGGCGTGCCGATGGCCCGGCGGCCCTGTACCAGCGCCTTGTTGACCTTGCCGGCCGTGGTGTCCGTGAGGTCTATCTTCATGGCCGGCGCCAGCTCCGTCCGTCTCGTGCGAGCATCTCGTCGGCCTCGGCGGGACCCCAGGTGCCCGACGGGTACTGGGCGGGCCTGCCGTGCTGGTCCCAGTAGTCCTCGATCGGGTCGAGGATCTTCCAGGACAGCTCGACCTCCTCCGTGCGCGGGAAGAGGTTGGCGTCGCCGAGCAGCACGTCCAGGATCAGCCGCTCGTACGCCTCCGGCGAGGACTCGGTGAACGACTCGCCGTAGGCGAAGTCCATCGACACGTCCCGGATCTCCATCGAGGTGCCCGGAACCTTGGAGCCGAAGCGGACCGTGATGCCCTCGTCGGGCTGGACGCGGATGACGATCGCGTTCTGGCCCAGCTCCTCCGTCGCCGTGTGGTCGAAGGGGGAGTGCGGGGCCCGCTGGAAGACCACCGCGATCTCGGTGACGCGGCGGCCCAGACGCTTGCCGGTGCGCAGGTAGAAGGGGACGCCCGCCCAGCGGCGGTTGTCGACCTCCACCTTGATCGCGGCGTAGGTGTCGGTCTTCGACTTGCCGTCGATGCCGTCCTCTTGGAGGTAGCCGGTGACCTTCTCGCCGCCCTGCCAGCCGGCCGCGTACTGGCCGCGCACGGTGTGCTTGCCCAGGTCGTCCGGCAGCCGTACCGCGCCGAGCACCTTCTCCTTCTCGGCGGCCAGCGCGTCCGCGTCGAAGGAGGCGGGCTCCTCCATCGCGGTCAGGGCCATCAGCTGGAGCAGGTGGTTCTGGATGACGTCACGGGCGGCGCCGATGCCGTCGTAGTAGCCGGCGCGGCCGCCGATACCGATGTCCTCGGCCATGGTGATCTGCACGTGGTCCACGAAGGACCGGTTCCAGATCGGCTCGAACATGGTGTTGGCGAAGCGCAGCGCAAGGATGTTCTGGACGGTCTCCTTGCCGAGGTAGTGGTCGATCCGGAACACCTGGTCCGGTTCGAACACCTCGTGCACGACCTTGTTGAGCGCCTCGGCCGACTTCAGGTCGTGGCCGAAGGGCTTCTCGATGACCGCGCGCCGCCAGGAGCCGCCGCTCTGGTCCGCCAGGCCGTGCTTCTTCAGCTGCTGGATGACGACAGGGAAGGAGCGCGGCGGGACGGACAGGTAGAAGGCGAAGTTGCCGCCGGTGCCCTGTGCCTTGTCCAGCTCCTCGATGGTGGAGCGGAGCCGCTCGAAGGCGTCGTCGTCGTCGAAGGTGCCCTGGACGAAGCGCATCCCCTGGATGAGCTGCTGCCAGACCTCCTCGCGGAACGGGGTGCGGGCATGTGCCTTGACGGCGTCGTGGACCTCGGCGGCGAAGTCCTCGTTGGCCCACTCGCGGCGGGCGAAGCCGACCAGGGAGAAGCCCGGCGGCAGCAGACCCCGGTTGGCGAGGTCGTAGACCGCGGGCATGAGCTTCTTGCGGGAGAGGTCGCCCGTGACGCCGAAGATGACCAGACCCGACGGTCCCGCGATACGCGGGAGCCGTCGGTCTGCGGGGTCACGCAGCGGGTTGCTGCTCGACAATTTAGCCCTCCGAGGGGGCCAGGCGCTCCAGCTCCGCCTGGGTCGACTTGAGCAGGTCGTTCCAGGAGGCCTCGAACTTCTCGACGCCCTCGTCCTCCAGAACCTGGACCACGTCGTCGTACGAGATGCCCAGCCGCTCGACGGCGTCGAGGTCGGCGCGGGCCTGCTCGTAGGTGCCGGTGATCGTGTCGCCGGTGATGTCGCCGTGGTCCTCGACCGCGAAGAGGGTGGCCTCCGGCATGGTGTTCACCGTGTTCGGCGCGACCAGGTCGTCGACGTACATGGTGTCCTTGTACGCCGGGTCCTTCACACCGGTCGACGCCCACAGCGGACGCTGCTTGTTGGCGCCCGCGCTCTCCAGCGCGCTCCAGCGGGGGGTCGAGAAGACCTCCTCGTACGCCTGGTAGGCGAGCCGGGCGTTGGCGACGGCGGCCTTGCCGCGCAGCGCCTTGGCCTCGTCGGTGCCCAGGTCGTTCAGGCGCCTGTCGATCTCGGTGTCCACACGGGACACGAAGAACGACGCCACCGAACGGATGAGCGAGAGGTCCAGGCCGCGCTCCTTGGCCTTCTCCAGGCCGGAGAGGTAGGCGTCCATGACCTCGCGGTAGCGCTCCAGCGAGAAGATCAGCGTGACGTTGACGCTGATGCCGAGGCCGATGACCTCGGTGATCGCCGGCAGACCCGCCTTGGTGGCCGGGATCTTGATGAGCGTGTTGGGGCGGTCCACCAGCCAGGCCAGCTGCTTGGCCTCGGCGACGGTCGCCTTGGTGTTGTGCGCCAGGCGCGGGTCGACCTCGATCGACACGCGGCCGTCCTGGCCGCCGGTCGCGTCGAACACCGGGCGCAGGATGTCGGTGGCGTCGCGGACGTCCGCCGTGGTGATCATGCGGATGGCCTCTTCGACGGTCACCTTGCGGGCAGCGAGGTCCGAGACCTGCTGCTGGTAGCCGTCGCCCGAAGAGATCGCCTTCTGGAAGATCGTCGGGTTGGTGGTGACGCCCACGACGTGCTGCTGGTCGATCAGCTCGGCGAGGTTGCCGGACGTGATCCGCTTGCGCGACAGGTCGTCCAGCCAGATCGCGACGCCTTCCTCGGAGAGGCGCTTGAGTGCGTCTGTCATGGGATTACATCTCCTACGTGTCGTATGTGAGCGTCAGCGCTGGGCGGCGGCGATGGATTCCCGGGCCTTGGCGGCCACATTCTCGGCAGTGAAGCCGAACTCGCGGAAGAGCACCTTGCCGTCGGCGGAAGCACCGAAGTGCTCCAGGGAAACGATGCGGCCGGCGTCCCCGACGTACTTGTGCCACGTGAGGCCGATACCCGCCTCGACCGACACCCGCGCCCTGACGGACGGCGGCAGGACGCTGTCCCGGTACCCCTGGTCCTGCTCCTCGAACCACTCCACGCAGGGCATGGAGACGACCCGGGTGGGCACGCCGTCGGCCTCCAGCTGCTCGCGCGCCTCGACGGCGACGTGCACCTCGGAGCCGGTGGCGATGAGGATGACCTCGGGGGTGCCGTTCGACGCCTCGAAGAGGACGTACCCGCCCTTGACCGTGTCCTCGTTGGACTCGTACACCGGCACGCCCTGGCGGGTCAGCGCCAGGCCGTGCGGAGCGCCCTTGCCGAAGACCTTGGTGTAGCGCCTGAGGATCTCGCGCCAGGCGATCGCGGTCTCGTTGGCGTCCGCCGGACGGACCACGTTCAGACCGGGGATGGCGCGCAGCGAGGCGAGGTGCTCGACCGGCTGGTGCGTCGGGCCGTCCTCGCCGAGACCGATGGAATCGTGGGTCCACACGTACGTCACCGGCAGGTGCATCAGCGCCGACAGCCGCACGGAGTTGCGCATGTAGTCGGAGAAGACGAGGAACGTACCGCCGTAGACACGGGTGTTGCCGTGCAGGGTGATGCCGTTCATCTCCGCGGCCATGGAGTGCTCGCGGATACCGAAGTGGATGGTGCGGCCGTAGGGGTCCGCACCCGGCAGCGGGTTGTCCGCCGGCAGGAACGAGCTGTCCTTGTCGATGGTCGTGTTGTTCGACCCGGCGAGGTCGGCGGAACCGCCCCACAGCTCCGGGATCACGGCACCGAGCGCCTGGAGCACCTTGCCGGAGGCCGCGCGGGTCGCGACGCCCTTGCCGGGCTCGAAGACCGGGATCTTCTCCTCCCAGCCCTTGGGCAGCTCGCCGGCGGCGATGCGGTCGAAGTCGGCGGCCCGCTCGGCGTTGCTGTCACGCCACAGCTGGAACGACTTCTCCCACTCGGCCTTCGCCGCGGCACCGCGCTCGCCCGCCTGGCGGGTGTGGGCGATGACCTCCTCGGCGACGTCGAAGCTCTTCTCCGGGTCGAAGCCGAGGACCCGCTTGGTGGCCGCGACCTCGTCCTCGCCGAGCGCCGAGCCGTGCGCGGCCTCGGTGTTCTGCGCGTGCGGGGCGGGCCAGGCGATGATCGAGCGCATCGCGATGAAGGACGGCTTGTCCGTCACCTTCTTCGCGGCCTCGATCGCGTTGTAGATGGCGTGCGGGTCCAGGTCGCCGTCCGGCTTCGGGGCGATGCGCTGCACATGCCAGCCGTACGCCTCGAACCGCTTGACGGTGTCCTCGGAGACGGCCGTCTCGGTGTCGCCCTCGATCGAGATGTGGTTGTCGTCCCACAGCAGGACCAGGTTGCCGAGCTTCTGGTGACCGGCCATCGAGGACGCCTCGGCGGAGATGCCCTCCTGGAGGCAGCCGTCACCGGCGATGCAGTAGATGTAGTGGTCGAAGGGGGACTCGCCCTGCGGCGCGTCCGGGTCGAACAGGCCGCGCTCGTAGCGGGCGGCCATGGCCATGCCGACCGCGTTGGCGACACCCTGGCCGAGCGGTCCCGTGGTGGTCTCCACGCCCTTGGTGTGGCCGTATTCCGGGTGGCCCGGGGTCTTCGAGCCCCAGGTCCGGAAGGACTCCAGGTCTTCCAGCTCCAGGCCGAAGCCGGCCAGGTAGAGCTGCGTGTAGAGGGTCAGCGACGAGTGACCGGCGGACAGCACGAAACGGTCGCGGCCCACCCAGTCGGGGTCGGACGGATCGTGCCGCATCACCTTCTGGAAGAGGGTGTACGCGGCCGGCGCCAGGCTCATCGCCGTACCCGGATGGCCGTTGCCGACCTTCTGTACGGCGTCGGCGGCCAGGACGCGGGCGGTGTCGACGGCCCGCTGGTCCAACTCGGTCCAGTCGAGGTCTGTGGTGGTCGGCTTGGTGCTCACCCTGGGTCAGGGCTCCTCTCCACATGTTCGGTTACCGGTCCACGGGCACACGCCCGCACCGGCTGCCGGTGTACTGGGTGCCCACCGGCCGCTGTCGAGCCTACCCCCGTAAGGACGTGCGTTTTTTCGAGTGTTTCCAGACTGCCGGGCCTTGCGGGGATCCGCCTCCCGACTGGCCGGGAAGGCATTCGGCACATGAATACGGAGCCGCTCATCTGACTGCTCAACCGAGCCCTCTGCCGGCTCTCCCGAGACGCCCGCCAACACGACCCCACCCCCGCGAAGGTCGGGGTATGGGCAACGTCTAAAGTGGCGTGGTACGCGCGAGCCTTTACCGGGACTTCACACGGGGAGGCTTGCTGGGATGTCTCTGTCAGGGGTGTGCGTGACGGCCGTCGAATCCCGTCCAGCGGGGGTGCTCGGTGCGAGCGAGAGCCCGAGCCACCGGCCGTTCGGGGCCCGTGTCAAAGCTTTCGTGGCGCTGACCAAGCCACGGATCATCGAGCTGTTGCTCATCACCACCGTTCCGGTGATGTTCCTGGCCCAGCAGGGCGTGCCCGATCTGACGCTGGTGCTGCTCACCTGCGTCGGCGGGTACCTCTCGGCTGGCGGCGCCAACGCGCTGAACATGTACATCGACCGGGACATCGACGCGCTGATGGACCGCACCTCGCAGCGCCCGCTGGTGACCGGCATGGTCAGCCCGCGCGAGTGCCTCGCCTTCGGCATCACCCTGGCGGTCGTCTCCACCCTGTTGTTCGGTTTCACCGTCAACTGGCTGAGCGCCTGGCTGTCACTCGGAGCGCTCCTCTTCTACGTCGTCGTCTACACGATGATCCTCAAACGCCGTACCTCGCAGAACATCGTGTGGGGCGGCATCGCCGGCTGTCTGCCGGTGCTGATCGGCTGGTCGGCCGTCACGGACTCGATGTCGTGGGCGCCGATCATCCTCTTCCTCGTCATGTTCTTCTGGACGCCGCCGCACTACTGGCCGCTGTCCATGAAGGTGAAGGACGACTACGCGCGCGTGGGCGTGCCGATGCTGCCGGTCGTCGCCTCCAACAAGGTGGTCGCCAAGCAGATCGTCGTCTACAGCTGGGTGATGGTCGCGGTCTCCCTGCTCCTGACCCCTCTCGGCTATACCGGCTGGTTCTACACGCTGGTCGCCCTGGTGGCGGGCGGCTGGTGGCTCTGGGAGGCGCACGGGCTGCAGAACCGCGCGAAGGCCGAGGTGACAGGCGGGAAGCTCAAGGAGATGCGCCTGTTCCACTGGTCCATCACCTATGTGTCGCTGCTGTTCGTGGCGGTGGCCGTGGACCCCTTCCTGCACTGACCCCGCGCGGGCCCACATCACACCGCCCTGCCCTCGCCAGTCGATCTACTCGTGAGTAGCATCCTGTTCATGGCAGACACGCAGCAGGTTGACCAGAAGGCCGAGCGCAAGGTCGCGCGCCTCGCCAGGCAGATCAGCACCTTCGCCAAGGCCCACGGCGGCGCCGAGGGCCAGGTGGCCCACATCGGCGAACGCGGCGCGCGGATCGTCCTCGTGGGTGAGGACGGCGGCTGGGGCGACCTGGTGGCCCCGAGCACCGAGATCGCCCAGCAGGCGGTGGAGAAGGCGGGCATCACCGTCCACGAGTCCTTCGACGGCGAGTTCGCGGCGAAGGTCCGGACGGGCCCGTACGAGTGGAAGCGCATGGCGGGCATCCAGATCGGCGGCTGATCAGCTGTTTTCAGGGGCACGGGGAACGGCGCGAGCAACCACCCACGAGCGGTGGCCGCCGAACAACCCGTACCCCCGAGCTGAACCGCGACCTCCGTCCCGGTTCACCCGTTAAGACGGTATGCAGCCGTCCACGGGGGAGCCCGGATGATCGAAACGCCGTCCCTGGTGGACCAGTACTGCCACGGAGTGCTGCGTACGGAGCTCGGCCTGGGCACCTTCGAGGCCCAGCTCGCCCGCACCGAAGGCCCCCCGGCTCCCGGCACCACCCTCTTCGACACCCAGACCGGTTTCGCGGTACGGCGCTGGTGCCCCCCGCTCCTCGGCCTGGAACCCCACTGCCCGCCGGCCCGCTACCTGGCCCGGCGCCGCGAACTCGGCGTCCTGGAGGCGGGCCGCCGGCTGCTGCGCGGCAGCGGCATCACCACCTACCTGGTCGACACCGGCCTCCCCGGCGACCTCACCGGCATCGCCGAGATGGCTTCCACCGGGGCCGCCGAGGCCCGGGAGATCGTCCGCCTGGAGCTCCTGGCCGAACAGGTCGCCGACACCTCCGGCACCGTCGAATCCTTCCTCGCCAACCTCGCCGAGTCGGTGCACGGCGCGGCGGCGAACGCGGTCGCCTTCACCTCCGTCGCCGGACTGCGGCACGGCCTCGCCCTGGCCCCCGAGCCGCCCGGACCCGGTGAGGTGCGAGGCGCCGCGGGCCGCTGGCTGGCCGCCCGCCGGGTCGGCGGCGAGCTGAGCGACCCGGTTCTCCTGCGGCACCTGCTGTGGATCGCCGTGGCCTCCGGTCTCCCGCTCCAACTGCACGCGGGCCTCGGCGAGCCCGGCGCCCGGATCGACCGTACCGACCCGGTCCTGCTGACCGACTTCGTCCGGGCCACCGCGGGCCTGGGCACCGACCTGGTCCTGCTGCACGGCTACCCCTACCACCGCCACGCCGCCCACCTGGCCGGCGTCTTCCCGCACGTGTACGCCGACTCGGGCGCGGCCCTGGTGCGCACCGGCGCCAGGGCCGCGACGATCCTCGCCGAGATCCTGGAACTGGCCCCCTTCGGCAAGATCCTCTTCTCCAGCGGCGCCCACGGCCTGCCCGAACTGCATGTCGTCGGCGCCCGCCTCTTCCGCGAGTCCCTCGCCCGGGTCCTCGGCGGCTGGGTCGCCGAGGACGCCTGGTCGCTGGGCGACGCGCAGCGCGTGGCCAGGCTGATCGCGGCGGGGAACGCGAAACGCGTGTACGGGCTGGGGTGACCTGTACAGACTGGGCGCATGGACACCGAGACGTTACTGACCCGATTCGTCGGTGAACTGTCGGCGCTGGCCCCGGTCGCCGTCTGGGCGCACGGCTCGCTCGCCGCCGGTGACTACCAGGAGGGCCGCAGCGACCTGGACCTGATCGCGGTGCTGCCGGGGCCGGTGACCCCGGCCGTCGTATGGAAGGTCGGCGTGGCGCACGCCCGGCTGCGCGCGCTGCCCCTCGCCACCGTCCTGCACTGCACCTATCTGACCCCGTCGACCGCGGCCGATCCCGCCCGGCGCCATCTGACCTGGGCGTACGAGCAGTTCTTCAAACGGCCGGTCAGTCCGGTGACCCGGCGTGAGCTGCACGCCTTCGGGCGGGTGCTGCACGGGAAGGCGCCCGCCGGGCTGCTGCCGCCGGTGACGGACCGGGAACTCGGCGACTTCGTCGTCCGCGAACTGCGGGACTACTGGCGGCCCGCAGTCGGCAAGGCCCCGCTGTGGACGCGGGACGTTTGGGTCGACGTCGGGATGACCACGTTCGCCCGGGCCACGGTCACCGCGCGCGAAGGCCGCCTGATCTCCAAACGCGAGGCGCTGGACCTGCTGCCCGGCCTCGGGGCGCCCGTCGAGGTCGTCGAGGACATCCGCAGCCGCCGTTACGACGACCCCGCCCCGCCCACCGAGGAGTGGACGGCGCGCCGGGCCCGGCTGACCCGGGACTACTTGGGCCCGGCGATCGAGGCGCTCACGGCGTCGTACGACTGAGCGGGCACCTCGGCCGTCACCTCGGCGCGTTCCCGCAGGGAGAGCAGGACGCGCAACACGCCGATCCACACCAGGCAGGAGCCGAACATGTGGAGGCCCACCAGGACCGTGGGCAGGTGCGTGAAGTACTGGACGTAACCGATCACGCCCTGGCTGAGCAGGATCAGGAAGAGGTCACGGGTGCGGTCGCGCGGACCCTGCGGCGCGTTGACGCCCCGCAGGAAGAACCAGAGCGCGAAGGTCAGCGACACCACGATCCAGGCCAGCACCGCGTGCAGCTCGGCGACGCCCTCCCAGCTGACGTCGATGCGCTCCACCTCGCCCGAGTCGCCCGGATGCGGTCCGGCGCCGGTCACCACCGTGCCCACCGCGATGAGCAGCAGCGACACCGTCAGCAGGGCCCACACCAGCTGCTGTACGGCCTTGCCGACCAGCGGGCGCGGCTCGCCGTCGCCCTCGCGGGTGCGCTGCCACATCAGGACGGCGACCGTGATGAGGGCGGTCGCCAGCAGGAAGTGCGCGGCGACGGTGTACGGGTTGAGGCCGACCAGCACCACGACACCGCCGAGGATCGCGTTGCTCATCACGATCCAGAACTGCGCCCAGCCCAGCCGGGTCAGGCTGCGCCGGTACGGCTTCTCGGACCGGGCGGCGATGATCGCCCAGCCGACGGCCGCGCACAGCACGTAGGTCAGCATGCGGTTCGTGAACTCGATGGCGCTGTGGTAGCTCAGCGCGGTCGTCGGGGTCAGCGAGCCGGCGGTGCACTCGGGCCAGGTCGGGCAGCCGAGGCCGGAACCGGTGAGCCGGACCGCGCCGCCGGTGACCACGATGACCACCGACATCACGAGTGCGGCGAGGGCCGCGCGCCGGACGGTCCGGGGATCCGGGGTCCAGCGGTCGGCGATGAAGGCGAGCGGGTTGCGCACGGCCGCTACGGCGTCGGCGGGGGTCAGCTTTGGCACGCCCACCATCGTAGGGCGCCGCTTGTGCATGAATTCACGTGGGTGCCCCGCCGGGCGCGACCGCCGGCTGCGACGCGCTGCCGAGCAGGTGACGGTCCCGCCTGTGGTGACGAGGACGGCGCCGAGGCGGGAGAGGGTCTTGGCCCGGTAGGGGTGCCCGGCGTCGTAGGACCGGGAGCAGATGGGCCGCGCAAGACCGGACCGCGTCATTCGCACGTCATTCCCAGCGGAAGAACCGCCCCGCCGCCCCCAGCCCCAGCACCGCCCACACCGCAAGGATCCCCAGGTCGCCCCACGGCATTCCGGCGCCGTGCCGGAGCACGTCCCGCAGGCCGTCCGAGAGGGCCGAGATGGGCAGCAGGCCGAGTACCTGCTGGGCCCCGCCGAACTTGTCCAGCGGGACGATGACCCCGCCGCCCACGAGGAGCAGCAGGAACACCAGGTTGGCGGCCGCCAGCGTCGCCTCCGCCTTGAGGGTGCCCGCCATCAGCAGGCCGAGGCCGGAGAACGCGGCCGTGCCCAGGACCAGCAGGAGCAGGACGGTCAGCGGGTTGCCGTGCGGGGACCAGCCGAGCGCGAGGGCGATCACCGTCAGCAGGACCACCTGGAGGATCTCGGTGACCAGGACCGAGGCCGTCTTCGCCGTCATCAGGCCCCAGCGGGGCAGCGGGGAGGAGGCGAGCCGCTTCAGGACGCCGTACCGGCGCTCGAATCCGGTCGCGATCGCCTGGCCCGTGAAGGCCGTGGACATGACGGCGAGGGCGAGGATGCCCGGGGCCAGGAAGTCGACCGACTTTCCGGTGCCCGTGTCCACGACGTCCACCGAGCTGAACAGGACCAGCAGCAGCGTCGGGATCACGACCGTCAGCAGCAGCTGCTCGCCGTTGCGCAGCAGCATCCTGGTCTCCAGGGCCGCCTGCGCGGCGATCATGCGAGGCAGCGGGGCGGCACCCGGCTGGGGGGTGTAGGTGCCCGTCGCGGTGGTCATGAGCGCAGCTCCTTGCCGGTCAGCTCCAGGAAGACGTCCTCCAGCGTGTGGCGTTCGACCGAGATGCGGTCGGGCATCACCCCGTGCTGGGCGCACCACGAGGTCACCGTCGCCAGCAGCTGTGGATTGACCTTGCCCATGACCCGGTAGGAACCCGGCGTCAGCTCGGCGGCCGCGGAGTCGGCCGGGAGCGCCTTGAGCAGCGAGCCGACGTCGAGGCCGGGGCGGCCGGTGAACCGCAGGGTGTTCTCGGCGCCGCCCTTGCACAGCTCCTCGGGGGAGCCCTGGGCGATCACCCGGCCGGCGTCGATGACGGCGACGTCGTCGGCGAGCTGCTCGGCCTCCTCCATGTAGTGGGTGGTGAGGATGACCGAAACGCCGTCGGTGCGCAGGTCCCGCACCAGGTCCCAGGTGGCCCGGCGGGCCTGCGGGTCGAGTCCGGCGGTCGGCTCGTCGAGGAAGACCAGTTCCGGACGGCCCACGACGGCCATGGCCAGCGCCAGCCGCTGCTGCTGGCCGCCGGAGAGCCGGCGGTAGGACGTACGGCCGCAACCGCCCAGGCCCAGCCGCTCGATCAGCGCGTCCACGTCCAGCGGATGCGCGTGCAGCTTCGCCACGTGTCGCAGCATCTCGTCCGCGTGGGCACCCGAGTAGACCCCGCCGGACTGGAGCATCACGCCCACTCTGGGGCGCAGCTCGGCGGACTGACGTACGGGATCGAGGCCCAGGACGCGCACCGAGCCGGAGTCCGGCCTGCGGTACCCCTCGCAGGTCTCGATCGTCGTCGTCTTGCCCGCTCCGTTGGGGCCGAGTACGGCGGTCACACCCGGGCGGGCCACCAGGTCGAGGCCGTCCACGGCGGATTTCGTGCCGTACCGCTTCACCAGGTTCCGCACCTGGACCACGGGCTCACTTCGCATGGTGACAGAGTCTAAGTACGGCTGCCGTCACCCGGACGGCCGGGTGCTAGATCTCCTCCTCACGGGGTCGATGTACGGCCAGCCATCGCTCGGCGTAGGCCACCGCCTCACGCACGGGAAAGAGCCGGGCCTCGGCCGCGCCGACCGGTCCGCGCGCGACGACGGGCCGGTCGCGTTCGAAGTCGTAGCCCAGTTCGTCGAAGCGGTCGGAGGTGATCGACACCTCGGTCACCACCTCCCAGCCGCCGCCCCGGGCGGGCCGGCCGACCGCGACACGGGGCGACGGTATGCGGTATTCGGCCAGGTGGAAGCCGGTGCAGGTGGCATAGCCGGTGCCGAGCATCAGCACGCGCGCGTCCAGCTTCTCCAGGCGGGCCAGCGGGCTCTGCTCGCCGAGCCGGCAGTCGGGGGCGTGGCCGTCGACGATCGCGGCCGCCCGGGGACCGACGGCCGCGAAGGAGGTCTGCGGGTGCGCGCTGCGCAGGGCGCCCGGCCAGGTCCGCACGGTCTCCGGGATCACGCCGACGCCGCGCGCGGGGGTGATCCGGGGGTCGTACGACGGCATGGTCGCCCGGATGTCCGCCCACCACTCCTCCGGTACCGGAGGGTCGCGCCACACCGCCGGGTCCGAGAGGTCGCCGGTCTGGGTGGGGACCACCAGGGTGCCGTCCGGACCGAGCGCGTCGAGAAGACTTTTCACGACCGCCACGGCTCCGCCGTTGACCCAGCCGAGGGAACTGAGCGAGGTGTGCGCGAGGAGGGTTTCGCCAGTCTTGACACCGAGCAGCCGAAGCTGCTTCGCGAGGGTGTCCCGAGTGACAAGAGGGCCGGTCGGAGGGGGTGTGGGCATGGTTGTGGAGTGTTGCGGACGGGGCCGCCGACCGCCACCGGATTGCCTGAGGGATGATCGATCAAAGATCGTTTGTGCAGGTCAGATTAGGTATGCCTAAGTGACGCAGGGCACCGTTCGCCGGGCTGGACGCCGCTTGCCTGCCTCTGAGGAATTACGCAACAATGGCGTTGTGAAAAACGTCGGCGAGGCTCGGGAGACCCCCACGGGGACCCCGCAGGAGGAACTCGCGACCGGTGAGCGTTCGACGCGCAACCGGGTCGCGCGGTCGATCCTGGACCACGGCCCCTCGACCGTCACCGAGCTGGCCGGCCGCCTGGGCCTGACCCCCGCGGCCGTACGCCGGCACCTGGACGCCCTGGTCGCCGACGACGTCGTGGAGCCGCGCGAGCAGCGGGTGTACGGCGCGCGGACGCGCGGCCGGCCCGCCAAGGTCTTCGCCCTCACCGACTGCGGCCGAGACGCCTTCGACCAGTCCTACGACACCCTCGCCGCCGACGCGCTGCGCTGGATCGCCGAGCAGGGGGGCGGCCAGGAGGCGGTCGCCGCCTTCGCGCGGGCCCGGATCGCCGCACAGGCGAGCGCCTACCGCAAGGCGATCGAGGCAGTGAGCCCCGACGACCGCACGGAAGCGCTGGCCAAGGCCCTGAGCCATGACGGGTACGCTGCAACGGCGCGCAGCGCACCGGTCGGCGAACAGCTGTGCCAGCACCACTGCCCGGTCGCCCATGTCGCGGAGCAGTTCCCGCAGCTGTGCGAGGCGGAGACGGAGATCTTCGCCGAGCTGCTCGGCACGCACGTCCAGCGACTGGCGACCATCGCGCACGGCGACGGCGTCTGCACGACGTTCATCCCCAAGATTTCCACTGACGCATCTGCTAGCACGGCCGGGAGGAACCCCGCATGACTCTCCCCACGGAGACTGCCCACCCCGAACTCGAGGGTCTGGGCAAGTACGAATACGGCTGGGCCGACTCCGACACGGCCGGCGCCTCCGCCAAGCGCGGCATCAACGAGGACGTCGTCCGGGACATCTCCGCGAAGAAGTCCGAGCCCGAGTGGATGACCAAGCTCCGCCTCAAGGGCCTGCGCCTCTTCGAGAAGAAGCCGATGCCGAACTGGGGTTCCGACCTGTCGGGGATCGACTTCGACAACATCAAGTACTTCGTGCGCTCCACGGAGAAGCAGGCGGAGTCCTGGGAGGACCTGCCCGAGGACATCAAGAACACCTACGACAAGCTGGGCATCCCGGAGGCGGAGAAGCAGCGCCTGGTCGCCGGTGTCGCCGCCCAGTACGAGTCCGAGGTCGTCTACCACCAGATCCGCGAGGACCTGGAGGAGCAGGGCGTCATCTTCCTCGACACCGACACCGCGCTGAAGGAGCACCCGGAGCTCTTCAAGGAGTACTTCGGGACCGTCATCCCGGTCGGTGACAACAAGTTCGCCTCCCTGAACACCGCCGTGTGGTCGGGCGGCTCCTTCATCTACGTGCCGAAGGGCGTGCACGTCGAGATCCCGCTCCAGGCCTACTTCCGGATCAACACCGAGAACATGGGCCAGTTCGAGCGGACCCTGATCATCGTCGACGAGGGTGCCTACGTGCACTACGTCGAGGGCTGCACCGCCCCGATCTACAAGTCGGACTCGCTGCACTCCGCGGTCGTCGAGATCATCGTCAAGAAGAACGCCCGCTGCCGCTACACGACCATCCAGAACTGGTCGAACAACGTCTACAACCTGGTCACCAAGCGCGCCGTCGCCTACGAGGGCGCGACCATGGAGTGGATCGACGGCAACATCGGCTCCAAGGTGACGATGAAGTACCCGGCCGTCTACCTGATGGGCGAGCACGCCAAGGGCGAGACCCTCTCCATCGCCTTCGCGGGCGAGGGCCAGCACCAGGACGCCGGCTCCAAGATGGTCCACATGGCGCCGAACACCTCCTCCAACATCGTCTCCAAGTCGGTGGCGCGCGGCGGCGGTCGTACGTCCTACCGCGGTCTCGTCGAGATCGGCGAGGGCGCCCACGGCTCCAAGTCGAACGTGCTGTGCGACGCGCTGCTCGTCGACACCATCTCCCGCTCCGACACGTACCCGTACGTCGACGTCCGCGAGGACGACGTGTCCATGGGCCACGAGGCGACCGTCTCCAAGGTCTCCGAGGACCAGCTCTTCTACCTGATGAGCCGCGGTCTCTCCGAGTTCGAGGCGATGGCGATGATCGTGCGCGGCTTCGTCGAGCCGATCGCCAAGGAACTGCCGATGGAGTACGCCCTCGAGCTCAACCGGCTGATCGAGCTCCAGATGGAAGGCGCGGTCGGCTAAGCGACCGCCGGTCACCGTCAAGCCACTCACGTAAGAAAGCGAGCAGACCGACAGCCATGGCTGAGGCTCAGAACATCCCCGTGGGGTCGACCACCGCGGGCCAGATCGCGGTGGCCGCCGAGTCGACCGTCGCCACGCGCATGAGCGCGCCCCCGTCCTTCGACGTCGCGGACTTCCCGGTCCCGCACGGCCGCGAGGAGGAGTGGCGGTTCACCCCGCTGGAGCGCCTGCGCGGGCTGCACGACGGCACGGCGGTCGCCACCGGCGACGGCCTGAAGGTCGCGGTGGAGGCCCCCGAGGGCGTCATCGTCGAACTGGTCGGCCGCGACGACCCCCGGCTCGGCCGGGCCGGCACCCCGGTGGACCGGGTCGCCGCCCAGGCGTACTCCGCCTTCGAGCAGGCCGGCGTGGTCACCGTCCCCAAGGAGACGGTGCTCACCGAGCCGATCCGGATCGCCGTGCACGGCCAGGGCGGGGTCTCCTACGGCCACCAGATCATCGAGCTGGGCGCCTTCGCCGAGGCCGTCGTCGTCATCGACCACACCGGCGACGTGGTCACCGCCGCCAACGTCGAGTACGTCCTGGGCGACGGCGCCAAGCTCACCGTCGTCTCCGTCCAGGACTGGGACGACAAGGCCGTGCACGTGGCCCAGCACAACGCGCTGATCGGCCGGGACGCCTCCTTCAAGTCGGTCGTCGTCACCTTCGGCGGCGACGTCGTACGACTGCACCCGCGTGTCTCCTTCGCCGGCACCGGCGGCGAGGCCGAGCTGTACGGCCTGTACTTCACGGACGCCGGGCAGCACCAGGAGCACCGGCTGCTCGTCGACCACAACACCCCGCACTGCAAGTCGAACGTGGCCTACAAGGGCGCGCTCCAGGGCGAGCAGGCGCACGCGGTCTGGATCGGCGACGTCCTCATCGAGGCCAAGGCCGAGGGCACCGACACCTACGAGATGAACCGCAACCTGGTCCTCACGGACGGCGCGCGGGTCGACTCGGTGCCGAACCTGGAGATCGAGACCGGCGAGATCGTCGGCGCCGGCCACGCCTCCGCCACCGGCCGCTTCGACGACGAGCAGCTCTTCTACCTGATGGCCCGTGGCATCCCGGAGTACGAGGCCCGCCGACTGGTGGTCCGCGGCTTCTTCGCCGAGCTGGTCCAGCAGATCGGTGTCGCCGACATCGAGGAGCGGCTGCTCGCCAAGATCGAGGAGGAGCTGGAGGCCTCGGTCGCATGACCACCTTCGTACGCGCTTGCGGCCTGAGCGAGCTGGAGGACGACACCCCGAAGCGGGTGGAGCTCGACGGCACGCCGGTATCGGTCGTCCGCACCGAGGGAGAGGTGTTCGCGATCTACGACATCTGCTCCCACGCCAACGTCTCGCTCTCCGAGGGCGAGGTGGAGGACTGCCAGATCGAGTGCTGGCTGCACGGCTCCAGCTTCGACCTGCGCACCGGCAAGCCGTCCGGCCTCCCGGCCACCCGCCCCGTCCCCGTTTACCCCGTAAAGATCGAAGGGGACGACGTGCTCGTCTCCCTCACCCAGGAGTCCTGAGGCACCCATGGCAACGCTTGAAATCCGAGACCTGCACGTCACCGTCGAGGCCGACAACGCCACGAAGGAGATCCTCAAGGGCGTCGACCTCACCGTGAAGCAGGGCGAGACGCACGCCATCATGGGCCCCAACGGCTCCGGCAAGTCGACCCTCGCCTACTCGCTCGCGGGTCACCCGAAGTACACGATCACCGGCGGCACCGTCACCCTCGACGGCGAGGACGTCCTGGAGATGTCCGTCGACGAGCGCGCCCGCGCCGGCCTGTTCCTGGCGATGCAGTACCCGGTCGAGGTGCCCGGCGTCTCGGTCTCCAACTTCCTGCGCACCTCCGCCACCGCCGTCCGCGGCGAGGCCCCCAAGCTGCGCACCTGGGTGAAGGAGGTCAAGGAGACCATGGAGCGCCTTTCCATGGACCCCGCCTTCGCCGAGCGCAACGTGAACGAGGGCTTCTCCGGCGGTGAGAAGAAGCGCCACGAGATCCTTCAGCTGGAGCTTCTCAAGCCGAAGATCGCGATCCTCGACGAGACCGACTCCGGCCTGGACGTCGACGCCCTGCGCGTCGTCTCCGAGGGCGTCAACCGCGTCCGTGAGACCGGCGAGGTGGGCACCCTGCTCATCACGCACTACACGCGCATTCTGCGCTACATCAAGCCCGACTTCGTCCACGTCTTCTCCGCCGGACGCATCGTCGAGTCCGGCGGTGCCGAGCTCGCCGACAAGCTGGAGAACGAGGGCTACGAGGCTTACACGAAGGGTGGCGTATCCGCGTGACGCAGCTGCCGGGCCTCCTCGACACCGAGGCGATCCGCAAGGACTTCCCCATCCTGGACCGCCTGGTCCACGACGACCGGAAGCTCGTGTACCTGGACAATGCGGCGACCTCGCAGAAGCCGCGCCAGGTGCTGGACGCACTCAGTGAGTACTACGAGCGCTACAACGCCAACGTCCACCGCGGTGTGCATGTGCTCGCCGAGGAGGCCACGGCGCTGTACGAGGGCGCGCGCGACAAGGTCGCCGAGTTCATCAACGCGCCCAGCCGCGACGAGGTGATCTTCACCAAGAACGCCTCCGAGTCGCTGAACCTCGTGGCGAACATGCTCGGCTGGGCCGACGAGCCCTACCGCGTGGACCACGAGACCGAGATCGTCATCACGGAGATGGAGCACCACTCCAACATCGTGCCGTGGCAGCTGCTGGCGCAGCGCACGGGCGCGAAGCTGAAGTGGTTCGGCCTCACCGACGACGGCCGCCTCGACCTGTCCAACATCAACGAGATCATCACCGAGAAGACGAAGATCGTCTCCTTCGTGCTGGTGTCGAACATCCTGGGCACGGTCAACCCGGTCGAGGCGATAGTCCGTCGCGCCCAGGAGGTCGGCGCGCTGGTCTGCATCGACGCCTCGCAGGCCGCACCTCACATGCCCCTCGACGTCCAGGCCCTCCAGGCCGACTTCGTGGCCTTCACCGGCCACAAGATGTGCGGCCCGACGGGCATCGGCGTCCTCTGGGGCCGCCAGGAGCTCCTGGAGGATCTGCCCCCCTTCCTGGGCGGCGGCGAGATGATCGAGACCGTGTCGATGCACTCCTCGACCTACGCCCCGGCGCCCCACAAGTTCGAGGCGGGCACCCCCCCGATCGCCCAGGCGGTCGGCCTCGGCGCGGCGATCGACTACCTGAACTCCATCGGCATGGACAAGATCCTCGCCCATGAGCACGCGCTGACCGAGTACGCGGTACGGCGGCTCACTGAGGTCCCCGACCTGAAGATCATCGGCCCCACCACGGCCGAGGACCGGGGCGCCGCGATCTCCTTCACCCTCGGGGACATCCACCCGCACGACGTGGGTCAGGTCCTCGACGAGCAGGGCATCGCGGTCCGGGTCGGCCACCACTGCGCCCGTCCGGTCTGCCTGCGGTACGGAATTCCTGCGACCACGCGAGCGTCGTTCTATCTGTACTCCACGCCGGCCGAGATCGACGCACTGGTCGAGGGGCTGGAGCACGTACGGAACTTCTTCGGCTGAAGGGCGTGAACTGAGACCGTGAAGCTGGACTCCATGTACCAGGAAGTCATCCTGGACCACTACAAGCACCCCCATGGGCGTGGTCTCAGGGATGGCGACGCCGAGGTGCACCATGTGAACCCGACGTGCGGCGACGAGATCACCCTCCGAGTGAAGTACGACGGCACGACGATCGAGGACGTCTCGTACGAGGGCCAGGGCTGCTCGATCAGCCAGGCGAGCGCCTCCGTACTGAACGACCTCCTGGTCGGCAAGGAGCTGGGCGACGCGCGGCAGATCCAGGAGACCTTCCTGGAGCTGATGCAGTCCAAGGGCAGGCTCGAACCCGACGACGCGATGGAGGAGGTGCTGGAGGACGCGGTCGCGTTCGCCGGTGTCTCCAAGTACCCGGCCCGGGTCAAGTGCGCTCTCCTGAGCTGGATGGCGTGGAAGGACGCGACGGCTCAGGCGCTGGGTGGCGCGGCCGACGCCGAAAGGAAGACGGCATGAGCGAGACCGTTGAGATGAAGCCGGCCTCGGAGGAAGAACTCCGCGAGGCGCTGTACGACGTCGTCGACCCCGAGCTGGGCATCGACGTCGTCAACCTCGGCCTGATCTACGGCATTCACATCGACGACGCGAACATCGCGACGATCGACATGACCCTGACCTCGGCGGCCTGCCCGCTGACGGACGTCATCGAGGACCAGGCCAAGTCCGCCACGGACGGCCTCGTCAACGAACTGCGCATCAACTGGGTCTGGATGCCCCCGTGGGGCCCGGACAAGATCACCGACGACGGCCGGGAGCAGCTGAGGGCGCTCGGGTTCAACGTCTGACACCCGCGTAGCGAAAAGCGGCGGCCCCGGGCAGGTGCCCCCGCGTTCGCGGGTTGAGGCCCGGGGGTCCACCAGGCGGGACCCGGAGTGCGCGCGGGTGAGGTCGCTGTTGTGGTTGGAGA
>NZ_JBSHAF010000005.1:154269-178284 GCF_053611365.1 Streptomyces sp. NPDC054813 | reverse complement strand
ACCACCCCCCGCGGGCGCGCGGCGCGCGCGGGCTCGATCACTCCGCGCCCCAGCCCGGCGCGCGGGCCCGCGGCCGGCCGCCGCCCCGCCCCCCCCCCCCCCGCTTTCGCGTGTTCAGGCCAGGGGGTCCACCAGGCGGAACGCGGAGTCCGCGCGGTAGAGGTCGCTGTTCTGGTAGGAGACCAGTTTCAGCTGGAAGTTCTGGTGGCGCAGGAAACGGCCGGGGTAGTTCACCGACTCCAGCATGACCGCGCCGGAGTAGGCCGAGGTCCGGGCGCAGAAGGTGGCGTCCTGGTGGAAGAGGGACGAGCCGTCGCTGCGGTCGGCGCGCAGCACGAAGTTCCGGTGGCGCAGGTACTTCCCGTCGGACGTCCTGAACGAGTAACAGGAGCTGTTCGCGAGGCCCTTGACGACGGTGAACGTGGAGTCCTCGCGGGACTCCGAGCCACGGACCGGGTCGAGCTTCACATAGCCGTCGCTCACCTGCCAGTAGCGGTCCGGGTAGTTGACCGAGCGGACCGACCTGTGGGTGGGGGACTGCGGTGTGGAGCCGCCCGAACCACCCGAACTGCCCTTGGAAGGCGTGGACTTGGTGGGCTTCGCGCTGGACGGCGAGGTCTTCGGAGTGGTGCCGGGCGCCGCGGCCGACGCCGGCGCGGAGGCGGACGAGGTCGGCGAAGTCGTCAGCATGCCCGACTTGTCCTTCGCGGGGGTGGCCGGTCCCGTCGCCGTCGGCGAGGCGAAGGAGAGGAGGCCGGGGCCGCGGTCGAGGGCCGCGTCGGCCGGCGAGGGAGGCGGGGCCGACGCCTGGTCAGGAGTGTTGCTGCTGACGGCTATCGCGGTGACGCAGGCGACGACCGTGGCGATCGCCAGCGTGCCGGCCAGCCAGAGTCTTCGCGTTCCGGGAGCCCGGGAGGTGTCGGGGGCCCAGCCGTTCTCCCAGGAGGGATGCGGCGGGGGTTTGGGGGTGGTTTCTGGCATGCGCGTTTCCTCCAGCGGCGCCAAGGCAGCGGCAGCCGGGGGTGTGAGGGTGGGGTGGGTGAAAGGTGAAGCACTGGTGGATCACCGAGGTGCACACACTAGTGGAGTCGTGTGGCCGCGGGGAGCCGTTTCAGCTAGCGGTTTCTATGAGAGTTAAACATCTTCGTGTGGCGTTACGGGAGTTCAAGCGCGGATCTCGGCGCCCTGTCGTGGGGCGCGCTGCGGCGCGACCGTTGTGTACGGTCGTACACAACGGTGCGTACACTCGTACACATGGGATACCTGACGCTCGCCGGCGCCATAGCCGCCGAGGTCGCCGCGACGACGGCGATGAAGTACAGCGAGGGCTTCAGCAGACTCTGGCCCTCACTGGTGACGGCACTGGGATACGCGGTGTCGTTCCTGCTCCTGGCCGCGACGCTGAAGACCGTGTCGATCGGCACGGCGTACGCGATCTGGTCCGGAGTCGGCACCGCGGCCATCGCCGTGCTCGGCCTGCTGCTGTTCGGGGAGGGGCTGAGCCCGGTCAAGGTCGCCGGGATCGTGCTCATCATCGGCGGAGTGGTGGTCCTGAACCTGGGAGGCGCGCACTGATGCCACGCCGTTACGACCCCGAACGCCGGCAGCGGATCATCGAGGCGGCGATCCGCGTGGTGGGGGCGAAGGGGCTCGCCGGGCTCTCCCATCGCTCCGTCGCCGCCGCGGCGGACGTACCGCTCGGCTCGACGACGTACCACTTCAAGACCCTCGACGAGCTGATGGTCGCCGCGCTGCGGCAGGCCAACGAGGGCTTCGCCAAGGCGATCGCCTCGCGCGGCGGACTGGACGACTCCTCGGCGGACCTCGCCACCGCCCTCGCCCGGATTCTCGGCGACTGGCTGAACGGGGACCGTACCGCGGTGGAGCTGGAGTACGAGCTCTACCTCGCCGCCCTGCGCCGCCCCGCCCTGCGCCCCGTCGCCGCCGAGTGGGCCGACGACCTCGCCGAACGGCTGGCACGGCGCACCGACCCGGTCACGGCGCGGGCACTGGTCGCGCTGATGGACGGGATCTGTCTGCAGGTGCTGCTGACGGGGACGCCGTACGACGAGGGGTACGCGCGGGAGGTGCTGGGGCGCGTGATTCCCTGAGCGGAACGCGTCTGCCGCTCCCCTTCCCGCCGAGCCGGCCGGGGCACCGTGAACCCTCCGGCGGCCATCGGGGAACAAGGGGTGACACGCACGCACCGACGAACCAGGGGGAGCCCTCGTGAGCGGACCGCCGCCGGCCACGGCACAGGCGGGGGACGACGCGGAGACCGTCGCCCAGTCACTGGAACAACCGGAGCTCTTCGCCCGGCTCTACGATCGCTACGCGCCCGACATCCACCGGTACGCGGCGCGCAGGCTCGGCGACACCGCCGCCGACGACATCACCGCGGACACCTTCCTCGTCGCCTTCCGGATCCGCTCCCGCTACGACCTCAGGCGCCCCAACGCGCGCCCCTGGCTGTACGGCATCGCGGGCAACCTGATCGGCAAGCAACGCCGGGCCGAGGTGCGGGCGCTCAAGGCGCTGGCCCGCACCGGGCACGACCCCCTCGCCGAGTCCTGGAGCGAGTCCTGGGTCGAACACACCGACAACCGGATCGACGCGCAGGGCCCGCTCGCCGGCGCCCTCGCCGCACTGACGGCGGGCGACCGGCACGTCCTGCTGCTCGTCGCCTGGGCCGACCTCACCTACCAGGAGGTCGCCGAGGCGCTGGACATCCCGGTCGGCACGGTCCGCTCCCGGCTCAACCGGGCGCGGCGCAAGGTACGTACGGCGCTGGGCGCCGATCCGGCATTCGTGGGCGACACCGCGGAGGTGGTATAGCGATGGACGAGATGACCGAGGTGCGCGCGCTGCGCGCCCACGCGCCGGTGCCCGACCGGGCCCGGCTGGCGGCGGGGCGTGCCCTGCTGACCGACGCGGTACGGGCCGGGGAGCGGCGCCGGGCCGGGTGGTGGCGGCGGGAGTTCGTGATCGTCGCGGTCGTGGCCGCGGTGACCGCCGTCGCCGTCACCGCCGCCCTGCTGGTGGGCGGGGGCGGCACGGCACGCAGGGTGCGGCCCGCGACGCCGGACATCGACCTGAAGGGGATGAGCGCGCACGACTTCCTGGAACGGGCGGCCGACGCGCTGGACAAGCAGCCGGCGGCCACCGAGCCCACCGGGAAGCAGTGGATCTACACGAACGTGGTGCCGGTCCCCGACGGAGAGTCAAGCGAGCGCTGGGCCCGGTACGACGGCGAACTGCGGGCCTATTACCCGGCGGCCGACGATCCCAGGCTCACCGTCGGCCCGGCAAATCCAGGGGGCAAGGAGCTGGATGTGTACCCATCGCCGCGTGCTGTGTACCGGTTCGTGGCCGCACTGCCGGCCGACGGCGAGGGGACGCTGCGGGCACTCCGTGACTGGAACGCCATCAGCAACGATGGAATGAAGGGGGCCGGGGGCCAGGCGTGGGACGACTACATGGAGATCAGTACCCTCCTCCGTTATAGATTCATGCCGCCCGCGGGGCTGGCCTCGCTGTACCGCGCCCTTGCGCTCCTGGTCGAGGGGAACGTCACCGACCACCTGGTCGGCACGGTCACCGGCCGTAAGGCCGTCGCCCTGACGAACTACCTCGCCGTGGACGACCCGGACCTGCCCCAGAACAAGGCCGAGCGCAGGCCCAGTCTGGTGAAACAGACGCTGATCGACCCGCGGACCTACCACGTCGTGGGCTGGCGCCAGTTCATGGACGGCAAGGTCGTCGACACCGACGAACTGGTCACGATGGCGGTGGTGGACAAGGCCGGCGAGCGCCCCTGACCCAACTCCCCGATCCCGGGCGGCCCGCACCACGGGGGAGTGCGGGCCGCCCGGCGCGTCTTCACGGCCCGCCCCCCGAGACGCCCCGCACGCTGGTTCGCCTCCCTGGCCCCCGGCCGGTTAGGTTGCCCTCATGACCGACACGACTGCTCTTCGTCCCACCGGCGCCGTGGCCGCCGGGCTCGCCACCATCGCCGCCGACGGCACCGTTCTCGACACCTGGTTCCCCGCCCCCGCGCTGGTCGCCGAGCCCGGCCCGGCCGGCACCGAGACGCTCTCCGCCGAGCAGGCCGTGGAACTCCTCGGCGAGGGAGCGGCCAAGGCGATCGGCCCGGACCCCCGCCGCAACGTCGAGGTCCTCGCGGTCCGCACGGTCATCGCCTCGATCGACGAGAAGCCGATCGACGCGCACGACGTCTACCTGCGTCTGCACCTGCTCTCGCACCGCCTGGTCAAGCCGCACGGCCTGAGCCTGGAGGGCCAGTTCGGCTTCCTCGCCAACGTCGCCTGGACCTCCCTCGGCCCGGTCGCCGTCGACGAGATCGAGCAGGTCCGGCTGAACGCCCGCGCCGAGGGCCTGCACCTCCAGGTGACCTCGATCGACAAGTTCCCGCGGATGACCGACTACGTCGTCCCGAAGGGCGTGCGCATCGCCGACGCCGACCGGGTACGCCTCGGTGCGCACCTCTCCGAGGGCACGACCGTCATGCATGAGGGCTTCGTCAACTTCAACGCCGGCACGCTCGGCACCTCGATGGTCGAGGGCCGTATCTCGGCCGGTGTCGTGGTCGGCAACGGCTCGGACATCGGCGGCGGCGCCTCCACCATGGGCACGCTGTCCGGCGGCGGCAACGTGATCATCGCCATCGGCGAGCGCTGCCTGGTCGGCGCCGAGGCGGGCGTCGGCATCGCGCTCGGCGACGAGTGCGTGGTCGAGGCCGGCCTGTACGTCACCGCGGGCACCCGGGTCACCATGCCCGACGGCCAGATCGTCAAGGCCCGCGAGCTGAGCGGCGCCTCCAACATCCTCTTCCGCCGCAACTCGGTCACCGGCACCGTCGAGGCCCGCCCGAACAACGCGGTCTGGGGCGGCCTGAACGAGATCCTGCACAGCCACAACTGACCATCGGCGGCCGTGACCTGCGGCCGCCTAATCGATCACCGCTCTGACCTGCTGCTGAGCTGTCGGCAGTTGTCGACGTTGGTCATCACTGAGCGCCCTTCCACGGCCCGAGGACGGCCCGGGGGAGGGCGCTCACGTGCTTTCCCGGGCGGACACCGGCCTGTCTCTTCCCACTCCGAGCCACCATCAGCATCCACTGGAGCAGCAGCGAACTTGTCGGCTTCGGCGGGGCTGCGGGTTATCGATGGATGGGGATCTCGTAGACGATCTCGCAGTGGGCGGCGGGCACGATGATGTCCGCGGTCTCGACGGGGCGTCCCTGGTCGCTGTAGTAGGTCCGCCGGATGTGGGTGACGAGAGCGGCCTTCTGGATGCCGAGGAGTGAGGCTTCCTCGGCGGTGGCCTGCCGGGGCTCGGGCTGCTCCACGGTGTGGCTGACGGTGATCCCGATGGCGGCCATGCGGTTGACGACGCCTGTCCCGGCGTGCGGGCCGCCTTCGGGGAGGACGACGAGGGTGCCGGCGGTGAGGTCGTAGGGCTCCCAGCTCGTGGAGAGCTGCACGGGCCTGCCGTCGGCCAGGAACTCGTACGAGGTCCGTACGCACAGGTCGCCTTCGGCGATGCCCAGCCGTGCGGCGATGTCGGCGGGGGCGGGCACCTTGGCGTCGGTCCGGCTCTCCCAGTCCCCTTGCTTACCGAGGGCCTTCATGTCCGCGCGGAACGGCGACCCGTGGGGCTGCTCGCGCGCCGAGGACCGGACGACCCGCACGCGTTGCCGTGGCTCGGCAACGTACGTACCTGATCCGGCTCGCCCTTCCAGCACGCCCTGTGAGATCAGCAGTTCCTGCGCGCGGCGGACGACGTTCTCGCCCACGCCGCACTCCTGGCCGATCTGCGCGCGGGAGGGGAGGCGGTCCCCCGGCTCCCACACGTGCTCCGCGATCCGCCGCCGGAGTTCGTCGGCGATGCGGAGGTAAGGCGGCTGCTCAGACATATGGAAAATCTAGTCCACTAGCTCTAATCTAGTTAACTAGCTTCACTGAAAGTGATCGCTGGTGACGGAGGCTGCCCTGTGCCCGCTTCGGGAGTTAGCGCGGCAGCCATCGCCGCCCGGCTGTCCGCCGTCGGGCTCCCCACGCGCGTGGAGGAACGCGCCGGCTTCACGTCGGTCGAAGCGGAGTTACCGGAATCGCTCTCCACCGAGTCGTGGAGGGAGGTCCTGGAGGTGGTGGCCGAGGCCGATCGCTTCGGTCTCCACGCCACCAGTCTGAACGGCCGCACGCTCTGGGCGGTCGTCCGCAAAGCGGTCCCCACGGCGGGCGATGCCGGGGGACCGAGCCACAGCGATAGGAGCTGATTCAGCGTGCTCAACCGTATCCGCCGCGCCGTCGCCCGCACCAGGGCGCGGTACGTCCCCAAGGGCAGGCACCGCCGCCGCTTAGCGCCGTCCCGGCCGTTGAGTGCCCCTGCCTCCTCTTCACCCGTTGACAGGCCGACGGTCGCTCTCGGACTGGTCCGCCGCTGGACGAGTCACCACTACCTGCTGAGAGGCGAGGACGTGGCGCTCGTACGCCCGTACGTGCTGGTCGGGGAGAAGCGAGTACGGCGCCACCCGATGGATGTTGCGGTCACCAACGCGTCGGCGAACACTCGGTCGGTCTTTCTGGGAGTTGGCTGATGCTTCCTCGACAGCAACTGCACGGCCCTGACGCCTCGACCGTCCGCCTACCGCTCGACTGCCTGCCGTGTCGGCACGCACCACGAGTGCGCTGAGTCTTCTCCGGCTTTGGCGCCGATCGACGTTCCGCTGATCTACGAGGCGTGCGACTGCTCGTGCCACACGGTGCCTGACCTCGGCTCTCAGGGAGTTGAAGCGGAGAGCAACTGGAGGCTCGGTGGTTCGTCGACATCCGACACCGACTATCGAGAGGCCGGCGCGTAGACATGACGGCACAGAACGGGCTGAGGCTTCTTCCCTGGGCGGGGCCTGGGGGTAAGCCGTGCTACCTGAGCACCGATGACGCGGAAGGCTTCATGTCCCGCCTTGCGGACCACATCGAGGCGATACAGCTCGGCATGGCATCCGAACTCCTGGAGCAAGCGACTCCGGTACTCGATGACGAGACAGCGAATGGGGAGGAGTTGAGCCTTATCGCCGCTCAGTTGGCCGGGGCATTGCGAGACGTGCTGCGCGTGGCCACCAGCCGCGGAAACCGCCATACGGCCGATTCGGACGAGGAGACGGAATCCGGCTTGTAACGCCCGCAGCGCAGAGATCCTTGCGCCGACTGAGTGGATGGAGCTGAGACCAGGGTGGGACGACCCTCAAGAGGCCGGGGCGTCCCACCCTGTACACCTTCTGATCCGTCGCTGTGTAGAGATCGGTCATTGGAGGTCATGCGGCTGCCGAGAGGGGCGGGACGGTCGATGCTGGGTGTTGACGGTTGCTGGGGTTGCTGGACCGCATCACAGATCCACTCGGGTCTCCGTCTCCTGGCTCCCCTGCCGCAGCACGACGTGAGCCGGCCTGAACGGCAGACCGCGAAGGGTCGGCTCCATCACCTTGAAGAGCGCCTTCGCATCCGCCCCGTAACCTTGCATCTTAAACCAGCAAGCCGTCAGGTCCACCACCAATCCTGGCTGGGTACACCTCCCGGATTTCCCAGCCAGGCGATCTGCCATCATTTTCACATTCTCGTTTGTCATTCTCTTTCCAGGAGCTCGCCAAGCCCTGGGTACATCCAGATCTTAAACGGGACGAACTGATGAAATATCAGAAGAGCCAAAATAATCAACCCACCCTTCACATCCACCCAGAGCAGCAGCCATATCCCGATCAGGGTCAGAGGAACGAAGAGGAATGCAAACATGCCAACACGCATGGAATACTGCCGCTTCGCCTGCTTTCGCACTCGCGAGGTGAGGCGTGTGCCATTACTCCAGGTCAGCACGCCAGTATAAATATACGTCTCCTCCTCTCGGTTGGTCGCTGTGTTCAGCGTGACGGCCGATACTCTGCCATTTATGCAGCTCAGAGGAACAGCCCCGGGGACGTCAGCTAGGATCGCTCTCACTTTCCGCAGAAACAGGATGGCGCGCATGTTGCCGAATGACAGTAAAATTAGAATCAGATTGAGCACCAGTGAGGCGACACCCAAAATGACGGCGCCTAGAAGATAATTCTCAACTCCGTGCACAGCTCACCACTCATTTCTGTCGTCACATGATGTGCGGTCAATCTCCGTACGTTCAGTTCCCGTGAAAGAAATTCTCGATCATCTTTACGAGTCCTTCCCCCTGATTATTTTTGTGATGAGATCCCTGGTTGGACATGTCTGGTCCGTCCCCAGAGCTGTGGGAGGAACCTGCCGAGTGATGAGAATCCGTCACGTTCGCCACCATCCAGTCCCAGAAACCAGTGACTTCCGCGTCAGCTTTGTCTCCCACGATTCCGGAGGCCGCAGCGGCCAGCGTCCACAGCGCCAACGTCTTCGCCGACGAACCGAGCGGCGGACGGGATCCGTTGTGGGCCAACGACACTGCGGTGAGAGCCGAACCGCCCCGGCGGGGATCGTTTAGATCGTGCAGAAGCGCCAGAATTCCAGCCGCGACGGGAACTGCGGCCAGGGCGCGGCTGAACTGCATGACAGTCATAGGAGAACCCTGATGGCGAGACACTCTTGCGTGCATCACGATCCGCGCCACCGGTTCGGATGTGATGCGCTGGAGCGCCTCAGCCCAGTCCTCCGGCAGCTTCGGGGCCTCGACGATGGGCCACAGAGCGAAGGTAGCGAAGTCGACGGCGACCTGTTCGGGCAACCTTCCCGCCCGCGGGGAAACCTCTCCCAATCCGTACCGGATGACGCCGCACGCAAGTAACTCCCTCAGCCGGTCAGCGCCTTGGCCGTGAGCCTCGCCCTCGCATGTCCTTCGCAGTTCTTGCAGCCGCCTGCGGAAGGCCCGCTGCTCCCGCCGCGACAACGGAACCCGACCTTGGAGGGCGGCGGACTCGTAATCTCGCCTCAATCGGTCGATCCACAACCGCATCTCGCTGAGACTCGGGGGCTGAGGTTCCGCTTCTGACATCGGTCCTCCAAGTACCGGACGTAGGAGCGGAGCTCATCATGGAGGAGTGGATGACCACTCCGCAGCAGAATCAGAGCTTTTTGGCACGCATCCCTGTATGACATCGATTAGAGCTCATAACACGATCTTGTTGAGGTGCGCTGGTCGGGCGGGACCGGTCTGATGATTCGGCCGTTCGTGATGCTGTGAGTACTCGACCGTGGATCGTGGACGACGACTTGTGGGCGCTGATCGAACCGCTGTTGCCGCCCTGGCCCGAGCAGTCGCCGGGTCCGCGTCCGGTGGCAGACCGGCGTTGCCTCCAGGGCATCCTCTACGTCCTCTATAACGACATAGCCTGGCAACTCCTGCCGCTGGAACTAGGGTTCGGCTCCGGACAGACCTGCTGGCGCCGCCTGGAGCGGTGGCAGCAGGCAGGAGTCTTCGACCAGCTGCACCGCATCCTGCTCGCCGAGCTGAACGCGGCCGGCCAACTCGACTGGTCACGGGCCTGCGTGGACGGCTCGCACGTCCGCGCGAAATAGGGGGTTCCGACACCGGTCCGTCGCCGGTCGACCGGCGCAAGACGGGCAGCAAACACCACCTGATCTGCGACGGACGCGGAACTCCGCTCAAGGTCATCACTACCGCGGCCAACGTGAACGACGTCACCCAGACCCTCGCCCTGGTCGACGGCATCCCGCCGGTGGCCGGGCGTCCCGGCAGACGCCCACAGGCCCTGCTCGGAGACAAGGGCTACGACTCCCATCCGAACCGCGAAGAGCTCCGCAAGCGGCGGATCCTGCCTGTCATCTCCCGCAAGGGCGCCCCGAACATCCAGGGCATGGGCAAGCGCCGTTACGTCGTAGAGCAGACCTTTGCCCTGCTCCACCACTTCGAACGACTCGCCGTTCGATGGGAACGCCGCACCGAACTCCACGACGCTTTCGTCTCTCTGGCCTGCAGTCTGATCTGCTGGCGACGCCTCAAAAGGGCCCGCTCATGATCGTGTTACGAGCTCGTAGGCGTACAGCACGGCTTCGCCTCCGCCGAACTCGTTCCCGTCCACTTCACCGACTCCCGCCGTCTTCGACGGCGGCCGTCATGGTGCGCTCAGCGTGAAAGATTGCCTCCCGCTCGGCACGCAATCCGTACTGGTCGTCGGTCAGCCGGTAGTGAGCAATGACGGCTTCTTCCGGTGTCTCCGGTTCGGGCATGTGAAAGAGGGTGTCCATGCGGGCACGATGCCACCAGCCTCTGACAACGCGCCCAGACCGTGCCAGCCGTCCATACCCGAGCCGACGCACGCTTTCCAACTGTGTTGGTGGGGTCTGGGGCATCGGACGGGGCCGTTCACCTGCGTTCATCGACGGCTGGTCGTGGGTCCGGCTACCGCCTTCGGTCTCGTCTGAACGGCCGTGAACGGCGCGGAATGAGACGGAAACTGAGACGGACAGCGGGGCCGGGCTCGCTAGCATCCTTGGTGTCGAGGAGGGGCATGGGACTGGTCCGCAAGGGGTCACGACGGATCGTGGTCGACGGCATGGTCTACCGCTGGCGGCTGCGAGGTAGGCCGACGTACTTCCAGGGCCTGGCATGGTCGCCGTGCACGTTCGCGGTCGAGCATGCGGACACCCCGGGGGCGACGCTGGTGGTCACCACCGACCAGCCACATCCGAGCAACTGGATCGGTCGCGAGGCCGACCCTGTGCTGCCCTCCGGTGTTGCCGCATCGGTTCGGCTTGCCCTGCGCGAGGGTTGGACTCCGACGGTTCCGGGCACCGCGTTCCGCCTCGACCTGTCCGGCGGCTTCACGCCTTCGCACTGAACAGAGCCGGAGAATCGTTAGGGCCTGTACCTGAGCCGATGACAGTCCGCCACGATGGCGGGTTCGCCGACCGATCAGGCGCGCGTGTGCCTCGTGGTACCCCTTACCGGCCTCCGCCACGCCTCCGTCGGCGGTTGGTCAACCACCGTAGCGGCTGCGCAAATCCTCGGTGATCCTCGACATCAGCCCTATCGCGCCTTGCGGTTGTATCTCCGCCAGCGGACGTTCCGTCTGGGGGTCGTAGGCAGTCAGCCCCGTTTCCTTCTCGACGATGGCTGAAAGGGCGAAGACCTTGCCGAGCACGACCGCAGCGTCTTCCCCTGCATGCCAGTAGGGCACGGTGATGCTTACCTCGTCACCGAAGACGGACAGGTCGATGCCGGTGCCCGAGTGGCTGAGGTCTCGCGACTCCTGTTCGTACTCCGTGATGTCCACTTCGCCCAGCAGCAGCCGGGCCTGCGGGACTATGCGTTCCCAAGCTTCAAGGAGGCGGGCAGGGATCGGCTCGCTGTGCTCGGCCGCGTCTTCCATCGCCTCCAGGACCTCATCCCAGGACTGCCCGTCGCGTCGGCTCAAGAAGTAGATGTCGTAGCTCATCGCGCGATCGTAGACACTCCTCTCGCTGGCCACAGTCGACCCTGATCTCTCACGACGAGGGGTCGCTCACCAGTCCCGCCACCGGTCCGTGAGCTCGTGCCGGCCGAGCCCGTGCCTGGCGGTCAGGGCCGCGACGTCGACTCCCTGCTCGGTAAGCGCCTCATCGATGTAGGCGCACAACTGCTCGCGCTCATCGGTTTCGAAGGCGCCCTCGTCGTGAGCCTCGTTCACGGCGTTCAGGGCCAGGATGACGCGCTCCACTGCAGCGAAGATCCGTGCGTCGTCTCCTTCGGTGAGCGTGGGCAACTCGGCCTCGAACACGTCGAGGACGGCATCGGTCTCCAGCAAGAGCTCTTCGGGGAACAACTCGACCATGCACGCGCAGTCGGGATCCAGGGTGCCGGCGGCAAGCTCCGCGGCCTCCTTGGCTATGCCACTGCGCCAGTTCGTCGTCGGTCTCTCTGCCATGGAGCGGACCGTACAGCGCAGGTCTGACAGCAAGACCCGTCTTCACGAGGGAACCTCACCTTGGGAAGCTAAGGGCGTTTGCGGGAGGTCGCCGAACCGACCTGTGGCGATGCCGTGTCGGAGCCTGAGTCTCCGCCGGCCTGCTCCCCGCTGTTCCCCGTGGTTCCCCGCCCGATCTGGCACGGGTCTGGCCGCGTCCTCAAGCAGCGTGGCAAGTTCTCGTAGGTCGTTCGTGACCATGACTTGAGCGAGGCGCCCGGCGATGGCCACGACGTCTGGCCAGGCAGATGACTGGAGATGCTCCGCGTTGGTGTCGTTGGGCGCCTCGGCTGCCGCAGCGTTGAGCGCGGCACCGAGCTCTCGCATGAGGACGACCTCTTCGTCACTTCGAAGGCTGACGCCGAGGTACCGCTCTGGCTCGTCGGCGTCGCAGAAGTCGTCGAAGAGTGTGTGGAAGACGTGGTCCAGATCTTCGAATGTCGACGGGTCGAGCCAGACGTCTCGCTGCCAGGATGGATTGGCCAGGGCCAGCACAACGGGTACGACGTGGACTCGGTGGTTCGCTATGAGTCGGGCGGCTTCGGTCACGAGTCCGAGCGTAGCGACCACTGCTGATGAGGCTCCGGCGCTCTCGGAGCACCGCTTTAGGAGTTCGATCCGAGTACGGCCCGGCAGGGTCGCTGCTCGATCTGGGCGTATGTGCTGGGCCGTGCATGGGTGCCCACGTCCGGTGCCGTTGATGTCACCTGTGGATGTCAGCCACGGTCAGCGCTTCTTGCGGATAGAGCGCTTCTTCGCCTTGGCTTCCTTCTCCTTGCGCTGAGCCACGCCGTATGCGGACCAGGGCCCTTGATGAACCGGACACCGAGACGTGCCGGTCACCACCTTCCGCCGGCACCGCCCCCCTGACTTGTTCGGTGCGCCACACGTCGCCACGCCGCTGCCTCCTCCGGGTCTCGCCCCGCAGTTCCTGAAGCTTCTAGGAACCGTGGCCGGTCTCCTGCCGACAGACAAGGCGCAGACAGCCCCTGTTGGTGCACGTGGGCGCACTCCGGCGCGCTATCAGCTTGGGAAGCTGCGGTCATTCGTGATCAACTTGCCCGCTGAGCTGGGTAAACGGCCGGGTTGTTGCCGCGTTGGTGGCGCTTGCTTTCACCGTGGCTCCCCGCTGTTCCCCGCTCGATCTGGTGCGGTTGTGGTGCGGAGCCGGCAGTGCGCAGAAACGGCTGTGGTTGAGGGAACCGGCGGCTCGATTGACACGCCGGTTCCTTCTGGCTGGATTGGACGGATCAGCTCGCTTGGCTGGCACGCCATTCCAGAGCCTGAGGCTCTTCCGTGAACTCGACGAGGTGCTGGCCGGCGTACCGTTGGAGGGCATCGCGCACCTGGGCCGGGGTGACGCGGAAGAACTCCTTTCGTGCGTTGACGCGGTTGACTCGTTGGTCCGCGAACTCCTGGTGCAGCTGGGACTCCAGACCGACCGCGTCCTTGCTGAAGATCAGTGCATGGACATCGAACCGGTACGGCACTGATGCACCGCTCAGCTCGTAGACGCGCTCCAATGGTTCCAGCCGCCGCGTCATCCCAATCTTGACCATCCGCTCGCCGAAGGCACCGATGTTGGAGATCACGTACACGTACCCGGCGCGGACGTTGGCGGCACGTGCCTCGACGGAACTAAGGGCCTCCTCGATCTCTGCGAGTTTGGCTTCCATCTCCGCTACGGCATCGGCGTCCCCACGTTCCCGGAGCCGCTCCAAAGCGACCTGGTAGTGACTCAGCTCTTTCTGGAGCTTCTCCCGCTCGCGGTCCAACTCCCGCTGCGCAGCGGCCTCTTCCTTCTCGCGTGCTCGGATCTCCCGTTGAGCTTCCTTCTCCTCCTCCTTCTTCTGCAGGAAGTCCGCAGTCAGCTGCAGCTCACGCACGCGGGCGTCGTGGTAGGCATCGGAGATGCGGATCTGCATGGTGGCGCCGAGCTTGGCAATGGTCTCCCGACTCTTGTACAGCCGGTCGATGAGCGAGCTCAGACGATGGGGGCGCATGGTCCGCACAGCGTAGTCCGCCTCGGCGTTGTATGCCCTGAGCATGAGCTTCGAGAAGTCCCGTACCATCTTGCGCCCGGCGCTGGCAGAACCGTTGACCGTCCAGTGCTGAACTGCGAGTACCGCTTGATCCGTCCGCGCAAGGTTCTTGATCTCGGCCTGTAGCGAGTCCAATCGAGTGCGGTAGGCAATGGCATCCTGCAACTGGTGTTGGTAGGCGTAGATTCCGACCTGCTGGAGCATCGCCGTTTCGTCGGTGGTGACAACCTGAGCCTGGACTTCGGCAAGTCGGCTGCTGGCCTGATAGGTGTCCTGCCGAATCTTCTCCGCTTCCTTCCGGGCACGGTCAGCGTCCTTGGAAGCCTTCTTCGCTTCCTCCTTCTCCCTCTTCACTTCTTCCCGGGCGCTTTGACGGATCTCCTCCGCTTCAGCTTCCGCAGCTTCGCGCAAAGCGGTGGCTTTCTCGCGCGCCATACGCAGGGCGCCGAGGACCTGGACGGTGTCCATGCCCTGCGTGCTCGCTATCCACCCTCGCAGTTGTTCGACCTCTTGGGCCTCGTCACGGCGACGTCTGCCGAACAGACCACCTCGGCGAGCCTGGGGCACGGGTGACTGTAGGGGTACAGCGGCCCGGTCGGTGTTCGAGCCGGGCGGCGCAGTTGGCGCGTCCTGGACACTCGTGACTTGCTCACGCTGTTGCGCGAAGCCAGTGCTGGCCTCAATGGGACTCACGCTACCGGTCGTGTCGGGCACCCAAAGCTGCCAACCTGGCGGCGGCGGTGGCCACGACGGGTCCGGATGCCAGCCGGGGGGCGGCATCCACCCAGGAGGCGGTGCCGGCCAACCTGGCGGCGAATTGAACCGATACAGCATCGAGCCCCCCAACCCGGTCTGTCCCCACAGACCGATACCAAATCCACTCTTCGTACCATCAAGAGCGCAGACAGTTAGTAGACGGAGGTTACTACCCCCTGACCGGGACCAGACCTGCGTCCTGTCTGCGCTAGCGCAACCAGAACCCCCGCCACCCCGACGTCCTGGCGGCACAGCCTCGCGAACGCGCCCGCATCCGCAGCGAGAAGGGCATTCACTGGGGCGGACGCCCCCTCGCCGCCGCAGCCTGACCAAGTGAGGGATCCCGCCGTACCCGGATGTGGAGATCAGACAGCGGCCAGGCTCTTCGCCATGACCCGCTCCCTGCCAACGCCATCGGGCAGAAGATCGCCGGGCTCACCCGTGTCCGTGAAACCGTGCCGCTCATAGAGCGCGGTCGCCTTGCGGTTGTCCGGCATGACGGACAACCGCAAGGTCGTGGCGCCGCGCTCCGCCCCCCACCGCTCGACCGCCTGGATCAGGTAGTCGCCCACGCCCTTGCCCCGAGCCGTTGGGTTGACCCACATCGAGATCAACTCCACGTTCCCTGCTCCCTCGCCCGGCACTCCGCTGGCCATGCCCACCGGAAGGCCGTCTAGGAGCGCGACGAGATCGTGCGCGCCAGGAATCGACAGACGGGCACGCCAGCGTTCCTCTCGGTCGCCGGAGCCCTGCCACTGGGCCAGCGTCGATCCGAACGCGTAGGGCGCCTCAGCAAGCGCGGCCAGTCGCAACTCCCGCCAAAGGGGCCAGTCGTCTGATTCCAAAGGGCGTAGTTCAAGCATGATCCAGACCCTGCCCGCCCGCCGGGGCGGGCAGCAAGCTGATTACAACCACGCAAACGAGGTCGCTCAGCCCTGCGACCAGCCGAAGCCGGGGAGCAGCGGTGACTCACGCACCCGCAGACCACGAGACCTCGGTGAACCTCTCCGGTCACGGCACTAGACCTTCTGATCCGTAGCTCTGGAGAGGTCGGTTATTAGAGGTCATACAGGCTGCGGGGAAGAGCGTGGCGGTCAGTGTTGGGTGCTGGCGGTTGCTGGGGTTGCTGTACTTCGTTGCTGTACCGCATCACAGATCCACTCGTGTCTCCGTCTCCCGGCTCCCCTGCCGCAGCACGACGTGGGCCGGCCTGAACGGCACACCGCGAAGGGCCGGCTCCATCACCTTGAAGAGCGCCTCCGCATCCGCCCCATAGGCGTACAGCACGGCTTCGCCTCCGCCGAACTCATTCCCATCCACTTCACCGACTCGCGCCTCTTCGACGGCGGCCGTCATGGTGCGCTCAGCGGCGAAGATCGTTTCCCGCTCGGCACGCGAGCCGTATTGGTCATCGCTCAGCCGATAGCGAGCAATGACGGCTTCTTCGTGTGTCTCCAGTTCGGGAAAATCAAAGAGCGTGTCCATGCGGGCACGATGCCACCAGCCTCTGACAACGCGCCCACACCGTATCGGCCGACCACGAGCGAGCCGACGCACGCTTTCAAACTGTGGTGTTAGAGAGCTGGGGTGCGTGCAGGGTCGCTCACCTGGGTTCAGGGGCGCTGGCCCGTGGACGGGAGCGGTCTTCTGGTCTCGGCTGAACGTCGGCGAACGATGGTGAACGAGACGGAACGGCCGAACCGCGAGCCCGGAGGCCGTGTCCGTCCTTCGTGCCATCATCCTCACGTGCTCAGGATCCCGGGATACGAAGAGGGCCCGGGCCCTCTGGTCCAGGACAGTGCCTACCTCAATGATCCGCTGTTCTGGCCCGTGCATCTTGGCACTTCGTTGCAGGGTGAGGACGCGCAGCGAGCTGCGTTCGGTGCTGACTGGGACGCGGCCATGGAGCTGTATCGCAGGCTGTCCTCCGAGCGGGAGTGGCCGGTGTTCAGCGTGCCGCTGTCCTCGGGGCACACCATTCACGCCGTCTACCGCAACATCGAGGGTGACCACGGGGTGGACTACCTGATACATCACCCAGCCTGGTCCGCAGCGGAATACCTTGCCGTGGATGACGGTCACTTCATGGGACCCGGTATGGCCTGGCCGGAGTTGCTGTCTGCTGCCCGACAGCCGGCCACAGAGGGCATTGCCGACCCCGATTCGCGGCTCTTGCTGCTCTTTCCGACACTCGGCGATGCGCGACTTCCCGACGACGCGGCCGCCACCCTGACTACCGCTCTCGCCGCTCTCACCTTGATCGAAGAGCCTGCCGAAGTGGCGGGCATGCTCCTGGAGAACCAGGGCCAATGGGCACCTGCTCACTGGAGACTGGCAGACGGCGTCTGGATCAGCGACGGTGGACACTCATACCGAAACCCCGGCAACGTCTTTGCTCTGCCCGGGGGACGCCTTCGGGAGATCAGTGACGCGCTGGACAGCAGGCAAGCGACAGTACGCCGGACATCCGACTGAAGCCCTCAGCTTGGGAAGCTGTGGGCATTTGGGGCCGGTTCGGGCGCTGACCTGGGCGAACGGCTGGTCTGCGGCCTCATCGGGCTGGGCTGCTTTCACCGTGGTTCCCCGCTGTCCCCCGCTCGATCTGGTGCGGTTGTGGTGCGGCGCGTCGCCTACGGACGCTCCAGATGCTTCCCGACGACACGGCTGCTGTGCTCGACGAACCCGTGCAACGCCGTGCGGTACCGGTCCCGTCGGGATTGGTACTCGGTCTCCTCCGCGTTTCCCCGGCGCCAGTACGCTCCCAGAGCCTGGCCAGCCTCATTGACCTCTCGTAGTGCGGTCAATAGGCCAGCATCCTGGGACAGGATCTGTATACGGGCAGTCGCCAGACGATGGCTGGCCAAGTCCCAGTCGACCACCCGGCCTTCAAGGTTCAACACGCGCTCTTCCCAGACCCGGTTGAGGAGATCTCCGCTGGAAGCCGCCACGTGAGCGCACGCCTCCATCAGCAACTCCACAGTCCTGGCACGTGCCTCACTACGCTTGCTTAGGTACTGCCCCAGCAGGGCGATTGCCGCACCAGTGGCGGTTGCCAGAAGGGTCCCCCATGCGTCCACGGGGGAAGGCTGCCCACCAACACGCTTTCCAACTGTGTTGGTGCCTCGCAGTGCCGCGTACAGGGCCGATCACCTGCGTTCACGGACGGTCGGGGGACTGTCCTAAAGATGGCTCTGTTCCGTAGTCGGTGGTGACGGCTGGTGACGGGCGTCGTTGACGTTGTATGCGAGATATCAACTCCCTTGCGGCAACGGTGTTTTCAGGGCTCTCGGCGCTGGTCATCGAGGATGTGGCGGACGCCGGCGAGATGATCCGGGTCTTGGCCCGGACCCGGATGTTCCCTTTCCCTGCCCGATGTGCGGGGTCCCGACGGGGAAGGTGCACGGATACCACGTCCGGACCGTTGCGGATGTGCCGGTCGATGGCCGCCGGGTCGTGGTCAACGTCCGGGTACGACGTCTGGTCTGCCCGGTCCTGGGCTGTCGGCGGCAGACCTTCCGCGAGCAAGTCCCTGGGCTGATCGAGCGACTTCAGCGCCGCACCACGCGTCTGACCAGCCAGGTCTCGGGCGTGGTTAAGGAGTTATGCGGCCGGGCGGCCGCCCGGCTCACCCGGTTACTGGCCGTGCCCGTATCGTTCGCCACCGCCCTGCGGGTGCTGCGGGGAATCCCCCCGCCGACGCTGCGGATCCCGAGGGTGATCGGGGTCGATGACTTCGCCCTGCGCCGCCGTCACCGCTACGCCACGATCATCATCGATGCCGAGACCGGGGAACGCGTCGATGTCCTGCCCGACCGCGAAGCCCCCACATTGGAGGCGTGGCTGCGCGGACACAAAGGGATCGAAGTCGTGTGCCGGGACGGCTCGGCCACCTACGCCGAGGCAATCCGCCGGGCCCTGCCCGACGCGGTGCAGGTCAGCGACCGCTGGCATCTGTGGCGGAACCTGTGCGACAAAGTTCTGGCCGAGGTCCGCGCCCACGCCCCCTGCTGGGCCACCGTCAACCCGCCCCGGCCCGGCGGCGTCCGCGAGCAGACCACCCGCGAGCGCTGGCATAAAGTCCACGCCCTCCTCGACTCCGGCGTCGGCCTGCTCGACTGCTCCCGCAGACTGAACCTCGCCCTGAATACCGTCAAGCGCTACGCCCGCATCCCTGAACCGCCCGCGGATCGCATCGCCCCCCGCTACCGGCCCACCCTTGTCGATCCCTACCGCGACCACCTGCGCCGACGCCGGTCCGACAACCCGGCCGTTCCCGTCACGCACCTCCTGCACGAGATCAGGGAACTGGGCTATACCGGCAGTGCCAACCTGCTGGTCCGCTACCTCAATCAGGGCCGCGCCGAAGGCGACCGCCCCGTGACAACCCCCCGCCGCGTCGCTCGGCTCCTGCTCACCCACCCCGAGCACCTGTGGACCAAGGACACCGACCTGCTCGGCCTCCTCATCGCGGCGTGCCCGGAGATGACCGAACTCGCCCGACTCACCGGCGAGTTCGCCGCGTTCCTGACCCCGGCCCAGGCCAACGACGACAAGCTCACCCAGTGGATCGCCACAGTCCGCACCGCTGGCCTGCCCCACCTGCACAGCTTCTGCAACGGCCTCGAACTCGACCGCGCCGCCGTGAACGCCGGCCTCACCCTGCCCCACCACAACGGCCGGACCGAGGGCGTCAACACCCGAACCAAGAAGATCATGCGGCAGATGCACGGCCGAGCAGGATTCGACCTCCTCCGTCACCGCATCCTTCTGCAATAAGGAGAACGCACAGTCACCACCGACTACAGAACAGAGCCAAGAAAAAGACACTCCCGTCCCTGGGGGCAGGCTGCGGACTCCGTCAGGGCGAGATCTTCGGCCTGGCCCTTGACGACATCGACTTCCTCGGCGGGACTGTGCGCGTCGTCCGACAGATCAAACTCATCCGGGGAGTACAGGCGATCTACGGTCCGCCCAAGGGTGGCAAAGAGCGTCACGTGCCACTCCCCGAGACGGTCTCCTTCGCGCTGGCGGCACACATCACGAAGCACCCGCCGGTAGAGGTCACGTTGCCTTGGAAGACCCCGGACGGCCCACCGGTCACGGCGTCGCTGCTGTTCGTCAACGCCCGGAGTCAGTCTCTCCACCGGTTCCGCTTCAACCGGTCCGTATGGCGTCCGGCGCTGACTTCCGCCGGCATACCCCTCGGCCGTGAGAACGGCATGCATGCCCTCCGTCACTTCTACGCCTCCGTGCTCCTGGACGCGGGGGAGAGCATCAAGGCTCTGAGCGAGTACCTCGGTCACCACGACCCGAGCTTCACCCTCCGGACGTACACGCACCTGATGCCGAACAGCGAGGCACGCACTCGGGCCGCCGTCGACCGGGTCTTCCGGGATCCGGAGAGCACCGGAGACGGCCCCGATACGGCCCAAGGGGCAAGTTGACCCCTTGACCTGCATCGCAATCAGACCAGCCACAACTGACCCGCCCGGTTTCTCGGGAAGAGCGCTCTCCGGCCCCGGGCGGGAGGGCGCTCAGTCGTCCTGGGGCAGGGATCCCCGGAACTCCGCCAGCGCGGCGAAGTCGCCCTCTCGCAGGCCGATCCGGGGGTCGACGTGGTGCAGCAGGGCGGGGCCGGGGTGGTGGGCGCGGACGTACCGCGTGTCCGGCGGGCTCTGCTCGTCGTCCACCCAGGCGAACGGCCGCCCCTCGGTGTACGAGACGATCGCCTCCGTCTTCCAGTGGACGCCGTCGGGCCGCTCCGCCAGCAGTCCCTTGCCGAAGTCGACGTAGGGCAGCTCGGGCAGGCCGACGACCGGGGCGATCCAGCGGTTGGCCTCGGCCATCCAGGTGGTCGCCCAGCACAGCTCGTAGCCGAGGGCGAGCAGTGCGGGGCCGTGGGACGGGTTCAGCCACACCCGCAGGGGGCGCCCGGGGCGGACGGTCGCCCGGATCGTCGTATAGCCCTCGGGGCGCCGCTCGGGCTGTGCCGCGTACGGGTTGAGGGGGCCGTCGACGTCCAGGAACAGCAGGGGGCGGCTCACGCGGACAACGTACGACAGCGGGGGCGCGCGGCGGTGGTGAATATTGCTCGCGCCGGACAGGCATAGTGGGGCCGCTCCACACGCGTCACCACGGTTACAGGGCCCGGACACGAGGTGGGCCCGGGGGAAGAGAAGGTGACGATGGATGCGGAACTGCAGGAGAGCTTCCGGGAGTTCGTGGACGGTCGGTCCTCTGCGCTGCTGAGGACGGCCGTGCTGCTGACCGGCGGTGACCGGCACGCGGCCGAGGACCTGCTGCAGAACGCCCTGATCAAGGCGGCGGGCCGCTGGCACCGCATCGACGAGCCCGAGGCCTATGTACGGCAGGTCCTCTATCGGCAGCAGATCGGCCGCTGGCGCCTGAAGTGGCGCCGGCGCGAACTCAGCGTCGCCGAACCCCCGGAGAGCCCACCGGCCCCCGACACCGCGTCCGCCGCCGAGCTCCGCCTCGTCCTGCGCACGGCGCTGTCCCGGCTCACCGCCCGCCAGCGCACGGTGCTGGTCCTGCGCTACTTCGAGGACCTGCCGGAGGCCGACGTGGCCCGGCTGCTCGGCTGCTCCGTCGGCACCGTCCGCTCCACCACCCACCGCTCCCTGGCCCGGCTGCGCGTCCTCGCACCCGAACTGGTCGCCCTCGCCCCGGACGCCGGCCGCGCACAGCCGCCGTCCCGTGACTACTCACCCATGGAGGTGCGGCCGTGAACGTCGAGGAACTCCTCCGGGACACCCTGCGCGAACAGGCCGCCGAACAATCGACGGCGGGACCGGGCTTCGCCGACCGGGTGCTGGCCGTCCGCCGGCGCCGCCGTACTCGCAGGCTCGCCTCCGCGGCCGCCGCGACGGCGGCCGTGATCGCCGTCGCGGTGGCGGTGCCGCTGCTGGACTCCGGGAAAAGCGATGTGCGTCCGTCCGGGGTCGTGCAGCGGAACGGGATCACCGGCCACCCGGACCAGTCGCCGCCGCGCGAGCTCATCGCGGCCGGGCAGACGGCGCTCGCCGCGTACTACACCTGGCGGACCGTGCCGCTGACGGACGACAAGGGCATCGGCGTACGCACGTACCGGCTGCTCGACCCGGGGACCGGCACCTACGTGAAGGACTCCCGGTGGGCCTTCGTCGCCGTCGCGCCGGGCCTGCGGACGGCCGCCGTGCTGGAGCAGACCCTGCCCGTCCGCCGGATCGGCCTGCTCGACCTCGCCACGAGGAAGGTCGAGCGGTGGATCCCGGTCGAGCACGGGGTCGGCGGACTCGCCTTCTCGTACGACGGGACCAGGCTGCTGGCGACGACGTACGACGAGAACCCCGATGCGCGCGCCAAGGTCCAGAGCTTCAAGGGCGGCTGGGACTGGGGACCCGCGTTCGCCACATCGAGCCGGACCGGCTTCTACGACATCGACGTGGCCTCCGGCAAGGCCACCTGGACCAGGGTCGTGTCCGACCGCGACACCCCCACGCGCGCGGACTTCTCCTACAGCCGCACCGGCGATCAGGTGTACGCGCAGGTCATCGGCGACCGGGACGGCAAGCAGCAGTTCTACGACCTCGACGGCGGCAGGATCGCCGCCCCGGCCGACGAGCGGTACCTGCGGACGGACGTCGGCGCACGGCTGTCCCCGAACGGCCGGCTCGCCGCGCTCGGTCTGACCAAGGAGGTCGCCCCCGGGAAGTCGTACTCCTCGATCCGCGACCCCCGCAGCGGCAAGGAGATCACCAAGGTCCGCGGCGGCGACCTGCTCGCCTGGGCCGACGACCGGCGGCTCATCGCCTGGGAGCGGGCCAGCGGCCTGGACGAGCTGTACCGGGCCCGGCTGGTGCTCGTGACGATCGGCAGCGACAAGATCGTGCCGCTGAGCGGAGTCCAGAAGGAGATGTACGACGCCCTGAAGGCGTGGCAGCCCGTCTTCGCCCGCCGCTGATCAGCCGGCCACGAGTTCCTCGTACACCGCCCGCAGTCCGTCGGCCGCCTCCCGGCCGGCGGACCGCAGCGGGGCCCGTACCGGCCCCGCCGGCCGGCCGAGCGCGGTGAGCAGCGCCTTCGACGTGACCGTGCCCGGCAGGCCCGCGGCCGTCATCGCCTCGATCAACGGCGTGGCCCGCCGCTGCAGTTCGGCGGCGCGGGCGGTGTCACCGGCGTCGAACGCGTCGAGGATCGCGGCGACCCGGCCCGGCACCACGTTCGCGACCGTGCTGACACAGCCCGCGGCGCCCACCGCGTACAGGGCGAGGATGTGCTCGTCGCTGCCCGCGTAGTACGCCAGCTCCGTGCGCGCCAGCACCTTCTGGGTGCCGAGGAAGTCGTACGAACAGTCCTTCACGGCCACGATCGCGGGGTGCGCGGCGAGCCGGATCAGCGTCTCCGGCTCGATACGGGTGCCGGTGCGGCCCGGGATGTCGTACAGCATCACCGGTAGCCCGGTCGCCTCCGCCACCTCCAGGAAGTGCGCCTCCAGCGCGTCCTGCGGCGGCCTGCTGTAGTACGGCGACACCACCAGGACGCCGTCCGCGCCCGCCTTCTCGGCCGCCAGCGCCAGCTCCACGGTGTGCCGGGTGTCGGCGGTGCCCACGCCCGTCACGATCGACACGTCCGCGCCCACCGCCTCCCGGACGGCCGTGATCAACTCCGCCTTCTCGGCGTCCGTGGTGGTCGGCGACTCGCCGGTGGTGCCGTTCAGCACCAGCCCGTCACAGCCCTCCGCCACCAGCTGCGCGGCCAGCCGCCTGGCGCCGTCGAGGTCGAGCGCCCCCGCTTCGGTGAACGGCGTGACCATCGCGCAGAGGGTGCGGCCGAAGGGACGGGAGGGGCGGGGCGAGCGGGCGGTGCCGGGTGGGTTCGTCATGGGGGTAGTCTCGGCAGCGCAACTGCTTAGCTCAACTTAATTCTTCTGTGGAGTACGTCTTAGAGATGCTAAATCGTCGCTCTCGGGGTCGCTGAGGAGCGGCCGACTGAGCCGCCGACCGGCTACAAGATCGCCCACCCGGTGCTGTCCCGGGACGGCACCCGGACCGGGTTCGCCCGGCCGGCCGGACACGGGCTGCGGGGGTGGTGGCCGGGGGTGCGGGGGCGGTCGCCGGGAAGCCCGTGCCGGTGCCGGGCGAGGGCTTCGGGGTGGCGGAACCGGTCGCGGAGGCGGCCCTGTTGCAGCTCGCGCAGCCCCCCCCGGCACAAAGAGTGGCCACCCCCGGCGCGCGGCGGGGGGGCGGGGCGGGGGCAGCGAGGACGCACCCCCCCCCACGC
>NZ_JBSHAF010000005.1:0-154259 GCF_053611365.1 Streptomyces sp. NPDC054813 | reverse complement strand
GGGGGGGGGGGCGCGCGGCCCGCGCCCGCGCGGGGGCGGGCCCGGGGGGGGGCGCGGGGGGGGGGGGCGGGGGGGGGGGGGGGCGCGTGGGGGGCCCCCCCCCCTCGACCGGTTCCAGAGTCGGCTCGCACGGGCTCGGCGGGCGGGGGGAACGGGGCTGAGGGACAGGTGCCCCGCCTGACCGTCGGCGACCTGGGTACTCGGAAGGTCCGCAGGTACCAGCGGACGCCGACGAGACCTGGAGGGGCAGTACCGATGACGAAGAGGACCGCACACGGAACGGGGGCCCGACTCGCCGACACCGCGGGCTCCTTGGCGGCGAAGGCCGACCTCAAGGGGCGTACCCAGGCCCGCGCCGCCGATCTCAAGGACAAGGCCGGCGCCCTGACCGTCCAGCTGCGCCAGAGTGCTGCCCGGGCCGGCCACCAGGCCCAGGGCCGGGCGGCGAAGGGCGGCCACACGACCCAGGAGCACATGGCGAAGGCGCGGCACACGCTTCAGGAGCGGGCGCTCAGGACTGGACACGCTGTCCAGGAGCGGGCACTCAAGACCGGACACGCCGTCCAGGAGGGGGCGGGACGGGCGGGTCATCTGGCGTCCGAAAAGGCCGTCGAGGCGAGCCGCGCCGCCGAGGGACGCGTCCCGGAGTCCGCTCACACGGCCGTCCGGGGCGCCCTGCGGCATGCCCGCCCGGCGCTGGTCGCGGGCGCCGCCCTCGCCGTCGCCGGTGCCGTGGCCATGCGGGTTCGGCGCCGGGCCCGGCGCCACTGAGACCGGCCCAGGGGCCTTCGCGCCACCGCCTTCTCTCCACCCTCTCACCGAAAATCTGATCCGTCTGGACAGGAAAAGTTTTCGGTGAGAGGGTGGAGCCATGCTGGACGTGACCGTGATCGAGGACCCCGAGGCCGCGGCGGTGTCGCTGGACCCCATACGGGCCCGGCTGCTCGCCGAACTGGCCGCCGCGCCCGCGTCGGCCGCGATGCTGGCCGGCCGGGTCGGGCTGCCCAGACAGAAGGTGAACTACCACCTCAAGGCGCTCGAGCGGCACGGCCTGGTCGAGCTGGCGGGCGAGCGGCGCAAGGGCAATGTCAACGAGCGGCTGATGCGCGCGACCGCCGCGTCGTACGTCATCTCGCCGGCCGCCCTGCCCGCCGTACAGCCGGACCCGGACCGCTTCCGCGACCAGCTCTCCGCGCGCTGGCTGCTAGCGGTCGGCGCCCGCCTGGTGCGCGACGTCGGCACGCTGATCAGCGGTGCCGCCAAGGCCCGCAGACAGCTGGCGACCTATGCGCTGGACGGCGAGGTGCGCTTCGCCTCCGCCGCCGACCGCGCGGCGTTCGTGCAGGAGCTGACGGCGGGCGTGAGCGCGCTCATCCGCAAGTACGACGCGCCCGATACGGAGGACGGCCGGGACCACCGGATCGTCGTCGCCCTCCACCCCACGGTCAAGGCCGACCCCCGCCCGGCGGCGGACACCGGCCCGACGGCCGAGACGCACCCCCCGGCCGAGATCCACCCGGCGGCCGAGGGCCGGCCCGGGGTCTCGGAGCGGACCACCCCCGAAACGGATCAGTAGGCAGCAGGAGCCCCGACATGTCCAAGGAATTCGAGATCGCCCGCGAGTTCGAGGTCGACGCCACACCCCAGGAGGTGTGGGAGGCGATCACCAACGGCTCCGGCGCCTACCTGTGGCCGATGGAGCCGCCCGAGCCCCGGGTGGGCGGCGCGGCGGCCTTCGGCTCCACCGTGACCGCCTACGAACCGCCGCACCACCTGATCGTCCGCAGCGAGGACGTCGGTTTCCCGGTCCAGAGCGTCAACCAGCTGGAGCACGTCATCGAGCCGCGGGACGGCGGCCGTCGTGCCTGGGTGCGCTACGTGCACAGCGGGATCTTCACCGACGACTGGGACAACCAGTACGACGGCGCGAGCCGGCACACCGACTTCTATCTGCACACCCTGCGCGAGTACCTGGTCCACTTCGCGCCCCGCCCGGTCACCTTCGCGCAGCTCAACGGGCCCGAGGCGGCCCAGGCACCGGACGCCTTCGACGCCGTGGGCCGCGCCCTGGGCCTGCCGGACGACCTGGCCGAGGGCGCGAAGGCGAGCGTCCGGGGGCCCGGCGGGCGCACGCTGGAGGCGGTGGTCGACTACCGCAACCCGTACTTCATCGGGCTGCGCACCGACGACGCCCTCGTCCGGTTCTTCGGACGCAACCACTGGGGCGCCCCGGTCGGCATCAGCGTCCACGACTTCGCGGCGGACGCCGACGCCCAGACGAACGAGCGTGCCTGGCAGGACTGGCTGAACGGCGTGTTCAGCCAGTCCTGAGCCACGGTTGTCAGGGACGGAAGCGCAGCACCTGCGGGTCGTGGTCGCTGATCTGGTCGTGGAACTCCGAGTTGACGTGCACGCTGTCGTACTCGAAGTCGCCGTTGCGGCGGATCTCCTTGCTGATCAGGATCTGGTCCAGGACCTGCTCGTTGCCCTGGTAGTCGTAGGTGTAGCGCTCCTTGGTCGGCAGCGACTGGATCGCCGACCAGAGCGCGCCGTGGCTCTCCAGGATCTTGGTCGTGCCGGAGAAGTCGAAGTCGTTCATGTCGCCGAGCGCGATGACGTTCGCGTCCTTCTGGACGTCGAGGATGCTCTTGACGAACGCGTTGACCAGCGTCGCCTGCGCGTGGCGCTGGACCTCCGAGCTGCGCGCCACCGGCTGGTACTGCGCGGTCAGGCCCTGGTCGCCGCCCTTGGAGTTCAGGTGGTTGGCGATCACGAAGACCGTCTTGCCGCGGAAGACGAACTCGCCGGCCAGCGGCTTGCGGCTGGCCGTCCAGGCGGAGTTCGCCGGGTCGACGCGGCCGGGGGAGGCGGTCAGCTGGGCCTGGCCGTGCACCTTGGTGACACCCACCGCGGTGGTGGAGTCGCCGCCCGCGCGGTCGACGAAGGACACCCGCTCGGGGTTGAAGAGGAAGACCTGGCGGATGTTGCCGCCGGGCTCGCCGCCGTCCTGGTCGTTGACCGGGTTGATGGAACGCCAGTCGTACTTCGGTCCGCCGGCCGCGACGATCGCGTCGATCAGCTTGTTCACCGTCACGTCCGCGGCGACCGTGCCGTCGTCCGTCGCACCGTTGTCGTCCTGGATCTCCTCCAGGGACACGATGTCGGGCGACTGGAGGTTGTTCACGATCGCGGCGGCGTGTGCGGCGAAGGTGCCGTCGGAGGGGTCGAGGTTCTCGACGTTGTACGTGGCGACGGCCAGCTCGCTCTTCGACTGCTTCTTCGTCGTCTCGCGCTGCAGGCCACCGCTCTTGAGGGTGCCCAGCTCGCTCGCGACGAGGGTGTAGCCGCCGAACTGGTTGTAGTCCATCGGGCCGGTCGTGGCGCCGGTCAGCGTGTCACCGACGTTCGCCACCGGGAAGTCGGCGGTCGAGCCCAGGGACTGGATCTGGAGGCGGCCGGTGTTCTGGTCGTTGTACGAGCGGTACAGCGTGCCGCCGCGGACCGTGCGGTTCTCGTGCGGCTTCACCGTGACCCACAGCTCGGCGTACGGGTCGGTGGCGGTGACCACGCGGGTGTCGCGGACCTGGACGTTCATGCCCTCCAGGGACTCGTAGTAGTCCAGGGCGTACTTCTTCGGCTGGAGCGTCAGGCCGTTGACCGAGCCGGCCGCGGCCGTGTCACCCGCCGGGGTGTACTTGGCCGGCACCGACTTCTTGTCGATCACGACCGGCGCCGGGACCGCGTTGCCGGTGGAGACCGTGGTGACCGTCGGCTTGGTGATCTCGGTCAGCGACTGGTTGCCGGTGGTGGCGCCGCCCGGGACGTACTCGGAGACCGTGCCGGTGACCGTGACGGAGTCGCCGACCGCGACCTTCGGGGTGGAGCTGGTGAAGACGAAGACGCCCTCACTGGTGGCCGGGTTGTCGTCCGGCGTCGGATCCTGCAGCCAGAAACCCCGCGAGGAGCCGTAGGTACGCGTGGCCGTGACGATGCCGGGGACGTCCGTCACCTTCTGGCCGGCGTACGGCGATATGCGCGTGGCGCCCTGGACGTCATGGATGCGCAGCCCGTCGGCCTGGGCCGGCGAGGTGAGGGCGACGGTGGACGCCGCGCTGCAGACGGCGGCGACGGTGAGCGCGGCGAGACGCGCGGAAGACCTGCTCGGCAAGGAAATCCCTCCGGGGACATAAACGGTGCCGGGACGAGGGGGCGTCATGGAGTGGGCATGACACGCGTAGACAGAGAGTGAACACTTGTCCCCCCTGTTTTCTACGCGCGTCAATCTCGTCCCTGCGCAGGGGAGTTGTCAAGGTTTCGGCCATGTACGCGGCTCGGCGAGGAGATGAACCGGGTGGCATGGGTGGAAATCCGTCTAGGCTGAGCGGCTGAGGCGTACGGCGTCCCGATGGTCGTACGGCCGTCGTACGGAGTCCATGTCGTCATACGACCGTAGAGGCGTCCGAGGAGAACCACCCGATGTCAGACAGCTCCCCCCTGCCGCCGGTGCGGTTGCGTCCCGAAGCGGAGCTGGCAAGCGCCGCGCTGGCCACGCCGCTGCTCTCCCGGGCCGCCCGGCTCGCCCGCTGGGCCGGGCCCGACACCCGCGTCGACGCAGGTGGCGGACTGGCCGAGGAGCAGCTCCCGGCCGCCGCCGAACTGCTCGGGCTCACCGGGGACGACGCCGCCGCCTACACCGCCGAGGCCTGGCGGGTCGCCCTGGACGCGGGGCTCGTCGAGATCGTCGACGAGGAGACCGGGACGGTCGCGGCGGGGGAGGAGCTGGCGCTGCTCACCGGGGGCTCGCCGCATGACGTCCTCGGGGTCTGGCTGGCCGCCCTGGAGACGGTGATCGGCGACGCGAGCGTGCCCGACCTGGATGGAATTGTCGACGCGCTCGGCGAGGGCGGCGAGGTCGATTTCTCGTCACTCGGCTGGGACCCCGAGGCGGAGGCGGAGTTCCTCGACGGCGTCCTCGGCAACCTGTACCTGCTGACGGTGAGCGAAGGCGGTCCCGGCGAGGCGCCGGTGCCGCTGCCCGCGCTCGCCGCGTCGATGATCGTGCCCAGCGACATGGGGGAGCCGACCAACGACGTCCTGGAGCAGGTCTCCGACGCGATGATGCGGCTCGACGACCAGTTCCGGATGCTGGAGCCGGTCGGACTCGTCGCGTACCAGCCGGTCGACGAGGCGCTCATGGCCGACGCCGAGGAGGAGCCGGCCGCGGGGCCGGTCGACGAGAGCGACGTCACCCGGTACGGCATGGTGCGGCTCACCCCGCTCGGCGCGTACGGGCTGCGGGCGCGGCTGCTGGAGGCCGGGCTCGAGGCACCGGCGGTCGGGGAACTCGCCGACAAGGGCGCGGACGCGTTGCTCGACGGCATGGCCACGTTTCCGCAGGGAGCCGCGCAGGCCGAGACCGAGCAGTGGCTGGACCGTCGTGAGGCCCTCGCCGCCGCCCGGGAGCTGCTGGCCGCCGCGCGGGGCGAGGACGCGGGCGCGCCGCTGCGCCGGCTGCGCTGCCAGCAGGCGCTGTCCCTGGTCGGCACCGAGGCCGAACCGGCACTCCGCGAGGTCCTCGGCGACCCCGAGCTGGGCGGACTGGCCAGGGTCTGGCTGGCCGAGCGCGGCGCCGCCGACGTACCGGCGCCCTCGCCGGACATGATCTTCTGGCTGACCATCGACACGGTCGCCGCGCAGCTGGCCGCCGAAGGGAACTCCGAGGAACTGCAGGCCCTGGTCGAGGGGTTGGCCCAGCAGCACGCCGGGTTCTTCGGCGAGGCCTGGCGGGTCGACCACCCGGACGCGGCCGACGTCCTGGAGGCGATGGGACGCCTGCACCCGGACAAGAAGGTCGCGAAGGAGGCCCGGAAGGCGGCGTTCAAGGCGCGGTCGCAGCACGGGGGGTAGCGGCCGAAGCGGCGGGGGTGCGCGGGGGCCGGGCACCGCCGGACGCGTCGAGTGTGGCTGAGCGCCGCCGCGGCGGAAGAGAAAGATTCCGAGCGGCGCGTTCTCGAGTGTGGCTTTTGGCTTCCGTGGGGCGGTGCATACGGATTCATGGAACTCCCGAAGCCGATGTCGCCCCGAGTTCAAGCGGAGTTCAGACGCGGCCGGGAGCGTGTGCGCCGACTTGAGGTCCGCCACCCTCCACGGCACTTCGACCGTCACAGGAGACACCATGTCGCTCACCCGCAGGGACTTCGCCAGGAAATCCGCGATCACCGGTGCCGGTGTCGGGCTGGCGGGCAGCGTCGGCGCCCTCGCCACCGCCCCGAACGCCCTCGCCTCCACCGAGACCAAGGCGTCCGACGCGGCCGAGGCGGGGCACGGACACGGACACGGCGGCGTCGGCTACGGGCCGCTGCTCCCCGACCCCGACGGCATCCTCGCGCTCCCCGCCGGCTTCAAGTACCGCGTCATCACCTACAGCGGCAAGACCCGGCTGGAGACGGGCGAGTTCACCCCCTCCAACCACGACGGCACCGCCACCTTCGACGGCCCGCGCGGCGCCACCCTCCTCGTCAACAACCACGAGCTGGCCGGCCCCCGCGCCAACTGGACCCACCCGGTGCCGCTCACCGAGGGCCTCGTCTACGACCCGGCGGCCGCCGGCGGCTGCACGGTCGTCGAGGTGCGCCACGACAAGGTCGCCGAGTGGGTCGGTATCGCCGGCACCGCCACCAACTGCGCGGGCGGCAAAACCCCTTGGGGCACCTGGCTCACCTGCGAGGAGACCGAGGACAAGGCCGGCGCCAACGGCATGACCAAGGACCACGGCTATGTCTTCGAGGTCGACCCCGAGGACCGCCGGGCCAACCGGAACCCCAAGCCGATCAAGGCATTGGGCCGGTACGCGCACGAGGCCGTCGTCGTCGACCCCAAGCGCGGCCACCTCTACCTGACGGAGGACGCGTCCAACCCGAACGGTCTGCTCTACCGCTGGACCCCGCCCGAGCACTTCCACCACGGCCGCGGCCGGCTGCGCACCCTCGCCGACGACGCGGGCACGCTCCAGGCCTTCAAGTGCTTCGACTCCGGGGGCGTGTTCGTCGACGACCTCTCCCGCGCCACGAAGATCGGCACCGTGTACGGCGTCGACTGGGTGGACGTCCCGGACCGCGACGCGAAGACCACCTCGGTCCGCAAGCAGTTCACCACCGGCCAGGTCACCCGTGCCCGCAAGCTGGAGGGCATGTGGTGGGGCGACGGCGGCGTGTACATCGTGTCCTCCTACGCCCGTGCGGAGAGCCCCGTCCAGCACGACGGCGCCGTCTGGTTCTACGACCCCAAGCGCCGCACCCTCACCCTGAAGGTCCTCATCGGCGTCAACCCCGACCCGTCGGTGGACGGCGCCTTCGACGGCCCGGACAACATCACCGTCTCCCCGTACGGCGGCCTGGTCATCGCCGAGGACGGTGAGGGCATCCAGCACCTGTTCGGCGCCACCGACAGCGGCCGCACCTACCCGATCGCCCGCAACGAACTGGCGATCCCATCAGCCGCTGCCGCGGCGGGCGGCACCGAAGAGGAGCCGGAATACAGCGAGTTCACCGGCGTCACCTTCTCGCCCGACGGCAAGACCCTCTACGCGAACATCCAGACCCCGGGCATCATGCTCGCCATCACCGGGCCCTGGAAGCGCCAGAAGCGCGGGTAATTAATTCACTCGCTCGGCCCGCGGCACGCCTCCTAAGGTAATGAACGTCCAGGTGCGAAGGCAGGACCTACTTCCACTGATAATGGGGCGGCCGCGGGTTCGAGTCCCGCCACCGGTACAACGCGCCGGTGTAGCTCAGGGGTTAGAGCACCTACGTCGGTTCCGCCGGCCTTGAACTCTGGACACCAAAAACTTCATGCACCTCCCGGTGCGTGTGTCACTGAACTCGGGAGGCGCAGCTCATGGTGGGTGCCCGGTGCGCAGGCAGCGGATACTTCAGGGCCCTGGTCCCCGAAAGGGGATGCGGGTTCGAATCCCGTCATCGGCTCAGGGCCGATGTGGCGGAAAGGAAGACGCGCCAGGTTAAAGTCCCGTCGCCGACTCCTGATCTCGGGCACCCTCCTCTTGTTGCGCCTCCTCCCAGACTCCAATGAATTCGGGGGGGAATTCACCATGGCGCGATTCAACACCAAGGCGGCCCGAGCGCAGCCCACTTCACGGGTCACCTCGACCGGACGCGTGCTCCGCACCTACCAGGGCGGGCGTGGCCAGGAGCGGGACACGCGGTCTGAACTTTTTTTGCTGGCGGTGTCCCACTTTGCCGCGGGCACCTTCTACGAGAGTGAGGCAGACCGCGACGACCGGTACGCGAAGCTCGTCCGCGAGCTCGCCGTCGCCGATCCGGCCTGGACCGCCGGCCTGCTCGGCTGGCTGCACGGCGAGGGCAACATGCGGACCGCCTCCCTCGTGGGCGCCGCCGAGTACGTGCACGCACGTCTGACCGCGGGCGCCACCGAGGGCCCCTCGAACCGGCAGGTCGTCGCCTCCGTGCTGCAGCGGCCCGACGAGCCCGGCGAACTGCTCGCCTACTGGACGGCGACCTACGGCCGTGCCGTCCCCAAGCCCGTCAAGCGGGGGATCGCCGACGCTGTACGGCGGCTCTACCACGGCAAGTCGCTGCTCAAGTACGACACCGCGGCCAAGGGATACCGCTTCGGCGACATCCTGAACCTGGTGCACGCGGCGCCGGACCCGGACAAGCCGTGGCAGGGCGAGCTGTTCCAGTACGCGCTGGACCGGCGGCACCACCCGGACACGGCGGTACCGCCCGCGTCGAGCCCGGTGCTCGCGGCACACCGCGAGCTGATGGCGCTGCCCGTCGCACGGCGGCGTGTGGTCGTCACCGAACCCGGTGGCGCCGAGCGGCTCGCGGCGGCGGGGCTGACCTGGGAGGCACTGGCCGGATGGCTCCAGGGCCCGATGGACAGGGCGGCCTGGGAGGCCGTGATCCCCTCCATGGGCGTCATGGCACTGACCCGCAACCTGCGGAACTTCGACGAGGCCGGAGTCTCCGACGAGGTCGCCGCCCAGGTCGCGGCCCGGATCAGTGACCCGGCGGAGGTGGCGCGCTCGCGGCAGTTCCCGTTCCGGTACCTCGCCGCGTACCAGCACGCTCCGTCGCTGCGCTGGTCCTTCCCGCTGGAGCGGGCGCTCGGCCACTCGCTGGCCAACGTGCCCGCGCTGCCGGGGCGGACGCTGGTGCTGGTCGACCGGTCCGGCTCGATGTGGGGTCCGCTGTCCGACCGCTCGCGGCTCAACCGGGCCGACGCGGCGGCGATCTTCGGTACGGCGCTCGCGCTGCGGGCGTCGGACGCGGACCTCGTCGAGTTCGGTACGACGAGCAAGCGGCTGACGTTCGGCAAGGGCGAGTCGGTGCTGAAGATCCTCGGCCGCTTCGGCTCGCTGGGCGGTACCGACACGACCTCGGCGATCCGCTCGCACTACCGGGGGCAGGACCGGGTGCTGATCGTCACCGACGAGCAGTACACGTACCACCGGCACGGCGACCCGACCCAGCAGGTCCCGGCCCACATCCCGGTCTACACCTGGAACCTGGCCGGCTACCGGGTCGGCCACGGCCCGTCGGGAGCGGCCAACAGGCACACCTTCGGCGGCCTCTCGGACGCGGCATTCCGGATGGTGCCGCTGCTGGAGTCCGCCCGGGACGCCGACTGGCCGTGGGCGGCGGCCGCCTGACCGCCGTCGGCGCATGAGCGTGGCCCGCACCTTCACGGGGGGTGCGGGCCACACCTGTGCCCGCCCCGCACTCTTGCTTGCGTTCTGATTGATATCTAACATTTCAATTCATGGAGGCCCTGCGACCCGTCCCCCGCACCCTGCTCCGCGACCGTGCCTACGAGGCCATCCGCGATGCCATCGTCGCCGGGGAGATCGAACCCGGTGCGGTGGTGCGGGACGCCGAGTTCGCGGAGCGGCTCGGGCTGTCCCGGGCGCCGGTGCGCGAAGCGTTCGCCCGGCTCGTCGACGAGGGGCTCCTGGAGAGCAAGCCCCAGAGTTACACCCGGGTCACCCCGGTCGTGGCCGCCGACGTACGGGACGCGGCGGCCGTGGTCGGCGCCATGCACGAGCTGGCCACCCGGGCCGCCGTACCCCGGCTGCGGGACGCCGACCTCGACATGATGCGCGCGGCCAACGACCGGTTCGCCGCCGCCGTACGCGCAGGCGACGTGGACGAGGCCCTGCGCGCCGACGACGAGCTGCACGACGTCCTGATCCGCATGGCCGGCAACCGCGCGGCCGCCGCCACCGTCGCCCGCTACACCCCGCTCATCCGCCGCCTGGAACGCCGCCGCTTCGGCGAGGGCGGCTCGTGCCGCTCGGCGGGCCTGCACGAGCGGCTCATCGAGGCGTGCGCGGCCGGTGACACGCGGGCGGCGGTCCGGGTCACGGCCGACATCTGGCACACCCTCGCAGACCTGGTCGACGACACCACCGACTGACCACCCCGCCGGGAGGCACCCCATGTCCCTTTCCTCCTACGACCGTTACCCCCTCCTCTTCGGCCCCTCGCCCGTGCATCCGCTGGAGCGCCTCACCGCCCACCTCGGCGGGGCCGGGCTGTGGGCCAAGCGGGAGGACTGCAACTCCGGGATCGCGTACGGCGGGAACAAGACGCGCAAGCTGGAGTACCTGGTCGCCGACGCCCTCGCCCAGGGCTGCGACACCCTCGTCTCCATCGGCGGGGTGCAGTCCAACCACACCCGCCAGGTCGCCGCCGTCGCCGCCCGTGCCGGGCTCAAGTGCGTGCTGGTCCAGGAGAGCTGGGTGGAGTGGCCGGACTCCGTGTACGACAAGGTTGGCAACATCCTGATCAGCAGGCTGGCCGGGGCCGACGTCCGGCTCGTCCGGGCCGGCTTCGGGATCGGATTCAAGGAGAGCTGGGAAGGGGCGCTGCGCGAGGTCGAGGAGTCCGGCGGCAGGCCCTACGCCATCCCGGCCGGCGCCTCCGACCATCCGCTCGGCGGGCTCGGCTTCGCCAACTGGGCGTACGAGGTCGCCGAGCAGGAGCGGGAGCTGGGCGTCTTCTTCGACACGGTGATCGTGTGCTCGGTGACCGGGTCGACCCAGGCCGGCATGGCCGCCGGGTTCGCCGCACTGGCGGAGGCCGGTGGGCGCGAGCGCCGGGTCATCGGCATCGACGCCTCGGCCAAGCCCGCCGAGACCCGCGAGCAGATCGCCCGCATAGCCCGGCGGACCGGGCAACTGATCGGTCTCAAGCGGGAGCTGGCCGTCGACGACATCGAGCTGGACGAGCGCTACCACGCGGGCGTCTACGGCATCCCGGACGACGCCACCCTGGAGGCGATGCGGCTCGCCGCCCGCACGGAGGGCATGGTGACGGACCCGGTGTATGAGGGGAAGTCGATGGCGGGGATGATCGACCTGGTCGAGCGCGGTGAAATCGACCCCGGCTGCACCGTCCTTTACGCCCACCTCGGCGGGCAGCCCGCGCTGAACGCCTACAGCGCCCTGTTCTGACGGACCGGAAGGGAAAGAGGCGGTCCCGCGCCCCCAGGAAGGGGCGCGGGAACGGGTCGGCCCTCGGCCGCTACAGCGCCTGTGCGCCCGGCTTCACCATGTTCCGGACCGTGCGGGCCTTCACGAACTCGCCCAGTGCCGTCATGTCCCACTCGCCGGAGAACTGGCGGACCAGCTTGGCCATCATCACGCCGGTCTGCGCCTCGGCGTTGGTGAGGTCGAAGCGGACCAGTTCCTCGCCGGTCGCCGCGTCCAGGAGGCGGCAGTAGGCCTTGGCGACCTCCGTGAACTTCTGGCCGGAGAAGGAGTTGACGGTGAAGACCAGGCCGGTGACCTCCGGGGGGATCCGGCCGAGGTCGACCACGATCACCTCGTCGTCGCCGCCTCCCTCACCGGTCAGGTTGTCGCCGGAGTGCTTGATCGCGCCGTTGAGGATGGACAGCTTGCCGAAGTAGCAGCTGTCGACGTGGTCGCGCTGCGGGCCGTAGGCGATGACCGAGGCGTCCAGGTCGATGTCCTTGCTGCGGAACGCCGGCTCCCAGCCCAGGCCCATCTTCACCTGGGAGAGCAGCGGTCTGCCGCCCTTGACCAGGGACACCGTCTGGTTCTTCTGGAGGCTGACCCTGCCCTTGTCGAGGTTGATCTTCCCGGTACCCGGGACGGGCGGAGCGGGCGGCGCGGCGGGCGCGGGCGGGGCCACGACCGGGGGAGTCGTCGGCTGCGGGGCCGTCGGCTGGGGCGCCGTCGGCTGCGGGGCCGGGGCCGCCGCCGGTTCCTCCACCGTCACGCCGAAGTCGGTGGCGATGCCGGCCAGCCCGTTCGCGTACCCCTGGCCGACCGCGCGGGCCTTCCATGCGCCGTTGCGCAGGTAGATCTCCACGACCACCAGGGCCGTCTCGGTGCCCAGCTGCGGTGGCGTGAACGTGCCCAGCACCGAGCCGTCGTCCGCGTTGCGGATCGTCGCCGTCGGCTCGATGCCCTGGAAGGTCTGCCCCGCGGCGTCGGGGCTCGCGGTGACGACGATCTTCTCGATGCCCGGGGGCACGGCGGCCGTGTCGACGGTGATCGCGTCCGGGGACGTACCGCCGCCGGAGCGGTACGTCACACCCGGGCCGTTCGGCTGGTTGTAGAAGATGAAGTCGTCGTCGGAGCGCACCTTGCCGTCGCCCGTGAGCAGCAGGCCCGACACGTCGAGCCGCACCGGGGCGGCGACGTCCACCGCCACCCGGGAGACGGGGAGAGGGATGTTCGAGCCAGGGGTCATAGCTGTCATGCCGCGTGAACGAACGACATCGCTTTACCGTTCCCTTACCGTCGAGCGGCCCTCGCACCGTCCCCCGATCGGCTCAGGGGACCTTGCGATCCGGCTCAGGGGACGACGACGATCTTCCGTCCGACCCCCGCCGCGAACTGCTCCAGCGCCTGCGGGTAGCTGTCCAGCGGGAGGCGGTCGCTGATGAAGACCTCCGGGTCCAGGACCCCGTTCGCGAACAGCTCCGCCGCGCGTTCGTAGCTGTGCAGGACGGCCATGGAGCCGGTGATGGTGATCTCCTGGTTGTAGATGCGGTACGGGTCGATCGTCACCCGGGTCGCGTAGTCGGCAACGCCGAACTGGAGGAAGGTGCCGGCCTTCGCCACCCGCTCCAGGCCGTCCTGGATCGCCGCCGCGTTGCCGGTCGCGTCGATCACCACGTCCCAGCCCCGCGGCCGGTCCAGTTCGTCGGCGTTCGCGGCGGACGCGGAGACGCCGAGCGCGCGGGCGGTCTCCAGGCGGGCCGGGTTCAGGTCGACCACGTCGACGCTCGCCGCGCCGGTCCGCTTGGCGAGTTCCAGCATCATCAGGCCCATGGTCCCGGAGCCGTAGATCAGGACATGGGCGCCCAGCCGGGACTGCAGGACGTCGTAGCCGCGTACCGCGCAGGACAGCGGCTCGACCAGGGCCGCGTCCTGGGTGCGGACGTGCTCGGGGAGCTTCACGCAGTTGGCGACCGGGGCGACCGCGTACTGCGCGGCGCCGCCCGGCACCGTCACGCCGATCGCGGCCCAGCGTTCGCAGAGGTTGTTGTGGCCGTCCCGGCAGTAGCGGCACTCGTGGCAGTACAGGGACGGGTCGACCGCGACCTGGTCGCCGATCGCCACCTCGGTCACCTGGGCGCCGACGCCGACCACCTCGCCGGCGAACTCGTGGCCGGGCACGATCGGCAGTTTGGGCGCGAACTCGCCCTGGAGGATGTGCAGATCGGTTCCGCACAAGCCGCAGGCGGCCACTTCCACCACGACCTCGCGGGGGCCCGGTGTCGGGTCGGGGACCTCGGTGACGACGGCACGGCCCACGGACTCGATGACGGCGGCCTTCATTTCACGGCTCCCAACGACAGGCCCTGGACCAGCTTGTCCTGGGCGGCGAACCCCGCGGCGAGCACCGGCAGGGAGACGACGAGCGACGCGGCGCACACCTTGGCCAGGAACAGGCCCTGGCTGGTGATGAAGCCGGTCAGGAAGACGGGGGCGGTCTCGGCGACCACGCCCGTCAGGACTCGGGCGAAGAGAAGTTCGTTCCAGCTGAAGATGAAGCAGATCAGGGAGGTGGCGGCGATGCCGGGCAGGGCGATCGGGGCGACCACGCGCGCGAGGATCGTCGGCAGGCGGGCGCCGTCGATCTGGGCCGCCTCGATCACCGCGACCGGGACCTCGGCGAGGAACGACTGCATCATCCACACCGCGATCGGCAGGTTCATGGACGTGTAGAGGATGACCAGGAACCAGATGTTGTCCAGCATCCCGGTGTTCTTCGCGAACAGGTAGATCGGCAGCAGACCGGCCACCACCGGCAGCATCTTGGTGGAGAGGAAGAAGAACAGGACGTCCGTCCACTTCTTCACCCGCCGGATCGACAGCGCGTAGGCCGCCGGGAAGGCCAGCACGAGGACGACGAGGGTGGAGACGATCGAGGCGACCGCCGAGTTGATCAGGGCCGGCCAGGGGCTCGCGCCGCCGCCTGCCCCGAAGAACTCGCGGTAGCCGTCCAGGGTGAGGGCGGCGCCGAAGGAGGGCGGGTTGGTCGCCGCGTCCGCCTCGGAGTGGAAGGACGTCAGCGCCATCCAGGCGATGGGGAAGAAGAAGACGATGCCGACCAGCCAGGCCACCAGCCCGATGCTGCGGCCCCGGTGCTTCCTGACGCGTATGGCGAGGCTGCTCATGCGCGGGACACCTCCTCGCGGAACAGGGACGACACCACGCGCAGGGCGAAGGTCGCGATGATGATCGAGCCGATGACGACCAGGACGCCGGCGGCCGAGGCAAGGCCGTTCTCGTGGGCCTGGTAGAAGCTCTGGTACACGGTGTAGGGCAGGTTGGCGGTGCCCAGGCCGCCGGACGTGATCGTGAAGACCGCGTCGAAGTTCTGGACGATGTAGATGCTGCCCAGCAGGGCGCCGAGTTCGAGGTAGCGGCGCAGGTGCGGGAGTGTGAGATAGCGGAAGACCTGCCAGTCGCTCGCGCCGTCCACCCGGGCGGCCTCGATCTGCTCGGGGTCACGGCTCTGCAGCCCGGCGAGCAGGATCAGCATCATGAACGGCGTCCACTGCCACACCAGGGCGGCCTCGACCGCCAGCAGCGGGGTGCTGGAGATCCAGTCGGGCTGCGGTCCGCCGACGTAGTGCAACAGGCCGTTGAGCAGCCCGTATTCGGGGTTGTAGAGGACGTGTTTCCAGAGCAGGGCGGCGGCCACCGGGACCACCAGGAAGGGGGCGATCAGCAGGGTGCGGACGACGCCCCGGCCGCGGAACCTGTTGTTCAGGAGCAGCGCCAGCGCGAGGCCGAGGACCAGGCTGACCAGGACCACGGTCACCGTGAGGAGCACGGTCGTCCACACCGAGTGGCGCAGGTCGGCGTCGGTGAGGACCTGGCGGTAGTTGTCGACGCCGGCGAAGTGGCGGGCCTTCGGGTAGAGGGCGTTCCAGTCGAAGAAGGAGATGACCACCGTGGCCACGAACGGCAGCTGGGTCACGACGATCATGAAGATCAGGGCGGGCAGGAGGGGGGCCCGGGTGGCCCAGGCGCGCAGGCGGGCGGAGGGCGGCCGCGTGGCGCGTACGGGTGTCGCTGCGTAGGGGGCTGTCGTCGCGGTCATCGTCCCTCGTACTCCTTGGAGATCTTCTCGGCGAGCTGCTGGGACTTCTTCAGGGCCGAGTCGACGGACTGACGTCCGGCGACGGCCGAACTGATCTCCTGGGAGACCTTGGTGCCGAGATCGGTGAACTCGGGGATGTCGACGAACTGGATGCCGGGCGCGGGGCGGGGCTGGACGCCGGGGTCGTTCGGGCGGGCGCTCTCGATGGCCTCCTTGGTCATCTCCTGGAACGCGGCGGCCGACTTGACGTAGTCCGGGTTCGTGTACGTCGACGCCCGCTTGCCCGCCGGGACGTTGGACCAGCCGCTGGTCTGTCCGACCAGCTCCTCGTACTGCTTGCTGGACGCCCAGGACACGAACTTCCAGGCCTTGTCGGGGTTGCGGGAGGCCTTCTGGATGCCCCAGGCCCAGGTGTAGAGCCAGCCGGAGGACTTGGTCTGCTCGACGGGCGCGGGGGCGTAGCCGAGCTTGCCCTTGACCGGGGAGTCGTTCGCCTCCAGGAGGCCGGCCGCGGAGGTGGCGTCGTACCACATGGCGACCTTGCCCTGGGTCATGTTGTTCAGGCACTCGGCGAAGCCGGACTGCGGGGCGCCGGACTCGCCGTGCTTGCGGACCAGGTCGACATAGAACTTCGTCGCCTTCTCGAAGCCGGACCCGGTCAGCTGGGCCTTCCAGTCCTTGTCGAACCAGGTGCCCCCGTAGGTGTTCACGACGGTGGTCAGCGGTGCCATCATCTCGCCCCAGCCGGGCAGGCCGCGCAGGCAGATGCCGCGCATGCCGGACTGTGCGCCGTCCGCCTTGGCGGCGAGGTCGGCGACCTGCTGCCAGGTGGGGTGCGCGGGCATCGTCAGGCCCTTCGCCGCGAACACGTCCTTGCGGTACATCAGGAACGACGACTCGCCGTAGAAGGGCTCGCCGTAGAGCTTGCCGTCGTCGGCGGTCAGGGACTCGCGCATCGGCTGGAGGATGTCCTGCTGGTCGAAGCCCGGGTCCTTCGCGACGTAGGAGTCCATCTCGTGCAGCCAGCCGTTGCGGGCGTAGATCGGTATCTCGTAGTTGGACAGGGTGGCCACGTCGTACTGGCCGGCCTGGTTGGCGAAGTCCTGGCTGATCTTGTCGCGGACGTCGTTCTCGGGCAGGACGGTGAAGTTGACCTTGATGCCGGTCTCCTTGGTGAAGCGCGGGGCGAGCTTCTGGAGTTCGGTCATCTGGGGGTTGTTGACCATCAGCACGTTGATCGAATCGCCGCCGGACCCGGACCCGCCCGCACCGACCCAGCAGCCGGAGAGCAGCGGGGCGAGCAGCGTCCCTGCGGCGGCCATGGCGAGCGTGACTCGCGGCCTCCGTCGGCTCGGGGTTCGCATGGATCGCTCCTGGAGGAATCGTGATATATGGGGCACTGCGGGGTGTGGAAGAGCCCTTCGGGAAGGGCGTGGGTGTGTCGTCGGTGTGTCAGACCCGGATGACCTGCGGGCCCAGCAGGGCGTAGCGGTGGGCCTCGGCGGCCGGGAGAAGGGTGCTCGTCACGATCGCCTCCAGAGCGCCGACCTCGGCGAAGCGGCAGAAACTGACGGCTCCGAACTTGGTGTGCACGCCCGCGAAGACCGTCCGGCGGGCGGCGCGCACGGCCTGCACCTTGACCTCGCTGACCGCGGGGTCCGGGGTGGTCAGGCCGTGCTCGCGCGAGATGCCGTTGGCTCCAATGTAGGCGAGGTCGAGAACGAAGCCGGCGAGCATCTTCGTCGTCCAGTGGTCGACGGTCGCCAGCGTGCCGGCCCGTACCCGTCCGCCGAGCAGCAGTACCGACATGTTCTCGGTCTCGGCGAGCGCGCCCGCGACCGGCAGCGACGCGGTGACCACGGTCAGTGGCCGGTCCGTCGGCAGGGCCTCGGCGATGAGCTGAGGGGTGAAGCCCTCGTCGACGAAAACGGTCTCGGCGTCGCCCAGCAGCTCGGCGGCGGCCGCCGCGATCCGCCGCTTCTCCGGGACGTGGCTGGTCGAACGGAAGGCGAGCGTGGTCTCGAAACCGGCGCTCTCGACGGGATACGCGCCCCCGTGGGTACGGCGGACCAGGCCGTGGTCCTCCAGGGCGCGCAGGTCCCGCCGGATGGTCTCCTTGGCCACGCCCAGGGTGGCGGCGAGGACGGTGACGTCGACCGAGCCGGTGACGCGCGCGGCCCGCACGATCTCGCGCTGGCGTTCTTCCGCCGTCATCGTGCTCATCTCGTCACCCACTTCCTTGTGGAGCTGCGTGGAGCTGCCCGTTCGGGCCATGCAGCAAGTTCTACAGCGGGTGTGCGAGGCTGACCAGGTCTGTTGCGGGCCCGATACTGCCCGGGTGTGTCCGTTTGCCGGTCGCGGTGCCCGCCTCGGACCTGCGCGGCTGCCGGGTGCGGGGTGGGAGCGGGCAGCCGGGATGCCCGAACACGGCGGCGGGGGGGGGGGGGGGGGGTGGGCGCCAGCGCAAAGAGAGGCGGGGCGCTGTATAGGAGTCACAAGAACAGGCCCACGGTGGCTGTCTAGGGGGGGCCCGGGCGGGCGGGGGGGGGGGGGGGGGGGGGGGGGGGGGGGGGGGGGGGGCGGCCCCCCCCCCCGGGGGGGGGGGGGGCCGGGGGCCCCCCCCCCCCCCCGCCGTGGGCGATCGTTTTCCGCCGCCCGGCGTGATGCCGTGTCCGGTTGTCTTCCGCCCTCTCGCGTCTCGTTCGGGTTCAGTACGGCCAGATGGGCGGGTCGTTGACGAAACGGCCGCCCAGGTGGGTGTGGGCCGGGTTCTCCGGGTCCAGCTCGCCGTGTTCGGCGATCAGCTTCTCCGCGAACTGCTCGGAGTCGTCCTGCGGCTCGTAGCCGAGGGCCCGGGCGCTGGTCAGGTCCCACCACAGGCGGGTGTTGGCGGAGGAGCCGTAGACCACGGTGTGGCCGACCTCGTCGGCGGTCAGCGCCGCGTGGAAGAGCCGGGCGCCGTCGGCGGGGCTCATCCACACCGAGAGCATGCGCACGTCGGCCGGCTCGGCGAAGCAGGAGCCGATGCGGACGGAGACGGTCTCCAGGCCGTGCCGGTCCCAGTAGAGCTGGGCGAGGTCCTCGCCGAAGGACTTGGACAGGCCGTAGAAGGTGTCCGGGCGGCGGGGGGTGTCGATCGGGATGAGCGCCCTCGAATCGAGAGGCGTGTCCGTGCTCGGGGCCGGGGTGTAGCCGACGGCGTGGTTGGAGGAGGCGAAGACGACACGCGGCACACCGGCCTCGCGGGCGGCCTCGTAGAGGTTGTACGTGCCCTCGATGTTCGAGCGGAGGATCTTCTCGAAGGGTGCCTCCAGGGAGATCCCCGCGAGATGGAGGACCGCGTCCACGCCCCGTACCGCTTCCCGCAGCGCGTCCTGGTCGCCGAGGTCGGCGGTGATCGCGTCGGGTGCGCCGTCGATCGGGCGGACGTCGAAGAGACGCAGTTCGTAGCCGTACTCCGGGAGCAGGGCCCGCATCAGGGTGCCGAGCCCGCCTGCGGCGCCGGTGAGCAGTAGCGTGCGGGGAGTGGGCATCCAAGGTCTCCTTGGTCGGCGTCCTCTGGGTGATCCAGTGGTCTCATCCATGTATGACATTCACATGCATGGACACGCTAGGGAGATGCGGCGTACCGCGTCAAGTGTGCCGTGGAGTGCGGGAATCCGCTCGGATGTTGGTCGTTTGTCTCCTTGACCGACCCGGAGGGGGCCTCGTAACGTGGTCGCGTTCATGAATATGGACACCGATCAGACACATGCATCAAGGCTCGTGCATCAAGACACATGCATCAACAGGGAGCGCCCGTGACGCCAGCCCCTCTCGCCGCGCGGCTCCGTGACCCGCGCGGGCCGCTCTTCTTCCCCGTCACGGCCTACGGTCCCGACGGCTCCCTCGACCTCGACGCCTACCGCGAGCATGTGCGCCGGGGCGTCGAGGCCGGTGCCGCGGCCGTGTTCGCCTGCTGCGGCACCGGGGAGTTCCACGCGCTGCTGCCCGAGGAGTTCGAGGCCTGTGTGGGCGCGGCCGTGGCGGCCACCGAGGGCCGGGTACCGGTGATCGCCGGCGCCGGCTACGGCACCGCGCTCGCCGTGCGCTACGCGCGTCTCGCCGCGGCCGCGGGCGCCGACGGCCTGCTCGCCATGCCGCCCTACCTGGTGGTCGCCGGTCAGGAGGGCCTGCTGCGGCACTACCGGGAGGTGGCCGCGGCGACCGATCTCCCGGTGATCGTCTACCAGCGGGACAACGCGGTGTTCACCCCGCCCACGGTCGTCGAACTAGCCCGCACCGAAGGCATCATGGGCTTCAAGGACGGCCTCGGCGACCTGGACCTGATGCAGCGCATCGTCAGCGCCGTCCGCACCGAGGTCCCCGGCGACTTCCTCTACTTCAACGGCCTGCCCACCGCCGAACAGACCCAGCTCGCCTACCAGGCCATCGGCATCACCCTCTACTCCTCGGCCGTCTTCTGCTTCGTCCCCGAGATCGCCCTCGCCTTCCACGCCGCCCTGCGCGAGGGGGACCGGCCGACGGTGGAGCGCCTGCTGGACGGCTTCTACCGCCCGTTCGTCGAACTCCGCGCCCAGGGCCGGGGCTACGCCGTCTCCCTGGTCAAGGCGGGCGTACGGCTGCGCGGTCTGGACGTCGGCGAGGTGCGGCCCCCGCTGCACGAGCCGGGCGAGGACCATGTGAAGCAGCTCGCCCAGCTGATCGAGCGCGGGTACGCACTGCTGGAGGAGGGCGCGTGACGGCGTCGGCGGGAGCCGGGGGAGAGCGGCCGGAGGTGCCGGCGGGAGCCGGAGGGGGGCGGCCCAAGGCGTCCGCGAGATCCGCAGGAGGGCGGTCGAAGGCGTCGGCGTTCGTCTACCCCTGGGACGTGAACGGGGATCCCGGAGCCCCGGAGCGGATCGCCACGCTCGGCGTGGACCAGGTGACCCTCGCCTCGGCCTACCACTCGACCCGCGCGCTGACCCCCCGGCACCCGCGCCACCGCATCGTCACCGCCGAGTACGCGGCCGTCTACTATCCGGCGGGCGACCGCTGGGCGGGCCGCGGGCTCCACCCCCACCAGGCGGGCGACTGGGCCCCCGGCGACGCCTACGGAGAAGCCGCCGAAGCCCTGGCCGGCGCCGGCCTCGAGGTCCACACCTGGGTGATCCTCGCCCACAGTTCCCGCCTGGGCGCCGAGCACCCGGACACCTCGGTCGTCAACGCCTACGGCGACCGCTACCCCTGGGCCCCCTGCATCGCCCCGCCCGCCACGCGCGCGTACCTGACCGACCTCGCCGCCGAGGCCGCCGTCCGCCCGGGCGCGGCCGGCACCGAGCTGGAGTCCCTCGGCTGGTACGGCCTCCCGCATCTGCACGCCCACGACAAGACCGGGGGTGTCGCCCTCGGCGACGCCGGCCAGTACCTGATGGCGCTGTGCTTCTGCCCGGCCTGCCGGGCCGGGTACGGCGAACAGGGCCTGGACGCCGACGAGCTGGCCACCGCCGTACGGGAGGCCCTGGAGCCGCTGTGGCGGGGTGCGGCGGACGACGGCGGATGGCCGACGGTGGAGAAGCTGCTCGGCGAACCGGTGGCGGCGGCCACCCGCGCGTGGCGCGACGGACGGGCCCGCACGCTCCAGGAGGCGGCCGTGGCAGCGGTCCGCGCGGCGGCCCCCGAGGGCTTCCAGGTGCTGCTGCACGCCGACCCGGTGGCCTACCACTGCGGTGCCAACGCGGGCGTGGACCCCGCGCACGTGCTGTCGGTCGCGGACGGCGTCGTGGTGCCCTGCGCGGGTGGTACGGCCCTGCTGGCGCCCTTCGCGGAGCACGCGCGCGAGGACACGGTCCTGGCCGCCAACTTCACGGTGGTCTCCGGGATGGGCGGCAGCCCCGGCACCCTGGCGGCCGACGCGGCCCGGGCACGTGACCTGGGCGCGACCGAACTGCGGCTGTATCACGCAGGGTTGGCGTCCGACGGCGACCTGGCGGCGGTGCGGGAGGCGCTGCGCTGAGCCAGTGACCCGGCGGTGCCCAGCAGCGCACCGCCGAGGACCACCAACAGCAGCCGGTGGTCGACGAGTTCGACTAGGGCGGCCCCGACGGCCAGACCGACCACGTTCGGCGTGAACATCAGCGTGTCGGCGGTCGCCGTGGCCCGCCCCAGTGCCGCGGCCGGGATCTCCCGCTGTACGGCGGTGTAGGCGGCGATCAGCACACAGGGCAGCCCGAGCCCGCCCGCCGCACTGCACGCCAGCACCACCGCGTCGTACGGCACCGCCCGCGCGGCCACCGCGACCCCCGTCAGCGCGATGCCGTACGCCGCGAACCGGCGCTCGCCGAGCCGCCGCAGGGCGGGTCCTGAGACCAGCCCGACGGCGACCGAGCCGGCGCCCTGGACGGCGTACATCACGCCCGTGTAGGCGGGGGAGCGGCCGAGGGCGTCCACCACCGCGTAGTTCAGGCTGCTGCCGAGCGAGGCCAGACACATCGTGGCGCCGCCGGCACGCACCAGCGGACGCAGGGCCGGGTGCCCCCACAGCAGGCGGACGCCCTCGGCGGTCTGCCGCCGCCAGTTCCCGGTGGCCGGCCGCGGGTGTTCCTCGCGCACCCGGAGCAGCGCGCACACCCCCGCCGCCAGCACGAAGGTGCCGGCGTCCAGCAGCGCCACGCTCGGCCCGCCGTACGCCGTGTACAGCGCGGCGCCGGTCAGCGGGGCGACCAGCTTCATGCCCTCGCGGGCGGTCGTCCGCAGCCCGTTGAAGTCACCGAGGAGGGCCGGGTCGACGGCGGCGGCGACCAGGGCGGAGTTGGCCGCGTCCTCGACGACGCCTGCCGCGCCGTACAGGACGAGGACGGTGAAGAGGAGCCAGACGGAGCCGGGCGAGCCGACCGCCCGGAGGGGGAGCAGGAGGACGGCGAGGGCGAGGTTCAGGCGGATGAGCAGGGGCTTGCGGCGGACGCGGTCGGCGAGGGTGCCGAGGGCGGGGCCGAGGAGGGTGGGGGTCCACAGGGCGGCGGTGCACAGGGCGGCGAGGCCGTCGGAGCCGGTGAGGTCCTTGACCCAGACGCCCGACACGAGCCAGAGCGCGGAGGTGCCGAACCCGGACACCACGACACCGGTGAGGTAGAGGGCCGCGTTGCGGTCGCGGAGAAGGCGGGTCACGCTCCAGGAGGTTGCTGTCATACCTGGTCATCGTGGGTCTAAGGCGGGGGTGCGGGGATCGGGCAGGCGCCTTAGAAGGCCTTGGAAGGACAGTGCGTGAACTCCGGCCGAGCCCGAGGACGGGCGTGCCGATGAGTTTCGGCGGTCGCTCCGGTCTACCTCCTGAAGGCGACGACCGAGTCAGCAGGAGGAGCTGGAATGAACGGCACGACCATGATCGACCTCGGCCCCCAGACCAGGATCGTGGCGGCGCTCGCGGAGCGGGTGACGGACGAACATCTGGCCGGGGCGACGCCGTGCCCCGCCTACGCGGTCCGTCACATGCTGGGCCACGTGGCAGGACTCTCCGTGGCTTTCCGGGACGCGGCCCGCAAGGACCTGGGGGCAACGACCGCCACGCCTCCCGGCGCCGTCCTGCCCGACATCGGGCCTGGGTGGCGGGCGGAACTGCCCAAGGCCCTCGACGAACTGGCGGAAGCCTGGCGGGACCCGGACGCGTGGGGCGGGATGACCCGGGCGGGCGGGATCGACCTGCCGGGGGAGGTGGCCGCGGCGGTCGCCGCCGACGAACTGGTCATCCACGGCTGGGACCTGGCCCGGGCCACGGGACAGGAGTACGTCCCGGACCCGACGGCGCTGGAGGCGGCGTACGGCTTCCTGCGGATGGCGGCGCAGGGCGACCGCGGCCCGTTCGGGCCGGTCGTGCCGGTTCCGGAAGGGGCGCCGTTGCTGGCCCGGACGGTGGGGCTGAGCGGCCGGGATCCGGGGTGGAAGCCGTAGCGGGACTACTTGGGACCCGGTCCGTCAGGCGGGTTCGGCGTCGAGGGCGGGCCAGGCGGGGCGGCGGGTGTGCGCCCACGCGGGCAGGGCGGTCAGCGCTCCGACCGTCGTCAGGATGACGAGTACGGCAGTGAGCAGCCACCATGCCCGGTGGCAGGACCGTGTCCCCGAACAGCCGGTACAGGCCGAGCCCGGCCGGGACACCCGCCGCCGATCCGGGTACGGCGGCAAGGAGTTGTGCGACGCAGAGTGCCGAGACGGCCTGGCCGGGGGTGGCGCCGAGGGCCGGTGGCGACACGCTCGTCATGGGTGACCACGACCAGGGTCTGGCCGGCGGCGCGCAGTTCGCCGAAGAGGCGGAGGACGTCGTGTGTCGCGGCGCTGTCGCGGTTGCCGGTGGGTTCGTCCGCCAGGACCACCAGCGGTTCGTTGACCAGGGCGATGACGACCCGCTGCCGCTGCCCGCCGGACAGCTCCGAGGGCAGATGTCCGGCCCGGTCGGCGAGCCCGACCCGGTCCAGGAGCCCGGCGGCACTGCGCCGGGCGGTGCGCGGTGAGGCGCCGGAGAGCAGCGCGGGCAGTTCGACGTTCTCCGCCGCGGTCAGCTCGTCCATGAGGTGGAACCCCTGGAAGACGAATCCGACGGTGCGCCGCCGCAGCCTGGCCAGCGCACGTTCGCCGAGGTGGTCGATGCGCCGGCCGCCGAGCCACACCTCGCCGTCGCTGGGCAGGTCAAGACCGCCGAGGAGCTGCAGCAACGTCGACTTGCCGCAGCCGCTGGGCCCGGTCACCGCGAGCGTCTGCCCGGCCGGCACGTCGAGGTCGACCCCGTCGACGGCCCGCACCAGGCTCTCGTCCTCCCCGTACACCCGCGACAGCCCGACCGTCCGCAGCACCGGCCCGGGCGCCTCACCGCTGTGGTGGCGGGCCGGTCCGGCGCCCAGGCTGTCCGTGCCCCTCCGCCGTGACCGGCCCCGACCCGCGGCATGTTCCTCGTCATCCGATCCGTCCGCCTCTCCCACGCGGGGCGCGGGCGGACCAGGTCCGCTCGCACGCCTCCAGCCGGCGCACATCGACCTGACCCGCGTTCAGCGTCTCCCCCCAGCGGTCCGAGAGCCGCCGCCAACCGCCTGCGCAAGTCGTACCCGTGCGACGGCTCCTTGACCAGCGGCGCCAGCACCACGTCCTGCAACGGACCGCCCTCCTCTGCGAGGCGCATATAGGTAGCGGTTAGCCAATGGAGACGTCAACCCGCCCCCGAACCAAGCCTGTTGAGGGGGGTGCGGTGTCTCCCCACCGCACCGGCGCGTCATGCGGTGAACCGGTCTCGAACCCGCGCACCTGGCCCGGATGCTCCCTCCGTCCCACCCGTCTTTGTCAGAAGCATTGACGAAACACAGCCGTCCTCCTACCTTCATCCGCGTCGTACTTCGTACGTCATATATGAGACGCGATATGCGAGATCAGATACGTCAGACCGGCTCGCCGGAGCCGGTAGGTGACCCCGAGAGGCGCGCATGACCTCTGTGCCCATGCCGATTCCGTCCCGGACGCAGTATGTGCTGGACGCGATCAAGCACCGCATCCTCACCGGGCAGCTGACGCCCGGTCAGGCCCTGGTGGAGACCGAACTCGCCGCGCAGTTCGGGGTGTCCAAGACCCCCGTGCGGGAGGCGCTCAAGACCCTCGCCGGGACCGGGCTGGTCGTGATGAGCCAGTACAAGGGCGTCACGGTGCGCATGGTGGACGCGGACATGGCACGCGAGGTCTACGACGTACGGCTCCTTCTCGAACCCGAGGCGCTCCGGCGGGCCGTCAGGACAGGCGCCTCCCTGGACGCCGCCCGGGACGCGCTCACCCGGGCCGACGACGCGACCGACACCGCCGAACGCTCCCTCGCCAACCGGGACTTCCACCGCGCCCTCTACCTCCCGTGCGGCAACCCGCTGCTCGGCCGGATGCTCGACGAGGTCCGCGACCAGGCCGCACTCGTCTCCGCCGTCGCCTGGGCCGCCTCCCCCTCCTGGGAGCAGGAGGCGGGAGAGCACCGCGAGATCCTGCGGCTGGCTCTGGCGGGCGACGCCGACGGCGCCGCCGGTGCCCTGCACGCCCACATCGCGTCCTTCGTCGAGCGTGCGTACCCCGAAGCCCAGGCCAAGGAAGGACAGGAATGAGCAGCGTGGCGTTCGAGCCCCAACGGGCGGCCCTGGCCGACGTCGTGGCCATCCCGGTGACCCCCTTCGCCGCGGACGGCAGCGTCGACGAGGCCGCCCACCGGGCCCTGCTGCGCCGCCTCCTCGACGGCGGGATCCGCACCCTCACCCCCAACGGCAACACCGGCGAGTTCTACGCCCTCACCCCCGAGGAGCGGCGGCTCGTCACCGAGCTGACCGTCGACGAAGCCGGGGAGCGGGCCATGATCCTCGTCGGCGTGGGACACGACGTGCCGACCGCCGTAGCCTCCGCCCGGCACGCCCGGGAGTGCGGCGCCCGGATGGTCATGGTCCATCAGCCCGTCCACCCGTACGTCTCGCAGGGCGGCTGGGTCGACTACCACCGCGCCATCGCCGAGGCCGTGCCCGAGCTGGGCGTCGTCCCCTACCTGCGCAACGCCCAGCTGCCCGGCGCCCGGCTCGCCGAACTCGCCGACGCCTGCCCCAACGTGATCGGCGTCAAGTACGCGGTCCCCGACGCCGCCAGGTTCGCCGCGTTCGCCCGCGACGCCGGTCTCGACCGTTTCGTCTGGGTCGCCGGGCTCGCCGAGCCCTACGCGCCCTCCTACTTCTCGGCCGGCGCCACCGGCTTCACCTCCGGCCTCGTGAACGTCGCCCCGGCCGTTTCGCTGAACATGATCGAAGCGCTTCGATCCGGCGACTTCCCGGCCGCCATGAAGGTCTGGGAACAGATCCGCCGCTTCGAGGAACTCCGCGCGGCCCACGGCTCCGCCGACAACGTCACCGTCGTCAAGGAGGCCCTCGCCTCCCTCGGCCTCTGCCGCCGCGACGTCCGCCCGCCCAGCAGGCAGTTGCCCGAGAAAGAGCGCGCCGAGGTCGCCGCCATCGCCTCCGGATGGTCCATATGAACGCGCCCCGCAAGCAGCCCGGGGAACTCCGCAGCCACCAGTGGTACGGCACCGAGGGTCTGCGCTCCTTCAGTCACCGCGCCCGCACCCGCCAGCTCGGCTACCTCCCCGAGGAGCACCTCGGCAAGCCGGTCATCGCGATCCTCAACACCTGGTCGGACATCAACCCCTGTCATGTGCACCTCCGTGACCGGGCGCAGGCGGTCAAGCGGGGCGTGTGGCAGGCCGGCGGATTCCCGCTGGAGTTCCCGGTCGCCACGCTCTCCGAGACCTTCCAGAAGCCGACCCCGATGCTCTACCGCAACCTCCTCGCCATGGAGACCGAGGAACTGCTGCGGTCGTACCCGGTCGACGGGGCCGTGCTCATGGGCGGCTGCGACAAGTCCACCCCCGCCCTCCTCATGGGCGCCGCCTCCGTCGACCTGCCGGCCGTCTTCGTGCCCGCCGGCCCGATGCTCCCCGGCCACTGGCGGGGCGAGGTCCTCGGCTCCGGCACCGACATGTGGAAGTACTGGGACGACAAGCGCGCCGGTCTGATCGGCGACTGCGAGATGCAGGAACTGGAGAGCGGGCTCGCCCGCTCGCCCGGTCACTGCATGACCATGGGGACGGCCTCCACCCTCACCGCCGCCGCCGAGGCCCTCGGCGTGACCGTCCCGGGCGCGTCCAGCATCCCGGCCGTCGACTCGGGGCACGACCGGATGGCCGCCAGGGCGGGGATGCGGATCGTCGAACTCGTCCACCGGGACCGGCGGCTCTCCGAAATCCTCACCGAAGAGGCGTTCGCGGACGCCGTCACCACGGTCCTCGGGCTCGGCGGCTCCACCAACGCCGTCATCCACCTCATCGCCATGGCCGGGCGGGCGGGGGTGCGGCTCACCCTGGACGACTTCGACCGCATCGCCCGCACCGTGCCCGTCCTCGCCAACGTCCGCCCCGGCGGCCGGACCTACCTCATGGAGGACTTCCACTTCGCGGGCGGCCTCCCGGGCTTCCTCTCCCGCATCCCCGACCTGCTCCACCTCGACCGGCCGACGGTCTCCCACGACACCTACCGCGAGCAGCTCGCCGGCGCCCGGGTGCACGACGACGACGTCATCAGGACCCGCGGCAACCCGGTGGCAGCCGAAGGCGGAGTCGCCGTGCTGCGCGGCAACCTCTGCCCGGACGGCGCCGTCATCAAGCACATCGCCGCCGAACCGCGGCTCCTCAAGCACACCGGGCCCGCCGTCGTCTTCGACGACTACCGGACCATGCAGCGCACCATCGACGACCCCGCCCTCGGCATCACCGCCGACAGCGTGCTGGTGCTGCGCAACGCCGGGCCCAAGGGCGGCCCCGGCATGCCCGAGTACGGCATGCTGCCCATCCCCGGCCACCTGCTGAAGCAGGGCGTGCGGGACATGGTGCGGATCTCCGACGCCCGGATGAGCGGCACGAGTTACGGCGCCTGTGTGCTGCACGTGGCACCGGAGTCGTACGTCGGCGGCCCCCTGGCGCTCGTCCGCACCGGCGACTCCATCACCCTCGACGTCGAGGCCCGCACGCTCCGACTCGACGTCGGCGACGAGGAGCTGGCACGACGCCGGGCCGAGTGGACGCCGCCGCCCGTGCGCTACCGGCGCGGCTACGGCGCCCTCTACGACCAGCAGATCACCCAGGCCGACACCGGCTGCGACTTCGAGTTCCTGGCCCGGCCGGGCGAGGTCCCGGACCCGTACGCGGGCTGACCGCACCACCCACAACTGCCATCACCGCCCCCGATGATCGTCGAAGCGCTTCAACTGTATGCATCTAGCAAGCGCTTCCTGCACCCGCTGTAACCAAAGCGAACGGAGAACAGTCATGGCCCAAGCCGCAGCCGTGGCGAAACCGCCCGCGCCACCCCGGCGGCGCCGTGCCTCCGCGACGCCGCGCAGGCTGCCGTATCTGCTGATCGCCCCGGCGGCCCTGCTGATGCTGGGCTTCATCGCCTACCCGGTGCTCAGCGTCTTCTACTACAGCCTGCAGAACTACAACCCGACCAAGCCCTGGCGGAACGGCTTCGCGGGCCTCGGCAACTTCACCCAGGCCTTCGCGCACGACCCGCAGTTCTGGTCCACGCTGACCTTCAGCGCCAAGTGGGTCGTGGTGGAAGTCGGGTTGCAGCTGCTGTTCGGTCTGGCGCTGGCGCTCATCGTCAACCAGACGTTCGTCGGGCGGGCGCTGGGCCGGGCGCTGGTCTTCTCGCCCTGGGCCGTCTCCGGCGTGCTGACCTCCGCGATCTGGGTGCTGCTCTACAACTCCCAGACGGGCATCACGCGTTATCTCGCCGACGCGGGCATCGGGTCGTACGGCACCAGCTGGCTCTCCGACACCTCGACGGTGTTCCCGGCGGCCGTGGTCGCCGACCTGTGGCGCGGCGTCCCCTTCTTCGCGATCCTCATCCTCGCCGACCTCCAGTCCGTCTCCAAGGACCTGTACGAGGCCGCCGAGGTCGACGGGGCCGGCCGGATCAAGCAGTTCTGGCACATCACACTGCCGCATCTGAAGGACGCCATCGTGCTGGCCACCCTGCTGCGCGCGGTGTGGGAGTTCAACAACGTCGACCTGCTCTACACCCTGACGGGAGGCGGTCCGGCGGGGGAGACGACGACCCTTCCCCTCTACATCGCCAACACCAGTGTCGATGCCCACAACTTCGGCTACGCCTCCGCGCTGACCACGGTGGCGTTCGTGATCCTGCTCTTCTGCTCGGTGGTCTATCTGCGGCTGAGCAAGTTCGGAGGCGAGGCCAAGTGATCACCGAGATCGCCCCCGAGGCCGAACCCGCCGTGTCCGCACCCGCCCGGCCGGGGAAGCAGCGCCGCGCCTGGGACGAGGCCCCCCGCTGGCAGATCTACCTCCCCCTCGGGATCTACCTCGTCTTCACCCTCGTCCCCTTCTACTGGATCCTGCTCTTCGCCCTGCGCCCGGCCGGCTCCACCTCCCTGGTGCCCTGGCCGGTCACCTTCGAGCACTTCCAGAAGGTGTGGACCGAGCGCAGCTTCGGCACCTACTTCACCAACAGCGTCTACGTCGGTGTCGCCACCCTGGTGCTGACCACGGTCGTCGCGCTGGCCGGCGGCTACGCCCTGGCCCGCTTCGACTTCCGGCTCAAGCGCGGCTTCATGCTGGGCCTGCTCTGCTCCCAGTTCGTGCCGGGCGCGCTGCTCCTGGTGCCGCTCTTCCAGATCTTCGCCAGGCTCCAGATGATCAACTCGCTGGGCAGTGTCGTACTCGCCGAGACCGTCTTCCAGCTGCCGCTGTCGATGATCCTGATCAGCGGCTTCATCAGGAACGTGCCGTACTCCCTGGAGGAGGCCGCCTGGGTCGACGGCTGCAACCGGCTCACCGCCTTCCGGATCGTCGTCCTCCCGCTGCTGCGGCCCGGGCTGATCGCGGTCGGCTCCTTCGCCTTCGTGCACGCCTGGAACCACTTCCTGTTCGCCCTGATGTTCCTGTCCGACCAGAGCAAGCAGACCATCCCGGTCGGCCTCAACACCCTGATGAGCGCCGACAGCGTCGACCTGGGCGCGCTGGCCGCGGGCGGGATCATCGCCGCCGTACCGGTGGTGATCGTCTTCGCCTTCATCCAGAAGTGGCTGATCACCGGCTTCGGCGCGGGGGCGGTGAAGGGATGAGACAGCACACGGGCCGACCGGGCCGGACGCTTACCCTGCACGCAAAGATCGACAGCGCAGGGAGCATGCCGTGAACTCTTCGACCATCGACATCGTGCTGGCGGGGGCGCGCGGCCACGGCCGCTGGCACCTGGAGAACATCCGCCGCCTCCAGGAGAAGGGGGTGGTACGGCTCGCCGGCATCTGCGAGCTGACCCCGCTCGGCGCGGACGAGCTGCCGGAGGGCCTCGGCACGCCCGAGCAGTCCGCCGACTTCGGCGCCCTGCTCGACTCGACCGGCGCCCGGATCGCCGTGATCTGCACCCCGATCCCCACCCACACCGACCTCGCGCTGACCGCCGCCGAGCGGGGCGTTCACCTGCTCCTCGAAAAGCCGCCGGCACCGTCGTACGCGGAGTTCCGGCGGATGGCCGACGGGGTCGCCAAGGCGGGCGTGGTCTGCCAGATCGGCTTCCAGTCGCTGGGTTCGGGCGCCGTCCCCGCGATCCGCAAGCTGCTGGCACAGGGCGCGATCGGTGACGTGGTGGGGGTGGGCGGGGCCGGCGCCTGGGCCCGCGCCGAGTCCTACTACCGGCGGGCGCCCTGGGCCGGCAAGCGGCGCCTCGGCGGCGTGGACGTCGTCGACGGCGTCCTCACCAACCCCTTCGCACACTCCGTCGCCACCGGCCTCGCCCTGCTCGGCACCCCCCGCGCCGAGGACGTCACCGGCATCGAGACCGAACTGCTGCGCGCCAACGACATCGAGTCCGACGACACCTCCTGCGTCCGCGTCACCACCCCGCGCGGCCCGCTCACCGTCGCCGCCACGCTCTGCGCCGAGGAGCCCGGGGACCCCTATGTCCTGGTGCACGGCACCAGCGGCCGGATCACCTTCTGGTACAAGCAGGACCGGGTGCTGGTGCAGCGGGCGGGTCACGGCCCGCAGGAGACCGAGTACGGCAGCACGGACCTGCTGGAGAACCTCGCCGACCACCTCACCACCGGCGCCGAACTGCTGGTCGAACCCGACTCGACGGGCGCCTTCATGAAGGTAGTTGAAGCGATTCGACTGGCCGGCGCCCCGGCCGCCCTGCCCGCCGACGCCTGGCACTTCCTGCCCGAGGAGGGCCGCCGGGTCGTCACCGGCATCGACGCGCTGGTCGCGGCCTGCGCCGACACCCTCGCCCTCTACTCCGAGCTGTCCGCCCCCTGGGCCCCACCGAAAGCGGTGAGCACATGACAGACACCCTGGTGTTGCGGGTCGCGGGCCACCCGGTCGCCCGCTACGTCACCCGGCCCGAACTGCCGGCCCGCCTCTCCCCGCGTCCCCACCTGCATCCCGTCACCACCCTGGCCGGCACGGCGGTCACCGAGCTGACCCCGGCCGACCACACCCACCACCTCGGCGTCGGTGTCGCCGTTCCCGACGTCGAGGGGTTCAACTTCTGGGGCGGACGTACCTTCGTCCGGGACCAGGGTCCGACCGAACTGGACAACCACGGCACCCAGCGCCACCTGGCCTTCCAGCTGAGCGACCCCGACGGGTTCGTGGAAGAACTGCGCTGGGCCGCCGCCGACACCGAACTGCTGCGCGAGCGGCGCACGGTCGCCGCGACCGAACTCACCGACACCGCCTGGGCGCTGGACTTCACCTTCTCCCTCACCAACGTCACCGAGGGCCCGTTGTCGATCGGCAGCCCCGCCACCAGCGGACGCCCCGGCGCGGCCTATGGCGGCTACTTCTGGCGGGCCCGCAAGGAGGCCGCCGCCCCGGACGTCTTCACGGCCGACCGGCAGGGCGAGCGGGCGGTGCACGGCCGGAGCGCCGACTGGCTGGCGCTGGCCGGCACCGGCTGGACCCTCGTCTTCGCCGGGGCCACCGCGGACACCCGCCGCGACCCCTGGTTCGTCCGCACCGCCGAGTACCCGGGCGTCGGCTCCTCACTGGCCCCCGTCGAAAGGCTGCCGGTCGCGCCCGGCGGGACCGTCGTACGGCGCGTCGTCACCGTCGTCGCCGACGGGCGGCTCGGGCGGGGCGAGGCGGCCGCACTGGTCCGCAAGGCGGTGACCCGGTGACCACCTTCACCAACCCGGTCCTGAACGCCGACTGGTCCGACCCGGACGTCGTCCGCGTCGGCGACGACTTCTACCTCACCGCCTCCAGCTTCGGCCGCGCCCCCGGACTGCCCCTGCTGCACTCCCGCGACCTGGTCGGGTGGACCCTCGTCGGCCACGCCCTCGAACGCCTGGAGCCCGAGGAGCGGTTCACCGTCCCGCGCCACGACTGCGGGGTCTGGGCACCCTCGCTGCGCCATCACGACGACCGTTTCTGGATCTTCTGGGGCGACCCCGACCAGGGCGTCTTCCAGGTCAACGCCCCGGAGTTCCGCGGCCCTTGGACCCGCCCCCAGCTGGTGAAGGAGGGCAAGGGCCTCATCGACCCCTGCCCCCTGTGGGACGACGAGACCGGCGAGGCCTACCTCGTGCACGCCTGGGCGAAGTCGCGCTCCGGGATCAAGAACCGGCTGACCGGCCACCGTATGCACCCCGACGGCACCTCGCTGCTCGACACGGGCAAGGTGATCGTGGACGGGGACCGGATACCGGGATGGTTCACCCTGGAGGGCCCCAAGCTCTACCGGCACGACGGCTGGTTCTGGATCCTCGCGGCCGCCGGGGGAGTGGCGACCGGCTGGCAGGGCGCCCTGCGCTCCCGCGGGTTCTTCGGTCCGTACGAGGAACGGATCGTCCTGGAACAGCGGGACACCGACGTCAACGGACCGCACCAGGGCGGCTGGGTGCGCACGGCGGCGGGCGAGGACTGGTTCCTGCACTTCCAGCAGCGCGGCGCGTACGGCCGGGTGGTCCATCTCCAGCCGATGCGGTGGGGCCGTGGGGGCACCTCCCGCTCGAGCGAAGCCGAGAACGGGGGAGGCTGGCCGGTGATCGGGGACGACGGCGCGCCCGTCGCCGTACCCCCGAGGCCCCGTCTGCCGGCGCAGCCGCCCGCCGCGCCCGCCACCGACGACGACTTCCCCGGCGGACGGTTCGGCCGCCAGTGGCAGTGGACCGCCAACCCGGGCGAGGGCTGGGCCACCCAGCACTCGGGGGACGGCCTGCGGCTGGCCTGCGTGCGCTCGGCGGACGCCCACGACCTGCGGCGCCTGCCGCACGTGCTGACCCAGCGGCTGCCCGGATCACCGTGCGCCGTCGAGGTCGTACTCCGGCTGGAGAGCAAGGAACCTGGTGCGCGGGCGGGGCTCGCGGTCCTCGGGGACGCCTTCGGCTGGATCGGGCTGGAGCGCGGGCCGGACGGGGCGGCACGGCTGGTGCACCGGTTCGCCGAGGCCGTCGCCGACCGCGAACGCGACGCCTCACGGAGCTGTCCGGCGCCCGGGGGCCTGGCCCGGCTGCGGATCCAGATCGGCACCGGGGCGCGCTGCCGGTTCTCCTACGACATCGGGGCGGGCGCCGTCCCGTCCGGACCGGTGTTCGCCGCCACGCCCTGGCGCTGGGTCGGCGCCCTGCTCGGTCTCTTCGCCGTGGCGCCCGAGGGGCCGGGCCATGCCGGGGCGGCCGCCTTCACACAATTCCGGATCAGCGCCGAGTAGCCGAACGTCCGCACCACCTCACATCTCCATTGGATCCAGAAGAAGAGAGCCGACCAATGAAGAGCAGCATCCGCATTCGCAGAAGCAGGCGTGCGGCCGTCGCCGTCGTCCTGGGCTCCGTGCTCGCCCTGACCGCCACCGCCTGCGGCGACGACGGCAGCGGCAGCGCGGGGGGCAAGGGCAACGAGGGCTCCGGCAAGGGCACGATCACCTTCTGGGACAACAACGGCGGTGTCCGCACCGACGTCTGGAAGCAGATCATCGCCGACTTCGAGAAGCAGAACCCCGGCATCAAGGTCGACTACGTCGGGGTGCCCGCCGCCAGTGTGCAGTCCAAGTACGACACCTCCATCCAGGGCGGCGGACTCCCCGACGTCGGCGGTGTCGGCACCGCGATGCTCGCGGAAATCGCCGCGCAGGGTGCGCTCGAGCCGCTGGACAGCCGGCTCGCGAAGAGCTCCCTGAACGGCAAGCTCAACGAGAAGTTCCTGGAGAGCGTGAAAGCCGCCGGCGGCGACGGGAAGACCTATTCCGTGCCGACGTCCGCGAACAACGGCACGCTCTGGTACCGGACCGATCTGTTCAGCGCGGCCAAGCTGGACCCGCCGACGACCTGGACCAACTTCTTCGCGGCCGCCGACAGACTCACCGACAAGGGGAACAACAAGTTCGGGTACACCATCCGGGGCGGTGAGGGGTCGATAGCCCAGGCGCTGGACGCCATGTACGGGCAGAGCGGGATCACCTCGTTCTGGAACGGCGACAAGACGACGGTGAACGACCCGAAGAACGTCGCCGCTCTGGAGAAGTACGCCGGGCTCTACAAGAAGGACACTCCGTCCGCCGACGTCAACAACGACTTCACCAAGATGGTCGCGCAGTGGGACTCCGGCACGATCGGGATGCTGAGCCACAACCTCGGTTCCTACGCCGACCACGAGAAGGCGCTGAGCGGGAAGTTCAAGGGCATTCCCAATCCCACGCTCGACGACGGGACCCGGGTGCAGGTGTCCAACCCGGTCGACGGGCTCGGGCTGTTCAAGTCCAGCAAGAACAAGGCCGCCGCCTGGAAGTTCATCGAGTTCGCGGCGTCCCACGAGGCCAACAGCGAGTGGAACGAGTCGGCGGGGCAGGTGCCGGCGAACGACGAGGCGGCGCAGGACGCGTGGGTACGGGCGTCGGAGCCGACGAAACTGGCCGCCGAGGCGCTCAACGGGGCGTCCACCAAGATCGTGCAGCTTCCTTACTACCTGCCGGACTGGAACACCGTTTCCAAGGCCGACAACGAGCCGAACTTCCAGAAGGTGCTGCTGGGGAAGCTGACGGCGAAGGAATTTCTGGACACGTTGGCCGATCAGCTTGATAAGGCTCAGGCGGACTGGAAGAAGAACCACTGAGGCAGTCGTTCGGCTGCAGGCCGGCTGTGGCCGGTCGCGCCCACGCGGCGGAGCCGCACGTTGATACAGCCCCGCGCCCCTTTGGGGCGCGGACCTCACCCCCTGTTTGAAAGGCACATCGTCGTGTCACTCACGCGCAGACAGGTAACTTCCGCAGCCCTTGGTGCCGTTCCTCTGGTCGGTCGCTCTTCCGAGAAGAACCATCGCACCCTTTACATCGCCGGAGACTCCACCGCCGCCCAGAAATACGCCGACGCGGCCCCGGAGACCGGGTGGGGAATGGCTCTCCCCTTCTTCCTGCGGAAGGAAATCGCCGTCTCCAACCAGGCTGTCAACGGCCGGAGTTCCAAGAGCTTCGTCGAAGAGGGGCGGCTCGACGCCATCCTCGCCACCGTCCGGCCGCATGATCTGCTCCTCGTCCAGTTCGCGCACAACGACGAGAAGAGTGACGATCCCACCCGGTACACCGAGCCCTGGACGACGTTCCAGGAGCATCTGCGGATGTACATCGACGGGGCCCGCGCCAAGGGGGCCCGGCCCGTGCTCGCCACGCCCGTGGAGCGGCGGAGGTTCGACGCCGACGGCAACGCCGTGCCGACCCACGGCGACTACCCGGCGGCGATGCGTGCGCTCGCCGCCCAGGAGCGTGTGCCGCTGCTCGACATCGAGGCGCTGTCGCTCGCGCTGTGGCAGTCGCTCGGGGCCGAGGCGACCAAGACGTACTTCAACTGGACCGACACCGAGCAGGACAACACGCACTTCAATCCGCCGGGCGCCATCGCCGTGGCCCGGCTCGTGGCGCGGGAGCTGCCGCGCAGCCGGGTGCTGGCCCGGCACGACGTCATCCGGCTGCACCAGGACATCCCCACGTCCTGGATCACCTGGCCACCCGCATAGCTGAGGAGACCCGCACAGTGCGCACATCTATATGTCATGGACGCGTCATGGTGGCGGTCGTGGGCTGCACTGCCCTCGTGCTCGCCGTGACCGGGACCGCCCAGGCCGCCGCCCCGCACCGGGCCGCGCTCGAACGCCAGGTGCTGGGCGCCGACGACGGCTGGGGCGCCGCCACCACCGGGACCACCGGCGGGGCCGCCGCCGACTCCGCGCACGTCTACACCGTCACCACCTGGGACGGGTTCAAGGCCGCCCTGGCCGACGGAGGCAGCGCGCCGAAGATCATCAGAGTCAAGGGCGCCATCGACGCGGACGGGCCGAGCTGTGACTCGTTCGCCGTGCCCGGCTACGACTTCGACGCCTACCTCGCCACGTACTCACCCGAGGTCTGGGGGCGCTCCACCAACCTGGACGGCGAGCCCGACGACAGCCCGGAGGGGCTGCGCCGCGCCTCCGCCGCCCACCAGGACGCCTACATCAAGGCGGACATCCCGGCCAACACCACCATCGTCGGCATCGGCAAGGACGCCGGTTTCAAGGGCGCCAGCCTGCAGATCAAGGCCGTCGACAACGTCATCGTCCGCAACCTGAACTTCGAGAGCCCCCTCGACTGCTTCCCGCAGTGGGACCCGACCGACACCGCCGACGGCAACTGGAACTCCGAGTACGACAGCGCGGTGGTCTACGGGTCGACCCATGTGTGGATGGACCACAACACGTTCACCGACGGCGACCACCCGGACAGCACCCTGCCCTACTACTTCGGGCGGATCTACGAGCAGCACGACGGTGAACTGGACATCGTCAAGGGCGCCGACTACGTCACCGCCTCCTGGAACGTCTTCGAGGACCACGACAAGACGATCCTCATCGGCAACAGCGACAGCGCGTCCACGGCCGCCGTCGACCGGGGGCACCTCAAGGTCACCTTCCACCACAACCTGTTCTCCGACCTGGTGGAGCGGGCGCCGCGGGTGCGGTTCGGGCAGGTCGACTCCTACAACAACCACTTCGTCGCCGAGGACGGCTACGGCTACAGCTACGGCATCGGCATTGAGTCCCAACTCGTCGCCGAGCACAACGCGTTCACCCTGCCCGACACGGTCGGGGCCGGTTCGATCCTGAAGAAGTGGAACGAGTCGACGCTCACCGCCGACGACAACTACGTCAACGGTGAGCCGACGGACCTGATCGCGGTCCACAACGCGCAGATCCCGGCCGAGACCCTCCAGGCGGGCTCGACCTGGACCCCGACCCTGCGCACGAGGATCGACCCGGCACAGGCCGTGCCACGCATCGTCGACTGCGGGGCCGGGGCCGGCCGACTGCGCTGACCCCGTCGCGTCCTCGGGCCGAGGCGCCCCACCGCCCCGGCCACCTCTCTCACCGAGCCGCACCGCGAACCTCACCAGATCCGCACCGCGAAGGAGCATCCGCATGCCCTCGCACCATCCTCGACTCCCCCTGTCCAGAAGGGGCTTCCTGAGCGCGGGCGCCGGGGCGGCCGCCGCGCTCGGCCTCGCCGCCGGCCCCGCGCGGGCCGTCGTCGGCGGCCGCCGCCCGTTCGGGCGGTACGGGTCGCCCGAACGCCGTCTCACCCCGGAGACCTTGTACGTCGACCCGCACGGCCGCGGCGACTCCACCACCGTCCAGGCCGCCGTCACCGCCGCCACCGGCAGCGGCCGTACCCTCGTCCTCGCCCCGGGCGTCTACCGGGAGACCGTCGCCCTCGACACCACTCGCACCGAGGCCACCTGGATCGGCGCCTCCGAGGACCCGCGTGACGTCGTCATCGTCTACGACAACGCGGCCGGCACCGCCAAGCCCGGCGGCGGGACCTACGGCACCACCGGCTCCGCCACCACCACCGTGCAGGCCGACGGCTTCACCGCCCGCTGGATCACCTTCGCCAACGACTGGGTGCGCGCCGACCACCCGGACATCACCGGCACCCAGGCCGTCGCACTCAAGGTGCAGGGCGATCGCAGCGCTTTCCACCACTGCCGCTTCCTCGGGCATCAGGACACCCTGTACGCCGACTCGGCGGCCCTCGGTGTCTTCGCCCGCCAGTACTTCGCCCACTGCGATGTCGCGGGTGACGTCGACTTCGTCTTCGGGCGGGCGACCGCGGTGTACGAGCGGTGCCACTTCCGCACCCTGGACCGGACCGACCTGGCGGCCGCCCCGTACGGGTTCGTCTTCGCGCCCTCGACGGCGGTCCTCAACCCGCGCGGCTATCTGGTGACCGGGAGCCGTGTCACCAGCGAGGCCCCGCCCGCCTGCTACAAGCTGGCCCGCCCCTGGGTGCCCAGCTCCGACACCACCGCCCGGCCCTCGCTCGTCGTCCGGGACAGCCGGCTCGGCCCCGGCATCGACGCGGTCGCGCCCTACACCAACATGTCGGACGCCTTTCCCTGGCAGAGCCAGCGCTTCGCCGAGTACCGCAACCTCGGCCCCGGCGCCGAGATCACTGTTGCCGCCAACCGGCCCCAACTCACCGCCGGGCAAGCCGAGTCCGCGACCCGCGAGACCTATCTCGGCGACTGGACCCCGTGGAAGGGGTGCTGACGTGCCGTCGAGACGTACTCTGCTCGCCGCCGCCATCGCGGTCGGCGCCTCGTCGGCCTTCGCCCGGGACCGCGACCGCCGTGTCCTGCACGTCCGTCCCGGTGACTCCGTCCAGGCGGCGGTGGACGCGGTGTCCGGGCCGGGCTGGACGCTGGTCGTGCACCCGGGGACCTACCGCGAAGTCGTGAACGTGCCCGCGGACAAGGTGCGGTTGACCCTGCGCGGTGCGAGCCGTGACCCCCGGGCCACCGTGATCGTCTACGACAACGCCAACGGGACGCAGAAGCCGGACGGGTCCGGGACCTACGGCACCGCCGGTTCCGCGACCTTCGCCTCCGCGGCGGCCGGACTCGTCGTCCGGGATCTCACCCTCGCCAACGACTGGCTGCGCGCCGACCACCCGGAGATCACCGGGACCCAGGCCGTCGCCGCGTACCTCACCGGGGACCGTACGCACGTCGAGAACGTGCGGCTTCTCGCCCACCAGGACACCCTGTTCGCCGACACGACCGAACTCGGCTCCTTCGACCGGCAGTTCTTCCACCGCTGCTACGTCGAGGGTGACGTGGACTTCGTCTTCGGGCGGGCGGTCGCGGTGTACGAGAACTGCCACTTCCGGACCCTGCGACGGGACGTGGACTTCACTCCCAAGGGCATGGTGTTCGCCCCCTCGACCGCCCGTGCCGACCCGCACGGGTTCCTCGCCGTCCGCTGCCGGTTCTCCTCCGGGGCGGAGGACGGGGCGTACAAGCTGGCGCGGCCCTGGGTGCCGACGTACGAGACCACCGCCTGGCCCTCGCTGGTCGTGCGGGACAGTCTCATCGGCCCGGGCATCGATCCCGTCGCGCCCTACACGAACATGCGGGACGCCTATCCCTGGCAGTCCATGCGGTTCCACGAGTACCGGAACACCGGGCCGGGCGCGGTGATCACCGTCCCCGGGAACCGGCCCCAGCTCAGCGCCGCCGAGGCCGCGTCGCACACCCCTGCCGCCTACCTCGGCGACTGGAAACCCGTCCACCCGCTCTGATCGACGAAAGGACCCGCACGTCATGCGTCGTATCAGCACCTTCACCGCACTCGCCGTGACCACGGCCTCGCTCGGACTCGCCGTGCTCGCCACCCCGGCGCACGCGGCCACCGTCGTGGTCAGCAACTCCACCGACCTGACCAACGCCGTCAAGAACGCCACCGCCGGCACGGTCATCCAGGTCCGCGGCGGCACCTACTACCCGACCGCCACCCTCCAGTCCACCGCCAACGGCACCTCGTCGGCGCCGGTCACCCTCACCGCGTACGGCTCGGAGACCGTGAAGATCGACGGGTCCTCGCTGCCCTCCGGCTCCTGGATCTTCAAGCTGACCGCCGACTACTGGAACGTCTCCGACATCACCTTCCAGAACTCCCCGGACAGCGCGGTCGTCTGCCAGTCCTGCACCGGGACCAACTGGAACAACATCAAGACCATCGACGGCGGCGACTCCGGCTTCACGCTCACCGGGGACGGGACGGTGAACAACACCGTCAAGAACATCGACTCCTACGGCAACTACGACGCCGCCACCCACGGAGAGAACGCCGACGGGATCGCCGTCAAGTTCGGCTCGGGCACCGGGAACCTGATCTCGGCGGCTCGGACGTACAACAACTCGGACGACGGGATCGACTTCTGGTCCTTCTCCTCGCCGGTCACCATCGAGCACACCTGGTCCTTCGGCAACGGATACAACCGCTGGGGCGACTCGGCGTTCGCCGGTGACGGCAACGGCTACAAGCTGGGCGGCGACGGCGAGGTGGTCGCGCACGTCGTCAACAACTCGGCGGCCTGGGGCAACGCGGGCAACGGGTTCACCGAGAACTCCAACACCGGCGCGATCGTCATCAACCGCACCACCGCCTACGCCAACGGCAACTGGGGCTACTACTTCGCCACCAGCGCCGCCCGGCTCGGCAAGAACCTCGCCGTGAGCAACGGGAGCGGTCTGGTCAGCAAGGGCTCCTCGGTCGTCTCGGCCGGCAACAACTGGGACAGCGGGATCAGCACCCCCGCCTTCAGGTCGACGGACGCGAGCAGCACGTACAACGCCCGCAGCTCCAGCAGCACACTGCCCGCCACCACCTTCCTGACGACCGGCAGCACCACCATCGGGGCCACCATGGACTGACCCGGACATCCGGAACCATTCCCTCCAGGGCGCTTGACCCGGTTTTTGCCTGTGGATGAGATATCGATCAGGCAACGGGACTCGCGCCCACCAGGGTGACGCGCGTAGAACTCCTGTCATGCATAAGTCACTTCGTCTCGCGGCGATCGCTGCCGCCTGCGCGCTCGCCGGCGGCGCCCTCTACGGCGCCGGTGCCGCCACCGCCGGTCAGAAGACCGCGAACTCCACCCACGAGCCCTACAACATCGGGCTCCTGGTGAAGGACATCGACACCTACTACGGCACCGCCGCCGACGCGGGCGGCGTCTACCAGGCGTCGCCGACCAGCCCGTACGCCAAGGACCTGGCGCGTCTCGACAAGGACGCCGAGCGGTACATCGACCGGGCCGCGCGCAAGGCCCACCGCAAGGGCGAGAAGCCCGCGGTCGTCTTCGACATCGACGACACGCTGCTGCTCAGCCTCGACTACGAGAAGCGCTACAACTACACGTACAACTCCGCCACCTGGGCGGCCTACGTCAACAAGGCCGACCGCCCGGGCGTCTTCGGCAGCGCCGAGCTGGTGCAGTACGCGAAGCAGAAGGGGGTGGAGGTCTTCTACAACTCCGGTCTCAGCGAGGCGCAGCGCACCGCCGCCGTCGAGAACCTGAAGAAGATCGGCGCCGACGTCAACCTCGACGCCGGGCACATGTTCCTCAAGGACGCGGCCAACCCGCCGTCGTACCTGAGCGGTTGCGCGACCGCGGGCAGCTGGACCTGCACGACCGTGCAGTACAAGTCCGGCACCCGCACGCACATCGAGAAGGACCTCGGGTACGACATCATCGCCAACTTCGGCGACCAGTACTCGGACCTGGACGGCGGCCACGCGGACCGCACGTACAAGATCCCGAATCCGACGTACTTCGTCTCCTAGGACGTAGGACGTAGGACGTAGTCGGCAGACGCGGCAACCCTTTCCGGCCGCGGTGGCGACTGGGGGACAGAAACGGGCCGGGGCGGCCCCTCCGGCCCGTTTCGCTCCCCTCGTCAGCACGTCGTCATCGGCGACGTCAAGGAAAGGAACGGCCAGTGCGCTTCAGCACCGGACGCCACCGCAGGACCCGTACCCTCTCGATCGCCGCGGCGGTGGCCGTCGCGGCGGGCGCGGGCGGCGTCTACCTCGGCCTGTCGAACGGCGGTGCCCAGGCCGCCACCAGCACGGTCACCGTCTCCACCACCGCACAGCTGGAGTCGGCCGTCGCGAACGCCACCGCCGGCACCGTCATCCAGGTCCGCGCGGGCACCTACTACCCGACCGCCACCCTCAAGTCGACGGCCGGCGGTACCGGTGCGAACCGCATCACGCTCAAGGCCTACAGCGGCGAGAAGGTGAAGATCGACGGCTCCAGGCTGCCCGCCGGTTCCTGGCTCGCCGGGATCTACGGCAGCTACTGGACCGTCCAGGACCTCACCTTCCAGAACTCCCCGGCCCAGGGCTTCGTCGTCACCTCGTCCACGGGCGGCGTCTTCAAGAACCTGGTCACCGCGGACAACGGCGACTCCGGGTTCACCCTGCGCGGCGACGGCACCGTGAACAACCTCGTGCAGAACCTGGACAGTTACGGCAACTACGACAAGGCCGGGCACGGCCAGAACGCCGACGGGATCGCCATCAAGTTCGGCTCGGGCACGGGCAACAAGGTGACCGGCGGCCGCCTCTACGACAACTCGGACGACGGGCTGGACCTCTGGCAGTTCTCCTCCCCGGTCACCATCGAGCACAGCTGGGCCTTCGGCAACGGCAAGAACCGCTGGAACGACTCCGCCTTCGAGGGCAACGGCAACGGGTTCAAGCTGGGCGGCGGGGGCGTCGCCGTCGCGCACGTCGTCAACGACAACGCGGCCTGGGACAACACCCTGAACGGGTTCACCGAGAACTCCAACACGGGCGCGATCGTGCTGAACCGCGACACGGCCTACGCCAATGCCCAGGCCGGGTTCTTCTTCGAGACCGGCAAGGCCCGGCTGGCGCGGAACCTGGCGGTGGGCAACGGGGGCGGGGCGGACAAGCTGGGGTCCCGGGCCGTGTCCGCGGCGAACAGCTGGGACGGCGGGGTGAGCACGCCGGCTTTCAAGTCGACCGACGCGACGACGGCGTACGGGGCGCGTGGCTCCGACGGCTCGCTGCCGGCGACCACGTTCCTGACTACGGGCTCCACCGCCGTCGGGGCGACCATGAACTGAGGCCGCGGGTTTCGCCGTGGTTGATCGCGCAGTTCCCCGCGCCCCTAAGGGGCGCGGAGAGCCGCCATTCCTTTATGAGTCGCCGTCGGCTGTCGTGTGCGTCGCGAAGTCGCCCGTCACCGCGTACTGCCTGTCGCCCGCGCTGCCGGTGATCGTATAGCTGTCCTTCTTGGCGTCGCGGCCGCCCTGCTTGTGGTTGTACTGGCCCGCGAACACCCACTCGCCGACCGCGACCTTGCGGTCCGGCTTGAGCGTCCAGGTGTAGACCAGGAAGCCGTCCCGCTCGGTCACCGACTGCGTGAAGTCGGTCTCCGGCAGCGAGCGCCAGGCTCCGGCCGAGGACACCCCGCCGGTCTGTGCCACCTTCAACCGCACGGTGAGCGCGGTCAGTTGTGCGGAGGTCTTCAGGGTGACGTCGGACTGCGCCCAGAAGTCGTTGCTGTGCGGGTCCACCGAGCCGTCCGACCACAGCGGCCCGTCCGTCTCGCCCCCGGCGGCCGGTGCCGTCGGGGTGGCGGAGGCCTTCGCGGTCGCGGAGGGCGTCGAACCCGCCGCCGGGGAGGAGGACTTCGGGGGTGTGCTGGGGGGCGGCGGCGGGACCACCGGGCGGGACGGCGGCCGGGAGGTGGGGTCCGGGGACGCGGAGGGCGTCGGCGACACCGCGACCGTCTTCTCGGTGGGCGTGTCCTGCACGGCCGAGGCGACCGCGTAGCCGCCGACGCCGAGGACCGCGGCGACCGCCGCAGTGGCGCCGACCACCCGGACCCAGCCCCACACGGGCGGCAGGGTGGCGCGATGGCCGGGGCGGGCCTGCGGGGCCACGCCCCGCTCGACCCGGGCCAGGATGCGGGCGCGGTCGGGCTCGTGCTCCTCGGCCGCCTCGTGCAGCCGGGCGCGCAGCTCGTCGTGCACGTCCTGCTGCCTCATCGGTTCCTTCCTCCGCTCTCACCGGCGCGCGGCGCCATCGCCGCGTGCACCCGCTGCGGCACACCCTGGGAGTCGCCGAGCAGTCTCTGCAGCTCGGCCATGCCCTTCGAGGTCTGGCTCTTAACGGTACCCACCGAGATCCCGAGGGCGAGCGCGGTGTCCTTCTCCGACAGGTCGAACGCGTGCCGAAGTACCACACACGCCCGTTTGCGGAACGGCAGGCGGCGCAGCGCCCCCTGGACGTCGACCACGCCGGCGATGTCCGGGTTCTCGGTCTTCTCCTCGCGGTGCGGCCAGAACAGGGCGATACGTCGCCGCTCGCGCACGGCGCTGCGGATGCGGGTGCGGGCCAGGTTGGCGACGACACCCCGGGCGTAGGCCACCGGGTGGTCGGCCGCGCGCACCCGGTCCCAGCGGTGCCAGAGCGCCAGCAGCGCGTCGGCGGCCAGGTCGTCGGCGGCGTCGGCCTCGCCGGTCAACATGTGGGCGAGGCGGGAGAGTTCGGCGTAGTGGCGTTCGAAGAAGGCATGGAACTCCGCGGAGGCGGCGTCGTCGACGACTGTGCCCACGGGTGACCTCTTCTGTCAGGGTGTCTGCGTCGTGCGTACCTGTGTCATGCAAATGACAGGTAAATCGACATGCGAACGTCCGGAGGAACGTTCCGGCGAGATCCGGAGCGTAGCAGTGATCTTTTTGTGTGTGCGGTACGGGGGTTCGGTGGCGGTCCGGTCCACCGGAGTCCATCAGGCCTGATTCCGTAACACGGAGAAAACCTGAAACCGGTTCAACGCGGGAACAATCCAGCCAGCATCCGCACACGATCGCTCAGGCAACGAGGAGTACGACCATGTCCGAGTCGCAGAAGGTGGACGAGCGGCAGAGCGCCCCGCCACCTGCCGGCAACACCGTCGACCGGTTCTTCAAGATCTCCGAACGAGGGTCCACCTTCGGCCGGGAGATACGCGGCGGCTTCGCCACGTTCTTCACCATGGCCTACATCCTCGTCCTGAACCCCATCATCCTCGGCAGCGCCAAGGACAAGTTCGGCCACACCCTTGACACCGGCCAACTGGTCACCGCCACCGCGCTGGTGGCCTGTGTGATGACGGTCATCATGGGCGTCGGCGGCAACCTGCCGCTGGCCATCGCGGCCGGGCTCGGCCTCAACGCCGTCGTGGCCTTCCAGTTGGCGCCGCTGATGAGCTGGTCCGACGCGATGGGCCTGGTCGTACTCGAAGGCATTTTGATCTGTGTGCTGGTGGTGACCGGCCTGCGCGAAGCGATCATGAACGCGATCCCACAGGCGATGAAGCAGGCGATCGGGGTCGGCATCGGTCTGTTCATCGCCTTCATCGGCTTCGTCGACGCCGGGTTCGTCAGCCGGATCCCGGACGCCGCGAACACCACGGTGCCGGTGCAGCTGGGCGCCGTCGGCCGGCTCACCGGCTGGCCCGTACTGGTCTTCTGTCTTGGCGTGCTCCTGACCATCGCGCTGGTCGCGCGCAAGGTGAAGGGCGCGATCCTGATCAGCATCGTCACCATGACCGTCGTGGCGATCGTCATCGACTCGGTCGCCGACATCAAGAGCTGGGGCCTGACCACGCCGAAGGTCCCCGACAAGATCGTCGACGCCCCCGACTTCGGACTCTTCGGCCACTTCAGCCTGTTCGGCGGCTTCGCCGAGGCCGGCGTCCTCACCGCCGTCCTCCTGGTCTTCACGCTGATCCTGTCCGACTTCTTCGACGCCATGGGCACGATCGTGGGCATCAGCGCGGAGGCCGGGCTGCTGGACGAGAAGGGGCAGGTGCCCGGCATCGGACGGGTGCTGTTCATCGACGGCGCGGCGGCGGTGGCCGGCGGTGTGGGCTCGGCCTCCTCCAACACGGCGTACATCGAGTCGGCGGCGGGGGTGGGCGAGGGGGCGCGCACCGGCTTCGCCAACCTGATCACCGGCGGGCTGTTCGGCCTCGCGCTCTTCCTGACGCCGCTGCTGACGATCGTGCCGCTCCAGGCGGCGGCGCCGGCGCTGATCGCCGTGGGCTTCCTGATGATGACCCACGTCAAGCACATCGACTGGGACAAGTACGAGATCGCCATCCCGGCGTTCCTGACGATCGCCGCGATGCCGTTCACCTACTCGATCACCGACGGGATCGGGGCGGGGTTCCTGGCGTACGTGGTGATCAAGGCGGTGCTGGGGAAGGCGAAGGAGGTCAACTGGCTGCTGTGGGTGGTGTCGGCGCTGTTCCTGGTGTACTTCGCGATCGATCCGGTGGAGCAGGTGCTGGGCGTGAAGTAGGGGGTGGGGCGCGGAGGTTGCGCTTTCGGCTGCGGGTTATTCGTGGCTGATCGCGCAGTTCCCCGCGCCCCTCAGGGGCGCTTCAGCTCGGGGCGCTTCAGAGTTCGGGTGGGTCTACTTCAACGCCGCCTGCATCATCGCCTTGGCCACCGGCGCCGCCAGCCCGTTGCCGCTGACCTCCGACCTCGCCGCGTCCGACTGTTCGACCAGGACCGCCACCGCGACCTCCTTGCCGGTGCTGTCGGACTTGCCGTACGAGGTGAACCAGGCGTACGGGGTCTTGGAGTTGTTCTCGCCGTGCTGGGCGGTGCCCGTCTTGCCGCCCACCGTCACGCCGTCGATCAGCGCGTTCGTACCGGTGCCCTGTTCGACGACCGTCTGCATCGCGGACTGCAACTGCTCGGCCGTGCCGGAGCTGACGATCTGCTCGGTGCCGGTGTCGTCGTCGTAGTTCTTCAGCACGTCACCACCGCTGTCGGTGATCTGCGAGACCATGTGCGGCGAGACCAGCTTGCCGCCGTTGGCGATCGCGGCGGAGACCATGGCCATCTGGAGCGGGGTCGCCGTGACGTCGAACTGGCCGATGCCGGAGAGGCCGGTCTGCGCCTTGTCCATGTCCGACGGGTAGACGCTGGCCCAGGCCCGCACCGGGATGTCCTGCTCGGCGTTGTTGAAGCCGAACTTCTCTGCCATCGCCCGCACCTTGTCCTGGCCGAGGTCGACGGCCATCTTGCCGAAGACGTTGTTGCAGGAGTAGCGCAGCGCCGTGCGGATCGAGGCGTCCTCGCAGGGGGCCGTGCTGCTCTCGTTCTTCAGCGGAGTCGTCGTGCCCGGCAGGGTGTACGGGTTCGGGCTGTCGGTCTTGACGTTGACGTTCGCGTATAGACCGTCCTCCAGCGCCGCCGCCGCGACCACCAGCTTGAACGTCGAACCCGGCGGCAGCGGCTGGCGCAGTGCCCGGTTGGTGAGCGGCTTGTCCGCGTCGGCGTTCAGCTTCTTCCAGGCCGTACCGGCCGTGTTGGCGTCGGTGAGCGAGGAGGGGTCGTACGACGGGGTGGACTCGACCGCGAGGATCTTGCCGGTCTTCGGGTCGATCGCGACCGCCGCGCCCTTCTTGTCGCCGAGCGCCCGGTACCCCGCCTTCTGGACGGCCGGGTCGATCGTCGTGATCACGTTGCCGGGGTCGGCGCGCTGGTCGGTGACCGTGTCCATGACCGTCTTCAGCCGTGTGTCGGTGCCGTTCAGCAGGTCCTGGTAGATGCCCTCCAGCTGGGTCGGGGCATAGGCCTGCGAGGCGTAGCCCGTGACGGCCGCGTACAGCTTGCCGTCCCTGTACGTGCGCTTGTACTTGAGGTCACTGCTGCTCAGGGTCCGTGCCGAGCCGGTGACCGAGTCACCGGCCACGATGATGTTCCCGAGCGGCCGCGAGTACGTCTCGATCGCGTTGCGCCGGTTGTCCGTGTCGTCCGCGAGGGTCTGGCCGTCGTAGAACTGCACCCATGTCGCCCTGAGCAGCAGAGCGAGCACGAGCAGCAGCGCGAAGACGGACGCCCGCCTGATCGTCTTGTTCATTCCGCTCAGACAGACGAGCGAAGACGGGTCGTCCGTTCCCTCGGGGGCGGAATTCTCATCGCCCGTTCATGCGGAACCGGGCTAGAGCCGGCGCGTGGCCAGGGTCAGGCGGTCCCGGGCGTCGAACAGGGCGTCCTTGATCATCTGTTCGTGGGCGGGGGTGAGCCGGGCCACCGGGACCGAGCAGCTGATCGCGTCGCGGGCCGGGGTGCGGTAGGGGATCGCCACCCCGAAGCAGCGCAGCCCGAGCGTGTTCTCCTCGCGGTCGATCGCGAAGCCCTGTTCACGGATCTGGTGGAGCTCCTCGATGAGCTTCTCGCGGTCCGTGAGGGTGTGCTCGGTGAGCGCCGGGAGGGTCTCCGGGAGCAGTTTCCGGACCTGCTCGTCGGTGTGGGTGGCGAGCAGCGCCTTGCCGAGGGAGGTCGAGTGCGCGGGCAGCCGGCGGCCGACCCGGGTGAAGGGGCGCAGATAGTGCTGGGACTGGCGGGTGGCCAGGTAGACCACGTTCGTGCCGTCGAGGCGCGCCAGGTGGATGGTCTCCGTGGTGTCGTCGGAGAGCCGGTCCAGGGTCGGGCGGGCCGCCGCGACCACCTCGTCGCCGTCGATGTACGACGTGCCGACCAGCAGGGCCCGGACCCCGATGCCGTACCGGGTACCGGTCGCGTCCGTCTCCACCCAGCCCAGCTCCACCAGGGTGCGCAGCAGCATGTAGAGGCTGGACTTGGGATAGCCCACGGCCTCCTGGACCGCCGCGAGGGAGTGCATACCGGGCCGGCCGGCGAAGTACTCGAGCAACTCCACGGTCCGTACCGCGGACTTGACCTGTGCCCCGCCGCCTGTCTCGCCTGCCGACATCGCCCTTGACCCCTTCGTTGGACGAGAAACCGAGGTTATAGTCTCCAACAGCATATTCATCATCAGAGACAGCGTTCAGTATATCGAACATCCCTGGTGAGTGACCCGGCTCTGCGGCAGAACGCAACTCATGGAGGGACCCGCGGTGGCAGCAGCACCAGTCTGGAGTGTCGACCCGCGCACCGGGAAGCAGCGTGAACAGGTTGCGGTGGAAGCCACAGCCGAGGAGGTGGACACCACCGTCACCGCGGCGCACGCCGCACGCGGCTCCCTGGCCGACCGCACGGTCCGCGCCGCCTTCCTGCGGTCCGCCGCCGCCGGACTCGACGCGGCCAAGGGCCACCTCGTGGAGGCCGCCGACGCCGAGACCGCGCTCGGTCCGGTCCGGCTCACCGGGGAACTCGCCCGCACCACCTACCAGCTGCGGGCCTTCGCCGACATCGTCGACGAGGGCGCCTTCCTCGACGTCATCGTCAACCACCCCGACGCCACCGCCACCCCGCCCGTCCCCGACCTGCGCCGCTACAAGGTCCCGCTGGGCGTCGTCGCCGTCTACTCCGCCTCCAACTTCCCCTTCGCCTTCTCGGTCGCCGGCGGCGACACCGCGAGCGCGCTGGCCGCGGGCAACCCGGTCGTCGTCAAGGCCCACCCCGACCACCCGGGCCTGTCCGAGCTGGTCGCCAAGGTGCTGCGCCGGGCCGCGGCCGAGCACGGCATCCCCGCCGAGGTGGTCGGTCTGGTGCACGGCTTCGAGGCCGGCATCGAGCTGATCAGGCACCCGCTGGTCGCCGCGGCCGGCTTCACCGGTTCGGTGCGGGGCGGGCGTGCGCTGTTCGACGCGGCCGCCGCGCGTCCGGTGCCGATCCCGTTCCACGGCGAGCTGGGCTCCCTCAACCCCGTCCTGGTCACGGAGGCCGCGGCCGCCGAGCGCGGCGGGGAGATCGGCACCGGGCTCGCCGGGTCGATGACGCTGGGCGTCGGCCAGTTCTGTGTGAAGCCGGGCCTGGTGCTGGTGCCGGCCGACACCGCCGGTGACGGCCTGGTCAAGTCCCTCACGGACGCGGTCAGCGACACCGACGCGGGCGTGCTGCTCGACCACCGGATGCGGGACAACTTCGTCGCCGGGGTCGCCGAGCGCGCCGGACTCCCCGACGTGGAGAGCCCGGTGACCCCGGGCGCGGGCGGCGAGCACACCGTCAGCGCGGGGTTCCTCACGGTGCCGGCGAGCCGGCTGGCCGAGGAGGGGGCGTACGACCTGCTCCTGGAGGAGTGCTTCGGGCCGGTGACCGTGGTGGTTCGTTACGCGGACCGGGGTGAGGCGACGGCGGTGCTGTCGCGGCTGCCGGGGAATCTCACGGCGACGGTGCACGTCTCTGCCGAGGAGGCCGCGGGGGAGGGGCTCGGGGCGGAGATCCTCGCGGAGCTCACGCCGCTGGCCGGCCGGGTGCTGGTGAACGGGTGGCCGACGGGGGTGGCCGTGGCGCCGGCCCAGCATCACGGTGGGCCCTACCCGGCGACCACTTCCACGTCCACGTCGGTGGGCGGTACGGCCATCGAGCGGTGGTTGCGGCCGGTGGCTTATCAGGGGGTGCCGGAGGCTTTGCTGCCGGAGGAGTTGCGGGATGACAATCCGCTGGGGCTTCCTCGGCGGTTCAACGGGGTGCTGGAGCGGTAGCGGCGCGGGGGTGCGGGTGCGTCGCCGGGTGCCGGTTCGTTGTGGTTGCTCGCGCAGTTCCCCGCGCCCCTTCGGGGCGCGCCTGGCCGGGCGTAAGGCGAAAAGTTCTGCTGACACAATCTGACCATGGACGTGGAACTTCCCGAACTTCCCTTTCCCCTCCGTACCTACGGGCCCGACGGGCACTGGTTCTATGAGGACGGTGTGCTCACCGGGTGGGCCGGGGCCCGGCAGGATCGGTTCGTGTCGCCGACCGGGGAGGCCCTGGATCCCGCCTCGGACGCACCCCGGCTGCTCGGGGCGCCCGAGGGGGACTTCCAGCTGATCGCCCGGGTCACCGTCGGGTTCGGTGCCGCCTTCGACGCCGGTGTGCTGTACGTCCACGTCGGCGACCGGGCCTGGGCCAAGCTCTGTCTGGAGAACTCCCCGGACGTCCCCACCGTCTGCACGGTGGTCACCCGGGGGCACTCCGACGACTCCAACGCCTTCACGGTGGAAGGGAGTTCGGTCTGGCTGCGGATCAGCCGGACCGGGCGGGCGCTCGCCTTCCACGCCTCCCGCGACGGCAAGAGGTGGGTCTTCGTGCGGCTGTTCACGCTGGGCGGGGAGAAGGAGACGGAGGGCGCCCTGGTCGGCTTCATGACCCAGTCGCCGATAGGGGAGGGGTGCGTGGTGACGTACGACCACATCGAGTTCAGGCCCGACTGGCCGGCCGACCTCCGCGACGGAAGCTGAGCGGCGAGCGACCGCGGAACCGGTGCGGGCGTGGCCGCGTCCTCCGTTGCATGATCAGTGACCGTCTGAAGGGGCTGCGGGTGATCCGTACGGCCCTGCCCGCCGAGGCCGAGAAGATCGCCGCGCTGCACCACCGGGCCCGGTCGACGTACTACCCGGACGGCCTCCCGGACGACGGCGTCGACTGGACGGCGGCCTGGCGGGGAGCCGTCGAGCGGCCCGACGGGCAGGTGCTGTGCGTGGTGGAAGCGGGCGTGATCACCGCGGTCGCCTCCTTCCGTGCGCCGGAGGGCGCGCCTGCGGAAACGGTCAAGCTGTTCCAGTTCCACGTCGACCCCGACCACTGGCGGGCCGGGGTCGGCACCGCCCTGCACGCCGCCTGCCTGGAGCAGTGGCGGGCCGACGGCAGGCGGACGGCCGTGCTCGACGTGCACACCGACAACCGGCGGGCCCAGGCCTTCTACGCCCGCCAGGGCTGGGTGCCGGACCCGGAGCACCCGCCCGTCGACGGTGACCACCACCGGTATCTGCGGTACACGGTGCGCGGGGAATGAAGCGGGCTGATTGAAGGTTCAGGCAGTTGAGAGACGTCTTACTACCTGGAGAGCCGAAGACATGCGCGTCGAGATCTGGAGCGACATCGCCTGCCCGTGGTGCTACGTGGGCAAGGCCCGCTTCGAGAAGGCGCTCGCCGCCTTCCCGCACCGCGACGAGGTCGAGGTCGTGCACCGCTCCTTCGAGCTGGACCCCGGCCGCGCCAAGGACGACGTCCAGCCCGTGCTCGCCATGCTCACCAAGAAGTACGGCATGAGCGAGGCGCAGGCCCAGGCCGGCGAGGACAACCTGGGCGCCCAGGCCACCGCCGAGGGCCTCGACTACCAGACCCGCGGCCGGGACCACGGCAACACCTTCGACATGCACCGGCTGCTGCACTTCGCCAAGGAGCAGGGCCGGCAGGACGAGCTGATCCAGCTCCTGTACCGGGCGAACTTCGCCGAGGAGCGGTCCCTGTTCACCGAGGGCGCCGAGCGGCTCGTCGAGCTGGCCGTGGAGTCCGGGCTGGACGCGGAGGCGGTGCGCGGGGTGCTCGCCGACCCGGCCCGCTACGCCGACGACGTCCGCGCCGACGAGCGCGAGGCCGCCGAGCTCGGCGCGAACGGGGTGCCCTTCTTCGTCCTCGACCGGAAGTACGGGGTCTCCGGCGCCCAGCCCGCCGAGGTGTTCACCCAGGCGCTCGGCCAGGCCTGGGGCGCGCGTTCCCCGCTGCAGCTCATCGACGAGGGTGGCGCCGAGGCCTGCGGGCCGGACGGGTGCGCGGTCCCGCAGCACTGAGAAACCCCAGGTCAGGGCGGTCGTATAAGCAGGGCTTAGCGGTTCTGCGTAAAAATCCGCAATGGACGGGGGGTTCCGTGGGCCGCAGAGTGGAGCCATGGAGACCACGGAGACGTTCGAGAGCCTCGTCCGCGCCGAGTTCACCCCGAAGAGCACCTATCTGAACACCGCCAGCAACGGCCTGCTGCCGGCCCGCACCGTCGCCGCCCTGCACGAGGCGGCGCTGCTGCGGGCCGAGGGCCGTCCGCTGACCTCGCTGTACGAGGACGTGGAGGCCAGCCGGGCCGCGTACGCCCGGCTCGCCGGCGTTCCCGCGACCCGGGTTGCGGTGGGCGCGTCGGTCGCCGCGCACTCCGGCGTGATCGCCGCCTCGCTGCCCGCCGGCGCCGAAGTCCTCACCGCCGAGGACGACTTCACCTCCGTACTGAACCCGTTCCACGTCCGCGGCGACCTCAAGGTCCGCGCCGTGCCGCTGGAGCGGATCGCCGAGTCCGTCCGGCCCGGCACCGCGCTGGTCGCGGTCAGCGCCGCCCAGTCCGCCGACGGACGCGTCGCCGACCTGCCGGCCATGCGGGAGGCCGCCCGCGAGCACGGAGCGCGTACCTACGTCGACTTCTCCCAGTCCGCCGGCTGGCTCCCGATGGACGCCGACGGCTACGACTTCTCGGCCGCGGTCTCCTTCAAGTGGCTGCTCGGCCCGCACGGCACCGCCTTCCTCGTGGTCCCCGAGGACTTCGGTGGGCTGACCCCGCTGCTCGCCGGCTGGGTCGCGGGCGAGCAGCCGTGGGACAGCTGCTACGGCCCGGTCACCGAACTCGCCCACTCCGCCCGCCGGTTCGACCTCACCCACGCCCTGTTCACCTTCGCGGGCCTGCGCCGCTCCCTCGACCTGATCGAGGAACTCGGGGTGGCCGCCGTGCACGCCCACGACGTGGCCCTCGCCGACCGGTTCCGGGCCGGACTCGCCGCCCTCGGCCACGCGCCCCTGCCCGCACCCGGTTCGGCGATCGTCTCGGTGCCCGGACTCGGCGGCCGGCAGCCGGAACTGAGCCGCGCCGGCATCGAGGTCTCCAACCGGGCGGGCAACCTGCGGGCCGCGTTCCACCTGTACAACACCGCCGCGGACGTGGACCGGCTCCTGGACGTGCTCGGCGACTGAGCGGACGCGGACACGACCGGGCCGGGACCCCGTCCCACGGGAGGTCCCGGCCCGGCCGGCTCAGGGGGAGATCACCGCACGGGCGTGAAGTCCCGCGCCCCGATGAACTCGGGCCGGCGGACCGGTGCCGAGAACGGTTCCACCGCCGCGTTCTCCACGCTGTTGAACACGATGAAGACGTTGCTGCGCGGGAACGGCGTGATGTTGTCGCCGGAGCCGTGCATGCAGTTGCAGTCGAACCAGGTCGCCGAACCGGCCCGGCCCGTGAACAGCTTGATGCCGTACTCGCCGGCCATCTCGGTCAGCGCCTCGTCCGAGGGCGTGCCCGCGTCCTGCATCTGCAGCGACTTCTTGTAGTTGTCCTCGGGCGTGGCGCCGGCGCAGCCCAGGAACGTCCGGTGCGAGCCCGGCATGATCATGAGCCCGCCGTTGGTGTCGTGGTTCTCGGTCAGCGCGATCGAGACCGACACGGTCCGCATGTTCGGCAGCCCGTCCTCGGCGTGCCAGGTCTCGAAGTCCGAGTGCCAGTAGAAGCCACTGGCCCCGAACCCGGGCTTGACGTTGATCCGCGACTGGTGGACGTAGACGTCCGAGCCGAGGATCTGCCGGGCCCGGCCGACCACCCGCTGGTCGCGCACCAGGTTCGCGAAGACCTCACTGATCCGGTGCACCTCGAAGACCGAGCGGATCTCCTTGGACTTCGGCTCGACGATCGAGCGCTCGTCGGCCCGGATCGCCGGGTCGGCGACCAGCCGCTCCAGTTCCTCCCGGTACACGGCGACCTCGTCGTCCGCGAGGAGCTGGTCGATGGCGAGGAAGCCGTCCCGCTCGAACTCCTCCAGCCGGTCCGTGGCGATCGGCCCGGCCGCACCGGGCGCCGACCAGACGACCGGGTCCTTGCGGGGTACGGAGACCTCGACCGGGCCACGGCTCGGGTACAGGTCGGTGATCGTGGTCATGGGTCAGCCCTCCTCCGTCAGCAGGGGATAGACGCCGTTCTCGTCGTGGTCCTCCCGGCCGGTGACCGGCGGGTTGAACACGCAGATGCAGCGGAAGTCCTCCTTGACGCGCAGCGTGTGCCGCTCGTGCCCGTCGAGGAGGTACATGGTGCCGGGCGTGATCGTGTACGACGTCCCGGTCTCGCGGTCGGTCAGCTCGGCCTCGCCCTCGACGCAGACCACGGCCTCGATGTGGTTGGCGTACCACATCGACGTCTCCGTGCCCGCGTACAGGATCGTCTCGTGCACCGAGAAGCCGACCCGCTCCTTGGCGAGGACGATGCGTTTGCTCTCCCAGGTCCCGGACGCGGCCTTGACATGCCGGTCGGTGCCTTCGATCTCCTTGAACGAACGGACGATCACGGTGGTGTACAGCCTCCTTGCTAGATCCTGGTCAGACGGTCTCCCGGACGGCCCGGGCGAGGATGCTCAGCCCCTCGTCCAGCTCGTCCGGGGTGATGGTCAGGGCGGGCAGCAGCTTGACGACCTCGCTCTCCGGCCCCGACGTCTCGATGAGCAGCCCCAGTTCGAAGGCGCGTTTGGCGATCCGCCCGGCCCGCGCCTTCTCGTGGAACTCCATGCCCCACACCAGACCCCGGCCCCGGTACTCCCGCACGTCGGCGAGGTTCTCCTCGACGATCGCGATGAGCCCCTGCTCGACCTGCTCGCCCTTGGTCCGGGTCTGCTTCTCCATCGCCGGGCCGTCGGTCCAGTAGGACTCCAGGGCGGCGGTCGCGGTGACGAAGGCGGGGTTGTTGCCGCGGAAGGTGCCGTTGTGCTCGCCCGGCTCCCACACGTCCAGCTCGGGCCGGAACAGGCACAGCGACATGGGCAGCCCGTAGCCGCTGATGGACTTCGACACCGTGACGATGTCGGGGACGATCCCGGCCTCCTCGAAGGAGAAGAAGGCGCCGGTCCGTCCGCAGCCCATCTGGATGTCGTCGACGATCAGCAGCATGTCCTGCCGTTCGCACAGCTCCTTGAGGGCGCGCAGCCACTCGGCCCGGGCGACGTTGATGCCGCCCTCGCCCTGCACGGTCTCCACGATCACCGCGGCGGGCTTGTTGAGCCCTGATCCCTGGTCCTCGAGCAGCCGCTCGAACCAGAGGAAGTCCGGGACCTTGCCCTCGAAGTAGTTGTCGAAGGGCATCGGCGTCCCGTGCACCAGCGGGATCCCGGCCCCGGCCCGCTTGAACGCGTTGCCGGTGACGGCGAGCGACCCGAGGGACATCCCGTGGAAGGCGTTGGTGAACGACACGATCGCCTCGCGCCCCTTCACCTTCCGCGCCAGCTTCAGCGCGGACTCCACGGCGTTGGTGCCGGTCGGCCCGGGGAACATGACCTTGTACGGCAGGTCGCGCGGCCGCAGCACCAGGTCCTGGAAGGCCTGGAGGAACGACCGCTTGGCGGTGGTCGACATGTCGAGGCCGTGGGTGACCCCGTCGCGTTCCAGATAGTCGAGCAGCGCCCGTTTCAGCACCGGGTTGTTGTGGCCGTAGTTGAGTGACCCGGCGCCGGCGAAGAAGTCCAGGTACTCGTGGCCGTCCTCGTCGTACATCCGGCTGCCCCGGGCCCGGTCGAACACGGTCGGCCAGGCGCGGCAGTAGCTGCGGACCTCGGACTCCAGGGTCTCGAAGACACTCAGGTCGGGCTGGGTGATGGTCACAGGGAGGCTCCTCAGTGCGATGTGGGGGTCAAGGGGCCGATGCGGTACAGGACTTCGGGATCGTGCGGACCGTCGGGGAACTCGCCGGCCTCGAACAGCACGGTGCGCTCGACGGTGGCGCCGTGCCGGGCGGCGTACGAGGTGAACAGCCGCTCGGAGGCGGTGTTCCCGGGCGTGATGGTGGTCTCCACGGCGGTGAGCGGCTGTTCGGCGGCCACCCGCGCCGTGAGCCCGTCCAGCAGCTGCGCCGCGACACCGCGGCCGCGTTGCACGGCATCCACGGCCACCTGCCAGACGAGCAGCGTGTCCGGGCGGTCCGGCCGGGTGTATCCGGTCACGAATCCGACGGGCTCGCCGTCCGCGCCGCGCGCCACCGCCGACGTGCCGGAGAAGTCCCGGCACCACAGCAGATAGCTGTACGAGGAGTTCAGATCGAGGCTTCCGGAATCCTTTGCGATACGCCACAGGGCGGCGCCGTCGGTCACCATCGGGCGCTCGACGATCAGGTCTGCTTGTGGTGCGGTCATGCGGACTGAATTTAGCGAGGCAAATGCAAAAATGCACGGCAGGTGCTGTTGCCAGCTCGATCTGCCGTGCCCGTATGTGCCGATATTTCCCACCACAAATCGGGCAAATGACCCGCTTATGTGGAGTGTGTCACAGGGTTGAAACCTGGATGAAATTCCCCCGGTTTAGCTCCGCAAAAAGCGGGCAGAAGACTCGGGTAAGCCATCCAGTAAAAGGGAATTCGGAATTGCCTTGAATTCTGGCGCCGTTAACGCTTTCGATACGCTTCCGCAGGATGTCGGCGTGCCCGTTGCGCCGGGCGTACTCCTCGATGAGATGGATGAGCACCCAGCGCAGACTGACCTCGACACCGTCCATCGGACCGCCGACGATCCGCCCGTCGTCGAATGACCGCCCGCGCGCAGCTCCGGCTCCCCGCACGATCTCCCGCCGCCACACATCGAGCGCCTCGCCGAGCCCGAGCCCGGGGACGAGGCTGTACCCCGTCTCCTCCTCGTAGACCGGAGGTACGTCGAGTCCCGCGAACACCCGCTGGAACCAGTCCGTTCCACCTCGGCGAGGTGCTGCACCAGGCCGAGCAGGGTGAGTTCGGAGGGCTCGGCGGACACGACCCGCACTTGGTCGGCGTCCAGCCCCGCGCACTTCAGCTCCAGCGTGGCCCGTTGGAAGTCGAGCCAGGTCCAGCAGGGGCCGCTCGGGGCCGGGTCAGGAGGGGGATAGGACGGCCGCAGGGGAGGGTCTGGGATGTGTCGGCGGTCATGGCCTCACCCTGCTCCAAACCTCACTCGGTCCCGCCGGATCAGCAGCTGCCCCGGTGTGTTGAAGAACCACGACCCGGCGGGCATTTTTCCCATAGCGCTGCGCAGGACCAGAGCGGAGCCTTACTTTGCTCACGAGGTCAGTGCTTTCGGGGAGGGTAAACGGGGATGCTGGAACAGGCGTTGATGACGTTGGCCGCGGCCTGTGGAGCCGCCGTTGTACGGGCGGCGGGGACGGATGCGTGGACCGGGTTGCGGGTGGCGGTGGCACGTTGGCTCGGGCGAGGCGACGGACAGCGTGAGCAGGCGGAACTCGAACGACTGGACCAGACCGCCAGTGAACTTCAGTCCGCGGAAACGGCCCAGGCCGAGGTACTTCGTATCCGTCAGGAAGCGGCCTGGCAGGCTCGTATCGAGGCCTTGCTGGAGCGCCTGGACCACGACGAACGGGCGCAGGCCGCGGAGGAGCTGCGCACCCTGCTGACCCAACACACCCACCAGGGCGGGGTATCGGCCGGACCGGGAGGCCTGGCTGTGGGCGGAAGTGTGGACATGCACGCCGGGGAAGGTTCGATCGTGGCGGGGGTCATCCATGGAGGCGCGCACATCGGACGCCCTTCGAAGCCGGATCCGTCCCAGGGCTGAACGGACCGGCTAACTCGAGACCAGCCCTGCCCACGGTCGACGCCCGTGCATCGAGGGCCTTCTCACGTCCTACCGAACACCACGGGGCGGCCGTCGGACGAGGCCTCGGGGCCTTCTCCAGGACCGGGCCCGCCGCAGAGGTGAGCGTGCCAGGAGACATGTACGCCCCCGCGATGCCCCGGATCGTCACCGAGCAGAGCCAACTGCTCAACGTCACCGGCGGCGTTGCGGCGAGCTACGTCGTCGGTGACATCAACTACCACGTGGCCGACTCGGCGGAGACGGCCACGTGGAACTGGCAGCCTGTGGCCGGCACCGACCTGCTCGGCCTCGGTGTGCACCGTGCCCGCGCCGGAGGCAGCGATGGATCCGCGCTGCCGCCCTACGTCCTGCGCGACGTGGACGTCCAGATGCGGGACGAGCTGAGGATCGCGGCCGAGTCGGGCGGATTCGTACTGCTCACCGGCGACTCGACCGCGGGCAAGAGCCGCACAGCTCTCGAGGCCGTGCGGGCCGTGCTCCCCGGACATCTGCTTGTCGCCCCGCCCCAGGACGCCGATCTGCGGCCGTTGCGACGGGGACCCGACGAGCCCGGGTACGACCGGCATGTCCTGTGGCTCGACGATCTGGAGCGCTACTTCGGGCCGGGCGGCCTCGAACCGTCCCTGCTGACATCGCTGATCAGGTCCCGCTTGGTGGTGTTGGCGACTCTGCGGGACGAGCGCTACGACACCCTGAGGGAGGTCGCCGACAAGGTATCCGGTGAAAGCGGCTCGAGCCGCATGCCGCCGGATACCGTACTGCGCGTACTGAACATGGTGGAGCCCATTGTCGTCAGGCGGTTGTGGAGCGACGCCGAACTCGCCCGGGTGGCGCAGGCCGACGACAGCCGCCTGAACGAGGCCCATGCCCGCCATGGCCTCCACGGCATCGCCGAGTACCTGGCAGCTGGGCCGGAACTCCTCGCTGAGTGGCGCAGGGCGGAGCGAGCCACCGCCAAGGGCGGCCATCCACGAGGCGCGGCACTCGTCGCGGCCGCCGTGGACCTGGCCCGCGTCGGTCTGATCGGCGACCTGCCAGCAGCCCTGCTGCAGGAGGTCCACCACGGCTACCTCAAGGCCCTGGGCGGCGCCGCGCTGCGCCCGGAGCCGTACGCCGAGGCCTTTGCCTGGGCTTCCCAGGTCCGCTACGGCGTCGCCAGTCTGCTGATGGAAGGCGAGGAGGACGGCAGCAAGAGACCTTTCGACTACCTCGTCGACTCGGTGGCCCGAGACTCCGAGGTGTCGGACGTACCGGATTCGGTGTGGCTCGCCGCCCTGGAGCACGCCGACGACGGGATGCGTCCGGACATCGCTCAGATCGCTTCGTTCAGCGGGCGGTGGGCGATCGCCGCGCAGGCATGGCGACCGCTTGCCGAGGTCGGCGATGAGGCGGCGGTCATCAACTACACCTCCGCCCAGCTGTTCCATCGTGTGGATCCGGACGAAATCGAACCGCTGCTGCGTCCGATGGCCGAGGCGGGGAGTGCGCTCGCCCAGCTGAACCTCGCCGCCGTACTGATGATGCGGGGAGCTGGAGAGGAAGCTGAGCGATGGTGGTTGGAGGCTGCGGAGCGAGGCCTGGTCCTCGCGGCTTTCAACCTCTTCAGGCACTACCGAAACAAAGGTGATGAAGAGAAGGCCGAGACCTGGTTGCGGAGTGCCGCGGACGGTGGCTACGCCACGGCCATCACCACACTGGCGACGCTCCTGCACATGCGTGGTGACGAGGCCGAGGCGGAGCCGTGGTGGCAGGCGGGAGCCATGGCCGGAGACACCGAGGCGATGTATGTGTACGGGCACTTGCTCCGGCTGCGCGGCGATGACCAGGCCGAGCGGTGGTTGCGCCGTTCCGCCGAACGAGGCCACGACCGGGCCGCGGAGATTCTGGGCCTAGCCGCCGACGAGCGTGGCGATCTCATCGGGGCTGAGAAATGGTGGCGTGCCGCCGCCGAGGCGGGAAACGCGGAGGCCGCCAACCAACTCGGGGTGCTCCTCAGCAGACAGGGCAAGCGGGCCGAGGGAAGAACGTGGTACGCCAAGGGAGCCGAGGGCGGCCACGAAGTGGCCATGTTCAACCTCGCCGTACGGCTGTCCGACGAGGGCGACGTAGAAGCGGCCAAGGAGTGGTATCGGCGGTCGGGTGAAGCCGGGCATGCCGAGTCCTTCACCAACCTCGGAGCCCTTCTCCTGGCGGACGATGCTGTCGGAGCCGAGGCCGAGTTTCGCCGGGCCGCGGACGCCGGTGACGCGATGGGATGCCTCAATCTGATCGACCTGCTGATCGTCGAAGGACGTTCCTCGGAAGCCCGGCCGCTGCTCCTCGAACTGCTCCGCGATCCCGATGGCGCAGAGGAGATCATCACGTTCGCCGAAATGGTCCGGCGGCGGGGGAGGTCGCACGTGGCACGGACCATCATGCAGTGGGCAGCCGAGACGGGTCGCATCGACGCGGCCCACAACCTTGGGATCTATTACTCCCTGCAAGGGATGGTCGAGGAAGCGGAACACTGGTGGCGCGTCTCCGCCCCCGGGTTCTCGGTCTCCGCTTACAACCTCGGCATCCTGCTTTCCCAACGTGGTGAGACAGAGGAGGCGGCCTCTTGGTGGCGCAAGGCTGCCGATGAAGGACACCAGCAGGCGAGCCTCCGTCTCGCCGACTGGCTCGTCGAGTCCGGGGCGACGGAGGAAGCCGAGGAAAGGCTCCGTCACCTGGCCGGTGAGTTCGCCGAAGCCGCCTTTGCGCTGGGCCTGCTGCTCTTCGACAAGCCCGGCGGTCGTACAGAGGCCGGGTACTGGTGGCAGCAGGTCGAGGAGCATGGGGACGCGGACACCATCTTCGACTGCGCGTGCTACTTCGCCGAGCGTGGCGACCAGGAAAGGACAGAGTTCTGGTGCCGTAAGGCGGCCGAGGCCGGGCATCCGCGGGCAGCGCTGAACCTCGGCATCCTGCTGGCCGGGCGCGGATTGTGGGCAGAGGCCGAGTCGTGGGTGGCCGAAGCTGTGCGCAGTGGCCTTGAGGACGCGGCTCAACCCCTGGCGCAGATAAGGGAGATCCTGGCCTCCCTGTGAAACTCCGGAGCCTGTCCTTTGACCTTCGTTCGCCCCTGGCGGGGCGGCCGGCAAGCCCGAGAGTGAGCGGTCGAACCTGGATGCTTTGCTCTGCGGGGTAGTTGCATACTCACCGTATGGCCTTGTTATCTGCTCGGTTTCGGGATCCGCGCAGCACCGAGTACGACTTCATCAACTTGATCATCGTGCGGTGCCCCGGTTGCGAGAAGCCCGCCCGTGTCGTTCCAGCGCCCGAAGACTCCGCTCCCGGGGGCTGGATTCTGTTTCGGCCGCGGCGTCTTGTCTGTCGTGGCTGCGGACTGTCACGGGTGTGGAGCGGCCGTCAGGTCACGCTCTCTCCCGGCACAGTTCGATCAGCGACGGATCCGTACTTCGGATTGCCGCTGTGGCTTCAGGCCGAGACTCGGAACGGGTGGTTGTGGGCGTACAACCTCGAACACCTCGACTTGATCCGTCGCTTCGTCCAAGCACCGCTGCGTGAAAGGGCTCCCTGGTATGACATCGGACAGAAGATGACGTTGGTGGCCTGCCTTCCGGCCTGGATCAAGCGAGCGAAGAACCGAGACGAGATCCTGCGTGCCGTCAGTCTGATCCACGCCTCACTGGTTGCCGCCTGACCTCCTTGCCAGCGTCCGAACGTCCCGACACCTGGGGCGGCCCGATGCCGTGACCACGGCTGTCAGCGACCGCTACGGCATCGCTCGCGCCATGGCCTGGGACCGCGTCCACCCGTGTCTGGCCACCCGCTCAGTATGGATCGACCGCATCGGCGGACTTCCTGCCATCGAGGGCGCGTTGATTCGACTGGAAGTCGACCGCCTGCCCGGCGGCCACGATCCACCTCCGTGCGGCTGTGGACGCCGACCACCTGTCTACCGGCTGAGGTGTCGTCCTGCGTCGACAGGCGTTTCTGCGCCGATTCGACCCGGATTATGGCAACGACCCTACTCAGCGTCTGATCGGGTCTCGTCACTCACGGTCAGGGCGGGTCGCACCATAAGTTACAACCTTAGCGCTACCGCCCCTGTGCCCAGGCCGCGGAGACGGCCCGCCGGGCCCCTTCCAGGTCCACCGTCCGGCCCTGCTTGGCCAGCCCCGCGCCGAGTGCCGCCAGGCTCGAGTGGACCGCGCCCACGGTCGCGTCCATCCCGTAGTGGTTCACCCGGATCATCTCGGTGGCCAGCGCGCCCCCGCCCGCGGCCAGCGGCAGTGTGCCGTCACCCGCCAGCGCCTCGGCGACCAGCTCCGAGGCCACCACCCCCGACGGCACCCGCAGAGTCGTGGCGACCGGCGCCGCGTCCGACTCCTCGTACACATACGGCTCCAGGCCGCCGCCCAGGGCCACCGCCCCGGCCCGGGTGGCCAGTGCCGCCGTACGGTGACGGCGCATCACCGCCTCCAGCCCGTCCGCCTCGATCCGCTCCAGGCATGCCTCCAGGGCGAGCATCTCCAGCTGCGCCGGCGCGTGCAGCAGCACCTTGCGGCCGCCGTCGACCCAGCGCTCCTTCCAGTCCAGCAGCGACAGGTACGACCGGCGCGGGGCCTGCGGGTTCGCCGCCATCCGGGCCCACGCCCGCTCGCTCACCGACACCGCCGAGACACCGGCCGGACCGCCCATCGCCTTCTGTGCCCCGATCACGCACAGGTCCACGCCCCAGGCGTCCGGCAGTACCGGCTCGGCCCCGACCGAGGCGACCGCGTCCAGATAGAAGAGGGCACCCTGCTCCCGTACCACCGCGCCGATCTCCGCGACCGGGTTGGTGTTGCCGGTCGCCGCCTCCGCGTGCACCAGGGAGACGAAGTCGATCTCCGGGTGCTCGGCGAACGCCTCCCGGATCTGCGCGGCCGTCACCGCCGAATGGAACGGCACCGTGAGGTCGATCACCGTCGCACCGCAGTCCCGCAGCCAGTTGCCGAAGGTCTGCCCGTAGGGGCCGGTGATCACGTTCAGTGCGGTCGTCCCCGGCCCGGCGGTCGCCCTGATCGCGCCCTCCAGCGGCAGCAGCGCCTCGCCCTGTGTGATCAGGACGTCCTGCCGGGTGTCCAGGAGCCGGGCCACGCGGTCCTCGATGGCGGCGAAGTGCGCGGCGCTCAGCGGGGGCAGGTCGAGGAAGGGGTGGGTCACGGCGGTGCTCTCTTCGCTCACGGAGGGGTGGATCAGCATGAGCGTAACCGGCACCCGCCTCCCCCTTTGCGCCGGTGCTGACCGGCGACTTCTTAGGCCGGACGGCCTCACGGCCATCGGTTTGGTTTGAGATACCCAAACATCTCCTTATAATCGGAACCCGCAGAACCGGAATCCAAAGCTCCCTCACAGCCTCGCGGGGAGCCCCACAGACCTACGGGAGGTCTCGTGACCACGCTCCTCGGGCACCGCCGGGCTCGCGCCCTGGCCGCCGTCACCGCCGCGGCCGGGCTCGCCCTCGTGGCCGGCTGCACGTCGAGCGGCAACGGCTCCAGCGCCTCCAGAACGGCCGCGGGCGGGGTCGAACTCGTCAAGGCCGGCCAGCTCACCACCTGCACCCACCTGCCGTACCCGCCGTTCCAGTCGGAGATCGACGGCAAGGTGCAGGGCTTCGACGTGTCGATGATCGACCTGGTCGCCAAGGACCTCGGCGTGAAGCAGCAGATCCTCGACACGCCGTTCGAGAACTTCAAGACCGGCGCCTTCCTCAACTCCGGCGAGTGTGACCTGGCCGCGGCAGGCATGACCATCACCGCCGAGCGCAAGAAGAACGTCGACTTCTCCGACCCGTACTTCGACGCCACCCAGGCCCTCCTGGTCGCCAAGGACAGCGGTATCACCTCGCTCGCCGACGCCAAGGCGAAGAAGGTCCAGCTGGGCACCCAGGCGCAGACCACCGGCGAGGACTACGCGAAGGCACAGGGCTTCGACCCGGTCTCCTTCGAGTCCTCCGACGCCGTCCTCAACGGCCTGCGCACCGGCCAGGTCAAGGCCGTCGTCATCGACTACCCGGTGGTCCAGGGCTGGCTCAAGGACAAGGCCAACGCCGCCGCCTTCCAGGTCGCCGGGCAGATCAACACCGGTGAGCAGTACGGCTTCACGGTCAAGAAGGGCAACACCAAGCTCCTCGCCGCCGTCGACAAGGCGATCGCGGACGCCAAGGCCGACGGCACGTACAAGAAGCTGTACGAGAAGTGGATCGGTCCCTACGACGCCTCGGCCGCGTCCCCCGCCGCCTCATGACCGTCGGCACGGACACGGAACTCCAGCCTCGCAGGAAGGGCCTGTCCCGGCGGCAGAAGCGCCGGCTCTCGCGCGGTGTGCAGTACGTCGTCTTCGCCGCCGCCGTGGTCGCCTTCGCGGTCGGCGCCGACTGGGGACGGCTGCAGAACCAGTTCGCCCAGTGGGACATCGCCCGGCAGATGTTCCCGGACGTCATCACGCTGGCGCTGAAGAACACCGTGCTCTACACGGTGTCCGGCTTCGTCGTCGGCCTGGCGCTCGGCATGCTGATCGCGCTGATGCGGCTCTCCTCCGTCGGCCCCTACCGCTGGCTGGCCGGCATCTACATCGAGATCTTCCGCGGCCTGCCCGCTCTGCTGATCTTCATCTTCATCGGGGTCGCGGTCCCGCTCGCCTTCCCCGGCACGGAGATCATCGGCGGCACCTACGGCAAGGTGGCCCTGGCCCTCGGCCTGGTCGCCGCCGCCTACATGGCCGAGACGATCCGCGCGGGCATCCAGGCAGTCCCCAAGGGACAGCTGGAGGCGGCCCGTTCGCTGGGCTTCTCGCCGGCCCGCGCGATGATCTCGATCGTCATCCCGCAGGCGTTCCGCATCATCCTCCCGCCCCTGACCAACGAGTTGGTGCTCCTCTTCAAGGACTCCTCCCTGGTCCTGTTCCTCGGCGTCACCCTGGAGGAGCGCGAACTGTCCAAGTACGGCCGCGACCTGGCCAGTACGACCGCCAACTCCACGCCGATCCTCGTCGCCGGCCTGTGCTACCTGCTGGTCACGATCCCGCTCGGCTTCGTGGTGCGCCGCATGGAGGCGAAGGCCCAGGAGGCCGTCAAATGAGCCGACCCGAGATCGAGGTCAAGGACCTGCACAAGTCCTTCGGCGACAACGAGGTGCTGCGCGGCATCGACCTGGAGATCGGCCAGGGCGAGGTCGTGTGCGTCATCGGCCCGTCGGGCTCCGGCAAGTCCACGTTGCTCCGATGCGTCAACCTCCTTGAAGAGCCCACCAAGGGCCAGGTGTTCGTCGGCGGCACGGAGTTGACGGACCCGGACGTCGACATCGACGCCGTGCGCCGCCGTATCGGCATGGTCTTCCAGCAGTTCAACCTCTTCCCGCACCTCACGGTGACCGAGAACCTCACGCTGCCGCAGCGGCGGGTGCTCCGGCGGGACAAGGCGCGGGCCGCGCGCGTGGCCGCCGAGAACCTGGCCCGCGTCGGCCTCTCGGAGAAGGCGAACGCCTACCCCGCCTCCCTCTCCGGCGGCCAGCAGCAGCGCGTGGCGATCGCCCGCTCGCTGTCGATGGGCCCCGAGGTGATGCTCTTCGACGAGCCGACCTCGGCCCTCGACCCGGAGCTGGTCGGGGACGTCCTGGCGGTGATGCGGATGCTGGCCCGGGAGGGCATGACCATGATGGTGGTCACCCACGAGATGACCTTCGCGCGGGAGGTCGCCGACCGGGTCGTCTTCATGGACGGAGGGGTGATCGTGGAGGACGGCGCCCCCGACCGGGTCATCGGCAACCCGCGGCACGAGCGCACTCGCCATTTCCTGTCGCGCCTGCTGGATCCGGCGATGGCGGACGTGGAAGAGGACGGTACGCCGTAGGACGCGCCCGCTAGGACGCGCCCGCTAGGACGCGCCCCAAGGGGGCGCGGGGCTGTATTCGATATGCGGCTACCGCCGCGCGGGCGCGACCAGCCACGACGCACCCGCACCCGACGAACTATCGTGCGTCCCATGAGCGATCAAGCGGTGCTGCACGTAAAGGGACGGATCCTTGTCGGCCCCGACGATGTCCGCGACGAACTTTGGGTCCTCGGCGGACGCATCTCCTACGACCGCCCCTTCGGCACCCAAGACATCCGGACCGTCGAAGGCTGGGCCCTCCCCGGCTTGGTGGACGCTCACTGTCATGTCGGCCTTGGCCCACAGGGGCCGGTCGACCCGGCGACAGCCGAGTCGCAGGCCCTCACCGACCGCGAGGCCGGCACCCTCCTCATCCGGGACGCCGGGTCGCCCTCCGACACCCGCTGGGTCGACGACCGCGAGGACCTCCCGAAGATCATCCGGGCCGGCCGGCACATCGCCCGCACCCGCCGCTACATAAGGAACTTCGCCCACGAGATCGAGCCGGACGACCTGGTCGCGTACGTAGCCCAGGAGGCCCGGCGCGGTGACGGCTGGGTCAAGCTGGTCGGCGACTGGATCGACCGCGACCTCGGCGACCTGGCCCCCAGCTGGCCGCGGGACGCGGTGGAGGCGGCGATCACGGAGGCGCACCGGCTCGGCGCCCGGGTCACCGCCCACTGCTTCGCCGAGAACTCGCTCCAGGACCTGGTCGAGGCCGGCATCGACTGCATCGAGCACGCGACCGGCCTGACGGAGCAGCTGATCCCCCTCTTCGCCGCGCGCGGTGTCGCCATCGTCCCGACCCTCGTCAACATCGCCACCTTCCCGCGGCTCGCGGCCGGCGGCGACGCCAGGTTCCCGCGCTGGTCGGCCCATATGCGCCGGCTCCACGAGCGCCGCTACGACACCGTCCGGGCCGCCTACGACGCCGGCATCCCGGTCTACGTCGGCACCGACGCCGGCGGCTCCCTCGCCCACGGCCTGGTCGCGGGCGAGGTCGCCGAGCTGGTCACCGCGGGGATCCCGCCCGTCGACGCGCTCGCGGCGACCAGCTGGGCGGCCCGCGCCTGGCTCGGCAGGCCCGGCCTGGAGGAGGGCGCGCCGGCGGACCTGGTGGTGTACGAGAGCGACCCGCGCGCGGACGTACGCGTCCTCGCGTCCCCCCGACGGGTGGTGCTGAACGGGCAGGTCGTCGAGTAAAGGAACGCCTGTGCCTGGCGACTCGAACGCGCGCGCGGAAAGTCCACTGATGAGTGAAGTCACGCAGGATTGCCGCCCGTTCACCCCTGGTGCGTAATTCTTGGCGGGTCCCGAGCAAGTTTCCTCTGGGGGTCCCACCACCTTGAACAGCGACACATTCCGTATGCCCGCACGCCGTCTCGCGACCGTCGCGACGGCCACCGCCCTGGTCGCCGGTCCCGCGGTCCTGGCGGGCGCGGGCGCCGCACACGCGACCACCGACCAGGGTCGCGCCGGCGCGGTCGTCCTCCGCACCGGCCTGGACGTCTCCCTCCTCAACAAGACCGTGAACGTCCCGCTCGCGGTCTCCCTGAACGAGGTCCGGGCACCGCGCAGCGCCGACCGCACCGCGCTGACCGCCACGCTCGACGGAGTGGACGGCGGCAAGCCGTTCAACGTCCTGGGCGCCGATGTCGCCTCGGCGAAGGCGACGGTCTCCGACAGCCTGGCCGAGGGCTCGGTCCACCTCGCCCACGCCCGGCTGCACCTGCCCGGCCTGCCCCTGCTGTCCCTCGTCGAACTCGACACGGTCACCTCCAAGGCCACCTGCGAGACCGGCAAGCAGCCGGTGGCCTCCGCGAACGTGCTCGGCGCCGTCACGGTCCTCGGCAAGCGCGTGACGCTGAGCGCGGGCGGCCCCACCGACGTCAAGGTCCCCGGCGTCGGCGAGGTCCGCCTCGACCTCTCCAAGCGCGAGACGACTTCGACGACGGCGGCGGCCAGCGCCCTGGAACTCAAGGTCTCCGTGAACCCGCTGAAGCTGAACGTGGCCGACGTGGAAGGAACGGTGACCCTCGCGAAGGCGACCTGCGAGACACCGCCGGACCCGGCCGCCCCGTCGGACCCGGCCGACCCGGTGACCGACGTCAAGCCCCAGGGTGCCCCGGTGAAGGAGACCAGGCTGGCGGAGACGGGCGGGAGTTCGGTGACGCCGTATGTCGTGGCGGGAGCGCTGGCGTTGCTTCTGGCGGGTGGAGGAGCGGTGACCGTCGCCCGACGCAAGCGGTAGAGCCCCGTAAGGGGCGCGGGGCGGTAGTCGATCTGTGGCTACCGCCTCGCGGGCGCGACCGGCCACAGACAACCGGCACTCGGCAACGGCGCGCAGTCCCCGCTCTCCTCACCCCCGAACCAGACTCAGCGCCCGATCCAGCGCCTGCAAGAACCCGTTCACCGTCCCCCGGTCCCGCACGGCGACCCGCACCCACTCCTCGTCCAGCCCCGGAAACGTGTCCCCCCGCCGCACCGCATACCCCAACACCCGCAACTGCCGCCGCACCGCGGCGGCCCCGGCCATCCGGACGAGCACGAACGGCCCCTCCGCAGGCCCCGCCACCCGCACCCCCTCCGGCGCGAACTCCTCGAGCCCCGCCACCAGATGGGCCCGGTCGGCCGCCCCCCGGTGCGCCGCATGCGCCGCCTCCGCCAGCGCCCGCGGCGCCACACACGCCTCGGCCGCCACCAACGCCGGCGCCGACACCGGCCACAACGGCTGCGCCCGCGCCAGCTCCGCGATCATCTCCGGCGCGGCCAGCACATAGCCGACCCGCAGCCCGGCCAGCCCCCACGTCTTCGTCAGGCTCCGCAGCACCACCAGCCCCGGCACGTCGGTCCGCCCGGCCAGCGCCTCCCGTTCACCCGGCACCGCGTCCATGAACGCCTCGTCGACCACCAGCGTCCGCCCGGGCCGGGCGAGCCGGGCGATCGTCTCGGCGGGATGCAGCACCGACGTGGGGTTGGTCGGATTGCCGATCAGCACCAGATCCGCGTCCTCCGGCACGGCCGCGGGATCGAGCCGGAACCCGTCCCCCCCCCGCAGCAGCACCCGGTCCACGGTGTGCCCCGCGTCCCGCAGCGCCGCCTCCGGCTCGGTGAACTGCGGATGCACCACCACCGGCCGGCGCACCTTCAGCGCACGCGCCAGCAGCACGAACGCCTCCGCCGCGCCCGCCGTCAGCAGCACCCGCTCCACCGGCAGCACGTGCCGCGCCGCGACCGCCGCCCGCGCCGCCCGCCCGTCGGGATAGGCCGCGAGACCGGCCAGCGACCCGGCGATCCGCTCCCGCAGCCAGGCCGGGGGAGTGTCGGCCCGTACATTGACCGCGAGGTCGATCAGCGCGGAACCGTCGTCACGGACCTCGGCGTCACCGTGGTGCCGCAGATCGTGCGGGCCTCCCGAACCGCCGGAACCACCGGAACCGTCGTCAGTGCGCATGCGCGTGCCCGCCGTGGTGATGGTGGTGCCCGTGGTCGTGGCCGTCGTCGTCGGGATGGAAGTGCGGTTGCTGCGGCAGCCCCACCTTGTCCTCGAAACCGGGCATCGCGATCCGGTACACACACGAGTCGCAGTTCATCCGCACCTCGCCGGCGGCCGCCTCCCGGTACCGCTCCATCACCAGGTCGAGCAGCTCCGGCTCGGGCCCGATGACGTCCGCCGAGCGCACCTCGGCCCCGGGGTGCGCGGCCGCCCAGCCCTCGGTCTGCTGCCGCACCCGCTCCGGCAGGATCCCGGTGAACAGGAAGTACGGGAGTACGACGATCCGGCGCGCCCCCAGTTTCAGACACCGGTCGAGTCCGCTCGGCACGTCCGGCGCGGCCAGCGACACGAACGCCGTCTCCACACCGGCGTAGCCGCGCCCCTCCCACAGCAGCCGCGCCGCCCTGTGCACCTCGGCGTTGGCGTCCGGGTCCGTGGAACCCCGGCCCACCAGCAGCACGGTGACGTCCGCCCGGTCCATCGGCGCGCGCCCCCCGTCGGCGCCCAGTGCCTGGTCCAGGCGCCGCTCGAGCACGGTCAGCAGCGAGGGGTGCGGGCCCAGCGGACGCCCGTACGTGTAGGAGATCCCCGGGTGCCGTTCCTTCTCCCGGGCCAGCGCGGCCGGGATGTCGCCCTTGGCGTGCCCGGCGGAGACCAGCATCAGCGGTACGGCGGCGAACCGTCGTACCCCCCGCTCGACCAGCTCGGTCACCGCCTCGCCGAGCGGGGGCGGGGACAGCTCGATGAAGCCGCCGGCGACGGGCAGTTCGGGGTGGCGGTGCCCCAGCTCCCGTACGAAGTCACGGAACGCCTCGGCCCCGGCTTCGTCCCGGGTGCCATGGCCGGCGATGAGCAGGGCGGGCGGGGTGGTCACAGCGTCTCCTCGGAAGTGGGGTGGTACAGCAGGGCGTTGAGTGCGGCGGCGGCGACCGCCGAGCCGCCCTTCTCGGACACGTTGCTGACGGCGGGCAGCCCGCTCTCCCGCAACGCGGCCTTGGATTCGACGGCACCGACGAAGCCGACGGGCAGACCGATGACGAGAGCGGGGGAGGCGTCCAGCGTCAGCAGCTCCTCCAGGGCGGTCGGCGCGTTGCCGATCACCCACAGGGCACCGGGCCCGACCTGCTCGTAGGCGAGCCGGATCGCGTGTGCCGAACGGGTCAGGCCGGGACCGGAGCCGGCGTCGCGCAGCCGGCACACCGTCTCCCGGCGGGTGATCCCGGCGGCGACCATCTCCACGTCCACGACGACCGGCGCCCCGGCGTGCAGCGCGGCATGCGCCTTCACCAGGTCGTCCTCGTCGGTCACGAGGTCGGTCGCGTACTCCAGGTCGGCGGCCGAGTGGATGACCCGCTCCACCACGGCACGGGTCAGCGGCGGAAAGTGCGAGGTGTCCAGGCGGGCCCGCAGCCGCCGGAAGGACTCCTCCTCGATGGGGTGGACGACCCGGTTCATTCGGCCCCCTCCGGAGCGCTCTCCTGCCAGCGGTAACCACGCGGGGTGACCATGCGCCCGGCGATGTTCCTGGTCGCGGTGTTGCCCACGGTCACGACGGTCATCATGTCGACCCACGCCGGGTCCAGTGCGCCCAGGGTGGTCACCCGGCTCGACTCGTCGGGGCGCGAGGCGTTGCGTACGACACCGACCGGCGTCGTCGGCTCGCGGTGCTCGGCGAGGATCGCGAGCGCCTTCGGCAGCTGCCAGTCGCGGCCCCGGGAGCGCGGGTTGTAGAAGGTCACCACGATGTCCGCCTCGGCGGCGGCCCGTACCCGGCGCTCGATGACCTCCCACGGCGTGTGCAGGTCGGACAGGCTGATGGAGACATGGTCGTGGCCCAGCGGCGCGCCCAGAATTGCCCCGGCGGCGAGCGCCGCGGTGACACCCGGGACACCGATCACGTCGATGTCGTCGGAGGCCTCGGCGAGCGCGGGGGAGGCCATCGCGTACACGCCGGCGTCGCCGCTGCCGATCAGCGCGACGGCATGCCCGGCGCGCGCTTCGCCGACCGCGGTCCGCGCCCGCTCCTCCTCGGCGCCGAGCCCCGACTCCAGGACGCGGGTACCGGGCCGCAGCAGGTCGCGGATCTGGTCCACGTACTGGTCGAGCCCGACGAGCACGGAGGCGCGCCGGAGTTCGGCCTTGGCGCGTGGGGTGAGCAGGTCGCGGGCGCCGGGTCCGAGCCCGACGACCGCGAGCCGGCCGCGCGCGAGTCGTCGTACGACGGCGCAGGTCGCCATGGCGGGCCCGGCGTCCTCGGGGGCCGACTTCCGCTTGGGGACGAGGAGTTCGCCGCCGCGCACCAGGGCCGCGGCCTCCGCGACGGACGGGGTGCCGACGGCGGCCAGCGGCGCGCCGGAGGGGTTGGGCACCGCTACCGCGGCCAACTCCTCGGCGGCGTACGTCACCAGGGGGACCCCGAGCCGTGCGGCCGCCTCGACGATGCCGGGCTCCTCGGCCTTGGCGTCGACGGTGGCGAGTTCGGCGACGCTACGAGGGGAGAGTCCCGCGTCCCGCAGGGCCCCCGCGATCAGGGTGAGCACCTCGTCGACCGGAGCGCCCTTGGAGGCGCCGACGCCCACCACGAGGGACGGCGGGCGCAACAGCACCTCGCGCTCGGCGGGTTCGACCGCGCGGTCGGTCAGCCGGACCGTGTGCGCGCCCTCCCCGGCCAGCGGCAGCGGCGGCAGCGGCCACGTCAACTCCGTTCGCAGGGCGACCGGTTCACCGTCCAGCAGGGCCCGTGACACGGTCGCCACCGAGCCCTCGACCGGGAAGCCCAGGGTGTCGAGGCCGGGCAGTCCGACGGAGTCCGTCGCGGTGGTCACCACCGGCTGCGCGGCCAGTACCTCGGCCACCTCCCGGGCGAGTTCGTTCGCGCCGCCCGCGTGCCCGCCGACCAGGGACACGGCGAACCGCCCGCCCTCGTCGACGCACACCACACCCGGGTCGGCCGTCTTCTCGCCCAGCAGCGGGGCGATCAGCCGGACCACCGCACCCGTGGCCAGGAAACACACCAGTTGCCCGCACTCCGCGAACGCGGACCGCACGGCGTCCCCGACCGGACCGTCGTAGACCCGCGTGCGGTCCGGCCACGCCGCGGCCAGCCGGTCGCGTGCCGCCGCCCCCGCCGCGGTGGCGGAAATGAGGCCGATCACTGAGCAACTCCTTCTTCGGAAAGGGGGATTCGATTCCCCCACAGCAGGAACACGGGATTGGCCGCCGCCAGCCGGGTCACGTCCCCCGGCAGCGGCGCGAGACGCGAGGACTGCAGCAGCACCCCGTCGCAGGAGAACCCGGCACCGGTCAGCGCCTCGCGCGCCGCCGGTACCCGGTCCAGGGCGGCCAGCGCGACCACCACCGACCGCCGGGCCCGCAGCGCGCAGGCGCCGACCACGGCGGGCAGCTCACGACCGCCGCCGCCGACGAACACGGCGTCGGGATCCGGGAGCCTGGGCAGGACCTCCGGCGCCGTACCGTGCACCACGTCCACGTACACGCCGTGCGCACGCGCGTTGGCGGCGATCCGCTCGACCCCGTCCGCGGCCTTCTCCACGGCGACGGCGGCGGCCCCGAGCCGCGCGCACTCCACCGCCACCGACCCGGAACCCGCGCCGACGTCCCAGACCAGGTCGCCGATCCGCGGCCCGAGCCGGGCCAGCGCCAGCGCCCGTACCTCGAACTTGGTGATCATCGAGTCCCGGTGCGCGAACTCCCGCTCGTCCAGGGCCCATCGGACAGGCCCGGCGGGCACCCCCGCGACGGTACGCACCGCCCCCAGCACCCGCGCCGGGTCCAGGCACAGCACCACACTGACGTCCGCTCCCCAGTCCCGGCCGGCGGCCTCGGCGGGCATGACCCGCTCCACCCGCTCCCGCTCGGGGTCACCGAGCGCGCTCGCCACGACCAGCAGCCGGTCCGCCGGCACCGCGGCCCCCAGCTCCGCCGGGCCGGCCCCCGGCCCGGTCAGCACCGCCACCTTCGGATGCGCCCGGCACACATGGACCGCCGTACGCGGCTCCCGCCCGTGCGCGCTCACCACCACCGCGTCGTCCCAGGGCAGCCCGACCCGTGCGAACGCGGCGGCGACGGACGACACCCCGGCCCGCACCTCCAGCCGCTCCGGCCCGAACCGCTCGGCCAGCGCCCGCACGATCCCGAAGAACCCGGGGTCGCCCGAGGCCAGCACGGCCACGGACCGGTCCTTGCCGGCGTACTCCTCGATGGCGTCGAGCGCGGGTGCCAGCGGCCCGAGGACGATCCGCTCGGCCCCCTCCGGCAGCCGGACCGCGTCCAGGTGCCGCCGCCCGCCGACCACCAGCTCGGCCCCGGCCAGCGCGTCCGGCGGGAGCGGCGCCCCCGTCCCGGTACCGAAGACCGTGATCACGTACTCGCCCCCCGCTCACGCAGGGCCCGCCGGGCCTGAGGGTCGGCCTTGCGGAAGCCGTGGAAGTGGCCGGGGTGGTAGAGGTGCGAGCGGGTGCCGTGGGCGTCCAGGGCGGGGCCGACCAGGAACAGGGTGTGCTTCCAGAGCTTGTGCTCCTTGACCGTCTCCTCCAGCGTCTCGATCGTGCACTTCACGACCAGCTCCTCCGGCCAGGTCGCCTGGTAGGCGACGACCACCGGCGTCGACGTCGGATAGCCGCCCTCCAGCAGCTCCCGCACCAGCTGCCCGCTGCGCGCGGCGGAGAGGAAGATCGCCATGGTGGTGCCGTGCCGGGCGAACTCCCGTACCTCCTCGCCCGGCGGCATCGGCGTCTTGCCGCCGCCGAGCCGGGTCAGGACGACGGACTGGGCGACCTCGGGAATGGTCAGCTCGCGCCGGGCGAGCGCGGCGACGGCCGAGAAGGAGGACACACCCGGCACGATCTCGACCTCGACGCCGATCCCGGCACACCGGTCGACCTGCTCCTGGGTACCGCCCCACAGGGCCGGATCGCCGGAGTGGATCCGGGCGACCCGCAGCCCCTCCGCCCGGGCCCGCTCGTAGACGGCGACGACGTCCTCCAACGACATCGTGGCCGAGTCGAGGATCTCGGCGTCCTCGCGCGCGTGCTGGAGGACCTCCGCCTGGACCAGGCTCGCGGCCCAGATCACCACGTCGGCCTCGGCGATCGCGCGCGCGGCCCGGAACGTCAGCAGATCGGCGGCGCCGGGGCCGGCACCGACGAAGGTCACCTTGCCGGTGGAAGCGGCGGCAGCGGCATCGGCCATGGAAAATCGGTCCTCTCTGGACAAACGGTGTTACGGGTGCTGCTGGATGTGCGCTGGGGCGGGTCGATCGGATAGCAAGGGCACATGGCGGTCTTCGTCGCGCTCGGCGCGTTCCTGATGACGCTGGCCGGCGGCTGGACGGCACAGCGCGTGACCGACCGTCGCCATCTGGTCCTGGGCCTGGCCGGCGGCCTGATGCTCGGGGTGGTCGGCCTCGACCTGCTGCCGGAGGCGCTGCACGCGGCCGGCCGGGAGATCTTCGGCGTACCGGCCGCCCTGCTGCTCTTCGTGGCCGGCTTCCTGCTGGCCCATCTGGTGGAACGCACGCTGGCCCTCCGCCAGGCCGCGCACGGCGGTGACGAACACGGTCACCGGGCGCCCGAGGTGGGCCTGACGGCGGCCGGCGCGATGGTCGGGCACAGCGCGATGGACGGCGTGGCGATCGGCGCGGCCTTCCAGGTGGGCGGCGGCATGGGCACGGCGGTCGCGCTGGCCGTGATCGCGCACGACTTCGCGGACGGCTTCAACACGTTCACCATCACGAGCCTCTACGGCAACGCGCGCCGCCGGGCGATAGGCATGCTGATCGCCGACGCCTGCGCACCCGTCCTGGGCGCCCTGTCCACCGTCTTCCTCACCATCCCGGAGACCGTGCTCGGCGGCTATCTCGGCCTCTTCGGCGGTGTCCTGCTGTATCTGGCCGCCGCCGAGATCCTCCCCGAGGCCCACCACGAACACCCCGCCCGCTCCACCCTGCTGTGCACGGTGGCCGGGGCCGCCTTCATCTGGCTGGTGGTGGGCATCTCGGGCTGAGGCGCTCACAGTTTCCCGCCTCTGCCACCGTCCCGGCGCGGCGGCGCGATGAGCGTGGAGAGATACGGCAGCGGGGAACCATCGAGCTCGGCGGCGGGCCGGATGGACTCCTCGTCCAGCCCCAGCGCCGACCCCCACACGGCGTCCTCGATCCGCCCGGTCTCCCGCAGCGCCTCGGCGACCGCGCCGGCCTGCCGCCCGAACTTGTACGCCACGACCGTCCCCGGCCCGCTCAGCGCGTCCTTCAGCACCTCGGCACCCGCCGTCACCGGCACCAGCGTCAGCGGCTCGGTCCCCTCGGTGAGCACGGCACCGGAACGGGCGGCGAGGTCCTGCATGGCGGTGATGCCGGGCACGGTCTCCACGACCACACCCGGGACCAGCCCGGCGATGGTCTGCGCGAGATAGGTGAAGGTCGAGTAGACGTTCGGATCCCCGATGGTGGCGAAGGCGACGGACCCGCGCTCCCGCAGCAACCCGGCGACCGTGGTGCCCGCCGCGTCCCAGGCGGCCTCGCGCCGCCCCCGGTCACTGCGCTCGTTCAGCGCGAACACGACCCGGACGACCTTCTCCGCGCCGACGTAGTGCAGCACGGTCGCCTCGGCGCGCCCCCGCTCACCGACGTCTTTTCCATCAGGCCCAGCCATTACGGGTACGACGACAACATCGGCCGCGCGCAGGGCGTTGACCCCCTTGACGGTCACCAACTCGGGATCGCCGGGACCCACCCCGACTCCGGTCAACCTGCTGCTGCTCATGACGTCCGGCACCTCTCCACGAACCTTCGGGCCACACCGGGCTCGGACGCCCAGTGCGTGTGCAGATAACTCGCGTGCACACCCTGCTGTACAAAACCCTCGACCCGCGGCCGGGGGGTACGCACACCCCACGCGGCCGCCGCACCGGCCCCCGGCTCGACCGCGGTCCGGTGAAACTCGTGCCCCCGCAGCCGGGTTCCGGCGACGGCCAGCACACTGTCGCTCACGGCGACCGCGTCCCGGTAGCCGAGAGTCAGCCGCTCGGTCATCCGCGCCCGGACGTCCAGCACACCGCACATCGCCAGCCCGTCCAGCTCCCGGCACAGATAGAGCAGCCCCGCACACTCGGCGGCCACCGGAGCACCGCTGTGAGCGAGGGCACCGACGGCCTTGCGCAGCGGCTCGTTGGCGGACAGCTCGGCGGCGTACACCTCGGGGAAACCCCCGCCGACGACCAACCCCCGTGTACCGTCCGGCAGTTGCTCGTCCCGCAACGGATCGAACGGCACGACCTCGGCCCCGGCGGCGGCGAGCAGTTCGGTGTGCTCGGCATAGGAGAAGGTGAAGGCGGCCCCGGAGGCGACGGCGACCACCGGCCGAAGCGGGGGCCCGGGGGCGGCAGCCCCCGAAGCCGGGGTCGAAGGGGCGCCGGCCCCTGGTGAGGGGACCGACGGGGGCAGCGGGGGCGAGGAAACCACGGCCGCAGCCGCATCCCACGCCGCACCCGGCACCACACCGGCCCCCCGGGCCACCCCCAGCAGCCCCTCCAGGTCACACCCGTCGGAGACCTGCGCGGCCATCGCCGCCACCGCGTCCACCGCCTCGCCCCGCCGCTCGGCGACCGGCACCAGCCCCAGATGCCGCGACGGCGTATCCACCTGGGCCACCCGCCGCAGCACCCCGAACACCGGCACCCCGGAAGACTCCAGCGCCTCCCGCAGCAACTCCTCGTGCCGGTCCGACGCCACCTTGTTCAGGATCACGCCCGCGACCCGCACCTCCGGATCCCACGACGCGAACCCGTGCACCAGCGCGGCCACCGACCGCGACTGCGACGACGCGTCCACGACCAGCACCACCGGCGCCCGCAGCAGCTTCGCGACATGAGCGGTGGACGCCAGTTCACCTTCCCCGGCGGCCCCGTCGTACAGCCCCATCACACCCTCGACCACGGCGATGTCGCAGCCGTGCGCACCGTGCGCGAACAGCGGACCGATCAGCTCAGGACCGCACAGATACGCGTCGAGGTTCCGCCCCACCCGCCCGGTCGCGAGCGCGTGGTACCCGGGGTCGATGTAGTCCGGTCCGACCTTGTGCGGGGACACGGCGAGCCCCCGCGCGGCGAACGCGGCCATCAACCCCGTGGCAACGGTGGTCTTGCCGCTGCCGGACGACGGCGCGGCGACGACCAGCCGTGGGACGGAAGACATCACCACTCGATGCCCCTCTGCCCCTTCTGCCCCACGTCCATCGGGTGCTTGACCTTGGACATGTCGGTGACGAGGTCGGCGAGGTCCACCAGCTTCTCGGGCGCGTTCCGCCCGGTGATCACGACATGCTGGTTCCCGGGCCGGTTCCGCAGCACCTCGACGACCTCGTCGGTGTCCACCCACCCCCAGTGCATGGGGTACGCGAACTCGTCGAGCACGTACAGCTGGTAGGTCTCGGCCGCCAGGTCCCGCTTGACCTGCTCCCAGCCCTCCCGGGCCTTCTCCTCGTTGTCCATCTGCGCGTCCCGCTGCACCCAGGACCAGCCCTCGCCCATCTTGTGCCAGGCGACGGTCCCGCCCTCCCCGGAGTCCCCGAGGACCCGCAGCGCCCGCTCCTCGCCGACCTTCCACTTCGCCGACTTGACGAACTGGAACACCCCGATCGGCCACCCCTGGTTCCAGGCGCGCAGCGCGAGCCCGAACGCGGCGGTGGACTTGCCCTTGCCGACGCCCGTGTGTACGACGACAAGTGGCCGATTACGACGCTGACGAGTCGTCAGTCCGTCGTCCGGTACGACACTCGGCTGTCCCTGCGGCATTACGCGGCCCTCCTCTGCACGTCCTTCACCAGCCCGGCGATGGAGTCCGCCCGCAACTCGTCGAGCGTCACCGCCGTACCGCCCAGTTCACCGGCCAACTGTCCGGCGAGTCCCAGCCGTACCGGTCCCGACTCGCAGTCCACGACCACCGAGGCGACCCCGTCGGCCGCGAACAGCCGGGCCGCCCGCCCGGCGAGCGCGACCGGCTCCGGACCGCCGGTGGCCCGCCCGTCGGTCACCACGACCACCAGCGCCCGTCGCGCGGGGTCCCGCAACCGCTCCACCCGCAGCACGTCGTGCGCCTTGAGCAGCCCGGCCGCGAGCGGGGTGCGCCCGCCGGTCGGCAACGCCTCCAGCCGGGCCGCCGCCGCGTCCACGGACGAGGTCGGCGGCAGGGCGACATCGGCGGCCGAGCCCCGGAAGGTCACCAGCCCCACCTTGTCCCGCCGCTGATAGGCGTCGAGCAGCAGTGACAGTACGGCCCCCTTCACGGCGCTCATCCGCTGCCGGGCCGCCATCGACCCGGACGCGTCGACCAGGAACAGCACGAGGTTGCCCTCGCGCCCCTCCCGGGTCGCCTGCCGCAGATCGTCCCGCCGGACCACCAGCCCCGGGCCGGACCGCCCGCGCGCCCGCTGATGCGGGGCGGCGGCCTGCACGGTCGCCGCCAGGTGCAGTTTGGTCAGGGCGCCCCGGGGCCGCCGGGCACCCGTCGTACGGCCGTGCTCGGTGCGCGCCCGGGATCGCCGCCCGGCGGCGCCCGTACCGATCCCCGGCACGGTCAGCACCTTGGTGCGGAAGGGCTCGGCGGCCCGCGTCGGCGCCTGCTCGCCCGAGCCGCCGGAGGCCTGCGGCTCGCCGTCCTCGCCGGCCTCGGGCCGCGCGCCCGTGTCGCCGCCCTGCGGGTCACCGTCGTCGGGCGCCGGCTGCCCGCCGCCCCCGCCGGGACCGTCCGGACCGGGATCGTCGTCCTCGGACTCGCCGGAGAACTCCTCCAGCGTCTGGTCCAGCTTGTCCTCGTCGAGGCCCGGCGCGTCAAAGGGGTTGCGGCGCCTGCGGTGCGGCAGCGCGAGCAGCGCGGCCTGCCGGACGTCCTCCGCCAGCACCTCGGTCCGCCCGGCCCACGCGGCCAGCGCGGTCGCCGTCCGCGCCATCACGATGTCGGCGCGCATACCGTCGACCTCGAAGGCCGCGCAGGTCGCCGCTATCTGCCGCAGCGCCCCGTCGCCCAGCCGCACCGACGGCAGCAACGCCCGTGCCGCCACGATCCGTTGCCGTACAGCGGCCTCCTCGCCGGCCCAACGCGCCGCGAATCCGGCCGGGTCGTCGTCGTAGGCGAGCCGCCGGCGGACCACCTCCACCCGCTGGTCGGGCTCGCGCGAGGCGGCCACCTCCACCGTCAGCCCGAACCGGTCCAGCAACTGCGGCCGCAGCTCGCCCTCTTCGGGGTTCATGGTGCCGACGAGCAGGAACTTCGCCGCGTGCCGTACCGAGACACCCTCGCGCTCCACGTAGGAGGCGCCCATCGCGGCCGCGTCCAGCAGCAGGTCGACGAGGTGGTCGTGGAGGAGGTTGACCTCGTCGACGTAGAGGATGCCCCGGTGGGCGTCGGCCAGCAGACCCGGCTCGAAGGCCTTCACGCCCTCCGCCAGGGCCCGTTCGATGTCGAGGGCGCCGACCAGCCGGTCCTCGGAGGCGCCGACCGGCAGTTCGACCATGCGTGCCGGGCGGGACTCGAAGGCGCCGGGCGGGTGGTGCGGCCCGTCCGGGCAGGCCGGATCCGGGGTGGCCGGGTCGCAGGAGAAGCGGCAGCCGGCGACGACGTCCACGGTGGGCAGCAGCACCGAAAGGGCGCGTACCGCCGTGGACTTGGCGGTGCCCTTCTCGCCGCGCACCAGCACTCCGCCGACTGCCGGCGACACCGCGTTCAGCAGCAGCGCCAGCCGCAGGTCGTCCTGACCCACGACGGCCGTAAAGGGGAAGGGGGTGGTCACTGGTCGCCCTCCAGGTCGCCTTCGAGCTCCAGGTAGGTGGCGCGCAGCCGCTCCAGGGTGTCCGCGTCCGGCTCGGCCCACAGGCCCCGGTCGGCGGCTTCCAGGAGCCGTTCGGTGATGCCGCGCAGCGCCCACGGGTTGGACTTCTTCATGAAGTCCCGGTTCTCCGCGTCGAAGACGTACTCCGCGCTGAGTTTCTCGTACATCCAGTCGTCCACGACCCCGGCCGTGGCGTCGTAGCCGAAGAGGTAGTCGACGGTCGCCGCCATCTCGAAGGCGCCCTTGTAGCCGTGCCGGCGCATCGCCGCCATCCAGCGCGGGTTGACCACCCGGGCCCGGAAGACACGGTGGGTCTCCTCGCCGAGGGTGCGGGTCCTCACCTGGTCGGGTGTGGCCGAATCACCTACGTACGCCTCGGGGTTGGTGCCGGTCAGATGGCGCACCATCGCCACCATCCCGCCGTGGTACTGGAAGTAGTCGTCGGCATCGACCAGGTCGTGCTCGCGCGTGTCCACGTTCTTCGCGGCGACCGCGATCCGCCTGAACGCGGTCTCCATGTCCCCGCGCGCCGCCCGCCCGTCGAGCCCGCGCCCGTAGGCGTAACCGCCCCAGACGGCGTACACCTCGGCGAGGTCGGCGTCGGAGCGCCAGTTGCGGGCGTCGATCAGCGGCAGCAGGCCCGCGCCGTACGCGCCCGGCTTGGAGCCGAAGATACGGGCGGTGGCGCGCCGCCGGTCGCCGTGCTCGGCGGTGTCCTCGTCGGCGTGGGCGCGCACGTAGTTCCGGTCGGCCGGTTCGTCCAGCTCGGCGACCTTGCGCACGGCGTCGTCGATCAGCCCGACCACGTGCGGGAACGCGTCCCGGAAGAAGCCGGAGATCCGGACCGTGACGTCGATGCGCGGCCGGCCCAGTTCGTCCAGCGGGACCACCTCGAAGCCGGTCACGCGCCGCGACGCCTCGTCCCAGACCGGACGGCAGCCCAGCAGCGCCAGGATCTCGGCGATGTCGTCGCCCTGGGTGCGCATCGCGGAGGTGCCCCACACCGTCAGCCCGACGGACTTCGGATACGCGCCGGTGTCCTGGAGGTACCGCTGAACCAGTGAGTCGGCGAGGGACTGGCCGACCTCCCAACTCAGCCGGGAGGGAATGGCCTTGGGGTCGACGGAGTAGAAGTTGCGGCCGGTCGGCAGGACGTTGACCAGCCCGCGGGTGGGGGAGCCGGACGGTCCCGCCGGTACGTAACCGCCGTCGAGCGCCTTGAGGATGTGGTCGATCTCGTCCGTGGTGCGGGCCAGCCGGGGCACGACCTCGGCGCAGGCGAACTCCAGCACGGCGACGGCGTCGGGGAGTTCGGTGCCGAGGACGTCACGGATGAGAGAACGGCTGTCCGAGACGGCCCAGTCGCGCTCCTCCATCCCTTCCGCGATCCGTCGGCAGAGCTGCTCCAGCAGGTCGATGGCGTCGGCGGCCGTGCGGGACGGACCCGCCACGAGATCGGACAGCTCGACCGGCACCTTCACGGGCGCACCGGGCTCGGCGAGCAACTCCTTCTCGGCCAGACCGAAGTGAGCGGCCAGCGCGGCCCTGAGCCCCGGCAGCGCGTTGGCCTGCCCGCCCCACACCTGCGAGGCCCGCAACACGGCCAGCACCAGGTTCACGCGCGGCTCGCCGGCCGGCCCGCCGCCGAGGATGTGCAGGCCGTCGCGGATCTGCACGTCCTTGATCTCGCACAGGTAGCCGTCGATGTGCATGACGAACTCGTCGAAGTCGGCGTCGTCCGGCTGGTCGTCCACATGCAGGTCGTGGTGGAGTTCGGCCGCCTTGACCAGCGTCCAGATCTGCGCCCGTACGGCCGGTGCCTTCGTCGGGTCCAGGTCGGAGGCCAGCGCGTACTCGTCGAGCAGCTGCTCCAGCTTGGCCAGGTCGCCGTAGGTGTCGGCGCGGGCCATCGGCGGGACCAGATGGTCGACCACGGTGGCGTGCCCGCGCCGCTTGGCCTGGGTGCCCTCGCCGGGGTCGTTGACGATGAACGGGTAGATCAGGGGCAGCTCGCCGAGGACCGCGTCCGGCGCACAGCCGGCGCTCAGCCCGAGCCCCTTGCCGGGCAGCCACTCCATCGTGCCGTGCTTGCCCATGTGCACGACCGCGTCCGCGCCGAAAGAGTTCTCGAGCCACCGGTAGGCCGCCATGTAGTGGTGAGACGGCGGCATGTCCGGGTCGTGGTAGATCGCGATCGGGTTCTCGCCGAAGCCGCGCGGCGGCTGGATCATCACGACGACGTTCCCGAACTGCAGGGAGGCGAGGACGATGTCCTCCCCGTCGACGTAGAGGGAGCCCGGCGGCTCGCCCCACGCCTCGGTCATCGCGTCCCGCAGCTGAGGGTCGAGCTTCTCGAACCACGCCCGGTAGTCCGCGAGCGGCACCCGCGCGGGCGCCGAGGCCAGCTGCTCCTCGGTCAGCCACTCGACGTCGTGCCCGCCGGCCTCGATCAGGCGGTGGATCAACTCGTCGCCGCCGGACGGGTATGCGGTGACGCCGTAGCCGGACTCCTTGAGGGCGTCGAGGACCCGCACCGCCGAGGCCGGCGTGTCCAGACCGACCGCGTTGCCGACCCGCGAGTGCTTGGTCGGGTACGCGGTGAAGACCAGCGCGACGCGCTTCTCCGCGTTCGGCTTGTGCCTCAACCGCGCGTGCCGCAGGGCGATGCCGGCGACCCGTCCGGCCCGCTCGGGGTCGGCGACGTACACCGGGACGTCGGCTCCGTCGTCGTCGACCCGCTCCTTGAAGGAGAAGGGGACCGTGATCAGACGGCCGTCGAACTCCGGGATGGCGACCTGCATCGCCGCGTCCATGGGGGAGAGGGCGGCGTCGGACTCGTCCCAGGCCTGCCGGGAGGAGGTCAGGCAGAGGCCCTGCAGCACCGGGACGTCCAGATCGGCGAGCGCCCCGATGTCCCAGGCCTCCTCGTCGCCGCCGGCCGAGGCCTGCGAGGCGTGGGTGCCGCCGGCCGCCAGCACGGTGGCGACCAGCGCGTCGGCCCCGGCGAGGATCTCGTACAGCCCGGCGTCCGCCCCGCGCAGCGAACCGCAGTACACCGGAAGGGCGTTGGCGCCCCGTGCCTCGATCGCCTCGCACAGGGTGTCCACGAAGCCGGTGTTGCCGCTGAGTTCATGGGCCCGGTAGAAGAGCACCCCGACCGTGGGGCGGCCGGCTTGGATCTGGTACGAGCCGTGCACCCCGAACTCCGGCATCTTCTGCGGCTCGGCGAACCCCTCGCCGGTCAGCAGCACGGTGTCGGACAGGAACCGGGACAGCTCCAGCAGGTTGGCGGGGCCGCCCTCGACGAGATAGCGCAGCGCCTCCGCGACCACGCCGGCCGGCACCGACGACTCGGCCATCAACTCGGCGTCCGGCACGGTCTCGCCGCCGAGCAGCACGGTCGGCACCCCGGACGCCCGGAGCGCGGCGAGCCCGTCCTCCCAGGCCCGCTTGCCGCCGAGCAGCCGTACGACGGCGATGTCCGCGCCCTCGATCAGCGCGGGCAGCTCCTCCGTGACGTCGACGCGCGTCGGATTGCCGATCCGGTAGTCGGCACCGGCGGCGGCCCGGGCCGCCAGCAGATCGGTGTCGGCGGTCGACAACAACAACACAGTGCTCATGCGGGCGCTCCCGGTGGGATGAAAGGCAGTCCTTGCGGCGCGCCCGACTCGATGAGCCGCCAGAGCGCGTCGGTGTCCGCGTGCTGTTCGATCAGGTCGCCGAGCCGGTCGAGCTGCTCCTCGCGCAGCGCGGCGAACGAGGTGTCGGGGGCCGGCACGAACCGGCGGCCCGCGGCGGCCGCCACCTCGCGCAGAAAGGCCCGGCGGAAGCCGTCCGACTCCAGGGAGCCGTGCCAGTGGGTGCCCCAGGTCTGCCCGACCCGGCAGCCGTCCAAGAAGGGTTCCCCTCCGGTGACTTCGGCGACCCCGTGATGGATCTCGTACCCCTCGACGCGCTCGCCGAGGGCCTCGCCGGCGGGGCGGGTGAGGGTCTTCTCCCGGGCGAACCGCACCCGTACGGGCAGCACCCCGAGACCGGCCACCTGCCCGCGCCGGCTCTCGACCTCGTCCTCGATGTGCTCCCCGAGGACCTGGAAGCCACCGCAGATGCCGAGCACCGGCCGCCCCTCGGCGGCCCTGCGCTCCAGCGCCTTTGCGAGCCCCCGCTCCCGCAGCCACTCCAGGGCCCGGACCGTCCCCCGGGTGCCCGGGATCACGACGAGATCGGCGTCGGCGAGCTCCTCCGGACGGTCCACGAACCGCACCACGACGCCCGGTTCGGCGGCCAGCGCGTCCACGTCCGTGAAGTTGGACATCAGGGGGATGGCGCAGACGGCGACCCGCAGGACGTCCGCACCGACGGGCGGGGCCGTGTTCGACTCCCGGACGGTCCCGCGCAGGGAGACCCTCAGTCCGTCCTCCTCGTCGATCCCGAGACCGTGCCGGAAGGGGAGCACGCCGTAGGTGTGCCGCCCGGTGAGGCCGTGCAGCATGTCGAGGCCGGGCTCCAGCAGGGAGACGTCGCCCCGGAACTTGTTGACGAGGAACCCGGCGACGAGGGCCTGGTCCTCCGGCGAGAGCAGGGCGACGGTGCCGAAGAAGGAGGCGAACACGCCCCCGCGGTCGATGTCGCCGACGACGAGCACCGGGATCCGCGCGTTGCGCGCGATCCCCATGTTCACGATGTCGGTCCGGCGCAGGTTGATCTCCGCCGGACTGCCCGCCCCCTCACAGATCACCGCGTCATACGTGCCCCGCAACTCGGCGAGACAGTCGAGCACGGTCCCGAGCAGCTTCTGCTGCCGTCCACCGTGATAGCCGCGCGCACTCATCTCACCGACCGGCTTGCCGAGCAGCACGACCTGACTGCTCTGCTCGCCGCCCGGCTTGAGCAGCACGGGGTTCATCAGCGCGGTCGGCTCGACCCGGCAGGCCTGCGCCTGCATGGCCTGCGCCCGCCCGATCTCGGCGCCCTCGCGCGTGACGAAGGAGTTGAGGGACATGTTCTGCGCCTTGAACGGCGCGACCTTGACGCCCTGCCGCGCCAGCCACCGGCAGATACCGGCGGTGACGACACTCTTGCCGGCATCCGAGGTGGTACCCGCGACGAGGAGACCTCCGTTGTTCATGAGGAACACCCCGGGTGCCGCACGGCCGACGGCGCCGGGTTCTTTGCAACCCGCCCCCGCAGCAGGGCTCCGGCCGCACTCACCCCCAGCGCGAGCCACCCCACCCGCCGTGACAACCGCACCGCCCGCTCGATGTCCGCGACTTCCACGCTCCGCCCCTCCCCGTTCAGCACCGGCCGATGCTCGACCCGCCCGCCGTATGACAAGGTCCCGCCGAGCCGTACCCCCAACGCCCCCGCGAACGACGCCTCCACCGGCCCGGCGTTGGGGCTCGGGTGCTTCGCCGCGTCGGCCCGCCAGGTCCGTACGGCCCCCTTGGTGTCATCTCCTGCGACGGCGGCCAGCACGGCGGTGAGCCGTGCCCCCGGCCACCCCGCAACGTCGTCCAGCCGCGCCGAGGCCCACCCGTACCGCCGGTACCGGGCCGACTTGTGACCCACCATGGCGTCCAGGGTGTTGACGGCCCGGAATCCGAGCAGCCCCGGCACCCCGCCCACGGCCCCCCACACCAGCGCACCCACGACCGCGTCGCTCGTGTTCTCGGCGACGGACTCCACGACGGCCCGGGCGATCCCGTCGGCGTCCAGGGCCTGCGGATCCCGTCCGCACAGATGCGGCAGCCGGGCCCGGGCGGCCTCGACGTCCCCCGTCCTGAGGGCGTGCCCGATGACGCCGGCCTCGCGGGCGAGTGAAGTGCCCCCGACGACGGCCCAGGTGGCGGTCGCGGTGAGCGCGACGGAAGCGGCGGTGGACGGTCGTAGGACCCGCTGGGCCAGGGCACCCAGAGTCACGGCGCCGCCGGCGCAGGCGGCGGTGTGCAGCGCGCCCCACCCGCGGTGGTCCCGCCACAGCGCCCGTTCGACGGCCCCTGCCGCCCGTCCGAACGCGGCGACCGGATGCCCGCGGCGCGGATCGCCGAGCAGCAGATCGCCGAGAAGGCCGGCGGCGGCGCCGTACGCGAAGACGCGACCGGCACCCATCGGCTCAGCCCGCCGCGGGGGCGGGAACGGGCCTGGTACTCAACCTCGAACGGCAGCCGCGCATGGCGATATGTCCTCACTCAGGGTGTCCACGCCCTGGTTCGACGAGACCGGCGGTGAGAGTTCCTGGCTCCCGGGGACTGCTATCCCGGTGACAGTGGCGGGACCGCGCCGGATTCGCACCGGCTTCCTCTCTTGCCGCCGTACTTGGCTCCGGAAGTCCACCACGCCCCCGGAAGAACCGTCAACTTGCCGTTGACCTGCGGGGGGAGTGTGTGGGAAGGCCCACACCGGTGGTCCAGCGGGGCTCGTGGGACATGCCGAAGGCTCCTCCCGAGCGAGTCGGGGAGGAGCCTTGCCCGGCCGAGATCAGGCCTTGACCACGATCAGGACTTGGCCACGATCAGGTGGATGCCGTACGCCACCGCGGCCGCGCAGGCGGCGAAGCACAGGTAGGCGGCGGTCACGGCCAGGGCCGCGGAGTTGCCCTGGGCCATGGCGCGTTCGCGGGCCGAGAGGCCCTTGATGCCGAGGGTGAAGAGGGCCACCATGCCCACGGTGACCACGAGGCTGACGCCGAAGACGGAGCCGATGGCTGCCCAGTCGATGTTCATGTCGGTTCTTCCTCGGGGGTCAGACGGTCGCGGCCGGGTCGGTGGCGGCGGCCGGCGCGGGTGACGGGGCGGGGGACGGGATCGTGGCGGTGAGGTCGTCGGTCACCGTGCCCGCGGGCGGCGGGGTCACGGCGGCCATCGCCGCGGTCACCACGCCGGCCGGCTCCGTGCCGTCGGTGTCGTTGACGTTGGCGCTGTCCACGACCTCGCGGCGGGAGAGCTTCCAGATCGTGGCGCTGGAGGCGACGAGGAAGACGGCGACGACCGCCGTGCCCCAGTCGCCGAGGTCCGTCACGGACTCGGCGAGCGCCCCGACGACCGCGGCCGCGGGGAGGGTGAGTACCCAGGCGACCATCATGCGGGTCGCGGTGGACCAGCGGACCGTGCCGCCCTTGCGGCCCAGGCCCGCGCCCATCACGGAACCGGAGACGACGTGCGTGGTGGAGAGGGAGAAGCCGAGGTGGGAGGAGGCCAGGATGGCGGTGGCCGCGCTGGTCTGGGCGGCGAAGCCCTGCTGCGGCCGGAGGTCGGTCAGGCCCTTGCCCATGGTGCGGATGATCCGCCAGCCGCCGATGTAGGTGCCGAGGGCGATGGCGAGGCCGGCGGAGAGGATGACCCAGGTGGGAGGGTTCGAGCCGGGGGCGATGGAGCCGCCCGCGATCAGCGCGAGGGTGATGATGCCCATCGTCTTCTGCGCGTCGTTGGTGCCGTGCGCGAGGGAGACCAGGCCGGCGGAGGCGATCTGACCGGCGCGGAAGCCCTTGCGGGTGGCGTTGTCGTCGGCGTTCTTGCCGATCGCGTACGACAGGCGGGTGGAGAGCATCGCCGCGAGGCCCGCGACGACGGGGGCGGCGACCGCCGGGAGCAGGACCTTGGTGACCAGCACGTCGCCGTGGACCGCGCCGAAGCCGGCGGAGGCGACGGTGGCGCCGATCAGACCGCCCATCAGCGCGTGCGAGGAGCTGGAGGGCAGACCCACCAGCCAGGTCACCAGGTTCCAGAGGATCGCGCCGACCAGGGCGGCGAAGATGACCTCGGGGCGGATGCCGTTCTCGTCCACGAGGCCCTTGGAGATCGTGTTGGCGACCTCCACGGAGAGGAAGGCACCCACCAGGTTGAGCGCGGCCGACATGGTCACCGCGATCTTGGGCTTGAGCGCGCCGGTCGAGATGGTCGTGGCCATCGCGTTGGCGGTGTCGTGGAAACCGTTCGTGAAATCAAACGCGAGTGCGGTCACCACCACAATCGCGAGGATCAGCGAGAAGCTTTCCATTTACCCAGACAATCTTTAGAGGTCATCGGCCGTTGGACCGTAAGCAACCTGGATGAACGGAAGGTGAACTGAGATGGTCTCTGTGGTGACTGTGATCGGCCTCGGGGTATCCGCGCGCGGGAACGGCCGAAGCCGCCGTCCCGTATCAGGTCCGGCGGCTCAGTCGCCCGTTGGTCAGTAGCCCTTGGCGAACGCCTTCAGCCGGCTCGCCGACCCGTTGAAGAGATTCTGGTCACCCGGCAGGCTGCCGCCGTTGTCGTACTGCCAGAAGGTCCATCGCGACCACCCGGCCGGCAGCGCGCCCGCGTCCGCCGAGCCATGGCGGGCGATCCACAGGGGATGGTTCGCGGCGAAGGCGCCGCTGCCGCCGGTGCAGAGGTTCCACCAGTGGGTGGTCGTGTAGATCACCGGCCGCTGACCGGTCTCCCGCTTCAGTTCGTCACTGAAGGACTTGATCCACTTGACCATCTCGGAGTGGCTCAGCCCGTAGCACCTGTGCTTCTTGTCGTACGGGTTGTACTCGACGTCGAGCGCCGGCGGCAGTGTCCAGCCGTCCGCGGTCCAGGTGCCGCCGTGGCTCACGAAATACGCGGCCTGCTGAGCGCCCGACGACCTGTTCGGCAGGGCGAAGTGGTAGGCGCCCCGCATGATTCCGGCCTTGCGTGAACCGTTGTACTGCTGGCCGAAGTACGGGTTGCGGTAGGTGTTGGACTCGGTCGCCTTGATGTAGACGAACTTGGCGCCTTTCGCCTTGGCGCCCGGCCAGTCGACGTTCTTCTGGTGCGAGGAGACGTCGTGCCCCTTCGGCGGGCTCGCCGCGGACGCCGGTGTCCCGGCGAACGCGGTCGCGGCCCCCGCGAGGGCGAGAGCGGCCACGGACGCCGCGAGGACGCGGACGTGATGACGGTGGCGGTGACGGTGGTGCGACGCAGAGCGGTCACGGGCCATGTTTCCCCCCGGAATGGCGACGTGTACGAAAAATCGTCCAGAGATTATTGGAAGATCGGCATATCGTCGACGATCTTCGGCCAAGCCTTGAAATGGGGCTCTTTGTGCGGATTTGCGCTCTACTGAATTCGGGATGTCCGGCCTAAAGTGCCCTGCCGTACAAGCCGGTTGGGGCACTGCCTGGCAGGATCGGGCCATGGCTGAGCAGTGGCGGGACGAACGTGACGGACGGGATGGGCGCGGCGACGCACAGGGTGTGGCGGAGCCGCGAAGGCGGGATGTACGCGCGGAGGAGGCGATCGCCTGGCGCGAACTCGTCGCCACCGCCCGCCGCACGGTGACCGACGGACTGGTCGTCGGCACCTCCGGCAACGTCTCGGTCCGTGTCGGCGACACCGTGCTGGTCACGCCGTCGGGCGTGCCGTACGACCGGCTCACCCCCGACGACGTGACGGGTGTCGACCTCTCCGGTCGCCAGGTGCTGGGCGCCCTGGTCCCGACCAGCGAGCTGCCGATGCATCTCGCGATCTACGGCGGTACGGACGCCGGTGCCGTCGTGCACACCCACGCCGTGCACGCGACGGCCGTCTCGACGCTCGTCCCGGAGCTTCCGGCGATCCACTACATGTCCGCCGCGCTCGGCGGCGCCGTCCGGGTTGCCCCGTATGCGACCTACGGCACCGACGAGTTGGCCGAGAACATGCTCCGCGCCTTGACCGAACGCTCCGGCTGCCTCCTCCAGAACCACGGCACGATCACCTACGGCACCACCCTGACCCAGGCCTACGACCGCACGGCCCAGCTGGAGTGGATGTGCCGCCTGTGGCTGACGGCGTCCGCCGTCCCCGGCCTGACCCCGAGCCTGCTCTCACCGGAACAGGTGGCGGAGGTGGGGGAGCGCCTACGGGGCTACGGCCAGCAAAAGGTGTAGCCGCTGACGGGCCGGCCTTCCGTGTCCCGCTCGTAGGGTTCCTCGCGTCCCGCCCCCTGGGTTCCTCGTCTCCCGCTCTTCGGGCTTCTTCTTCCGCGCTGCTCGACTCCTTCTCCGCCGCGACGGCGCCACGCCACGACGTACGTCCCCGGCGGTGCCGAACTCGCCTCGTCCCCTTTCGAAGGCTTCGCCCGCGTGACAAACGGCCCCGCCTCCACTGGCCGCCGTCCCGCTCCGCCCCGACACTGGACAGGTGCGCCCAGTCAAAGTCACGGCCGCCGCCGTCGGTGCCGTACTCGCCGCCGGCGCGGCCAGCGTGGCCGCGGGGCGGTTCGCCAGTGATGCCGCGCTGAAGGCGCCGCCGGGCCGGCCCCTGCCCACCGAGCCCCGGCTCACCGTGCACGGCAGCACGGTCGGCCGCATCACCCTCACCCGGGACCTGGCCTCGCTGCGCCCCGGCACCTACGGCCTGGCCGGCGACGGCTCGCACGCGGTCGTCGGCGCCGTCCTGGACTCCGCCGCGAACACCCCGGACACCGTCGTACGGCGGCTGGAGCGCGTGACCCACGGCACCCTCGAAACCGGCGACAAGGTCTGGCTCACCCCCAACGTCCACATCGGCAACCCGGGCGCGGCCCTGGGCCTGGACCACGCCGACATCGACCTGCCCGGCGAACTCGGGGCGCTGCCCGCCTGGTTCGTGCCCGGCTACCGGGACACCTGGGTGATCGCGGTGCACGGCCTCGGCACCACCCGTGAGCTCGCCATGAACGTCATGCAGTTCCTGCACGGCCGGCGCCTGCCCGTCCTCGCCCTCGCCTACCGCGGCGACCTCGGTGCCCCGCGCCCCCCGGACGGCCTGAACCACCTCGGCGAGAGCGAGTGGCGCGACCTGGACGCGGCGATCCGCTACGCCGTCCGCTACGGCGCCCGCCGTGTCGTCCTGTACGGCTGGTCCACGGGCGCCACCATGGCGCTGCGCGCCGTCGCCCACTCGGCGCTGCGCGAGCGCGTCTCCGGGCTGGTCCTGGACTCGCCGGTGCTCAGCTGGGAGGCCACCTTGCGCGCCCTGGCCCAGGCCCGGCACATCCCCGAGCCGCTGCTGCCGCTCGCGGTGCGCGCCGCCCAGGGCCGCGCCGGCCTGCACGCCGACCACTCCGGCGACCCCGTCGACCCGGATCAGCTCACCGTGCCCACCCTGATCGTCCACGGCCCGGACGACACGGTGGCCCCCTGGGTGTACTCCCGCCGGTTCGCCGCACAGCGCCCCGACCGCATCGCCCTGCACACCGTGCCGGACGCCCCGCACGGCGCGATGTGGAACGCCGACCCCGAGCGCTACGAGGAGCGGCTGCGCCGATTCCTCACGCCTCTGATGTGATGCCCCCTTATATCTCCTCTCGTATGACATGACACCCTTGACATGATTTTCCCCGCACCCGCGGCCCTTCCCCGACCCCGCCCCGGCACAAGCCGGAGACCCCGATTCCAGTCGGTCCGGCGGGTTCCGTTTAAGGCCGTACCACTGGCCTGAACATGTCTCCTCGCCTCCCCGCGGGTCCCGTGCGTTGGCCAGCCCCGTCGCCCGCCGTGACATTCCGTTTGGGTTTTCGGACCGTCAACCGGAAGACTGCACCCGTGACGTCCCGTATCCCGCGCGACTCAAGGCTTCGACTCGTCCGAACGCGACCCCTGGCCGCAGCCCCCCGAGCGATGAACCAGCGGCCCGCGCGTCGCCCCGCACCCCGCCCACCCGAGGGCACCCCGGCCCCCGCTGAGCTGGCCAGAATGGCACGGTCCGGGCTGGCCGGAGCGGCCCGAGTCGCCCACTGGGCCGACACGGCCCTCGGTCCGGGCAGCGACGGCGCGACCGCCGACGGCAAGGCCACTCTCTCCGAGGCGTCCGCCGAACGCGCGTCCGGCGATCTGGGCCTGACCGTGGCTCAGATCCGCGCCGACTGGGACACCGCCCGGCTCGCCGGCCTGGTCGAGGTGCACGGCGACAGCGCACGCCCCGGCTGGCGCCTGCGCGCCTGGGACCGCGACGACAGCGCCGTGCTGCGCGGCTGGGTCGCCCTCTTCGACGCCTGGTCGCTCGCCCATCCGGAGCCCGCGGAGTTCGAGGCCGCCGCCGTCGCCGAGGTCGTCTCGGCCATGCCCCAGGTGCTCTCCTTCCTCCAGCTGTCCGCCGGTCCCGTCCCGGTCGAGCAGCTCCTGGACCTGCTGCGACAGCGGGTCACCGAACTGCGTACCGAGCGCTGCGAGGTCCCCTACGAGACGGAGACCGGGATCGGCGCCGTGGGCGGGTCCGCCGTGCCCGCCGCCACCGTGCCCGCCGCCCGCACCGACCTGGCGGACCGCGCACCGGCCGACGATCCCGCCCCGGCCGAGGACGCCGAGCTCGCCCCCCTCCTCGACTGGTCCCTGCACGCGCTCGCCTCCGTCGGCGCGCTGACCTACGGCGTCGGCCAGGCCACCCTCACCCCGCTGGGCAGCTGGGCGGTCTGGGTCAAGCTGGAGCAGATCTGCGTGGCCGCACAGAGCCCCGCCGGGAACATCGAGGTCGCCGCCGAGGAGATGCTGCGCGGTTGCGCCCAGCTCCGCCCCAACGCGGCCCGCGCCGAGTACCGCGCCTGGCTCGCCGCCCGCCCCGTCGGCAGCGCCGTCGCCGAACTCGTCGCCGCCGCCCGCGGCGAGGACGCCCTGCTGCGCGGTCTCGCCTTCGAGGCGCTGCGCGTGGTCGGCGCCCCCGCCGAACCGGACGTCCACGCGGTCGTCGACGAGCCGACCCTGCGGCCGTACGCCCTGCTGTGGCTGGCCGAGCACGACGGGGCCGACCCGGAGGACGCCCACGAGGTGCTCACCCGCGAAGAGGCCACCTGGCTCTGGGTGGACACGGCCGCCGCCGTCGCCGACCACGGCGAGGCACCGCTGCTGGTCCGCCATCTGGAGTCGGCGCTGCAGCCCACCGTCCCCGCCCTGCTCGACGAGGTGCGCGCCGTCGGTCACCCACGCACCGTGCAGGTCCTGGTCGCCCTCGCCGCCGCCCACCCCGACCCGGCGCTCGCCAAAGCCGTCCGCCGGGCGGCCTTCCAGGTGCACACCGGCGGCTGACGGCGGAGGCGGGGCGGGCAGGTCAGGCCGTTATCTCCGGGGCGTAGGTGCCGAAGCTCCAGACATTGCCCTCGACGTCCCGGGCCATGTAGTCGCGCGAGCCGTAGTCCTGGTCCGTCGGGGGCATCAGGATCTCCGCGCCGTGGTCCACGGCCCGCTGGTGGTGTGCGTCGACGTCGTCCACGACGATGTACACCCCGGCCGGGCCCGCGCCCTCCATCGCCGCGTCGAAACGACCGCCGCGGCCCTGGGAGCCCAGCATGATCGCGCCGTTGCCCTGCACCAGCTCGGCGTGCAGCACCATGCCGTCCTCGCCCTCGTACACCGACAGCTCGGTGAAGCCGAAGGCCTCCGTCAGTTGCTTGATCGCCGCCTTCGCGTCCGCGTACAGCAGCGACGGATAGATGCTCGGCCGTCCGCCGGTCGTGCCTGCCATGCCGATCACTCCCCTTGTGTGCCGGTCCCCCCGCAAGCCGTCGTCCGGCCTGCTGCACAGTCTTGCACCCGGCACTGACAACGCCTCCGGCCCGCGCTGCCGGTGCCGGCCGGGGGCTCAGCGGCCCAACGGGCCATCGGTTCATCAGTTCATCGGAAGGTGTTGCACCAGCTCATCGGAAGGTGTTGCACTGCGCCACGTCGCCGGTCCGGTACCCCTGGTAGAACCACTGCTGGCGCTGCTGCGCCGACCCGTGCGTCCAGGTCTCCGGCGTCACCCGTCCCTGGAACCGCTCCTGGATCCGGTCGTCGCCCACGGCCGCCGCCGCGTCGAGACCGTCCCGGATGTCGGCGCCCGTCAGGCTGGTGATCAGGGGCCGCCCGGTCGACTCGTCCTTCGTGGTCGTCGCGTGCCGCGCCCACACCCCGGCGTAGCAGTCGGCCTGGAGCTCCACCCGAACCGCATTGCTGTTCACGCCGGTCAGGTTGTCCTGCGACCGGCTCAACGTGCCCATCAGGTCCTGAACATGGTGCCCGTACTCGTGCGCCACGACGTACGCCTGGGCGAACGGGCCGCCGCTCGCGCCGAACTCGGACCGCAGCTCGTCGAAGAAGCCGAGGTCCAGATAGACCTTGCGGTCGCCCGGGCAGTAGAACGGCCCGACCGCCGAGGTCGCCGTACCGCACGCGGTGCCGACCCGGCCGGTGAAGAAGACCGTCGGGGCGTTCGTGTAGGTGCCCCGGCGCTGCCGGAACTCCTGCTTCCAGAAGTCCTGCACGCTGTTGACCACCGCTACCATCCGGCAGTCGTCCTTGGTGTTCGCGTCCCGCCCGGTACGGCAGCTCTGCTGCACCTGCGCCAGCGAGGAGGAGGCGGGCGAGGGCGAGCTGTCACCGGAGGAGAGGCCGAGCTGGTCGGGGCCGACACCGAAGAACAGGGCGAGGAGCAGCGCGATCAGACCGGCCAGGCCGCCGCCGATGGTCGCCTTCCCACCCGGCACCCGGCTGCCGCGCACGTCCTGGACCTCGGAGGTGTCCAGGTTCGCGTCGTCGTCGAACTGCATGGGGCACCGCCTTCCGCTCGCACCGTCCCCCGCCTCCACCTTGCGCCATCCCGGCCGTCACTTCGCGCCGATGGCCCGGCGAACGCCCGATCGGGCGACGTCCCGTCCCGCCCCCGCGTCACGCCCACCCCCGCCTCGCGGCCATGACTACGCTCTGCGCCTGACCCATGCGACAAGGACGCCCGCCCGGGCGTCGAAGGGGGACCCGGTGCCCGTACTGCCCCACACGAGCACCCCACCGCCCACCACAGCCCCGGTCCCCGCAGCCGGCGTCCCCCGGGATCAGATCCCCGCCGCGGGCGGCCCCCGGAACCCGGTGCTCTCTCCCGACCGCCCCCGGAACCCCGCCCCCACGATCGGCGGCCCGCGCAGGACCGCCCCGGTGCCGGTACCCGCCGACCGCCCGCCGGTGCGCGCGTCCTCCCGGCCTTTCTCGAGCCCCCTCCGGCGCAGGCTCCCCACCCGCCGGCTCCTCCCCGTCGCCCTCGCCGTCCTCCTGGCCGCTGCCCTCCTCGGTGTGGTTCAGCAGGTTCGGCCCGCCCCCTACGGCGACCGCCTCACCCCCGGTCCGGCCGCGCACACCGCACGCGCGCGTGGGGCGGTGGTCGAGGCGTACGACGGACGGGCCCTGCGGTGGCGGTACGCGCGCGTGGGGCGGCGCCCGCTGAGCGTGCTGCCCGCGCGCGGGCACGCGATCGCCGTCTGGGACGACGGGCTCGTCACCGACACCGACGGCCGTTCCGTGCGCTGGCACCGCGCCCTGCCCGCGGCCACCGGCTGGCTCCGGCGACAGGGCGGCACCGGCGTCCTGCGTCCCCTCGGCCGCGGCATCCTCGCGGTCGTCACCCCGGCCCGCATCGCCGCGTACCGCACCGCCGACGGCGACCTGCGCTGGGTGCTGCCCGCCCGCGCGGGCTGCGCGTTCCGCCCCGAACGTGCCGTACGTCACGGCACCGCCCTGCTCGTTGCCCAGCCCTGCACGGACGGCGCCTGGACCGCGCAGCTCATCGCCGTGGACGACCTGGGCCGGATCGCCCCGCACCGCGCACCCCTCGGCAACGGCCTCCCCGGCAGCCGCCCCGAACACCCGCACGCCGAAAAAGCGCTTGCGTCGCCCCGTTAGACTTGGCCCATGGCCATTCTCCTCGCGCATTAGACGGCGGGAACGTCCTCAGCCGCCCACCCGTCAAATCCCGTACGCCCTGGAGTCTGTCCGTGATCTCCGCCTCCGGTATCGAGTTGCGCGCCGGTGCGCGCATCCTCATCGAGAACGCCACCTTCCGTGTCGCCAAGGGTGACCGCATCGGTCTGGTCGGCCGCAACGGCGCCGGCAAGACCACCCTCACCAAGGTCCTGGCCGGTGACGGCGTCCCCGCCGCGGGTACCGTCACCCGCTCCGGCGAGGTCGGCTACCTCCCGCAGGACCCCCGTACCGGTGACCTCGACGTGCTCGCCCGCGACCGCGTCCTCTCCGCGCGCGGCCTCGACGTACTGATCCGCAAGATGCGCGAGAACGAGCAGCGCATCGCCAACGGCCAGGGCGCCACCCGCGAGAAGGCGCTGCGGCAGTACGAGCGCCAGGAGACCGAGTTCCTCACCAAGGGCGGGTACTCCGCCGAGGCCGAGGCCGCCACCATCGCCGCCGCGCTCAACCTGCCCGACCGGGTGCTCGGCCAGCCCCTGCACACGCTCTCCGGCGGCCAGCGCCGCCGTATCGAGCTGGCCCGGATCCTGTTCTCGGACGCGGACACGCTCCTGCTGGACGAGCCGACCAACCACCTCGACGCCGACTCGATCGTCTGGCTGCGCGACTACCTGAAGACCTACCGCGGCGGATTCATCGTGATCTCCCACGACGTCGACCTGGTCGAGACGGTCGTCAACAAGGTCTTCTACCTGGACGCCAACCGGTCCCAGATCGACGTCTACAACATGGGCTGGAAGCTCTACCAGCAGCAGCGCGAGGCCGACGAGAAGCGCCGCAAGCGCGAGCGCGCCAACGCCGAGAAGAAGGCGGCCGCGCTGCACTCGCAGGCCGACAAGATGCGCGCCAAGGCCACCAAGACGGTCGCCGCGCAGAACATGGCCCGCCGCGCGGACAAGCTGCTGGCCGGCCTGGACGCGGTCCGGGTCTCCGACAAGGTCGCCAAGCTCCGCTTCCCGGACCCCGCGCCCTGCGGCAAGACCCCGCTGACCGCCGAGGGCCTGTCGAAGTCGTACGGCTCGCTGGAGATCTTCACCGATGTCGACCTGGCCATCGACAAGGGCTCCCGGGTGGTCATCCTCGGCCTCAACGGCGCCGGCAAGACCACCCTGCTGCGGCTGCTCGGCGGGGTCGAGCAGCCGGACACCGGCGAGGTGCTCGAGGGCCACGGCCTCAAGCTCGGCTACTACGCCCAGGAGCACGAGACCCTGGACCCGGACCGCACGGTCCTGGAGAACATGCGTTCCTCCGCCCCCGACATGGACCTCGTCGAGGTCCGCAAGGTGCTGGGCTCGTTCCTGTTCTCCGGCGACGACGTCGACAAGCCGGCCGGTGTCCTCTCCGGCGGCGAGAAGACCAGGCTCGCCCTGGCCACCCTGGTCGTCTCCTCGGCGAACGTCCTGCTCCTGGACGAGCCGACCAACAACCTCGACCCCGCCAGCCGCGAGGAGATCCTCGGCGCCCTGCGCACCTACAAGGGCGCGGTCGTCCTGGTCACGCACGACGAGGGCGCCGTCGAGGCGCTCCAGCCCGAGCGGATCATCCTGCTCCCCGACGGTGTCGAGGACCTGTGGGGCGCCGACTACGCGGACCTGGTCGCGCTCGCCTGAGAACCGCGAGAACCGGGAGAACCAGCCCCCTCGTCCTCACGTGCCGGTCTCGTCGTCCTCGCTTGATCGAATGCCTGATCCACTGGCTATGGATCATTCGGCTTATCGGTGATCCATCATCTGTGTGAGATCTCCTCGTATCGAGGTGTGTCATGCACCGATTTCGCGGCCGATCCCTTTGTCGACAAGGAGTCGGCCGCTTTCCGTGTCTGACCTGGCACTTCGCGGAAGAACCCGTTCGGCCCCATGGGTACCACCCGTAGGAATCACAGATTCCGCTTGTGGGGATGCACTCCTGTCGTCACAACGATGTCTCACGGACCTTGCCGAATGGGTGGCCATCGCGCCCCGGAGGGGTGATCATGAGGGGACCAGAGCGCACTTCCCATGAGGAGGCACGGGTGGCCGAGACTCTGAAGAAGGGCAGCCGGGTAACCGGCGCCGCGCGCGACAAGCTCGCGGCAGACCTGAAAAAGAAGTACGACTCCGGTGCGAGCATTCGGGCACTGGCCGAGGAAACCGGCCGCTCGTATGGCTTCGTCCACCGGATGCTCAGCGAGTCGGGTGTCACGCTGCGTGGGCGTGGCGGGGCGACGCGGGGCAAGAAAGCCGCGTCCTGACCCCGGGGCGGCCCATCGGCTTCGATGGTGGCCACCCGGTCGGCCGACTGATCGGCCGGGTGGTTACTGTGCAGTCACTTAGCATGCCGTAAGGCAATGCGTGATGACCGCACACATCGGAGGCGCCCCATGGCTTCGCCCGACCAGGATCTCGTTCCTGTTCTCGACAAGGACGGCGTACGGCTCACCGTGGACGACGCGCTCGCCACGGTGACGCTGACCAACCCGGCCAAGCGCAACGCTCAGAGCCCCGCGCTGTGGCGGGCGTTGGCAGAGGCCGGGCGGTCGTTGCCGGGGTCGGTCCGCGTTGTCGTGCTGCGCGGTGAGGGCCAGTCCTTCTCCGCGGGCCTCGACCGGCAGATGTTCTCGCCGGAGGGGATCCCGGGCGAGCCGACGTTCATCGAACTCGCGCGCCGTGACGACGCCGGGCTCGACGCGGCCATCGCCGAATACCAGCAGGCGTTCACCTGGTGGCGGCGCAACGACCTCGTGTCGATCGCCGCCGTGCAGGGCCACGCCATCGGGGCCGGCTTCCAGCTCGCCCTCGCCTGTGACCTGCGCGTCGTCGCGGACGACGTGCAGTTCGCGATGCGCGAGACCAGCCTGGGCCTGGTGCCGGACCTCACGGGTACGCACCCGCTGGTCTCTCTCGTCGGCTACGCCCGCGCGCTGGAGATCTGCGCGACCGGACGGTTCGTACAGGCCGAGGAGGCGGTGGCCTCCGGGCTCGCCAACCTCGCGGTGCCCGGTGCCGAACTCGACGCCGCGGTGCGCGACCTGGCCGCGGCGCTGCTGGCCGCGCCCCGGGACGCGGTGGTGGAGACCAAGGCGCTGCTGCGGGGCGTCGGCGACCGTACCTACGAGGAGCAGCGGGCTGCTGAGCGACAGGCCCAGGCTCGGCGGCTGCGGGACCTGGCGGGCGTGGGCGAGTAGTTCGGTGCGGGCGGGCGGGTGCTGGTCGCACCCATGCGGCGACAGCCGCATATCGATACAGCCCCGCGCCCCCTTCGGGGCGCTTCAGCTGACGTCCGTCACCAGCACGGCCACCGTGGGGTGATCCCCCAGCGCCGCGCTGACCGCTGTACGGACCCTCCTCGCCACGTCCACGGCCCTGGGCCCGTCGGCCAGCGCAACCTCCACCCGCACATGCCGGCGCGGCAACGCCGCCTCGAAGTGCACCTCCCGGCTCAGCGCCCCCGTCACCCGCGCCACCCCCGCTACCGCCAGCGCCGCCGCCGTCACCCGTGCCCCGTCCGGGTCCGTGCCCTCCCGGACCGACGGCGGCCGAGGCGGACGTACGGCCTCCGGCTCCGTCCGGTCCGCCGTCAGCAGGTCGGTCACCTGCAGGTCCACCTCGGCCACCGCCAGCCCGAGCCGTGCCGTCGCCGCGGCCGCCAGCACCCGGCGCAGCCGGGCCGCCGTCGTCGGCAGCGGCTCGGCGGCCGTCGCCGCGAAGTCCGCCGACAGCCGCAGCGGCCCCGGCGGCACGGCGCCGGGCGGTGGCGGTACGACGGGTTCCTGGACGTCCTCCGGATCCGCCGGCGCGATCCGCACCGCCCCCAGCCGCACCCCCGGCACCCCGGCCGCCGCCCGGCGCAGCACCGCGTCGGCCGCCGGCTCCGTCACCCACGCACCGTCGTGCTGCCCGCCCAGCGGGAGCAGCCTGCCCGAGCCCAGGGGATGCCGTACCGCGTCTGTCCATCGGTCCGCCGTCATTGCTCCAGCCTGCCGCATCACCGGGGCATGACAGGGCATCCGCACTTACCTTGGTCGCAGGACGACGACCGGAAGGGGCGCACGGCGATGACGGAGACGACGGCGGAGCCGGAGAAGGACCCGAAGGACCCGAAGGACCCGACGGACCCGACGGACCCGACGGTACAGACCCGGAAGACCGTCAGACGCGGTGGCGGGGACCCGTCGACCCGGGGCCGGACCACGATCGCCGACGGTGTGGTGGAGAAGATCGCCGGACTGGCGGCCCGGGACGTGGTCGGCGTACACGCGATGGGCAGCGGACTCGCCCGCACCTTCGGCGTGGTGCGCGACCGGGTGCCGGGCGGCTCCAAGTCGGTCACCCGCGGTGTGAAGGCCGAGGTCGGCGAGGTGCAGACCGCGCTCGACCTGGAGATCGTCGTGGATTACGGCGTCTCGATCGCGGATGTGGCCCGTGCGGTACGGGAGAACGTGATCGCGGCCGTGGAGCGCATGACCGGGCTCGAGGTGGTCGAGGTCAACATCGCGGTGAGTGATGTGAAGCTGCCCGAGGAAGAGGAAGAGGAGCCGGAGTCCCGGCTTCAGTGACGGCTGAGGGGAACGCACCATGAGCTTGGCCGTGGTCGGCATGATCGCCGGCATGGCGCTGGGCTTCGCCGGGTACTTCGGCGGGTTCGGCGCCTTCCTGCTGGTGGCGGCGCTGGGGGCCGTCGGGTTCGTCGTCGGCAGGTTCGCGGAGGGAGACCTCGAACTCGGTGACTTCTTCCGCGGTCGCGACGACCGGCGTGACCGGCGACGATGACCGGCGCGAGCAGTGAGACGCGCAGGACTGCGACGGTCGTGGCGCCCGGCGAGCGCGGGGCCGTCCGGATCGCCGACCGGGTGGTGGCGAAGATCGCGGGGCAGGCGGCCCGCGAGGTCCTCGGCCCCCTCCCCAAGGACGCCGTACCCCCGCACGCCACGGTGGCGGTCCACCACGGCACCGCCCGCGTCCGCGTCCACCTCGAGCTGGACTATCCGTCCGACATCGGCGCCCGGTGCGCGGCTGTGCGTCGGCATGTGGTCGAGCGGGTAGGCGCGTTGGTGGACATGGAGGTACGGGAGGTCGCCGTGCACGTCGAGCGGCTGCACCCGGCCAAGACCCAGGGGAGGGCGTGATGAGCACCGAGCAGACACAGGTCGTCGAGAAGCCACCCGAGGCCGCGCCGCCCCCGGCCGGCCACGCGGCCCGCTTCTGGTCGCCGCGCCGCACACCCGCGGCCCTGGCCGCCGTCGTTCTCCTGGTGACGGCGGCCGCCTTCCTGTACGACATCGGGGCCGTACGGGCCCGCCACCCCGCGATGCACTGGCGCCGCGCACTGGCCCGGCAACTCGCGATGCGCCCCCTCGACGACACCTGGGTCCTGGTCGGCGCGGGCATCGCCGCCGCCCTCGGCGTCTGGCTGCTGACCCTGGCTGTCACGCCGGGCCTGCGGGACGTCCTGCCGATGCGCCGCAGCCACCCCGACGTCCGCGCCGGGCTGCGCCGCGACGCGGCCGCGATGGCGCTGCGCGACCGTGCCATGGAGATCTCGGGCGTACGCCGGGTACGCGTACGACTGCACCGCTCCCGCGCCCATGTCCTCGCCGTCTCCCACTTCCGTGAACTCGACGAGGTGCAGGCCGACCTGGACGCGGCACTCACCGACGCGATCCACGGTCTGGGTCTGGCCCACCCGCCCAGGCTGACCCTGCACGTCGTCCGCCCCGGCCGGAAGGGATGAACGATGCTCACGGCGATCAACCGCGTACTGATCGGTCTGGCGGGCCTGGTGCTCCTCGCCCTGGGCGGCGCGGTCCTGGCCGTCGGCCTCGGCGCCCCGCCCCCCTCCTGGTGGATCCACGACGGCCGTCACGACGTTCTCCTCACCACCGCCGAACGCACCCACTGGCGTGGAGCGGGCTGGTGGTGGCCGACGGTCCTGGCCGCCCTGGCGGTCCTGCTCCTGCTGTCCCTGTGGTGGCTGACCGCACAACTGCGCCGACGCCGGCTGACCGAGGTCCTGGTGGACACCGGGGACGGTGAGGGCGCGCTGCTGCGCGGCAGGGCCCTGGAGACGGTGCTGGCGACCGACGCGGCCCACCAGCAGGGCGTCGCCCACGCCCAGGCGGTGCTCAGGGGCAGGCGGACGGCTCCGGAGGTACGGGTCTGGCTCCAGCTGGACCCGGACGTGCCACCGCGGGAGGCCCTGGACGACCTCACCGCACAGGCACTGGCCCACGCCCGGGACTCGGCCGCCCTGAAGAGGCTCCCGGCGGAGGTCCGGCTGACATCCGTGAAACACCGCGTGGAGAGGGTCACTTGAGACAGCGTCCGGCCGTACGGCACCGGAAATGCCGTCGGCGTCGGCCGTGGCCACGGGAATCTCCGCCCGCGGAACCGGGTTGTCCGCCATTGCAGCGATGACCTCGGGACAGCGGGAGGGGACGGGAGCCGATGAGCCTTCGTCAGTTCGAGTACGCCCTGGCCGTTGCCGAGGAGGGCTCGGTGACCGCGGCCGCGGAGCGGCTGCACGTGGCCCAGCCGTCGATGTCCCAGCAGATCCGCGCCCTGGAGCGGGAACTCGGCGTGGAGCTGTTCGCCCGTACGCCGACCGGACTGGTGCCCACCGTCGTCGGCCGTGCCTTCCTGCGGGAGGCGGAGGTCGCGGTGAGCGCGGCACGACGGGCGCGGGCGACCGCGCGGGGCGGTGCCGACGAACTGGTGGGCGAGCTGGTGGTCGCCGTGCAGATGGGCTTCGGCACGCGGCAGCTGCCGGGCGCGCTGGGCGGGCTGCGTCACCGCTACCCGCGCCTGGAGATCACCGTCTTCGAGGAGCCGGGCTCCGCCGAGCTGGAGCGGCTGTGCCGCCAGGGCGTGCTGAACCTCGCCCTGATGGCGGCGTGCGAGCGGACCCCCTCCGACGCCCACCACCTCGGCGACGAGGAGTTCGTCGTGGTGCTGGGCGCCGGGCACCCGCAACTCGCCACGGACCGCGTCGACTTGCGTGAACTGGCGGGGGAGCCGTGGGTGCGCTTCGACCGTGACAGCGCGCTCGACGCCGTCCTGCTGGACGTGGAGCGGACCAACGGACTGGCCCCGGCCACGGCCGCCCGGGTGTCCCAGACGGCGACGGCCGTGCGCTGGGCCGCCCACGGGCTCGGGGTGACGCTCGTCCCGGCCTCCGCGGTGCCCCACGGTCACGAGCATCTGGTACGCCCGGTGTTCCCGGTCGTGTCCCGGCCCGTCATCGCCGTGCTCCGGCCCGGCGCGGGCCCGGCGGAGGCGGCCCTGCTCGAATTCCTGCGCAAGGAGAACTGGTCCGATTCCGCGTTCTTCGCGCCGATGTCCTGACGGCCGAGAAGGACGCGGGCGCCACCGGATTCCGCGGTGGAAAGGTCACCGTATTACTGTCGCGGAAATCAGCGTTCCGGAATTCCGTGGGTGTCAGCCCCTGGGGAATTCGCCGCCGTCCACGATGAGATTGCTTCCGGTCAGCCAGCTCGCCCGGTCGGAGGCGAGGAACAGCACCGCGTGGGCGATGTCGTCGGGCCGGCCGTCGCGCCCCAGCGGGGCGGTGTCGCCGGCGTTGATCGTGCCCGGCTTCAGGTCCAGGCGTGCCCACTGCTCCCGTGCCTCCTCACCGCCGGGAGTGGCGACCCTGCCTGGAGTCACGGTGTTGACCCGGATCCCGAACGGGGCCTGCTCCGAAGCCAGTCCCCGGCTGTAGTTCTCCAGCGCCGCCTTCGCCGCCGTGTAGTGCAGGAACGGCGCCACCGGGCTGAGTACCGCGGCCGACGACACATGCACGATCACCCCGGAACGCCGCTCCCGCATTCCGGGTACCAGCAGCGAGTCCAGCCGCACCGATGCCAGGAAGTTGAGGTCCAGAGCGTCCTGCCACTCCTCGTCGGGGATGGCCGAAGTGCCCTCGTACGGTCGGGCCCCGCCCACGTTGTGGACCAGGACGTCCACCTCGCCGAGCACCTCCCGCGCGGCCTCGGCGAGCGCCTTGGCGCCGGCCCGGGTCCGCACGTCGGCCGCCACGAAGGCGGCCCCCTCCGGCACCGTGGCCGACGCCGACCTGGCGGTGGTGAGTACCTCGGCGCCCGCATCCAGGAGCCGGCGCACCACAGCCGCGCCGATTCCGCGAGAACCACCCGTGACGAGGGCCCGCTTTCCGGCGAGTTCCCGTGTTTCCGATCCATTCTCGATCGTGGCCATGCCGCCGATCCTTTCCCTCGCGTTTTGGTTCGCTGTTCACGGTACGGAGGGAAAAGAACCAGAGGCAAAGACGAAATAGCAGCGACTGCCATAGGGAATCCCTATGGCGTCCCGACCGTCAGAATCCGTGCCGCATACCTCCGTCGACCGGCACCATGATCCCGGTCAGATAGGACGCCGCCGGCGACAGCAGAAACGCGCCCACCCGCCCGAACTCCTCCGGCGTCCCGTACCGCCGCAGCGGAATCCGGGACTCGTTCTCCATCCGGGTGGCCGCGGGGTCGGCCGACAGCGCGTCCAGCGCCCGCGCCCGGTCCGTGTCGATCCGCGACGGCAGCAGCCCCACCACCCGGATCCCGCGCGGCCCCAACTCGTCCGCGAGCGACTTGGCGAACCCGGCGAGCCCCGGCCGCAGCGCGTTCGAGATCGTCAGTCCGGGAATCGGCTCGTACACCGACCCGGACAGCACGAAGCCGATGACACCGCCGTCCGCCAACTCGGCCGCGGCCGCGCGTGCGAGCCGCACGGCTCCCAGGAACACCGCCTCGTAGGCGGTCTGCCACTGCTCGTCCGTGTTGTCGGCGATGAACCCGGCAGGGGGCCCACCCACGCTCACGAGAATGCCGTCGAAGCGTCCGAACCGCTCACGCGCCGCCGCGATCACCCGCTCCGGAGCGTCCCCGTCCGCGTTGTCGACGGCGATGCCCGCCGCGTTCGGCCCCAGTTCGGCCACCGCCTCGGCGACCCGCTCCTCGTCCCGTCCGGTCACCACGACCTTCGCCCCGTCGGCGACCAGTTCGCGCGCGGTCGCGTTGCCCAGCCCGCGGGTCGCTCCGGTGACGACGTACACCCGGTCCTTCAGTCCAAGATCCATGATTCCTATCCTGCCTCGTCGCTGCCGAACAGTGTGAGGGCGGTGTTCACCAGTCCGATGTGGCTGAACGCCTGCGGGAAGTTGCCCAGCTGGCGTCCGAGCTCCGGTTCGTACTCCTCGGACAGCAGGCCCACGTCGTTGACGAGTCCCACCAGCCGTTCGAACAACTCCTTCGCCTCGTCGGTACGGCCCGTCATGTGCAGCGCGTCGGCCAGCCAGAACGAGCAGGCCAGGAAGGCACCCTCGCCGCCCGGCATGCCGTCGACGCCGATCGCGTCGGTGTCGTAGCGGCGCACGAAGCCGTCGTGGCCCAGGTCGTCGCGGATCGCGTCCACCGTGCCGATCACCCGCGGGTCGTCCGGCGGCAGGAAACCGAAGCGGGGGATCAGCAGCAGGGCGGCGTCGAGTTCGCGCGAACCGTAGTACTGGGTGAAGGTGTTGCGCTTCGGGTCGAACCCCTTCTCGCACACCTCCCGGTGCACCTCGTCGCGGAGCGCGCGCCAGCGCTCCAGTTCGCCCTCCAGCTCCGCGTGCTCCTCCAGGGTCCGTACCGCGCGGTCCGCGGCCACCCACACCAGCACCTTGGAGTGCACGAAGTGTCGGCGGCCGCCGCGCACCTCCCACAGGCCCTCGTCCGGCTGGCGCCAGATCTTCTCCAGGAACTTCATCAGCGAGCACTGGATGGCCCACATGTGCGGCTTGGTGGGCAGGCCGGCGTTGCGGGACAGCGACAGGGAGTCCATGACCTCGCCGTACACGTCCAGCTGGAGCTGGTCGACGGCGCCGTTGCCGACGCGTACCGGCGCCGAGCCGGCGAAGCCGGCCAGCCAGGGCAGTTCGAACTCGGGCAGCCGGCGCTCGCCGGCCAGGCCGTACATGATCTGCAGGTCCGCCGGGTCGCCGGCGACCGCGCGCACCAGCCAGTCGCGCCAGGCCTGGGCCTCCTTGTGGTAGCCGACCGACAGCAGGGCGCCGAGGGTGAGGGTGGAGTCGCGCAGCCAGCAGAAGCGGTAGTCCCAGTTGCGCACCCCGCCCAGCTCCTCGGGCAGCGAGCTGGTGGCGGCGGCGACGATACCGCCGGTCGGCGCGTAGGTGAGCGCCTTGAGGGTGATCAGGGAGCGCATCACCGCGTCCCGGTGGGGGCCGTCGTAGGTGCAGCGGGCGGTCCAGCGCCGCCAGCCGGTGACGCTGGAGCGCAGCGCCTCGTACGGGTCCAACAGCGGCGGCCGCGGCTCGTGCGAGGGGTGCCAGGTGAGCACGAACGCGACCCGCTCACCCTCCGCGACGGTGAACTCCGAGTGCGTGCCGAAGTCCTCGCCCCAGGTCCGTACGGACGGTTCGCTGCGCAGCCACACCGAGTCGGGGCCGGCGACGGCGACCCGGTGACCGCCCGAGCGGCGCATCCAGGGGATGACCGAGCCGTAGTCGAAGCGGAGGCGGAGCGTGCTGTGCACGGTGACACGGCCGCTGACGCCCTCGACGATGCGTACCACGTCGGGGGCGTGGTCGCGTTGGGGCATCAGGTCGGTGACCCGGACCGTGCCCTCGGGGGTCTCCCACTCGGTGTCCAGGACCAGCGTGTCGGGCCGGTACGCGCGCCGGGTGCACGTGGTGGCGTCCTTCGGGGCGATCCGCCAGTGGCCGTTGTCCTCGTCGCCCAGGAGCCTGGCGAAGCAGGCCGCCGAGTCGAACCGGGGCACGCACAGCCAGTCGATGGAGCCGTCCCGGCCGACCAGGGCCGCGGTCTGTTCGTCGCCGATGAGGGCGTAGTCCTCGATGCGTCGGTCCACGGGTTCCGGTTTCCCGCCTGGCCGGTGGGCCAATCAGGGGGTGGGCCGGGGGAGTGACCCGTGCTCAGACGGCGGCCGCCGGTTCCGCTTCCGCCGCGGGCTCGTCCTTCGCGGCCTCCTCGCGGGCGCGGGCCTCACGGCGGACCAGCACGAACCAGCCGTAGGGGACGCCCGCGGCGAACAGCCACCACTGGATCATGTACGCGTAGTTCAGCGGGGCGTCTTCCTTGCCCGGGTCGGAGATCTGCTCCGGGGTGTCGCCCTTGGGCTCGGGCGCGGTCTGCTGGATGTAGCCGCCCAGCACCTGCTTGCCGAGCCGGCGAGCCTGCTCCTCGCTGTCGATCAGCATGATCTGCCGGTCGGGCAGGCCCTTGATGTCCTTGATGCCGCTCGCCGCGGTGGTCTCGTCGGGCATCAGCCGGCCCTGGACGGTGACCCGCCCGGCCGGCGGGGCCGGGACCTTGGGGAACGCGGTCTGGCTGGGGCCGTCCGAGGAGATCCAGCCCCGGTTGACCAGCAGCACCTTGCCGTCGGCCAGCACGAAGGGGGTGAGGACGTGGTAGCCGACCTCGTCGTCGTCGTTGGTACGACGCCGGACGACGACCTCGTCGGCGCTGTCGAAGGTGCCGGTCGCGGTGACGGTGTGGTAGCGCTCCTTGCGGGTCACCGCGTGCCCCGGCTCGGTCACCTGCTCCACCGGCACCGGCTTGGCGTCGAGTGCCTGGGCCACCAGTGCGTTACGGGCGCTGCGCTCCTCATACCGATGCTCCTGCCAGAACCCCAGCCGGATCATCGTGGGGATCAGAAGCAGGGAGATCAGGGTGAGGATCACCCACTGCCGGGTCAACAGGAAGCGGTACACCCCACGACCGTACAACTCGGTCGTGGGGCGCGAGCGGGCGGGTACCGGGTCACACGCGGTCGACGATGCCCGCCTTCCCGGCCTCGCGGGCGCAGTGGGCGCCGCAGTACCACTGGTTCTCGGCCTCGACGCCCTGGCCGATGATCGAGACCTTGCAGTGCTCGCAGACGGGGGCCATGCGGTGGATCGCACAGGAGAAGCAGTCGAAGACATGGACCGCGCCCTGCGCGTGCACCTCGAAGGTCATTCCGTAGTCATTGCCGCAAACTTCGCATTTCGCCATGGGCCTCAGGGTGAGCGGTCGTCCTCGCGCGGGCGAGTGGGCGCCGGGCGAGTCGCACGGCAATCACCCGTCCGTACGGCCCCGCCGCGCGGTCACTGCCCCGCTGCCGGCGTCGATGCCGGCGCCACGTCCCGCAGCAACTGCCCGAAGGCCGCCTCGTCGACGACCGGTGTGCCGAACTGGCGTGCCTTGAGCACCTTCGAGGTGCCCGAGTCCGGATCGTTGGTGACGAGCAGGCTGGTGAGCCGCGAGATGCTCGTCGACACATGCAGACCGGCCTCGACGGCCCGGTCCTCCAGAAGCTCCCGCTCGATGGACGTGTCCCCGGAGAACGCCACCCGCATGCCCTGCCGGAGCGGCTTGCCGTCCTCGAACCGCCCCGGGTTCGGATACGGACAGGCCGGCCGCTTGCGGGCCGGTCGCCAGCCGTTCGGACGGTAGCCGCCGTGGCCGCCGCTCGCCTGCGGCCCGATCCGGGGCGTCTCCGACCACTCCGTCAGCGGCCGGCACTCGAGCAGCGGCAGCCGTACGCTGCCCGCCGCCGCGGCCCGCAGACTGGGCCGGAACGCCTCCGCCAGCACGCGTGCGTCGTCCAGCGCGTGGTGCGCCCGCCGCTGTACGACACCGAAGTGCGCGGCCAGGGTCTCCAGCTTGTGGTTGGGCAGCGGCAGCCCCAACTCCTTGGAGAGCGCGATCGTGCACAGCCGCTGCTTCACCGGGGGCTCGCTCTTCGCGCGCGCGTACTCGCGCGCGATCATCTGCCAGTCGAAGACCGCGTTGTGCGCGACCAGCACCCGGCCGTCGAGCCGGGCCGCGAACTCCTCGGCGATGTCGGTGAAGAGCGGCGCCCCTTCGAGCACCTCGCTCGTCAGACCGTGGATCCACACCGGGCCCGGGTCGCGCTCGGGATTGACCAGCGTGTACCAGTGGTCCTCGACCTCGCCGCGCCCGTCCAGCCGGTAGACGGCGGCGGAGATTATCCGGTCGTCCCGGGCCAGTCCGGTGGTCTCCACGTCGACGACCGCGTACCCCTCGGGATACGCGGCCGGCCACGGGGTGCCGGCGGAGACTGCGGTCGTCTGGTCTTCGAGCATGGTCATTGAGGATACGGGCCCCGACCGACAGTCCGGTCCGTCAGGTCACCCGCCGCCACCGCCCGTTCGCATGTCCTGATTGCCCTTCGCGTGGCTATGGACCTTTTCGCCGCCCGGTGCCACCGTCCACCCCGCCCGGCGCTGACGCGGCGACGACTCCGCGGCGGCGCGGCGCTCGGACGGTCGGCGGAAGGGCGGTACGGCGGATGGCTCGCGTACGGTACGGCGCTCGGACCGAGGCGGAGATCGCGGCCGCGCGCACCACGAGGCTCCCGGACGTCTGGTCCACCGGCGTGGTGGCTGTCTGGGAGAGCGCCCCGGACGCGGTCGCGGCGGTGCTGCCGCCCCCGCTCAAGCCCACCGGCCGCCCCCTGGTCCGCGTCAGCATCAGCCAGGTCCGGCTGCCCGGATTTCCGCTGGGCGCGGGCTCGTTCGCGGTCGCCGCCGCGCACGGCGCGGCCGAGGGCGGTATCCGCTGGTGATGCCGATGACCCACGAACGCGCTCTCACCGGCGGCCGTGAGGTCTTCGGCGAGCCCAAGAAGCTCGGCGAGGTGACCGTCGGGCGCGAGGGCGACCGTGTCCCCTTCGTCGGCGCCGGCTTCATGTGCCCGCACGAGGTGCCGCTGCGCGACCGCATCGGCCTGGACAAGGCATGTGGGGCAGCGACTCCCCGCACGACGAGGGCACCTTCCGTTCCTAGAGACTGAGCGGGAGTGAGTTCTGTTGCCAGGATTCGTGCTCAGCCGAACGCCCCGGACGGTGTTGGGCGTTCTGGTCGACCGCGTTCGCTCCGCGCCCGGCGCCAGTGGATCGTGTCCGTGGTCCGGGGATGCGGGGGCGGTGTCCCTCACGTCCTGGGGTGTCTGGTCGGGCCTGGACGGTCCGATGCCCGTATCCATCGCTCTGGTGGGTGCGGGGCGGTGTCGTCCGTCGCCGGATCGGGTGTCCCAGGGCGCGTCGTCCGATCGCCACGGCGGCTGCGTCGTGGCGGGTGGTCTTACGAGTTCTGCCGGTGAGGGGTTTCTGCCAGTGCTGGGCGCCCCAGCGGGAGGTGTAGGCGGAGTCGACGGCGATGACGGGGATGCCGAGTTCGGCCGCCATGGACACGAGCCGGGCCCGCAGCCTGCTGACGGGCATGCCGGAGATCAGGTTCCGGAACCGCTTCCTGCGGCCGTGTTTCTCCCGGGTCTTCTCCGCGGCGAAGTCGAGGTCCTCGACGGCGATGGCGAGCCCGTGACGCCTGGCCCAGTGCAACAGCCGGATCAGTGCGTGCCGGACTTGGGCGTCGCGGTGACCGGCGGTTCCGGTGAGGTCGTAGCCGAAGCGGAGTGGTTCGCCGACCGGGTTGCCGTGTTCGGCCGTGCGGTGCGTTCGCCAGGTGCGCCAGCGGCGCCGGGAGCTTGACCGACACCTCGCCGTCGGGGGTGACGCGGAGGGTCTCGTTGCCGTACCGCTTGCCGGACTCGCCGTCGGCCTCGAGGAAGCGTCGTCCGGCCTGCCACCGCGCGCGCCACTGCTCCTCGGTGAGCCCGGCGGCGTCAAGGTGGTGACGGCTGTTCAGCAGCCGTCTGCCGCCGCGCACCACATGCACGATGCCGGCCTGCCAGTCGGCCCGTGCCGCCTCCAGTCGGTCTTCGAGAACGTGCAGTCGGCGGGACTTGGCGAACCACTCCTGCTTGCTGCGGTAGCCGCCGGGCGCGTGTTTCGATCCCTTCTCGCCCACGGGCAGGGACAGCCGGTGCGCGATCGTACGCACCCCCGGCCTGAAGGCTGTGGATGAGCGCGAGCCGACCGCGCCGGGCCGGCGCCCACTGGTCATGGCTGGCCTTTGGTGACGCCGGTACTCCCCTCGCCGGGGCCGGAGTGCGATCCTCCGTGTCGTGACGGAACAGACGCACGACAACGAGGCCCACGGGGGCGCGCTCGGCTCCCGGCTGAACTGGCTGCGCGCGGCGGTACTGGGCGCCAACGACGGCATCGTGTCGACGGCCGGCATCGTCGTCGGCGTCGCGGGCGCCACCGGGGACCGCAGCGCCCTGCTGACGGCCGGCCTGGCGGGGCTGCTCGCCGGGTCGATGTCGATGGCGGCGGGGGAGTACGTGTCGGTGTCCACCCAACGCGACTCGGAACTTGCCGCCCTCGCGTTGGAGAGGCGGGAACTCAAGGAGCAGCCCGAGGCGGAACTGGAGGAGCTGACCGAGCTGCTGGAGCGGCGCGGGCTGTCCCGGGACGTGGCGCGTGAGGCAGCGGTCCAGCTGACGGAACGGGACGCCCTGAAGGCCCACGCGAGCGTGGAGCTGGGCATCGATCCGGACGAGCTGACCAACCCGTGGAACGCGGCGCTGGCGAGCTTCCTGGCGTTCACCGTCGGGGCGCTGCTGCCGCTGCTGGCGATCGTGCTGCCGCCCGCCGAGTGGCGGCTTCCGGTGACCGTGGGGTCGGTGCTGGCCGCGCTGGTCCTGACGGGATGGAGCAGCGCGCGGCTGGGGGCGGCCGCGGTGGGTCCGGCGATGGTGCGGAACGTGGTGGGCGGCGCGCTGGCCATGGGCGTGACCTACGCGGCGGGGAGCCTGCTGGGGGCGGTGGGGGTGTGACGGCCGCCCGTCTGTTGGCGGAGATCGCCAACAAGCAAGCGCGTACCGCAGGCAATACTTGTGGGTAACAACGTCTAGCGGCAGCCGACCAGCGGTTCTACGGTGCCCCCATGCCGAACCTGCCCGATGTCGTGCTGTGGTCGATACCCGCCTTCGTGCTGCTCACCGTGATCGAGGTGATCAGCTACCGCATTCATCCCGACGACGACAGCGACGGGTACGAGGCCAAGGACGCGGCCACCAGCGTCGGCATGGGCCTTGGGTCGCTCGTCTTCGACTTCGTCTGGAAGATCCCGATCGTCGCGATCTACTGGGCGGTCTACGAACTCACCCCGCTGCGCATTCCCGTCCTGTGGTGGACGGTCCCGCTGATGCTGTTCGCGCAGGACTTCTTCTACTACTGGTCCCACCGCGGCCATCACGTCATCCGCATCCTGTGGGCCTGCCACGTCGTCCACCACTCCAGCAAGAAGTTCAACCTCACCACCGCGCTGCGCCAGCCCTGGACCACGCTGACCGTCTGGCCGTTCTACGTGCCGCTCATAGCCGTCGGTGTGCACCCGGCCGCGCTCGCCTTCTGCTCCTCCGCGAACCTCGTCTACCAGTTCTGGATCCACACCGAACGCATCGACAAGATGCCCCGGTGGTTCGAGTTCGTCTTCAACACGCCGTCCCATCACCGCGTGCACCACGCCTCCCAGGGCGGCTACCTGGACCGCAACTTCGGCGGGATCCTCATCGTCTGGGACCGGTTGTTCGGGTCGTGGGTGCCGGAGGTCGAGCGGCCGGTGTACGGGTTGACCAAGAACATCAACACGTTCAACCCGATCAAGGTGGCCACCCATGAGTACCTGGCCATCGGCAGGGACCTGAAGGCCGCGCGCAGTTGGCGGGAGCGGGCCGGGCGGCTGTTCCGGGGGCCCGGCTGGGCGCCGGCGGCCGCCGTGGAGCAGACCGAGGAGTCCGTGGCCGCGTGAGAGCGTCCCGGGCGCTGCTGGCCGCCTTCGCCCTGGCCCTCGCGGTCGACCTCGGCTGCCTCGCCGCCGGCTTCCACGCCGGGCACGCCGTCGCCAAGGTGCTCCTGATGCCGCTGCTGGCCGTCTGGACCGCCCGCGCGGGCGGCCCGCGGCTGCTCGTCGCCGCCCTGCTGTGCGGCTGGGGCGGCGATGTGCTGCTGCTCTCCGACGCCGACCCCGCCTTCATGGCGGGGATGGCCTGTTTCGCCGCCGGGCACGTCTGCTACCTCGTCCTGTTCCGCCGCCACGGACCGGCACACGCGCGTGCCCGCGTTCTCGCCGTCACCTACGCCGCCGCCCTCGTCACCCTGGTCGCCCTGCTGTGGCCGGACCTGCCCGCCGGGCTCCGCGTCCCCGTCGCCGGCTACAGCACTCTGCTCACCGCCATGGCGTACACGGCGGTCACCCGGCTCGGCCCGGTCGCCGGGCTCGGCGGCGCGCTCTTCATGCTCTCCGACACCCTCATCGCGACCGGCGTCGCCGACTGGCCGCAGCTGCCGAGACCCGACTTCTGGATCATGCTCACCTACGCAGTAGGGCAGTTCCTGCTGGTCCGGGGCACCCTCGACGCGCGGCCCGCACCGGCGACGGCGTACCGTGAAGTGCGCCCGACCACCCCCTGAGCGCACCCACGACACCGCACGAGAGGGATCCTCGCCATGCGCGCCACCACCATCCACGCCCCGTACGACATGCGCGTGGAGGACGTGCCCGAGCCGGTGGTGCAACTGCCCACCGACGCCGTCGTACGCGTGCTGCGCGCCTGTATCTGCGGCAGTGACCTGTGGGCCTACCGTGGCGAGGCGGCCCGGCAGCCGGGGCAGCGCATCGGGCACGAGTTCCTGGGCGTCGTCGAGGAGACCGGTTCCGAGGTGGGCACCGTCCGGCGCGGCGACCTGGTGGTGGCCCCCTTCATGTGGTCCGACGGCGTCTGCGACTACTGCCGCGAGGGCCTGACCACCTCCTGCGAGCACGGCGGCTTCTGGGGCTCGGTGGGGTACGACGGCGGCCAGGGCGAGGCCGTGCGGGTCCCGTTCGCCGACGGCACCCTGGTCCGGCTGCCCAAGGACGCGGCCTCCGACGACCACCTGCTGACCGCCCTGCTCACCCTCTCCGACGTCCTCGGCACCGGCCACCACGCGGCCCTCGGCGCGGGCGCCCGCCCGGGTGCCACGGTCGCCGTCGTCGGGGACGGCGCGGTCGGCCTGTGCGCCGTGCTGGCCGCCCAGCGGCTGGGCGCCGAGCGGATCATCGCGCTGGGCCGGCACGAGGTCCGCACCGACATCGCGCGCCGCTTCGGAGCCACCGACGTCGTCGCCGAGCGCGGGGAGGCGGCCGTGAACGCCGTACGCGAGCTCACCCGGGGCCAGGGTGCGCACTCGGTCGTGGAAGCCGTGGGCACCGAGCAGTCCATGCGGACGGCCGTCGAGATCACCCGGGACGGCGGCGCGATCGGCTTCGTCGGCGTCCCGCACGGCAGCGGCACCGGCCTCGACCTCGGCGTGATGTTCGACCGGAACATCGCCCTGCGCGGCGGTGTCGCCCCGGTCCGCGCCTACATCCCCGACCTGCTGCCCGACGTCCTCGCCGGCACCATCGATCCCTCGCCGGTCTTCGACCTGACCGTCGGCATCGAGGGCGTGCCCGACGGCTACAAGGCGATGGACGAGCGCACCGCCCTGAAGGTGCTCGTCACCAACGGCTGAATCAACATCCCGATCGATATCCCGGTCAATGGTTGATCAGGTCCACTTGAAGGAGCGCACCTGATGGAGCGCACTTGATCGGGTCGACCTGAACAAGCGACCCGGTCAAGTCCATCTGATCGGTACCGGCAGTGCCGTCAGCACGCCCGACACCGCGACCACCACCGCCAGCACGGCCACCTCGGCCCGCGCGGGGACGTACGCGGTGAGCGGGTCGGCCGCCCGGCGCAGCCGGAACCGTGCCCACAGCGCGAGCGCGGCGACGGCGGCGACGAGGACCACCTTGGCCAGCAGGGTGCGCCCGTACGCCGTCGTCGTCAGCTGGTCCAGGATCGTGCCCGCGGGCATCCGCCGCAGCGAACTCCACACGCCCGTCGCGGTGATGGCCGCGAGCAGTACGGCGGCCACGCGCGCGTAGAGACCGAGCAGCGCCGCTCCGGCCTCCCGGCCGCGCCACCGGCGCAGCAGGCGCAGTGCGTGCAGCAGACCGCCCGCCCACAGCGTCGCGCACGTCAGATGCACCAGGGTCAGCGCCGAGCCGAGCAACGGGCTGTGCTCGGGCGCGGGATGGGCGCGCAGCGCCTCGGCGACGACCACCGTGGCGAGCGGCCACACCTGGATCGCCGGGCGGCGCGCGCGGGCGCACAGACCGGCCAGCAGAAAGGCGTTGACCTCGATCAGCGCCAACTTGCCGTCACGTGACCGGTACAGGCCGCCCACGTCGATGTCGGCGAGAGAGCGCGGTACCAGGTTGCCCGTCGACACGAGCGACGCGAGCGCCAGCGCGGCGACGAAACCGGCGGCGGCCGCGAACGCCGCCCAGCTGGACGGCCGTTCCGGCGGCGCGTCGGGCAGCCGGCGGGCCAGCCGGTCCACGAAGACCTCGCCCAGCGGCACGCACAGGGCGGCGAACAGCACCCCGCGCAGCAGGGCGATGCCGCCCACCCCCGGCGCCGCGGCCTCCCCGGTGTCGTGCAACGCGGCGGACGGTCCGAGCAGCGGCACCAGCGCGGCCAGCGCCACCAGGAGCAGGACGGCGACGGCCCGGCGGGTGCCGGGGCGTCTCGTGGGGACGCTCGCGTCGGCCGCTTCGGTGGTCGGTCCTGTCGCCGTCACCCCAGGATCTTCGCCAGCCGTGACAGAACCGGGCAAGTGCCGGAAAACAACTGACGGAGCGTCATTCCGTCTATTCGTGTGTTTCCGGCCATCCGGGCGGTGCGGTCATGCCCACTCGGCCGGATCCGATCCCCACGGCACCGGAGGCCGCGCCCAGTCGGCCGGGCCGCCCGCGAAGGACACCGGTGGCCGTGCGTACCGCAGCCGCCCCAGCGAGCTGTCCGTCTCGGCGAGCCAGACGTCCGGTCCCTCGTACGGCTCACCGTCCTCGGGCTCGGGCTCCATCTCCGCCGTCAGCCACCGCGCCGTGCGCGCCAGCGCCAGCCGTACGAACCTGCTCCCGCCGTCGTACGACTGCTCGGTCAGTGCTCGCAGCACTCCCGCCGCCAGCAGATACCCCGTGCCGTGGTCGAGCGCCTGCGCGGGCAGCGCGCCCGGCCGGTCGGCCGAGCCCTCGGTCTCCGCGATACCGGTGGCGACCTGCACCAGGCTGTCGAAGCCGCGCCGTCCGCCCCACGGCCCGTACCCGCCCCACGCGGACACCTGGGCCACGACCAGCCCCGGCCGCCGTTCGGCCAGTGCCTCGGGGGAGAGTCCGAACCGGTCCAGGGCGCCCGGCCGGTAGCCGGTGACCACGACGTCCGCCGAGGCCAGCAGCTCCTCGAAGGCCGCCCGGCCGGTCGTGAGATCGAGCGTCGCCGAGCGCTTCCCGAAGCCCGTGTCGGCGTGCTGGTCGGGGAGTTCGGGCAGCCAGGGCGCGTCCAGGCGCAGGACGTCCGCGCCCAGCAGCGCCAGCGTGCGGGTGGCCACCGGGCCGGCCAGGACCCGGGTCAGGTCCAGGATGCGCAGCCCGGCGGCGGGCAGCAGGGGAGAGGCGCCGGCGTCGAGCGGCGGGAGCACGCGCGCGTGGGCCGTGTCCAGACGGCCTCGCTCGGCGAGGGGGCGTGCGGCCACCTCGGCCGCCTGCTCGTGCGCGGCCCACTCCCCGGGCGAGCGCAGCGCCACGGCGAGCCCGCCGGCGCCGTAGACGGCGGTCTCGACCGCCAAGGCGGGCTGCTCGGCGATCCGGGCCGCCACGTCCTCGGCCGCAGCCCCCTCCGGCAGCCCCAGCGCGGCCAGCAGCCGGGCCCGGTGGTGCGGGTAGTTGGCGTGGATGCGCACCCATCCGTCGGCCGTGCGCCAGAACCGCGACAGCGGGGCGAACTGCACGGGAGCGCGCCCGTCGACCAGGACCTGCCGCTCGCTGGTGAACGCCGTCACCACCGCCCCGTCGTCCACCCGAACGCCCGGCACCTGAGCGGAACCGGTCCGGCGCGCCCCCAGCTCGGCGGCGGCCAGCGCGCACGCGCCGACACACGCGCGTGCCAGCCGTCGTACGGGAAGGCGTGACCGGAGCGTGCCCGCGCGTGCCACGGTCGTGATCCGCGCGGGCAACGACGGATCGCCACCCAGCGCGGACCACGCGTAGTTGATTGCAGTCATGACTGCACTATGCAGTATTGACTGAATCAATATATGCTACCGGGTCACCGCCGCCAGTGCGTCCACCGTGCCCCAGCCGTAGAAACCGTTGTGGTTCTTGGAGCCCTCGCACACCGCGTCGACCTTGCCGTCGCCGTTGATGTCGTACGGGTCGGTGCACGGCGTGGCGCTCGCCTCGGCGTACAGCAGGGCCTTCACCAGGGCGGGGGAGGCGTGCGGATGGGTTGACTTGATCAATGCGGCGACACCGACGACATGCGGGGTCGCCATCGACGTACCGGCCATGTAGCCCCAGGTGCCGCCCGGCAGCGGGCCCAGGATCAGGCCGCTGGTCGCCGGGGGCGCCGGGGACTGGTAGGCGGTCGAGTCGCCGCCGGGCGCGGCGACGTCGATCACTCCGAGGCCGTAGTTGGAGAAGGACGACTTGAGGCCCTTCGCGCCGGTGGCGGCGACCGTGACGACGCCCGGCAACTGGGTCGGTATGTCGTAGCACTTGTGCGGGTCGATCACCCGGTCGCTGGGCGTGCCGTCGTTCGGTGAGACCGGGTCGGTGATCGAGTCGGAGGCCAGGTCGTAGCTCTCGTTGCCGGCCGCCGCCACGTTGACGGTGCCCTTCCTCTCCGCGAACCGGGAGGCCCGGGTGATGGCGTCGACGAGCGCCTTCTGGTCCGGGTCGGTGGTGCAGTTGAAGTACCAGGGGTCGGTGTAATAGCTGTTGTTGGTGACGTCGATGTGGTGCTCGGCCGCCCACACGAAACCGCAGACCACGGCCTCCGTGTAGAAGTACCCGGCGGTGGTGGCGACCTTGATGCCCGCCACCTTGACGCCCGGCGCCACACCGGTGATGCCGATCCCGTTCTTGGCGCCCGCGATCTCTCCTGCCACATGGGTGCCGTGCGGGCTCTCGGCGGCGCTGGGCCGCCAGGCCCCGTACGTGGTGTCCGGCTTGCCCGACACGCAGTTGGTGGACTGCGCGGCGGAGAAGTTGGGGGCGATGTCCGGGTGGGTGTCGTCGACGCCGGTGTCGATCACGGCGACGGTGACCTTCGAGCTGCCCAGGGTCTTCTCGTGCGCCTTGTCGGCCTTGATGGCGGGCAGGTCCCACTGCAAGGGCTCCAGCGGGTCCTGCCCGTCGGCCGCCTGCGCGTCCGCCTCCGCGACCTGCTCGGAGCTGAGCACCTGGGGCGCGCCGACGTCGGTGGTCGACTGGGCGGGCAGCGGCGCGTTGCGGGTGGCGCCCGCCGAGTCCACGCCCGGCACCTTGCGCAGGGTCTTGGCGAAGTCGGGGTTGGACGAGTGGACCACGATCACGCCGATCTCGTCGTACGAGATCACCACCGAACCGCCGGCCCGGCCGATCGCCCGCTGGACGCGCTGCGAGGTGCCGTGTCCGGGGCGGACGTTGACGACATAGCTGAGGGACGTCGCGTCACTCGCGTCCGAGGCGCCCGTGGCCGTGGCCGTGGCCGTGGTCGTGGTGTCGGCGGCGGACGCCGAGACGTCGGGCAGGAACGCGAGGGCCGTGGCCATGGCCATTCCGAGCGGGATGGCGAGCGCGCGGCGGTGGCGCGACTGGGGCGCTGTCATGTGGGTGAGCCTCCGGTTCGTTCGCGAAACGAGCATGCCGTGCGGGAAGTCCTGCTGCGGGCTGGTCACTTGACCGCGCGGAGCGCGTTCACGACCCCCGAGCCGTAGAAGCCGTTGTTGTGTTTCCCGCCCACACAGGTGGCGTCCACGACGCCGTCGCCGTCCCCGTCGTAGGGGCCGGTCGGGCAGCCCGGGTTGTCCGCCTCGGCCTTCAGCAGGGCCAGGAGCCGGGCCGGGGAGGCGTGCGGGTGGGTCGACTTCAGCAGCGCGGCGACCGCGGCCACGTGCGGGGACGCCATCGAGGTGCCCTGGAGGAAGCCGTACTGGTCGTTCGGCAGGGTGGACAGGATGCGGCCGTTCTGTGACGGCGTGTCCGGGATCTGGTACTTGTCGCCGCCCGGGCCCGCCACGTCGACGACGCCCTGTCCGTAGCTGGAGTAGTAGGACTTGGCGTTCTTGACACCGACCGCGCTCACGGTGACCACACCGGGCAGCTGGGTCGGCACGTCGAAGCACTCGTGCGGGTCGGCCGTGCGGGTCGTGGCCGTCGAGTCGTCGGGGCTGGAGGCGTCCGTGAGGGCGTGCGCGTCGAGATCGTCGTTCGAGTTGCCCGCGGAGGCCACATTGAGCGTGCCCTTGCTCCGGGCGTACAACTGCGCCCTGTTGACCGCGTCAACGATGGCACGTTGATCCGGGTCGTCCATGCAGTTGTACAGCCATGGATCAACGTAGTAGCTGTTGTTGGTGATCTCCACGCCGTGGTCGGCGGCGAACACGAAGGCGCAGACCACGCTCTCCGGGTAGAACAGCTGCGTCGAGTCGGGCTGGGCCACGGTGATGCTCGCGACCTTCACCCCTGGTGCCACGCCCGCCACGCCGATGCCGTTGCGGGCGGCGGCTATCTCACCCGCGACATGCGTGCCGTGGTAGTGGTCGGCGTCCACCGGCCGCCAGGCCCCGTACGTGGTGTCCGGCTTGCCCGACACGCAGTTGGTGGACTGCGCGGCGGAGAAGTTGGGGGCGATGTCCGGGTGGGTGTCGTCGACGCCGGTGTCGATGATGCCGACCGTCACCGAGCGGCTCCCCGGGTTGACCGCGGCGGCCTTGTCGGCGCCGATGGTCCGCAGGTCCCACTGGTCGGCCTCCAAGGGCTCCTGGCGGGCCGCCGCCCTCTTCTCGACCTTCGCGGCGTCCGCCTTCGACAGGACCTGCACGGCCCCCTCGGCCGTGGTCCCCGCCGCGCTCAGCGGAGCCGTCCGCGTCGCTCCCGCCGACCGCACCCCGCGCACCGCGCGCATCGCGGCGCCGAAGTCCGGGTTCGCCGAGTGCGCGACGATCACGCCGATCCTGTCGTACGACTCGACGATCGTGCCGCCGTTGCGGGTGATCGCCCGCTGCACCGACTCGATCGTGCGGTGGTCCGTCCTGGTGTTGACGACATAGGCCAGGTTCGGCCCGTCCGCCGCCGGCGTCGCCGAGGCCGTCAGCGGTGCCGCCGAAGCCGCCGCCGGCAGTAGGCCGAGCGAGGCGGTCAGTGACAGGGCAACCGGTACGGCGAGCGCCAGCGCGCGTCTGGAACGCAGATGAGCCATGGGGTCTCCACATCATCCGGAACATCAACCGAAAACGGGCCCGCCCGAGCCGCGAGTTGCCACTTGGGCAGGTACATGACGGGTGGTGCAGGGCGAAGCTATCTCCCGCACTCACCGGCCAGCAATGACCGGAGGCGACTCACATCGGCGACTTCCGAAAGAACTCGGGCGAGTTGAACCTGTCCACGCGTGGCGCCGTGACCTTGAGGAGGGAGCCACAGCAGGATCGAGGCCCCCTGTCGGAATCACCTGACGGAGTCGACTCGTCACTCCGGGTAGGTGGTCCAAGTGTCTGTGAGGTCAGAATCCGCATGTCCGTATCGCGAGGAGACTCCGTGGCTACCGAGACACCACCGCCCTCGAACACGCAGACCCGGCTCCCCTCCAGCGAGGAGTTCGCCGAGGTGCAGCAGAGTCCGGAGTTCGCCGAACTGCGGCACTCCTACCGGTCCTTCGCCTTCCCGCTGACCGTCGGCTTCATCGCCTGGTACCTGCTGTACGTCCTGCTCTCCAACTACGCGGGCGACTTCATGGGCACCAAGGTCGTCGGCAACATCAACGTGGCCCTGGTCCTCGGCCTCGCCCAGTTCCTCACCACGTTTCTCATCGCCTGGTGGTACGCGCACCACGCCGCGGCCAAGCTCGACCCCAAGGCCGAGGCCATCAAGTCCCGGATGGAGGGCGGCGCATGAACCCCGCGATCACCATGGCGGCCGGCGAGGCCAGCGAGCACCGGACACTGATCATCACCCTGTTCGCGGTGTTCGTCGCCGCGACCCTCGTCATCACCATCTGGGCCGGCCGTCAGACCAAGGACGCCGCCGACTTCTACGCGGGCGGCCGCCAGTTCACCGGCTTCCAGAACGGCCTCGCCGTCTCCGGCGACTACATGTCCGCCGCGTCCTTCCTCGGCATCGCCGGCGCCATCGCCCTCTTCGGCTACGACGGCTTCCTCTACTCCATCGGCTTCCTGGTCGCCTGGCTCGTCGCCCTGCTCCTGGTCGCCGAGCCGCTGCGCAACTCCGGCCGCTACACCATGGGCGACGTACTCGCCTACCGCATGCGCCAGCGCCCGGTCCGCACCGCGGCCGGCACCTCGACGATCGTGGTGTCGATCTTCTACCTGCTGGCCCAGATGGCGGGAGCGGGCGTCCTCGTCTCTCTCCTGCTCGGCATCACCAGCGACGGCGGCAAGATCGGCATCGTGGCCCTGGTCGGCGTCCTGATGATCGTCTACGTCACCATCGGCGGCATGAAGGGCACCACCTGGGTGCAGATGGTCAAGGCCGTGCTGCTCATCGCGGGCGCCCTGCTGCTGACCTTCATGGTCCTGGCCAAGTTCCACTTCAACATCTCCGACCTGCTCGGCAAGGCCGCCGACAACAGCGGCAAGGGCAGTGCCTTCCTGGAGCCCGGCCTGAAGTACGGCGCCACCGGCACCAGCAAGCTGGACTTCCTCTCCCTCGGCATCGCCCTGGTCCTCGGCACCGCCGGCCTGCCGCACATCCTGATCCGCTTCTACACCGTGCCCACCGCGAAGGCCGCCCGTAAGTCCGTGCTCTGGGCGATCGGCCTGATCGGCGCCTTCTACCTGATGACGCTCGCCCTCGGCTTCGGCGCCGCCGCGCTGATCAAACCGGACGAGATCATCGCCTCCAACAAATCGGGCAACACCGCGGCCCCTCTGCTCGCCCTGCATCTCGGCGGCGTCGACTCCAACTGGGGCGCGATCCTGCTGGCCACCATCTCGGCGGTGGCCTTCGCGACGATCCTCGCCGTGGTCGCGGGCCTCACCCTGGCCTCGTCCTCGTCCTTCGCGCACGACATCTACGCCAACGTGATCAAGAAGGGCCAGGCCTCCGAGAAGCAGGAGATCAACGCGGCCCGCTACGCCACCGTCGGCATCGGCGCGGTATCGATCGTGCTCGGCGCCCTGGCCCGCGACCTCAACGTCGCCGGCCTGGTCGCGCTCGCCTTCGCGGTCGCCGCCTCCGCGAACCTGCCGACCATCCTCTACAGCCTCTTCTGGAAGCGGTTCACCACCGGGGGCGCCCTCTGGTCGATCTACGGCGGCCTGGTCACCGCGGTCGGCCTGGTCCTCTTCTCACCGGTGGTGTCCGGCAAGGAGACCTCGATGTTCCCGGGCGTCGACTTCCACTGGTTCCCCCTGGAGAACCCGGGCATCATCTCGATCCCGGTCGGCTTCCTCCTCGGCGTCGTGGGCACCTACCTGTCCAAGGAGGTCCCGGACGCCGCGAAGTACGCGGAACTGGAGGTGCGGTCCCTGACCGGCACCGGAGCGCACTGACCTTCCTACGACTGGCCGCGTCGACGGGATCGTAGGGTCCTACGACGCGGCCGCGTCGTACCTCGTGGCATCGGGCCTCTCGCGATGTCAGCGCTGTCACGTAGGCTCGCAAGTGACGGAAGAGAACTGATCCGTGACGAGGGAGGGGGCCACGTGCTCATCGATACCTATGGCCGGGTGGCCACCGACCTGAGGGTCTCACTGACCGACCGGTGCAATCTGCGTTGCACGTACTGCATGCCCGAGGAGGGCCTGCAGTGGCTGACCAAGTCCGACCTGCTCACGGACGACGAGATCGTGCGCCTGATCGACATCGCCGTCCGCCTGCTGGGCATCGAAGAGGTCCGCTTCACCGGCGGCGAGCCCCTGCTGCGCCCCGGTCTGGTCGGCATCGTGGAGCGGGTGGCGGCCCTGGCCCCCCGCCCCCAGATGTCCCTGACGACCAACGGCATCGGCCTGCGGCGCACCGCCACGGCCCTGAAGGCGGCCGGTCTGGACCGGGTCAACGTCTCCCTCGACACCCTCCGTCCGGCGGTCTTCAAGACTCTCACCCGCCGCGACCGCCACCAGGACGTCCTCGACGGCCTCCAGGCCGCCCGTGACGCCGGCCTCACCCCCGTCAAGGTCAACACGGTCCTGATGCCGGGCCTGAACGCGGACGAGGCTCCCGACCTGCTGGCCTGGGCGCTGGAGCACGACTACGAGCTACGTTTCATCGAGCAGATGCCGCTGGACGCCCAGCACGGCTGGAAACGCGACAGCATGGTGACGGCGGGAGACATCCTCGCCTCGCTCCACACCCGCTTCGACCTCACCCCCGAGGACGCGGACGAGCGAGGGGCCGCCCCGGCGGAGCGCTGGCTGGTGAACGGCGGCCCGTACCGCGTCGGCGTCATCGCCTCGGTCACCCGCCCGTTCTGCGCGGCCTGCGACCGCACCCGCCTCACGGCCGACGGCCAGATACGCAACTGCCTGTTCGCCAGGGAAGAGACCGACCTGCGCGGCGCGCTTCGCTCGGGCGGGTCCGACGAGGAGATCGCCCGCATCTGGCGACTGGCGATGTGGGGGAAGAAGGCGGGCGCGGGTCTGGACGATCCCTCGTTCGTCCAGCCGGACCGGCCGATGTCCGCGATCGGGGGCTAGAGCCGCCCGGCAGGCGCTCTACCGGAGCCCTACGGGGACGGCTCCCACTCCTTCAACAACACGACATCCTTCAAAAACCCCCGCACCCCAAGGAACTGAGAGAGATGCTCCCGGTGCTCCTCACACGCGAGCCAGGTCTTCCGCCGCTCCGGCGTGTGGATCTTCGGGTTGTTCCACGCCAGTACCCACACCGCGTCGGCCCGGCAACCCTTCGCTGAACAGATAACGTCACTCACTGCTTCGTCCCGCACTGCGTCGTCTTGCAAAAAGAGCCCCGAACAAGGCGACGCCGAGCAGCCACGGGGGGAGCTGCCCGGCGTCGGTCCGTCGCTCCGACGGGGGATGCGGAGCGCGTACGCAGTATGTCATGGGTCACCCTCCGCCCGGCACCGGAACAGCACGATTGATCTGAGCTTTTCTTGAGCTTTGTGTGCGGCCGTCGCCCGCTCACGCCGCGTCCCCGGTGCTCAGACCGGATCCGGCCGCTCACCGCGCACCCCTGCCGCCGGGTCGGCCACCACGTCCTCCGGGACGGGTTCCGGGTGCGGTTCCTCCGCGCGCGGCGGCGCGATCATCAGCCGGGTCGGTGCCACACCGAACGTCGACGGGAGTGAGGACGGCCGCTCCCGGCCCGCGTTGGCGATCACGACCGCGACATAGGGGAGCAGCGCCCCGAGCACCAACGCCACGACGGCGACATAGCGTTCAACGTTCCACAACGTGGCCGCGAGAATCACCGAGACGGTCCGGACGGACATCGAGATGACATACCGCCGCTGCCGGCCGCGCACGTCCTCGGCAAGGCCGGTGCGGGCCCCGGTGATCCGGAACACCTGGACGCTGCCGCCGCCGCGCTGCTTCCGCATCACATTCCACCATCCGCCCGCATCGGACTCTCCCCGGCCCCTACCCTGCCCTCACCCGTACGGGGAACCGGGCCAGGACGTCTCCCACGTTACGCCGCGCCTGCGCCGCCTTCGAGACCGGGGCGCCCGCCCGCCTGCGTGAACGTTCTGCGCCGTACCGCGTACGGGTGTACCGACATGCGCCGTACGGCGGACAGGCCGAAACTTGGCGTAATGCTCACGTCGAGCCGTACGAGGAGGCAGCCATGGGATGGTTGTGGGCGATCATCGTGGGATTCGTGCTGGGCCTGATCGCGAAGGCGGTCATCCCGGGCAAGCAGCACAGCCCCCTCTGGCTGACGACCATCTTCGGCATGCTGGGCGCGATCGCCGGCAACGCGATCGCCCGCGCGGTGGGCGTGGCGGAGACGAGAGGCATCGACTGGAGCCGCCACATCTTCCAGCTGGTCGCCGCGATCATCATCGTCTTCCTGGGCGACATGCTCTACATGGCAACCCTGGGCAAGCGAAAGCACCGAGTCTGAGGCGCCCCGTAGGGGCGCGGGGCTGTATCCGCGGCTCCGCCCGTAGGCGCGACCAGCCACAACCGACCGGCACTCCGCAACGCACCCCGCGCCCCAACGGCGCTTACGAACCGACGACCTCCACAGCCGCCAGATTCTTCTTGCCCCTTCGCAGCACCAGCCACCGCCCGTGCAGCAGCTCCGCAGGATCCGGCACCGCGTCCTCGGCGGTCACCTTGACGTTGTTCACGTAGGCTCCGCCCTCCTTCACGGTCCGCCGGGCGGCGGACTTGCTCGCCACCAGCCCGACCTCGGCGAACAGGTCGACCACCGGCCCCAGTTCGGCGACCTGGATGTGCGGCACCTCGGAGAGCGACGCGGCCAGAGTCTTCTCGTCCAGCTCCGCCAGCTCCCCCTGCCCGAAGAGCGCACGGCTCGCGGCGATCACCGCGGCCGTCTGCTCGGCGCCGTGCACCAGCGTCGTCAGCTCCTCGGCCAGCGCCCGCTGGGCCGCCCGCGCCTGCGGACGCTCCTCGGTCTGCTTCTCCAGGTCCTCGATCTCCTCGTGCGACCTGAAGCTGAAGATCCGCAGGAACTTGGAGACGTCCCGGTCGTCCGCGTTCAGCCAGAACTGGTAGAAGGCGTACGGCGTGGTCATCTCCGGGTCGAGCCAGACCGTGCCGGACTCCGTCTTGCCGAACTTGGTGCCGTCGGCCTTCGTGATCAGCGGCGTGCCCAGCGCGTGCACCACGGCGTCGGGCTCGACCTTGTGAATCAGGTCGGTGCCCGAGGTGAGGTTGCCCCACTGGTCGCTGCCGCCGGTCTGCAGCGTGCAGCCGTACCGCCGGTACAGCTCCAGGAAGTCCATCCCCTGGAGGATCTGGTAGCTGAACTCGGTGTAGCTGATGCCCTCCTGGGACTCCAGCCGCCGGGCGACGGCCTCCTTCGCGATCATCTTGTTCACGCGGAAGTGCTTGCCGACGTCCCGAAGGAACTCGATGGCGGACATGCCCTGGGTCCAGTCCAGGTTGTTGACCATGACCGCCGCGTTCGGCCCCTCGAAGTCCAGCAGGGGGGCGATCTGCGCGCGCAGCCGCTCGACCCACTGGGCGACGACCTCGGGCGCGTTCAGCGTGCGCTCGGCATTCGGTTTCGGGTCGCCGATCAGGCCCGTGGCACCCCCGACCAGGCCCAGCGGGCGGTTGCCCGCCTGCTGGATCCGGCGCATCGTCAGGATCTGCACGAGGTTGCCGAGGTGCAGACTGGGCGCGGTCGGGTCGAAGCCGCAATAGAACGTGACAGGACCGTCCGCGAACGCCTTGCGCAATGCGTCCTCGTCCGTGGAGAGGGCGATGAGCCCCCGCCACTTCAGCTCGTCGACGATGTCCGTCACGGTTCTCGTATCTCCTTGGGCGATCTCGGATGATCTTTGGATGATCCTGGGGCAGTCGTGCGACCACCGGCTACGAGGTTATACGCCCTGACTGACAGAGCTCATATTGAAGTCAGGCACGCGCAGCGCGGGCATCGCAGCCCTAGTGAACCAGTCGCTCCACTCCCTCGGCAGCGTCTTTTCCGTGCGCCCGGCCTCGGTGGCCCGCCCCAGCAGGTCCACCGGCGACTCGTTGAACCGGAAGTTGTTCACCTGCCCGGTGACCTGGCCGTTCTCCACCAGGTACACGCCGTCCCGGGTCAGGCCGGTGAGCAGCAGCGTCGCCGGGTCGACCTCGCGGATGTACCAGAGGCAGGTCAGCAGCAACCCGCGTTCGGTGGCCGCGACCATCTCGTCCAGGGAGCGGTCGTCGCCGCCGTCCAGGATCAGGTTCCCGCCCGCCGGGGCGACCGGCAGCCCGGTCAGACCGGCCGTGTGCCGGGTGGTGGTCAGGTGTTTCAGCTCGCCGCCCGCGACCCACTCGGTGGCGCCGACCGGCAGCCCGTTGTCGAAGACCGACTGGTCACCGCCGGAGGAGTGCGCCACGACGAACGGAGCGGACTCCAGGCCCGGCTCGTTCGGGTCGCTGCGCAGGGTCAGCGGCAGCTCGGTCAGCCGCTCGCCGACGCGGGTGCCGCCGCCCGGCTTGGAGAACACCGTCCGCCCCTCGGCCGCGTCCCGCCCGGACGCCGACCACAGCTGGTAGATCAGCAGGTCGGCCACGGCGGTCGGCGGCAGCAGCGTCTCGTACCGGCCCGCCGGCAGCTCCACCCGGCGCTCCGCCCAGCCCAGCCGCACGGCCAGCTCGGCGTCGAGCGCGCCCGGGTCGACGTCCTTGAAGTCCCGGGTGGACCGCCCGGCCCAGGCCGACCGGGTACGGTCCGGCGACTTGGCGTTCAGCTCAAGGGTGCCGGTGGGCTGGTCGTGGCGCAGCCGCAGCCCGGTCGAGGTGCCGATGTACGTCGAGACCAGCTCGTGGTTGGCGAAGCCGTACAGCTCGCGGCCACCGGCACGCGCGCGTGCGAAGGCCTCGCCGAGCGCCGGGGCGAAGTCGGCGAACACGGCCGAGGAGGTCTCGGCGGGCGCGTCCGTGAAGTCCTGCGCCTCCGGCACGCCGGTGACCAGCGGCTGCGCGTCCTCGGCGGGACCGGCGCCGCGCGCGGCGGCCTCGGCGGCCCGTACCAGCGGCTCCAGGTCGTCGGCGGTCACCGCCGACCGGGACACGACACCGGAGGCGGTGCCCTCCTTGCCGTCGACGGTCGCTACGACGGTGAGTGAACGGCCGCGCGTGACGCCGTTCGTGGTGAGCGCGTTGCCGGCCCAGCGCAGGTTGGCGGTGGAGTGCTCGTCGGCGATGACCACACAGCCGTCGGCGCGGGAGAGTTCCAGTGCGCGCTCGACGATCTCGTGCGGCTTGTTGTCACGGGCGCTCATCGACCGGCCTCCTGCGTGGTGTTGAGGATGTTGACGCCCTTGAAGAGGGCCGAGGGGCAGCCGTGGGACACGGCGGCGACCTGTCCCGGCTGGGCCTTGCCGCAGTTGAAGGCGCCGCCCAGGACGTAGGTCTGCGGGCCGCCGACGGCCGCCATGGAGCCCCAGAAGTCGGTGGTCGTCGCCTGGTAGGCGACATCCCGGAGCTGTCCGGTGATCCGCCCGTTCTCGATCCTGAAGAACCGCTGGCCGGTGAACTGGAAGTTGTAGCGCTGCATGTCGATCGACCAGGAACGGTCGCCGACGACATAGATCCCGCGGTCGACCCCGCCGATCAGGTCCTCGGTCGACAGCCCGCCCGGATCGGGCCGGAGCGAGACGTTGGCCATGCGCTGCACGGGCACATGCCCGGGGGAGTCGGCGTACGCGCACCCGTTGGAGCGCTCGAAGCCGGTCAGCTTCGCGATCCTGCGGTCCAGCTGGTAGCCGACGAGCGTGCCGTCCTTCACCAGGTCCCAGGACTGGGCCTCGACGCCCTCGTCGTCGTAGCCGACGGTCGCCAGGCCGTGCTCGGCGGTGCGGTCGCCGGTGACGTTCATCAGCTCGGAGCCGTACCTGAGCTTGCCGAGCTGGTCGAAGGTGGCGAAGGAGGTGCCGGCGTAGGCGGCCTCGTAGCCGAGCGCGCGGTCCAGCTCGGTGGCGTGGCCGATGGACTCGTGGATGGTCAGCCACAGGTTGGACGGGTCGACCACCAGGTCGTACAGCCCCGCCTCGACGCTCGGCGCCCGCATCTTCTCGGCGAGCAGCACCGGGATCTGCTCCAGTTCGGCGTCCCAGTCCCAGCCGGTGCCGGTGAGGTACTCCCACCCGCGGCCGACCGGCGGCGCGATGGTCCGCATCGAGTCGAACTCGCCGCTCGACTCGTCCACCGACACGGCGGTCAGCTGGGGGTGCAGCCGCACCCGCTGCTGGGTGGTCACGGTCCCGGCCGTGTCGGCGTAGAACTTGTTCTCGTGCACGGTGAGCAGCGAGGCGTCGACATGGTCTACACCGTTCGCCGCCAGCAGCCGGGCGCTCCAGTCCGCGAGCAGCGCGGCCTTCTCCTCGTCGGGCACGGTGAACGGATCGATCTCGTACGACGAGACCCACGTCCGCTCCTCGTGCACCGGCTCACCGGCCAGCTCGACCCGCTCTTCGGACCCGGCGGCCTTGATCACCTGCGCCGAGAGCTTCGCCATCGCCACCGCCTGGGAGGCGACCTTGGCGGCGGCGTCCAGGCTCAGGTCCACGCCGGAGGCGAAGCCCCAGGTACCGCCGTGCACGACCCGGACCGCGTATCCGAGGTCGGTGGTGTCCGACGATCCGGCGGGCCTGGCGTCCCTGAGACTCCAGGACGCGCTGCGCACCCGCTCGAACCGGAAGTCCGCGTGCTGGGCGCCCAGTGCACGCGCGCGTGCCAGCGCGGCGTCGGCCAGGGCCCGTAGCGGAAGCGCCGTGAAGGCTTCGTCGATGGAATGAGGCACGGAGGTCTCCCTGCTGTCGTGGCCTGTCCGTCCGATCATGTCGCGCCCGCGGGTGTACGGACCACAGGTTTCGGCCCGGCGTCGGGCCTTTCTGTAGGGACCCGACAGCGACACCCCCGAGCCACTGTCGGTGCCCGCTTGCTCGCCGTGCTGGCGGGACCGATAGGTTTTCGATGAAGCCGCCTGTCGTGCCAGCTGTTCCGGCCGGTGGTCAGACCGAACGAAAGGGTGATCCGTTGAGCCGCTCGGTTCTCGTCACTGGAGGCAACCGGGGCATCGGCCTCGCCATCGCCCGCGCATTCGCCGACAACGGCGACAAGGTTGCCATCACATACCGCTCGGGTGAGCCGCCCGCCGTCCTCAAGGAACTGGGCTGCCTCGCCGTCAAGTGCGACATCACCGACACCGAGCAGGTGGAGCAGGCCTACAAGGAGATCGAGGACGCCCACGGCCCGGTCGAGGTCCTGATCGCCAACGCCGGCATCACCAAGGACACGCTTCTGATGCGTATGTCCGAGGAGGACTTCACCTCGGTCGTCGACACCAACCTCACCGGCACCTTCCGCGTGGTCAAGCGCGCCAACCGCGGCATGCTGCGCGCCAAGAAGGGCCGTGTCGTCCTCATCTCGTCGGTCGTCGGCCTCTACGGTGGTCCCGGTCAGGCCAACTACGCGGCCTCCAAGGCCGCCCTGGTCGGCTTCGCGCGGTCCCTCGCCCGTGAGCTGGGTTCGCGCAACATCACCTTCAACGTCGTCGCGCCCGGCTTCGTCGACACCGACATGACCAAGGTGCTCAGCGACGAGCAGCGCGCCACCATCGTGTCGCAGGTGCCGCTCGGCCGGTACGCGGAGCCCGAGGAGGTCGCCGCGACGGTGCGGTTCCTCGCCTCGGACGACGCCTCGTACATCACTGGAGCCGTCATCCCCGTTGACGGCGGACTGGGAATGGGTCACTGATCACCATGAGTGGAATCCTCGAGGGCAAGCGCATCCTGATCACGGGTGTGCTGATGGAGTCCTCCATCGCCTTCCACGCGGCCAAGCTGGCCCAGGAGCAGGGCGCCGAGATCATCCTCACCGCGTTCCCGCGGCCCACGCTGACCGAGCGCATCGCCAAGAAGCTCCCCAAGCCCACCAAGGTCATCGAGCTGGACGTCACCAACGACGAGCACCTCGGGCGGCTGGCCGACCTCGTCGGCGAGGAGCTGGGCGGGCTCGACGGCGTCGTGCACTCCATCGGCTTCGCCCCCCAGGACGCGCTCGGCGGCAACTTCCTCAACACGCCCTTCGAGTCCGTCGCGACCGCCATGCACGTCTCGGCGTACTCCCTGAAGTCGCTGACCATGGCCTGCCTGCCGCTGATGCAGAACGGCGGCTCGGTCGTCGGCCTCACCTTCGACGCCCAGTACGCCTGGCCGCAGTACGACTGGATGGGCCCGGCCAAGGCCGCCCTGGAGGCCACCAGCCGCTACATCGCGCGCGACCTGGGCAAGCAGAACATCCGCTGCAACCTCATCTCCGCCGGCCCGATCGGCTCCATGGCCGCCAAGTCCATCCCGGGCTTCAGCGACCTGGCCGCCGTCTGGGACCACCGCTCCCCGCTGGAGTGGGACCTCAAGGACCCCGAGCCGGCCGGCAAGGGCATCGTGGCCCTGCTGAGCGACTGGTTCCCGAAGACCACCGGCGAGATCGTCCACGTGGACGGCGGTCTGCACGCCATCGGCGCCTGACCCGCACGGACACCCTCCGCACGGACATTCCGGGGCCCGCATCCCACAAGGGGTGCGGGCCTCACCCGTTCGGCCCACCGGCCGGGCCGCCGCCACCCGGGCGGCGCACCCTGGGACTACGCGCCGGATTACGCGTTCACCGCGCGATTCCCTCCCCAGCCCGGCCGAGGAGGTCCCCTTGTGCGCATGTCCCGCAGCCTGGCCCCAGTGACCGTGGCCCTCGCGCTCGTGCTGGCCCTGCCGTACGACGCCGTGTCCCACGCGCGCGTGGGAGGCGGGCACCGGCCGGCCCCGCAACTGTTCGGCGCATCGTGCCGGACGACCGTCCGCGGCTCTCATGTGGTGGCCTACTGCCACAACCCCTACGTGGACACCGACCGGGTACGGCTGCACATCGAGTGCGCCGAGTGGTGGGACATCGACACCGACGGCTCCCCGGCCGACACCGGGCCCGCGCTGACCGTACGGCTCACCGGCCGCTGCTGGCAGGACGTCCGCTCGGTGTGGATCAGTCACCAGAAGGTGAGCTGAACCTGCCCGGCCGGCACAGGTACGGGTAGCTGGCCGCCTCCTTGGCGGCCGCGTCCGCGTCGCCCGCACGGATCGCGTCGACCAGGCGGGCATGGTCCATGTACGTCTCCGGTGTCAGCTCGGCGCCGACGTCCGCGCGCAGCCAGTCCCGCAGCACCTCGCCCAGGTCGGCGTACATCGCCGTCATCACGTCGTTGTGCGAGGCGGCCACCACGGCCAGGTGGAAGGTCGCGTCCGCCGTCACGAAGGCCTCCGCCTCGCCCGACTCCCAGGCCTGCTCGCGGTGGGCCAGAATCGCGTCGAGCTGCCTGAGGTCCTTCTCCGTGCGCCGGCCCGCGGCCAACCGGGCCGCCGAGGACTCCAGCGTGGAGCGCAGCTCGGCGATGTGCCGGGGATCGGCCCCGGCGAACCGGCGGTGCATCACGCCGGCCAGCTCACTGGTCGCCACGACGTAGGTGCCGGAGCCCTGCCGGATGTCCAGCAGGCCGTTGTGCGCCAGCGCGCGGACGGCCTCCCGGACGGTGTTGCGGGCCACCCCGAGCTGCTCGACCAGTTCCGGCTCGGTGGGGATGCGCGAGCCGACCGGCCATTCGCCGGAGGCGATCTGGTTCCGCAGCTCGGCGATGACCTGCTCGGACAGCGCCGAGCGGCGCGGGTGGCTCAGAGGCATGACACACCTTCGCACGCGAGGGCCGGGCAGCAGCGGCGGGGTCAGCCGTGGTCCGCCGCCCGGGGCTGGACAACCAATCATCCCATGATTCTATGATGGGCGTCATGGGAGCCGAGGAAACCACCACGACGACATCGACGACAGCACGTCCGACGGAACCCGGCCGGGGCCCGGTGAACGGCACGCGCGCGTGGACGACACGGCTCTTCGTGGTCGGCATCCTGCTGGCCGCCGTCAACCTCCGGCCCGCCATCACCAGCCTCGGCGCGCTCCTGGAGGAGGTCCGCGACGGGCTCGGTATGAGCGGCAGCGTGGCCGGACTGCTCACCTCCGTGCCGCCGCTCTGCTTCGCCGTCTTCGGCGTCATGGCCCCCCGCCTGGCCCGCCGCTTCGGGCCGCCGGCGGTGGTCTGCGCCGGCATGGTCGCCATCACGGCCGGCCTGCTGATACGCCCCTACGTCGGCGGTACGGCCGGTTTCCTGGCCGGCAGCGCGCTCGCGCTGATGGGTATCGCCGTCAGCAACGTGCTGATGCCGGTCATCGTCAAGCGCTGGTTCCCCGACCGGGTCGGATCCATGACCGGCCTGTACTCGATGGCACTCGCCGCCGGCACCTCGATCGCCGCCGCGGTGACCGTGCCCCTGACCGACGCGCTGGGCGGCGGCTGGCAGTCCGGGCTCGCCGTGTGGGCGGGGCCGGCGGCGGCCGCGGTGCTGCCCTGGCTTCCGCTGGTCCGGGACCGGGGACCGGCACCGGGGCCCGTGGCCGAGGCACGCGCGCGTGCGGACCGGCAGCCGCCCGCCGCCCTGCGGATCACCCGCAGCCGTACCGCCTGGGCGCTCGCCGTGTTCTTCGGACTCCAGGCCACCGCCGCCTACATCACCATGGGCTGGATGGCGCAGATCTTCCGGGACGCGGGCGTGCCCGCGGGCACCGCCGGACTGCTGCTGGCCGTCACCATGGTGATGGGCGTACCGCTGGCCTTCGTCATCCCGCGCGTGGCCACCCGGCTGCCGCACCAGGGTCCGATCGTGATCGCGCTCGGCGTCTGCGGCCTCGCCGGATACGCCGGCCTGTGGGCCGCGCCGGCCGGCGGCGCGTGGGCCTGGGCCCTGCTGCTCGGAGTCTCCAACTGCGCTTTCCCGCTGGCCCTCACCATGGTCGGGATGCGGTCCCGGACCGGCGCGGGCGTCGTGCAGCTCTCCGCCTTCGCCCAGAGCGTCGGCTACCTCATCTCCATCCCGGGCCCGCTGCTGGTGGGCGTGCTCTACCAGCACAGCGGCGGCTGGGGCCTGCCGATCGCCCTCATGGCCGGCCTGATGATTCCGCAGATGGCCGTCGGTGTCCTGGCGGGCCGCGACCGCACGGTCGAGGACGAGGCGGCGGCCGCCTGACACCGACGCGGGGCGTGCGGGCACCGTCGGCCGCCCCGTCGGCGCCCCGGCGGGGCGATCCGGCCCCGTCGACGCCCCGGCGGCGTGTCGGACCACCCCGCCCGATCCGTCCCCTGTGCGGGGTGCCAGACTGGTCGCATGCCAGTGCTCGACCCGAACCCCCAGAACGGTCAGAAGAAGATGCTGATCGTCTTCGGCTCGTTCTTCGCCATCTTCATCGTCATCGCCGTCATCGCGACCCTCGCGTCACCCTGACCACCGCCCCGGCGGCCGGTGGTGGGGCTAGCACCACCATCCCCTAGGGGGTGAGGGTCAGGGTGAAGTGGGTGGATCACCGGATGGGTCGGCGGCCGCGGATTCCGTAATTTCGAGTTGTGGCCGCGAGGGGCGGTCACCGAAGCCCGGAGACCAGCGGAGGCGATCATGCCGGCCCCTACGCACACCCTGCCCCACCCCGCTACCCCGGGCAGCGTCGACGTCCGGCTGCCCTGGTGGGCCCTCGCCCTGCCCGCGCTCGCCTTCGTCGCCCTGCTGGTGCTGATACTGAACCCGGCGGACGCTCACGCGACCACGGGTGAGCCGGCCGTCACCCATCTCGTCGAGCGGGTCCAGCAGATCGTCACGCGTTAGCCCCACCGCCTCCGGACCGGGTGAAGCCGCATGTCAACTCCCTGCGCCCGATGGCCTGTTTCATGCGAAGCTGGGTGACATGAGCGTCGCAGAATCCCGCAGGATCGTCTTCTTCCGCCATGCGAAAGCCGACTGGCCACAGGTGACCGACCACGAGCGACCGCTCGCTGACCGGGGCCGGATGGAAGCCGCCGTCGCCGGACGCAAGCTGGCGGACAGCGGCATCACCTTCGACCTGGCCCTGTGCTCCACTTCCGTGCGCACCCGGGAGACCTGGAAGCTTGCCGTCCATGAGCTCGCGCACCGGCCGAAAACAGTCTACGAGGAGCGGGTGTACGAGGCCTCTCCGGGCGAGCTGATCGCCGTGCTCAACGAGGTGCCCGACGACGCGCAGGACGTTATCCTCATCGGCCACAACCCCGGCGTGCACGGCGTGACCGAGATTCTGACCGGCAGCTCCGAGGGCGACGCCCGCGACCGGATGAACAGCCGGGGCTTTCCGGCCGCCGCCTTCGCCGTCGTGACCTTCGAGGGCACCTGGAAGAGCCTGGAACCTGGTGTGACCACGCTCGTGGACTACTGGGCCCCCACCGACTGAGACGACTGGCACCAGCGTACGGCCACCGCTCTCCGGCACGGGACGGCACGGGGCCCGGCACCGGTCTCCTCGGTGCCGGGCCCCTGCGACAGGACCGCCGGGCGGTTCAGCTCTCGTCGTGGGTGTCCGCCGCCTCGACCTCTTCACGGGTGACGCCCAGCAGATACAGCACCGTGTCCAGGAAGGGGAAGTTCACCGCCGTGTGCGCGGCCTTGCGGACCACCGGCTTGGCGTTGAAGGCGACACCGAGACCGGCCGCGTTCAGCATGTCCAGGTCGTTGGCGCCGTCACCGATGGCCACCGTCTGCGACAGCGGTACGCCCGCCTCGGCAGCGAACCGGCGCAGCAGCCGTGCCTTGCCCGCACGGTCCACGATCTCGCCGGTCACCCGGCCGGTCAGCTTGCCGTCGACGATCTCCAGCGTGTTGGCCTGGGCGAAGTCCAGCCCGAGCCGCTCCTGCAGATCGTCGGTGACCTGGGTGAAACCGCCCGAGACGACGCCGACCTGGTAGCCGAGCCGCTTCAGCGTGCGGATCAGGGTCCGGGCGCCCGGCGTCAGCCGCACCTCGGCGCGCACCTTCTGCACGACCGACTCGTCCAGCCCCTTCAGCAGCGCCACGCGCGCGTGCAGCGACTGCTCGAAGTCCAGCTCCCCGCGCATCGCGGCCGCCGTCACCTCGGCGACCTGGTCCTCGCAGCCGGCGTGCGCGGCGAAGAGCTCGATCACCTCGTCCTGGATGAGCGTCGAGTCCACGTCCATGACCACCAGACGCTGGGCCCGCCGGTGCAGGCCGGCCGCGACGACCGCGATATCCACGCCGAGTTCCGCCGCGTCCGCGACCAGGGCGGTGCGCAGTGCCTCGGTCCCCACGCCGGACACCGCGAACTCCACCGCCGTCACCGGGTACTTGGCGAGCCGGAAGATACGGTCGATGTTGCCGCCCGCCTTGGCGATCCGGGCGGCGATGGCGGCCGTCGACTCGGCGGTCAGGGGGTGACCCAGGACGGTGACCAGGGAACGGCCCAGGCCGCGCGGGCGGTTGTCGCCGTGGCCGGAGATGATCTCCGCCTGCATCTTCATCGATTCGGCCCAGCTGTGCACGGTCGCCCTGAGGTCGCCCTCGAGCCCTGCCGCGGGCGGGGTCACGAGCGCGCACAGCACCAGCCGGCCTCGCGTGACGACCTGCTCGATGTCGACCACGTCGACCATGTACGCGGCAAGGGTGTCGAAGAGGCCGGCCGTGATGCCCGGCCTGTCCTTGCCGAAGATCTTGACGAGGAGAGTGGGGACCTCGGAGGTCTGAGGATCGCTCATGGTGTAACCACCGTAACCGGCACGCAGTGCCTGCGGCGCAGGTGGTCCGCCTGACGGACACGGAACAATAAGTGTCGGATCGGTGTCGGAGGCCTTGCTTCCACACTACGGGCGAACGTGCGGCGATGTCGGCGACCGGGAGCGGCATACTCCCGGCCCGCGCCTTCACGCACAGTTCAGGGCCGCTCCACGCGCGGTCCGGACGCCATTGGCGACATCGCCGAGCCTCGCCTCGGCGGTGAGCAGCCTCACCGATGGGGCCGCCTGGGCGGCGGCGGGGGAGGCGGAGGAGGAGGGGGAGGCGGGGGAGGCGGGCCCGTGTCCGGACCGTCCGGCCGCCGCCCCGCTGGTCCGCGCCGCGGAGAGCGGGGCGGCGGGTCGACCGGCCGGGCCATGGTGGGAGCGCCGTACACATCACCGGCACCGGACGGTACGTCAGGGGGGTCGCCGCCGCCCTCGCGCGACGACCCCTCCGACGACCGCGGACCGCCGACAGCCCGGCCGTCCGCCGCCGGCGGTGCGTCACCCCGTCCGCCCGCAGGCCCGAAGCCCCGCGACTCCCGCGGCGCGTCGGGCCGGGGTGGCCGTGCGTCGTATGGCCCCCGGGTCTGGGACTCCCGCGGCGCGTCGGGCCACGATGCCTGTCCGGCTGGCGGTCCCGGGCGTTGCCGTTCCCCCGGCCTCTCGGGCCAGGGCTCCCGGTCGTCGCCCCCTGGCTCCCGTAGTTCGGTCGGTACCCGGAGGTAGGGATTGGTGTGCGGATTCGGGGGGCGGTACGGAGTCGTCGGTGCGTAGGGTCCCTCCGTCCCGCCGCTCCCGGGGTGTCCCGGAGCCCCGGGCCCCACCGGGCCGCGGCCCGCGTCACCCCGTGCCGGCCGCGCCGTGCGGGTGCCGGCGGCGCCGGTTGCCCATGCCAGCAGCGCGCCCGCCGCCCCCGCCGCCGCACCCCACGCCGCGCCGAGGAGCAGGGCCATGCCCAGCTGCCCGTGCAGCTGGATGCCGGCGCCGAAGGCGTCGAAGCCCAGCACCGACAGGGAGGCATCCACGGACAGGTCCGCCAGCCAGGCCAGCAGCGGCAGCGTGAGCGCGGTCGCGATGCCCAGCCGCACCGCGCACCGTCCGGCGAAACCGAGCGCGCCGGGACGCGAGCCCCGCAGCGTCTCCGCCTCACCGGCTGCGGCACCAGCACCAGCCCCACGGCCGGTCACCGGCGTCCGTACCGCCGTGAACACTCCGGCCAGCAGCATCAGCAGGGCCGCGGCGATGCCCAGCAGCCATACCCGTCCGTCCAGGTCGGCCAGGTGGCCCAGGGTCACCGACTGGTCGGACGGTGAGTTCAGGAGGTCGTCCAGGGGGTGCGGCAGGAACATGGTGAGGATGCCCGTCGCCCTGCCGTCGAAGGGAACGAAGAGGCCGATCGGGATGCCGAGCCAGACGCCGTTCGGGGCGCCGAGCAGCGCCGCGCCCATGATCCGGGCCGGGTGCGGGTCGCCGACCGCCGCGAAGGCCGCCGCCGCCCAGCCCGCCGTGACCGCCACCAGCAGGACCGTCACCAGCGCCGAGACCGCCGGCCGTACCACCCGGTGTACCGCTTCCCAGCCGCGTGGCAGCGGAGTGCGGCGTGAGGCCAGCAGGGCGATCAGCAGGATCCCGACCGACCAGCCGAGACCGCCGAGCAGGGTCGCCGCCGTGTCCACGCTGAAGCCGACCGCCGCGTTCGCGTGCACGAGGTCGCCGAGGCGGTCCGGCAGCAGCCCGCCGACATCCCCGATGCCGGGGATCTTGAGACCGCCTCCTCCGCCGCCGGTACCCGGCAGCTTGTCCAGCCCCAGCGCACCGCCGTCGATGGTCACGACCGAGTGCCCGGCCCAGGCCAGTCCGCCCAGCATCGCCACGAAGAGCCCCACCACCGAGCCCGCGCGGGCCAGCAGTTCGGCCGGTGCGATCACAACTCCGGCCGTGCGCAGGGACCGTAAGAAGAACCAGGACAGGAGCAGGGCTCCCACCAGGCTCACACCCAATGGCGTGATCTCGACGGCCGTGGTGGCCTGTGCCCCTTTCAGGCCGAATGCAGACAGATCTCCGTTCGGCGTGACCGAACCACCTGCCCCGAGTGCCACAACCGCCGCTGTCATCGGGCCCAGTGAGCCCGCCGCGTCGGCCCGCAGCAGATGCAGACCCAGCGCCGCGGTACCCGCCATGCCGATCAACGCCCAGCTCACCGCGGCGATCGCGGACAGCAGGATGTCGCCCCACGGCAGCCGCGCGCCGTGCCTCGTGTTCTCGACTCCCGTGCCGGACGTGCCAGAACCCATGGCCGACCCCCCGATCCGCGGACGCGCCGGGCCGCTCCGCCGCGCTTGTCCCCCTCGCGTGGATTACCACTCTCCGGCCCGGTTTCAACCCCGTCAACGGAAAGAGTTGAAGCGCTCGTAGGAGGCCTCCACAAGGCCCGACTTTCGGTCAGAGGGCCGAGCCTGAAATAGTTCCCGACGATGTTCGACATCCCTAGACTCCCTGTGATGGGGGTAACTCGGGGGACTACTCATGGGGCTTGGAGTGCCGGAACTCGTACTGGAATCAGACGGACGCACCTGGACGCTCGACCCGTCCAGGTCATACACCCTCGGACGCGATCCGCAGGGGGACCTCGTGTTCGACGACGCCAGGGTCTCCTGGCGGCACGCCACGATCAGCTTCGACGGCCGCAGTTGGGTCATCGCGGACCACGGCAGTACCAACGGCACCTTCGTGCAGAGCCAGCGGGTCCAGCGGACCGAGATCGGCCCGGGCTCGGCCGTACACCTGGGCAACGCGAACGACGGACCGCGGCTGAGCCTGTCCGGCACCGCGGCCGCCGCGGCCCGGCCCCAGCCTCAGCAGCAGCCGTACGCGGCGCAGGGCGCGGGCGGCGCGGGCTGGTCCCAGCCGCCGGCTCCGCAGCCATCGGCTCCGCAACAGGACTGGCAGCAGGCCTCGTCGGCGATCCCGCAGCAGCAGGGCGCCCCGGCCATGGCCTCCGGTGGTGGCGCGGGGGCGCCGCCGGTCTACGGCGACCGCAGCCCGACCACGTTCCACCAGTTCTCCATCGGCCGCGTGATGCGCATCGGCCGTGCCCTGGAGAACGAGCTGGTCGTCTCCGACCTGCAGGTCTCGCGCCACCACGCGGAGTTCCACTCCACGCCGGACGGCCGCATGGAGATCCGCGACCTGGGCTCGCACAACGGCACGTACGTCAACGGTGTCGCGATCGCCAAGGGCGGCACCGCGCTGCTCGACGCGAACGACATCGTCGGCGTCGGCCACTCCACCTTCCGGATCGTCGGCGACCGGCTGGAGGAGTTCGTCGACACCGGCGAAGTCTCCTTCTCCGCACGGCACTTGACCGTCACGGTCGACGGCGGCAAGCAGATCCTCAAGGACGTCTCCTTCGGTGTCCCGGAGAAGTCCGTGATCGCGGTCATCGGCCCCTCGGGGTCCGGCAAGTCGACCCTGCTCAAGGCGCTCACCGGCTACCGCCCGGCCAATGAGGGCGAGGTGCTGTACGACAACCGCAACCTCTACAAGCAGTTCGCCGAGCTGCGCCAGCGCATCGGTCTGGTCCCGCAGGACGACATCCTGCACAAGGAGCTGACCGTCAAGAAGGCCCTCAAGTACGCGGCCAAGCTGCGCTTCCCGGCCGACACCACCGGGCAGGAGCGCGACGACCGCATCGACGAGGTGCTGCGCGAGCTGAAGCTCGACATCCACAAGGACAAGAAGGTCACGTCCCTCTCAGGCGGCCAGCGCAAGCGGGTCTCGGTGGCCCTGGAGCTGCTCACCAAGCCGTCGTTGATCTTCCTCGACGAGCCCACCTCGGGTCTCGACCCGGGGATGGACCGCGATGTCATGCAGCTGCTGCGCGGCCTCGCCGACGACGGCCGTACGGTCCTCGTCGTCACCCACTCGGTGGCCGAGCTGGCGCTGTGCGACAAGCTCCTGGTGATGGCGCCGGGCGGTGCGGTCGCCTACTTCGGTCCGCCCGAGGAGGCGCTGAACTTCTTCGGCTACGACACCTGGGCCGATGTCTTCTCCGCCTTCGAGAACTACCGTGACTACGACTGGGCGGGCCGCTGGAAGGGCTCGCAGCACTACCAGATGTACGCCGCGGACATCGACGCGATCGCCCCGCAGTCCGTACAGATCCCCGCGATGCAGGCGATGCGGCCGAAGAAGCCGCAGAGCTGGGGGTCGCAGCTGCTGACCCTGGTGCGGCGATACGTGTCGGTCATCGCCTCCGACAAGGGCTTCCTGGCGCTGACGGTGATCCTGCCGGCGGTGCTCGGCGCGGTCAGCCTGCTGATCGACAGCGACAAGGGTCTGCTGGTCAACCCGGTGAGCTCGAAGACCGGGGTGCCGGTCCCGAACGGCACGGCGACCACGGTCCTGCTGATCCTCGCCGTCGGCGCCTGTTTCGCGGGCGCCGCGAACTCCGTGCGCGAGCTGATCAAGGAACGGGTCATCTACGAGCGGGAGCGGGCGACCGGTCTGTCCCGGTCGGCATATCTGATGTCCAAGGTGGTCGTGCTCGGTGTGATCACCGTGCTGCAGGGCCTGATGGTCGGCCTGATCGGCTTCTCCAGCCGTGAGATCCCCGACGAGGGCGTGGTCCTCGGCCACTCCACCCTCTTCGAGCTCTGTATCCCGATCATGGGGCTCGGCTTCACCTCGATGATGTTCGGCCTGGTCATCTCCTCGTTGGTGAAGACGTCCGAGAAGACCATGCCGCTGCTGGTGATGTTCGCGATCATCCAGGTCGTGTTCACCGGCTGCCTGTTCAACCTGAACGGAGCGGTCGGCGTCAACCAGGTCTCGTACCTGATGCCGTCCCGCTGGGCGGTGGGTGCCGACGGCGCCACGCTGGACTTCAACAACATCGCGCCCAACACCGACGACCCGACCAGCACGGACCCGCTGTGGAACCACACCGCCGGGGCCTGGACCATGGACATGGCCGCGCTGATCGTCCTCGGGGTGATCTGCGGCTTCCTGGTGGCCCGCTTCCTGCGCCGCCACGAGCCCGAGGTCATGCGCAAGTAGTCGCCCGTACGACGCCGAAGGGCGGCACCCCGCAGTGGGGTGCCGCCCTTCGGCGCGTGCGTGAAGAGGTCCGCGCCGGCCTCAGTACGCGCTGTTGACGTTGTCGATCGAGCCGTACCGATGCGCCGCGTAGTTGGCGGCGGCGGTGATGTTGGCTACCGGGTCGTAGATGTTCCAGGACGTGCCGTTGACGTGGTACGTGGCGAAGGTCGGCGGGATGACCTGCAGCAGACCCTTGGAGGGGATGCCGTTGATGGCGTTGATGTCCCAGTTGTTGATGGCGTTCGGGTTGCCGGAGGACTCCCGCATGATGTTGCGGTGCAGGCCGTTGTAAGAGCCCGGGATGCCCTTGGTGTTCATGATGTCGAGGGCCTGGCGGATCCAGCCGTCGAGGGTGTTCGAGTAGGTCTTCGCGGCGACCTGCTGGATCTGCGGGCGCTGCGCGGACCGGCTCGCGGCCTGCTTGGCGGCGTGCTTCACGTGGGCGGCGTGGGCGGCCTGCTTGGCGGCGGCCTCGACGTGCTTCACGTGGGCGGTGTGGGCGGCCTTGACCTTGGCGGTGTGGGCCGCGTGGGCCTTCTTCACGTGCGCCACGTGCAGGGCGTGGGCCTGCTTCACGTGGGCCAGGTGCAGGGTGTGGGGCGTGGCCGCCTTCTTCTTGGCGGCGATCGCCTCGACCTTGACGTTCTGGAACGCGAGCTGGTCGGTGACCGTGCCCTTGACGTCCTTGATCTGCTCCGTGCCGTAGGCCACCTGGGCCGCGGTCCGGGGGGACCCGGTCACGGCGGTCTCCGCGCTGCTGGGCACAGCGGAGAAGGCGAGGGCGGCGGCGCCGAGCGTGGCGACACCGGCGAGCGCGATCTTGTGATGCTTGGTCAGCGTGGGACTGTGGGCGTGCTTGGGCATAGCAGTGGACCTCTTCGAATAGCGCGGAGGTCGCTCGTTGTCCGCGGGGGAGACCGGCTCCTCCTGCACGAACACCGCGGGGGGAATCCGCGGTGCTGAGCGACGAGAGCAATTCTTAGCGGCCGCAAAATTCCCTGGCAAAGGTGTGACGTACGATCCCCGGTAGTACAGGCCGGAGGGGCAAAACGGGACAGACTAGGTCGTCTGTCCCGTTCACTGCGGGACCCTTTATCTCCTATGTCCGTTCGTACGTGATGTGCGCCCTATGTGCGGCCTCACATCGGCCGCACATGAATCTCACCAGGAGTTGCTCTAGCAATGCTCTGTGTGAGGGCTCTCCTCCGGGAGGATGAGGTGCACATCGCCGAACTCGTGCCACAGGTAGAGCCCGCGCAACGCCTCCTCGTAGCTGTGGTCGACCGAGGGCCGCCCCGCAACCGCCTCCAGCATCAGCAGATGCGAGGCCTCCGGCTCGTGCAGCCCGGTCAGCAGCCCGTCCACCACCCGCACCCCGCGCCCGGGCGTCACGACGAGCTCCGTCCACCCCTCGGCCGCCCGCACCACCCCGTCGGCGCCCGCCGCCGACTCCACGGCCCGCACGGCGGTCGTCCCGACGGCGACGACCCGCCTGCCACCCGCCCTGGCCGCGTTGATCAGACGCGCCGACGCCGCCGGAACGGCGAAACGTTCCGGGTACGGCGGCTCGTGCGCCTCCCCCGACGACACCCCCGTGTGCAGCGTGATCGGCGCGAACTGCACGCCCCGGCTCACCAGCTCCGCCACCAGCCGCGCGGTGAAGGGCCGCGCCGCACTCGGCATCTCCGCACTCCCGGCCCCGTCGGCCGAGGGCAGCGCGAACACCGTCTGGTAGACGGACAGCGGCTGGTCCCGCTCCGTGTAGGAGTAACGAATGGGCCGCCCGTGCTCCCGCAGCATCCCCGGCACGTCCCCCGAGGCCCGCGCCCACCACAGCCGCTCGCCCCGCGCACTCAGCGGCTCCACCAGGACCAGCCGCCCGCCCCCGGGCAGCCGCACCTCACTCCCCGCGGACGCGCCCGCACGCGCGCGTGTCGTCCCCCTGCCGTCCGGCTCCCGCAGCTCGACCGCCCACCGCCCGTCGTCCCCGCGGGTGGAGAAGTGCACCACCACGCGCGCGTGCCCGATCCGCCCGTCCACGGCGGCCGCCAGCGTCGGCGAGGTGTTCACCACCAGCAGGTCCCCGGCCCGCAACAGCACCGGCAGCTCGGCGAAGGCGTGATGCGACACCGCCGTCCCGCGCGACACCAGCAGCCGTACGGCATCCCGCTCCAGCCCCGGCCCGCGCTGCTCGGCCGGCACCCGCGCGGACAACTCCTCCGGCACCCGCAGAGCTGTCGTCATCGTCCCTCCACCAGAGCCGGCGCCCCGTACCGGCCGCTCGCCGGCCGCTCGTCGAGCAACCGCAGGAACGCCGGTACGACGCTCTCCGGTGCCGGCCGTGGATCGTCGTCGTCCGGTACGGCCGCCGCGTACAGGCCGGTCGCCATGTCCCCGGGATCCACCGACCACACCCGCAGCCCCGGCTCCTCCACACCGAGCACCGCCGCCAGCTGGTCCAGGGCGGCCTTCGAGGCGCCGTACCCGCCCCAGGTCTCGTACGCCTCCGCGCCCGCGTCCGAGCTGACCGCTATCACCGCCCCCGCAGCCGACTCCCGCAGCAGCGGCAGCGCCTCCTGGGCCAGGCCCAGCGCGGCCACCACATTCACCTCCAGTGCCCGGCGCAGCCCCGCCAGGGGCAGCTCGCCAAGGCGCACCAGCGGCTCGGCACCCAGCGCGCTGGCGTTGCTCACCAGCAGGTCCAGCCCGCCCAGCCGACCCGCGGCGGCCACCAGCTCGGCCCGGTGCCCGGCGTCCGTGACATCGCCGGGCAGCGCCGCCACCCGCGTCCCCGGCCCCGCGACGGCCTCCGCCGCCTCTTTCAGCGCCCCCGCGCCCCTGGCGTCCAGCACCAGGTCCCAGCCGCGCGCGGCCAGCGCCTGAGCCAGCGCACGCCCCAGTCCCTTCGACGCCCCCGTGATGATCGCTACCGGCATGACAACCGTCCCCTCGGCTCCGTCCGCCTCCGTCGGCGGTGACCTCAACCTAGGAACGGCACCGCCCCGGCCGCCTCGGACGCGGGGCGCAATCCGGCGGGGCCCTTCGGACTACGCCGCCGGTCCGGGGCCTGCGTCCTAGGACCCGGGTCCTACGGCCATCGGCCCGGGCCCCGCCACCATCGGCCGATCCGCGGTGTCACACCCCGCCGGTACCGTGAGGGCATGAGTCAAGGTCCCCGGTCCGGCCTCGCCGCGGTCAGCTCAGCGCTGCTGGCCATGAGCAGGCACCTGGAGGTGCGCGACGTCCTCAAGACGATCGTCGCCTCCGCCCGTGAGCTGCTCGACGCGCAGTACGCCGCGCTCGGGGTCCCCGACGACCACGGCGGCTTCGCCCAGTTCGTCGTCGACGGTGTCACCGACGCCCAGTGGAAGGCCATCGGCCCGCTCCCGCGCCAGCACGGCATCCTCGCCGCGATGCTCCACGAGGCGAAGGTCGAGCGGCTCGCCGACGTCCGCAAGGACCCCCGCTTCGAGGGCTGGCCGTCGGCCCACCCCGAGATGTCCGACTTCCTGGGCCTGCCGATCCGGGACGGCGACGAGATCATCGGCGCGTTGTTCCTGGCCAACAAGGTGCGCTCGGCGGGGGGAAGCCCCCCACACTCCCCGTGCCCCGAGCCCGACGGCAGTTGCGGCTTCACCGCGGAGGACGAGGAACTGCTCTCCATCCTCGCCCAGCACGCCGCGATCGCCCTCACCAACGCCCGCCTCTACGAGCGCAGCCGCGAGCTGACCATCGCCGAGGAGCGCTCCCGGCTCGCCCACGAGCTGCACGACGCGGTGAGCCAGAAACTGTTCTCCCTGCGCCTTACCGCCCAGGCCGCCGCCGCCCTGGTCGACCGCGACCCCTCCCGCGCCAAGGGCGAGTTGCAGCAGGTGGCCGCGCTCGCCGCCGAGGCCACCGACGAACTGCGCGCGGCCGTCGTGGAGCTGCGCCCCGCCGCCCTCGACGAGGACGGTCTGGTCGCCACCCTCCGCACCCAGATCCAGGTCCTCGACCGCGCCCACGCGGCGCGCGTGACCTTCGCCGCCGGCGGCGTCCGCGCCCTGCCCGCCGCCCAGGAGGAGGCGCTGCTCCGGGTGGCCCAGGAAGCCCTGCACAACGCCCTGCGGCACTCCGGCGCCGAGCACGTCGACGTGACCGTGAACCGGCGCGGCGGCGGGGCCGTGCTGCGGGTCACGGACGACGGCAGCGGCTTCGACCCGCACCTCACCCGCAGTGCCGGACGCCACCTCGGCCTGGTCTCCATGCGGGACCGGGCGAACGGGGCCGGCGGCACGCTGACCGTGGAATCGGCGCCCGGCAAGGGCACCACGATCGAGATGGAGGTCCCCGGTGGCTGACGCGATCAGGGTCCTGCTGGTCGACGACCACCAGGTCGTCCGCCGGGGCCTGCGTACCTTCCTGGAGGTCCAGGACGACATAGAGGTCGTCGGCGAGGCCGCCGACGGCGCCGAAGGGGTCGAGCGCGCCCAGGAGCTGAGCCCCGACATCGTCCTCATGGACGTCAAGATGCCCGGCATGGACGGCGTGGAGGCCCTGCGCAAGCTCCGCGAACTCGACAACCCCGCGCGCGTGCTCATCGTCACCAGCTTCACCGAGCAGCGCACGGTGGTCCCGGCCCTGCGCGCAGGCGCCGCCGGATACGTCTACAAGGACGTCGATCCCGACGCGCTCGCCACCGCCATCCGCTCGGTGTACGCCGGGCACGTCCTGCTCCAGCCCGAGGTGGCCGGCGCCCTGCTCTCCCAGGAGGAGGCCAACTCCGGCCACGGCAGGGGAGGGTCGCTCACCGAGCGGGAGCGCGAGGTGCTGGGGCTGATCGCCGACGGCCGCTCCAACCGCGAGATAGCACGCGCTCTGGTGCTCTCCGAGAAGACCGTCAAGACGCACGTCTCGAACATCCTGATGAAACTCGACCTCGCCGACCGCACCCAGGCCGCCCTGTGGGCCGTACGCCATGGCGTGACCGGCTGAAACGCCCTCCGTAACGCTTCACCGACGGCAACATGAAGGGTCGTCCTACGGGCTGAGATTCATACCGTCGTGGGAATGTCACCCGGACGGCGCATCCTCTCCCGGCCACCGGCGTTCTTCAGTGCGTGCCGCGGCGACCGCCGCGGCGATCGCCAAGGAGGGCTCAAGAAGTGAAGAACCTGAAGAAGGCAGCGGCCGTGACGATGGTGGCCGGCGGGATCATGGCCGCGGGCGCGGGGATGGCCTCCGCCCACACCGGCGGCTCCCACGCCGACGGCCAGGCCCAGGGCTCTCCGGGCGTCGTCTCGGGCAACGTCATCCAGGTCCCGGTGCACGTCCCGGTCAACGCCGTCGGCAACAGCGTCAACGTCATCGGCGTGCTGAACCCCGCCTTCGGCAACCTCGGCCTCAACCACTGAGACCGCGCCGCACCGCGGCATCGACCTCCGGCCTTCCGGGCGCCCCCGGAAGGCCGGTCGGCTTTTACTCCCAGCGGCTTTTACTGCCAATGACTCCTGGGCCCAACGGCTCTCAGGTCCAGTGACTCTCACGCCCAATGATCCGAACGGGCCGTCACGGCCAGGCGCCCCGTACCACCCAGGACCCCTGCGGCGTTGATCAGCGCACGACCCACGGCCGGGTCGGACACGCACACGCAGGAGGAACCCTTCCCATGAACATCGCCAAGAAGGCCGCCGTCGCCCTCACCGTCGCCGGTATCGCAGCGGGCGCCTCCGCCGGTTCGGCCTTCGCCGACGCGGTTGCCGACGGCGACGCTGTCGCCTCCCCGGGCGTCGCCTCCGGCCTGGTCGCCCAGATCCCGCCCAACGTCCCGGTCAACGTCAGCGGTCTCTCCGCCAACGTGGTCGGCCTCCTGAACCCCGCGTTCGGCAACACCGCGGTCAACAAGTAGGACCGGCACCACCGTCGAGGCCACGCCGTGCGGCGTGGCCCTCAGGCGCTCTAGCGCCCCCGCTCGCGCTCCTCCACCACCGAGTTGTACGCCGCCACCTGCGCCCGCCGGGCCGTCCGCTCCACCGGCCGCAGGGCCAGCGACCGCGCCGCCATCTCCGACGCGCTCACCGCGCCCCCGTGCCCGTTCTCGTGCGCCAGCGAGATCAGCAACCCGACCCGCTGCGCCAGCTCGAGGACCCGTACCGCCCGAGGCGGATACCCGGGGGCCAGCACCTCCCGCCCCCGCTCGGCCCGCGCCCGGTAGGCGTCGATCGCCGCCTCCGCCACCGGACCCGACCCGGCGACGTCCAGCTTCGCCAGAATCTCGGTCGCGTCCCTGAGCGCCTCCGCCAGCTCCCGCTCGGCCTCGCCCAGCGACGGCACGTCCGCAGGCGGCGCCTCCCGCACCGGCAGCACATGCCAGACCACCTCGACATGCACATCACCGGCGGGACCGGCCTCGGACACCTCCGGCACCAGCCCGAGGGCGGCGCCGTAACAGATCACCGCCTGCTCGGCCTCCAGAGCCCGCGCGTTGAACTCCGGCGGGCCGCTCAGCCCCAGCGGATGGCCCGGCGCCGGCAGCGCGACCCGCAGCCCGGTCGCCCCCAGCGTCCGCAGCCGCCCGAACGCCAGCGTGAGCCCGACCGGAGCGGACTCCCCGGGCAGCCCCTCCACCCGATGCACCGCGTCCTCGCCGACGATGGCGAGCACGGCGTCATCCGGAGAGACAACTCCGGCCAACAGGGCATTTCCCCAGGCGGCGAGGCGCCCTGAGCGAGGTTCCGAAAGCATGCCTCCACCCTAAGGACCGGACCGATGGAATGGAGCGCCGCACTCGTGGCGTAGATTTCATAAGGGCCGCGCCCACCGGCGCCGCCGCCCGAGCCACCGGCGTACGCGCCAGCCGAGACCGGCCACACTGCAAGGGGAGACAACGCGCTCATGAGCGATGTTCTGGAGCTTCAGGACGTATCCGTGGTCCGGGAGGGCCGGGCTCTGGTGGACCAGGTCTCCTGGTCGGTGAAGGAGGGCGAGCGCTGGGTCATCCTCGGCCCCAACGGCGCCGGCAAGACCACCCTCCTGAACATCGCCTCCAGCTACCTCTTCCCCAGCAAGGGCACCGCCACCATCCTCGGCGACACCCTCGGCAAGGTCGACGTCTTCGACCTGCGCCCCCGCATCGGTGTGGCCGGCATCGCCATGGCCGAGAAGCTCCCCAAGCGCCAGACCGTCCTGGAGACCGTGCTCACCGCCGCCTACGGCATGACCGCCCACTGGCAGGAGGAGTACGACGAGGTCGACGAGGAGCGCGCCCGCGCCTTCCTCGACCGCCTCGGCATGACCGACTACGTGGACCGGAAGTTCGGCACCCTCTCCGAGGGCGAGCGCAAGCGCACCCTGATCGCCCGCGCCCTGATGACCGACCCCGAGCTGCTGCTGCTCGACGAGCCCGCCGCCGGCCTCGACCTCGGCGGCCGCGAGGACCTGGTCCGCCGCCTCGGCCGGCTCGCCCGGGACCCGATCGCCCCCTCCATGATCATGGTCACCCACCATGTCGAGGAGATCGCCCCCGGCTTCACCCACGTCCTGATGATCCGCCAGGGCAAGGTCCTCACCGCCGGCCCGCTGGAGCTCGAACTCTCCTCCCGCAACCTCTCCCTCTGCTTCGGCCTCCCGCTCGTCGTGGAGCAGCTCGGCGACCGCTGGACGGCCCACGGACTCCCCCTGTCCTGACGGCTCCTGACGGGAGTTCCGTCCAGGGAAAGCACCCTGTCGGGGTCGGCACCCGCGGCCCTACCATGACCATGTGAACAGCATCGACGCATGGGTGTGGTGGCTCGTCGGCGCGGCGGCGCTCGGAATCCCGCTCGTGGTGACCGCGATGCCGGAGTTCGGCATGTTCGCGGTCGGCGCGCTGGCCGCCGCGGCCACCGCCGGACTCGGTGCGGGCGTCGTCATCCAGGTACTCGTCTTCGTCGTCGTCTCCGTCGCCCTGATCGCCGTCGTACGCCCCATCGCAGCCCGGCACGCCGCCCAGCGACCCCAACTCGCCACGGGCATAGACGCGTTGAAGGGCAAGCAGGCCGTCGTACTGGAACGCGTCGACGGCTCCGGCGGACGGATCAAGCTGGCCGGCGAGGTCTGGTCGGCACGCTCGCTCGACACCGGGCGCGCCTACGAAGCCGGAGAGGAAGTGGACGTCGTGGAGATCGAGGGGGCCACGGCCATCGTCATCTGACCTCGTACGACGCAACTCAGCGGAAGGACTCCCGAGTTGGGCGAGGGTCTGTCAGACTCGTCCAGCAAGATCTTCAACAACCATAAGATCTGCCGAGCGCCGAGGCGGAGAAGGGTACGGGGAGCGACGATGGAACCGGTCATCATCGTCCTGGTCATTCTGGTGGTGTTGGTCTTCATCGCCTTGATCAAGACGATCCAAGTCATCCCACAGGCGAGCGCCGCCATCGTGGAGCGCTTCGGCCGCTACACGCGGACCCTGAACGCGGGCCTGAACATCGTGGTCCCGTTCATAGACACCATCCGCAACCGCATCGACCTGCGTGAACAGGTCGTACCGTTCCCGCCCCAGCCGGTGATCACCCAGGACAACCTGGTCGTGAACATCGACACGGTCATCTACTACCAGGTCACCGACGCGCGAGCGGCCACCTACGAGGTCGCCAGCTACATCCAGGCCATCGAGCAGCTCACGGTCACCACGCTCCGCAACATCATCGGCGGCATGGACCTGGAGCGCACCCTGACCTCCCGCGAGGAGATCAACGCGGCCCTGCGAGGTGTCCTCGACGAGGCCACCGGCAAGTGGGGCATCCGCGTCAACCGTGTCGAACTGAAGGCGATCGAGCCGCCGACCTCCATCCAGGACTCGATGGAGAAGCAGATGCGCGCCGACCGTGACAAGCGCGCCGCGATCCTCACCGCGGAAGGCACGCGGCAGGCCGCGATCCTCACCGCCGAAGGTGAGAAGCAGTCCCAGATCCTGCGCGCCGAGGGTGAGGCCAAGGCGGCCGCTCTGCGCGCCGAGGGCGAGGCCCAGGCGGTCCGCACGGTCTTCGAGGCGATCCACGCGGGCGACCCGGACCAGAAGCTCCTCTCCTACCAGTACCTCCAGATGCTTCCGAAGATCGCCGAGGGCGACGCCAACAAGCTCTGGATCGTCCCCAGCGAAATCGGCGACGCCCTCAAGGGCCTGTCCGGCGCGATGGGCAACTTCGGCTCGCTGGGCGGCGGTTCGGGCGGCGGCGCTAACGTCCCGGCCCAGGAACGCCGCGAGAAGCCCAACATCGACTGACGGTCATCGACGGACGGTTCTGGAAAACAAAGGTTCCCCGCACCCCGTTCAGGGGCGCGGGGCTCTGTTTGATTTGCGGCTCCGCCGCGTGGGCGCGACAAGCCGCGCTCGCACGACGAGCCCGGCCAGGCACACGACTAGGCGGCCACATCCCCCGCCAGCCACTCAGGAAGCGCCGCCAGATCCTCGGCCCCCATCGCCAACAGCATCGCATCCTGCGGTGAAGGCTCGAACGGTCTCTGAAGCAACGGCATCCCCGCCTGCTCAGGTGTCCGGTCCGCCTTGCGGTGATTGTCCTCCGCGCACGAGGCCACCGTGTTCAGCCAAGAGTCCTGACCGCCCTGGGCCCGAGGCACCACATGGTCGACGGTCGTCGCCCGCCGCCCGCAGTACGCGCACCGGTGCCGGTCCCTGACCAACACCCCCCGCCTCGACCAGGGCGCCTGTCTCCGGAACGGCACCCGTACATAACGGCACAGCCTGATCACCCGGGGCGCGGGTATGTCCACATCCGCACCGCGCATGCGCAGTTCGGGGTGGGCCTGCTCGACGACGGCCTTGTCCTGGAGCACCAGGACGACGGCTCGATTCAAAGTCACCGTAGACAGCGGCTCGAAGCTCGCGTTCAGCACCAGCGTGTCACGCATCCAGCCCACCTCCCATGTGCACCGTGCCCACCCCCGGCGGGCTTGGATCAACTCTGGACGGGCGCGCCGAGATGGACAACGCAATAAAAACTGCCCGCCCCTGATCACTTCCAAGACCAGGGACGGGCAAACGTTCAATGAACGCTTGGCTGATTTCGCGAGGTGCGTCAGCCCTTCTCGGGGTTCTCGTACTCGCCGATCAACTGCGCGCGGGCGATCGCGTGGAACCGCAGGTTGAACCCGACGACGGCAGGCGACACATCGGCGTCCGGACCGAGCTTCTCCTGGTCCACCGCGTACACCGTGAAGACGTACCGGTGCGGCCCGTCCCCGGGCGGCGGCGCGGCACCGCCGAAGTCCTTCGACCCGTAGTCGTTGCGCACCTGTACGGCGCCCTCGGGCAGGCCCTCGAACTTGCCGCTGCCCGCACCCGCCGGCAGCTCGGTCACCGAGGCCGGAATGTCGAACACGGACCAGTGCCAGAACCCGCTGCCCGTCGGGGCGTCCGGGTCGTAGCAGGTCACGGCGAAGCTCTTGGTCCCGGCCGGGAAGCCCTCCCACCGCAGCTGCGGCGAGGTGTTGCCCTTCGCGTAGACCTGAGCGTCCTTGAGCGTCGCCCCTTCCTCGACGTCGTCGCTCGTCACCGTGAACGAGGGGACGGGCGGGTGGAAGTCATGGGGGAGAGGCCGCCGCTTGAGCTCGGTCACCTCGGTACCTCCTGATCGATACTGATCGCTTACGGAAGCCGATACGGACTCCGCGGTTCCCGAGCCTAGAACCAGTTGCGCTTGCTGCCGACCTCGGACAGCCACTGGTTCAGATAAGCCGCCCAGTCGGTCCCGTGGAAGTCGTGCAGACCCACCTGGAACGACCGGAAGGTGTCACTGCCCTCACTGAACAGCCCCGGCTTCTTGTCCATTTCAAGGATGACGTCCATGGCGTGCGCGTCCGCCACGAAGCTCAGCTCGACCTGGTTCAGCCCCCGGTACTGGGACGGCGGGTGGAACTCCACCTCCTGGTAGAACGGCAGCGTCTGCCGGGTCCCCCGGATGTGACCGCGCTCCAGGTCCGCGTTCTTGAAGCGGAAGCCCAGCTGGATGAAGGCGTCCAGGATCGCCTTCTGTGCCGGCAGCGGGTGCACGTTGATCGGGTCCAGGTCACCGGAGTCCACGGCACGCGCGATCTCCAGCTCGGTGGTCACCCCGATGTGCATCCCGCGCAGCGCCTGCCCGTCGATCATCGTGACCGGCGTCTCCCAGGGGATCTCCAGCCCGAACGGCACCGCGTGCACCGCCCCGGCCTGCAGCTCGAAGGCACCGCCGAGCCGCACCTTGCCGAAGTCGATGTTCTGCTTGTACTCCTCGTCGCCGCTCTCCACCTCGACCCGCGCCTGGAGACCCACGGACAGCCCCTGGATCTCCTGATTCACCGACCCGCCCTGGATCCGCACCTCACCCTGGACGACGCCACCCGGCACGACGTTGATCTCGGTGAGCACCGTCTCCACGGAAGCCCCACCGGCCCCCAGGCTCGCGAGCAGCTTCTTGAACCCCATGACTCTCCCTTTACGTACGGACCCTTGATCCCTAGAAACGCGATCCGACCGCGACCGGTTCCGGCCCACACCCTGGCAAGGAGACGAATCCTTGACCACCCCTTGGCATCCTCTGCCTGGACTAGGCTCGGACGCCATGATCGCGCCCCCGGACCGTACGTCACTCCCCAGGGACTTCTTCGACCGCCCTGTACTGGAGGTCGCCCCCGACCTCCTCGGCCGCATCCTCCTCCGCACCACCCCGGACGGTCCGATCGCGGTCCGCATCACAGAGGTGGAGGCGTACGACGGCCCGAACGACCCCGGGTCGCACGCCTATCGCGGGCCCACACCCCGCAACGAGGTGATGTTCGGTCCGCCCGGACATGTGTACGTCTACTTCACCTACGGCATGTGGTTCTGCATGAACCTCGTCTGCGGTCCGGTGGGCATCGCGAGCGCGGTCCTGCTCCGCGCCGGCGAGATCGTCGAGGGCGTCGAGCTCGCGCGCAAACGTCGACTTTCGGCCCGATACGACAGAGAACTGGCCAAAGGCCCGGCCCGCCTGGCCACCGCCCTGGGCGTCGACCGGGCCCTGGACGGCACGGACGCGTGTGCCGCCGACGAGACACCGCTGCGGATGCTGACCGGTTCCCCCGCCCCCTCCGACCAGGTACGCAACGGTCCGCGCACCGGAGTCGCCGGCGAGGGGGGCAATGGTGAGGTTCATCCCTGGCGTTACTGGATTGCAGATGACCCGACAGTCAGCCCCTATCGGGCCCATGTACCCCGGCGCCGCTCAAGTTGACGCGTCCCTGGAAGGTGCGTAACGTAGCCCGAGCCGATGAACCGGGTATGGCATTCGCCAGCAGCCGGAAGCGGCCACCCACTACCTACGACTTCCCCTGACGGGGTCGGATTTGTCATGCCTGCATGCCTGAATTCGAACTCACGGAACTCGATTATGAGTCTCGACGGGAATCGGCTAACGTAGTGAATGTCGAAAGGCCGACAGGCGAAAGCCGGAAAGCCTCAGACAATCCCGCCGACCGGGAATCGGACGCCGAAAGGATCTGATAGAGTCGGAAACGCAAGAACGAAGGGAAGCCCGGAGGAAAGCCCGAGAGGGTGAGTACAAAGGAAGCGACCGTTCCTTGAGAACTCAACAGCGTGCCAAAAGTCAACGCCAGAT